>NZ_BAAAQD010000012.1:0-141464 GCF_039531485.1 Dactylosporangium maewongense | reverse complement strand
GCTGTACCAGGGCCGCTCGCCGAGCTCCGGGCGGCCGCCTCCCGGGGCGGCCGGCCGTCCCTTTTCCAGGAGGCACCGCCATGCGTACGGCACGACACTGGCTCATCGCCGCGGCCCTGACCGCGGCACTCACCGCGGCGGGCGCCGCGGCCCTGACCGCACCCGCCTCGGCGGAGTCCAACGGCGGCGTGCGGATCATGCCGCTCGGCGACTCGATCACCGAGGGCACCCAGGTCCCCGGCGGCTACCGCATCGGTCTCTGGCAGCGGCTCGCCGCCGGCGGCTACCGCAACGACTTCGTCGGCTCGCAGTTCAACGGGCCGGCGTCGCTGTGGGACCACGACCACGAAGGCCACCCGGGCTGGCGGATCGACCAGATCGACGCCAACATCACCGGCTGGCTGCGCACCACGACCCCGCGCACTGTCCTGCTGCACATCGGCACCAACGACATCCTGCAGAACTCCAACGTCGCCGGCGCGCCCGGCCGGCTCTCGACCCTCGTCGACCACATCACCGCCGCCGCGCCGAACGCCGACGTGTTCGTCGCCAGCATCATCCCGCTGAGCAACAGCGGGCAGGAGTCGGCGGCCCGCACCTTCAACGCCACCATCCCGGGCATGGTGCAGGGCAAGGTTAACGCCGGCAAGCGGGTCCACTTCGTCGACATGCACGCCGCGCTCACCACCGGCGACCTCATCGACGGCGTCCACCCCACCGCCAGCGGGTACGACAAGATGGCCGCCACCTGGTACACCGCGCTGCGGGCCGTCCCCGGCAGCATCGGCGACCCGGGCACCCCGACCAGCCCGGGCACCCCGACCGGCGGCACCGGCGACGCGCTGGCGAGCGCCGCCTCCGGGCGCTGCCTCGACGTGCCGGGGAGCAACTCGGCGAACGGCACCCAGCCGATCATCTGGGACTGCAACGGCGCGGCCAACCAGCGCTGGACGCTCAACGGCCAGGCGCTGCAGTCGCTCGGCAAGTGCCTCGACTCGCCGACCGGCGCCACCGCCGGCAGCAAGGTCCAGCTGTGGGACTGCCACGGCGGCACGAACCAGCGCTGGAACCTCAACAGCAACGGCACGATCAGCAACGCGCAGTCGGGCCTGTGCCTCGACGTCGCCGGCAACGCCACCGCCAACAACACCCCCGTGCAGCTGTGGACCTGCACCGCGGCGGCGAACCAGCGCTGGACAAGGAGATGAGCATGAGACGTATCGGTGTGCTCGTGGCCGCGGTGGCCGTGCTGACGGCCGGCATCCTCGCCGCCGTCGTGCGCGGGCCGGACGCGCAGGCCCTCGAGAACGGCGTGGCCCGGACGCCGCCGATGGGCTGGAACAGCTGGAACACGTTCGGCTGCAACATCAACGACGCGTTGATCCGGCAGATGGCCGACGCGATCGTCAGCAGCGGGATGCGGGACCTCGGCTACAAGTACGTCGTCGTCGACGACTGCTGGATGAACTCCACCCGCGACGCGCAGGGCAACCTGCAGGCGAACGCGAGCCGGTTCCCGAACGGTATGAAGGCCCTCGGTGACTACCTGCACTCCCGTGGCCTGCTGTTCGGGATCTACCAGGCGCCGCTGGACAAGACGTGCGCGCAGTACTTCGGCAGCTACCCCGGCGCGACCGGCAGCCAGGGCCACGAGGCGCAGGACGCCCGGCAGTTCGCCGCGTGGGGTGTGGACTACCTCAAGTACGACTGGTGCTCGCCCAGCGGCTCGATCAGCGAGCAGGTGACGACGTTCGCGAAGATGCGGGACGCGCTCGCCGCGACCGGCCGGCCGATCGTGTACAGCATCAACCCGAACAGCATCCACGCGAAGACCGGCCCGCAGCGCAACTGGGGCGACGTGGCCAACATGTGGCGTACCACCGAGGACATCACCAACACCTGGGACTCGGGCCAGTCCAACGGCTACCCGATGGGCATCCAGAACATCGTCAACGTCACCGTGCCGCTGGCCGGGTACGCCGCTCCGGGCCGGTTCAACGACCCGGACATGCTCGAGGTCGGCCGCGGCGGCATGAACGACACGGAGATGCGCAGCCACTTCGCGCTGTGGGCGATGATGGCGTCGCCGCTCATCGCCGGCAACGACATCCGGTCGCAGAGCGCCGCGACCGCGACGATCCTGAAGAACCAGAACCTGATCGCGATCAACCAGGACAGCCTCGGCCTGCAGGCGACCCAGGTCTCCAACGACGGCACCCGGCGCGTGCTGGCGAAGCGGCTCGCCAACGGCGACGTCGCGGTCGCGCTGTTCAACCAGGGCGGGTCGGCCACCACGGTCAGCACCACCGCCGCCGCGGCCGGCAAGTCCGGCGGTTCGTTCACGCTCCGCGACGCGTGGACGAACGCCACGAGCACCACGACCGGCAGCATCAGCGCGACCGTTCCCGCGCACGGCACCGTCGTGTACCGGGTGTCCGGCGGCGGGACGAGCACCCCGCCGGCCGGGTCGACGCTCGTCAGCGCCGCGTCCGGGCGCTGCCTGGACGTGCCGAACAGCAGCACCGCCAACGGCACCCAGCCGGTCATCTGGGACTGCAACGGCGGCACCAACCAGCGCTGGACGGTCGACGGGCAGACGATCCAGGCCCTCGGCAAGTGCCTCGACGCGCCCGTGAACGCGACCGCCGGCGCCAAGGCGCAGCTGTGGGACTGCAACGGCGGGACGAACCAGCAGTGGACCCTCAACGCCGACGGCACCGTCCGCGGCACCGCGTCCGGGCTGTGCCTGGACGTCGACCGCAACCTCACCGCCAACGGCACCGTGGTCCTGCTCTGGACGTGCACCGCCGCGGCGAACCAGCGCTGGACGAGAGGATGACGATGCGACGACTCGCCGGCCTGCTGCTGCTGATCGGCGCCGCCATCGTGGTGGCGGGCCCGACACCGCCGGCGCGGGCGGACAACCCGATCGTGCAGACCGTCTACACCGCAGACCCCGCACCGCTCGTGTACGACGGCCGGGTCTACCTGTACACCGGACACGACGAGGACAACTCCACCTACTTCACCATGAAGGAGTGGCGGGTCTACTCCTCCGCCGACATGGTGAACTGGACCGACCACGGCTCGCCGATGAGCCTCGCGACCTTCAGCTGGGCCAGCGCCAACGCGTGGGCCGGGCAGGTCGTCAACCGCAACGGCAGGTTCTACTGGTATGTGCCGGTGACGAACCGCGCGACCGGCCGGATGGCCATCGGCGTCGGCGTCTCCAACAGCCCCACCGGACCGTTCACCGACGCCATCGGCCGGCCGCTGGTGGAGAACAACGAGATCGACCCGACCGTCTTCATCGACGACAACGGGCAGGCATACCTGTACTGGGGCAACCCCAACCTCTGGTACGTGCGGCTGAACACCGACATGATCTCCTACTCCGGCGGCGTCACCCAGATCCCGCTCACCACGTCGGGGTTCGGCACCCGCACCGGCAACGCGAGCCGCCCCACGCTGTACGAGGAAGGCCCCTGGGTCTACAAGCGCAACGGCCTCTACTACAACGTGTTCGCCGCCAAGTGCTGCTCGGAGTTCATCGGCTACTCCACCGCACCCGGCCCGACCGGCCCGTGGACCTACCGCGGCACCGTCATGCCCACGCAGGGCGGCAGCTTCACCAACCACGCCGGCGTCGTCGACTTCAACGGCGGGTCGTACTTCTTCTACCACAACGGCGCACTGCCCGGCGGTGGCGGCTACACCCGCTCCGTGGCCGTGGAGAAGTTCAGCTACAACGCCGACGGCACCATCCCGACGATCACCATGACCAGCGGCGGCGCGCCGCAGGTCGGCACGCTCGACCCGTACGTGCGGCAGGAGGCCGAGACGATCGCCTGGGAGACCGGCGTGGAGACCGAGCCCTCCAGCGAGGGCGGCATGAACGTCGGCTGGATCGAGAACAACGACTCGATCAAGGTCAAGGGTGTCGCGTTCGGCGGCGGCGCCACGTCGTTCACCGCCAGGGTCGCCTCCGCCACCAGCGGTGGCCGCATCGAGCTGCACGTCGACGGCGTCAACGGCCCGCTCGTCGGCACCTGCACCGTCGCCGGCACCGGCGGCTGGCAGAGCTGGACCAGCGTCACCTGCCCGGTGAGCGGCGCGACCGGCACCCACGACCTGTACCTGAAGTTCGCCGGCGGCAGCGGCAACCTGTTCAACGTCAACTGGTGGCAGTTCACCGGAGGCGGCGGCAGCGGCGGCGGGAACCTCCTCGTCAACGGCACGGCCGAGAGCGGCACGTCGGGGTGGAGCATGTTCGGCAGCGGCACGCTGTCGGCGAGCGGCACCGCGCACGGCGGCAGCCAGTCGCTGCTGGTCACCGGGCGGACCGCCGCGTGGAACGGCGCCGCCCAGGACGTGACCGGCAAGCTGGTCAGCGGCAGGACCTACAGCGCGAGCGCCTGGGTCCGCAGCGCGAGCGGCACGCCAAGCGCGAAGGTCATGCTGGCCGTCACCGCCGGCGGCACGACCAGCTACGTGCAGCTGGCCCCGGCGACCGCCGTGAATGCGGGCGGCTGGACGCAGCTGTCCGGCACCGCGAGCGTTTCCTGGACCGGCACACTGACCGGCGCCACCTTCTACGTCGAAACGACCGCGGGCACCGACAACTTCTATCTCGACGACGCGTCCCTGCAGATTTCGTAATTTGTGTTATGCCGCACCGGTTCCGCAGGTCGCATCGGCGCTGATCGAGTTTTTGCGAAAAACCTTGTCGGAATCGGTGCGGCGACACATGATCGCCGTACATCAATCCCGAATCGACGTCCAGCCGTTCCGCCGAAACGTCTGGGCGTCCTGGTGACGCAAGGAGTTCAGGATGGCGGAAAATCACTTCGCCCATCGACGCCCACGGCGGCGCCCGCCGTTGATCGCGCTGACCGCCGGTGTGGTCGGCGTCGTGGTGGCTGCGGTGGCTGCGGTGATGATGCCGGCGGCGGACGCGGCGGCGAGCACGCTGGGTGCGGCGGCGGCGCAGTCGGGCCGGTATTTCGGCACGGCGGTCGCGGCCGGTCGGCTGGGCGACTCGACGTACACGACGATCGCCGGCCGTGAGTTCAACATGATCACGGCCGAGAACGAGATGAAGCCGGACACGACGGAGCCGCAGCGGGGGGTGTTCAACTTCAGCTCGGGCGACCAGATCTACAACTGGGCGACCCAGCGGGGGATGAAGGTCCGGGGTCACACCCTGGCCTGGCACTCGCAGCAGCCGAGCTGGTGGGGCGGGATCAGCGGCTCCGCTCTGCGGCAGGCGATGATCGACCACATCAACGGGGTGATGGGCCACTACAAGGGCAAGCTCGCCTACTGGGACGTGGTGAACGAGGCCTTCAACGAGGACGGCAGCCGCCGCCAGTCCAACCTGCAGGCCACCGGCAACGACTGGATCGAGGTGGCGTTCCGTACCGCCAGGAACGCGGACCCGTCGGTGAAGCTGTGCTACAACGACTACAACATCGAGAACTGGTCGTACGGCAAGACGCAGGGCGTGTACCGGATGATCCAGGACTTCAAGTCCCGGGGCGTGCCGATCGACTGTGTGGGTCTGCAGACCCACTTCACCGGGGGTAGCTCGCTGCCGGGGAACTTCCAGACGACGCTGTCGAGCTTCGCGGCGCTCGGGGTGGACGTGGCGCTGACCGAGGTCGACGTCACGAACTCCTCGACGTCGCAGTACGGCGGGCTGACCCAGGCGTGCATGAACGTGCCGCGCTGCGTCGGGATCACCGTCTGGGGCGTGCGGGACAGCGACTCGTGGCGGTCCAACGAGAGCCCGCTGCTGTTCGACGGTGGCGGCAACAAGAAGGCCGCCTACACCTCGGTCCTCAACGCCCTCAACGCCGCCGGCCCCACCTCCTCGCCCACCGGCCCGACCTCTTCGCCCACCGGCGGGCAGTCCTCGCCGCCGCCCTCCGGCGCGAAGCGCATCGTCGGCGCCCAGTCCGGCCGCTGCATCGACGTGCCGAACTCCTCCCGCACCAACGGCACGCGCGTGCAGCTGTACGACTGCCACGGCCAGACCAACCAGCAGTGGACGTACACGTCGAGCCGCCAGCTGACCGTGTACGGCAACGTGTGCCTGGACGCCGCCGGGTCCGGCAACGGGTCGGCCGTGCAGATCTACAGCTGCAACGGCCAGTCCAACCAGCAGTGGAACGTCAACAGCAACGGCACCATCACCAGCGTGCAGTCCGGACGGTGCCTCGACGTCTGGGGCACCGGCAACGGCCAGCAGGTCCAGATCTACGACTGCAACGGCCAGGCCAACCAGCGGTTCAGTCTCAGCTAGTTTCGTCCGGTGAACGGTGGCCGTGCGGCTTCCCGCACGGCCACCTCTGCTGAGGAGGTCCGCATGCTGCTCGCGAGCGTCACCGTCGACCGTGCCTTCGTCGTCGGGCCGGTGCGCCGGCGGACGTTCGGCTCGTTCGTCGAGCACCTCGGCCGGTGCGTGTACACCGGCCTGCACGACCCGGGGCACCCGACCGCCGATGCGGACGGCTTCCGCGGCGACGTCGTCGATCTGGTCCGCGAGCTCGGCGTCAGCACCGTCCGGTACCCGGGCGGGAACTTCGTGTCCGGGTACCGGTGGGAGGACGGCATCGGCCCGCGGGCGCAGCGACCGGCCCGGCTCGACCTGGCGTGGCACTCGACCGAACCGAACACCGTCGGCGTCGACGAGTTCGTCCGCTGGGCGCGCAAGGCCGGCGTCGAGCCGATGATGGCGGTCAACCTCGGCACCCGGGGCATCCAGGAGGCGCTGGACCTCCTCGAGTACTGCAACATCCGCGGCGGCACGGCGTGGTCGGACCGGCGGCGGGCGAACGGCGCCGAGGAGCCCCACGACATCCGGATGTGGTGCCTCGGCAACGAGCTGGACGGCCCGTGGCAGACCGGGCACAAGACGGCCCACGAGTACGGGCGGCTCGCCGCCGAGACCGCGCGCGCCATGCGGCAGATCCAGCCCGACCTGGAGCTGGTCGCGTGCGGGTCGTCAGGCTCCGGCATGCCCACGTTCGGCGAGTGGGAACGCGTCGTGCTCACCGAGACCTACGACGTGGTCGACCTGGTCTCCGCGCACGCCTACTACTGCGAGGAGGACGGCGACCTCGCCTCGTTCCTCGCCTCCGCCGTCGACATGGACCACTTCATCGACGCGGTCGTCGCCACCGCCGACGCGGTCCGCGCCGCCCGCAAGGCCACCAGGCGCATCCACGTCTCGTTCGACGAGTGGAACGTCTGGTACGCCGGCCGCGCCGAGTCCCGCCCGCCGACCGGCGACGACTGGCCGGTCGCCCCGACCCTGCTGGAGGACCGCTACAACGTCGCCGACGCCGTCGTCGCCGGAAGCCTGCTGATCTCGCTGCTGCGCCACACCGACCGCGTCCACGCGGCGTCGCTCGCCCAGCTCGTGAACGTCATCGCCCCGATCATGACCGAGCCCGGCGGCCGGTCCTGGCGGCAGACGACGTTCCACCCCTTCGCCCTGACCGCCCGCCACGCCGCCGGCGAGGTGCTCCTGACCGCGATCGACGCCCCCGTCCACGACACGACCCGCTTCGGCCCGGTGCCGGCCGTCGACGCCGTCGCCACGTACGAGCCTTCGACGGGCGACCTGGTCCTGTTCGCCGTCAACCGGTCCGTGTCGCGGCCGGTCGCCCTGACCCTCCACCCGCGCGGCTTCCCCCGCCTGCGGGTCGTGGAGGCGCTGACCCTGTCCAACCCGGACCACACCTGGTCCGCGACGCCCGACGACGCCACGTCGGTCCTGCCCCACCCGAACCCCTCGGCGACCGCCGACGACGACACCGTCCGCGTCGACCTGCCGCCGGTCTCCTGGACCATGCTCCGCCTACGCCTGCCCTGAGCTGCGGCGCGTGTACGAGGACTGGGCGGTGTCGACAGAGGTGGGTTCGCCCGGTTGACGAACGCGGCGGGAGCCCTCATGCGGTAGGGTCGATTCGGCGGGCAGCTCCTTCAACCGTGTGGGAGCGGTTCACCATCTCACCGCGAGGGGGTCTCCCCGCATGGACGCGCAGCGCGCACCCACCACGTTCACCTCCGCCTCGGACCACCTGCAGGTGCAAGTTCTCGCGGCGCCGCCCGGTGAGCGGCGACACCGGTTGCTGGTCGCCGGTGACCTGGACTCGCCGACGGCGGCGGCGCTGCTGATGGCGGGCGCCGACACGCTGGGGCTCGCCCCGCAGGCGGACGTCGCCGTCGACATCGGCGAGGTGCGGCTGCTCGGCTCGCAGGGCATCCGCTGCCTGCTGAATTTCCGCAAGTACGTGCAGCATCGCGGCGCCCGGATGCTCGTCGTCGGACCGACGCCGATCGTGCGGCAGGTCCTGGAGATCACCGGGCTGCTCGACCTGTTCGAGGTGCCGGCCGAGGCCGGGCCGGACGGGACCACGTCAAGGGGCTGAGCGGCGCCCGGGGCCGGGTCAGACGAAGGAGTTGAGCAGCGCCCGGGCGAGCTGGACCGCGAGGGTCAGGTCGTCGGTGAAGGTGATGTCGAACGCGCCGTCCGGTCTGGGCCGGGCGCGCAGCACGACGGCGCTGTGCACGGTGACGGCGACGGCGGTGAGCGCGTCGTCGTCGGTGGTGACGAGGTCGGGGCGGCAGACGCGGACACCGGGCACGGCCGCGGGCAGCGCGCCGGCGACGCCGCGGAAGGCCAGGTCCACGCCGCCGAGGGCGGCCGCCCAGCGGGTGAGGGTGGTCGTGTCGCGGCCGGCGCACAGCACCGACGCGGGAGTGTGCCAGCGCCGCACGCGGCGCAGCAGCGACTGCCACAGGTCGTCGACCGTGTCGGCGTCGCCGGTGTGCGTCACCGGGAACGCGCCGGCGGCCGGTTCGGCGGTGTGGAGGTCGACGGCGGCGGCGAACCTGCCGCGGTCAAGCGCGTCGAGCGGTCCCGGACGGCCGAAGAGCCAGCCCTGTCCCCAGTTGGCGCCGAGCGCGGCGGCGGTCGCGCGGTCCGCCTCGGTCTCGATGCCCTCGGCGATGACGGTCGCGCCCACCCGGTGCGCGTAGCCGGCGACGGCGGCGGCCGTGTCCACGGTGTCGGGCCGGTGCGGGGAGCGCAGCAGGCTCATGTCGAGCTTGACGACGTCGGGCGCGACGAGCGGCATGAACGCCAGCGACGCCGGCTCGACGCCCACGTCGTCCAGGGCGATCCGGTTGCCCCAGGAGCGGGTCACGTCGGCGATCTGCAGCATCCGGGCGGGCTGCCGGGTCAGGGCGCGTTCGGTGAACTCCAGCACGATCTTGAACGGCAGGCCGCTGTTGATGACGGCGATGAGCTCCGGGGTGAGTGGCCGGTCCAGGACCGCCGGTTCGGCGTTGATGAACACCAGCGGCGGGGTGGCGGCGGCGTCGCGGGCCCGCTCCAGCGCGCGGGTCGCGCACAGCTGGTCGATCTCCGGCAGCAGGCCCGCCGCCGCGGCGGCCGCGAACAGCTGCGCGGGCATGTGCAGGTCGGAGCCGGCGGGCCCGCGGGCGAGCGCCTCGACCCCGACGACGTCGCCGGTGGTGAGGTCGACGATCGGCTGGTAGATCGGGGACACGTCGCGGTCGCGCAGCAGCCGTACGACGGCGGCATCGGCAACCGGGAGGGTCGTGCTGCGCGTCATGGTGACACCAATCGTCCGCGGGTTCGTGCAGGCTCGACATCGGCCACGGCCGCCGGGACCTGAGGGATGTCACTGGTCGGGCGCCTCGAGGGTGACGACGAACACGGACCCGCCCCCGGGGTTGGGCTCGTGGTGGACGTCGCCGCCGTTGGCGCGCACGAGGCTGTGCACGATGTAGAGGCCCAGGCCGGTGCCCTTGACCCGGCCGGCGTCGCGGTCGGCGCGGGCGAGCCGCTGAAACAGCCGGTCGCGGAACTCCTCGGGCACGCCCGGCCCCTCGTCCTCGACCCGGATCTGGACGCGCCCGTCGCCGGGGTCGACGACGCGCACGGCGATGGCGCCGCCGCCGTACTTGCCGGCGTTGGAGATCAGGTTGGTGAGGATGTGCTGGAGGTGACCGGCGTTGACCAGCGCGTCGACCGAGGGCCCGAGGATCGGGACGTCGGCGCCGGCGGCGGTGAGCGCGGTGTGGATCTGCTCGTGCAGCCGCACCGGCTCGCGGTGGGCGTGGATGGCGCCGGCGTCGATGCGCACCATCGTGAGGACCTCCTGCACGATGTCGTCGAGGCGGTGCGCCTGCCGCGAGATCCCGGTGATGATCTTCGTTTTGCGGGCGTCGTCGAGGGCGGCCCAGTCGTCGAGGAAGATCTCGGTGTAGCCGAGGATCGCGGCGAGCGGGTTGCCGATCTCGTGCCCGAGCATGCCGATGAGGTCGAGCTTGAGCCGGTTGGCGTCCTCCAGCTCGGTGTTGCGGTCGGCGAGCTCGGTGGCGGCGGCGTCCCGGGCCCGTTCGGCGGCGCGGCGGCGGGTGGTGTCGGTGACGACGCCGATGAAGTGGTCCGGCCGGCCGTCGGGGTCGCGGACGAGGGTGACGCTGGCCTCCACGTCGACCCAGTGCCCGCGGGCGTGCCGGATCCGGCCCTCCAGGGTGAACGCGGCCCGGCGACCGGCGAGCAGGTCGTCGAGGCGGCTCGCGACGGCGGGCAGGTCGGCGGGGTGCATGCTGTGCAGGCTGTTCGTGCCGAGCAGCTGCCCCGGCGGGTAGCCGAGCATCGCGGCGTAGGCGGCGTTGACCTCGGCGAGGCTGCCGTCGAGGTTGCGGACGATCTGACCGACGGCGGAGTTGTGGAACTGGGCGCGGAAACGGGCCTCGCTCGCCGCCAGGGCGTCCTCGGCGGCGCGCTCCGCGGTGACGTCGGTGTTGACCTCCAGCACGGTCCCGGCGAGCCCGGGCCGGTCGTCGTGCTGCAGGACCTGCCGGCTGAGCACGATGGCGGTGCGGCCGGCGGCGGTCACGTGCTTGAGCTGGCCCTCCCACCGGCCGTCGCGCAGCAGGGCGGCGGTCTGGTCGGCCTCGGTGCCGCCGTCGGGGAAGCCGGTCGCGAGCAGCTCGTGGGTGACCTCGCCGGTGGCGGCGGCGAGCGGCCACCCGTAGAGGTCCTCCGCGCCCTGGTTCCACCACACGATGCGCCCGTCGAGGCCGCGGACGATGACGGCCGCGGGGATCAGCTGCAGCAGCGTCGCCTGGCGGTGCAGCTGGGCGAGCTCGGCCCGGCGCTGGGTGACGTCCTCGACCTGGTTGACCAGGTAACGCGGGATGCCGTGCTCGCGGACGATCGCGACGTGCACGTTGGCCCAGATGGTGCGGCCGTCCTTGTGCCGGTACCGGCGTTCGACCATGAGCGTCTCGCGCTCGCCGGAGAGCAGCTGGGCGGTGAGCCCGTCGGTGCTGGCCACGTCGTCGGGGTGCTGCAGGTCCCGGAACGTCATCGTCATCAGCTCGGCGGTGCTGTAGCCGGTGATGGCGGCCATGGCCGCGTTGGCGTGCAGGTAGCGGCCGACCTGGCCGGGGTCGAGGCTGGCCAGGACGACGCCGAGCGGCGAGTTGTCGAACGCGAGCTTGAACCGGGTCTCGCTGACCTCCAGCGCGGCGAGGGCCCGGGTGCGCTCGGCGAGCAGCTCCGCGCTGTGCGCCGCGTCGTCGGCGTGCCGCAGCGCCGAGCTGAGGCTGTCGGCGAGCAGCGCCAGCTGCTGCTCGTCGGTGTCGTCGAAGGCGCGGGGGCGGACCGCGGAGACCTTCAGCGCGCCGATGACGGTGTCGCCGGCGAGTAGCGGCGCGATGAGCATGGAGCCGATGCCGAGCCGGGCGCACGTGGCCCGGTTGACCCGCGGGTCGTCGCTGGTGTCGGCGCAGGCCGCTGGGGCGCCGGTGGCCAGGACGGTGCCGCTGAGCGAGCCGACGACCGGCACCCGGGTGCCCAGCGCCCGGCCGAGCGTGCCGGCGGTGGCGGCGTAGTACAGCGCGTCGCCGTCGAGGAGCTCGACGACCGCGCCGTCCGCGGCCGGGAACAGCTGCACCGCGCGGTCGGCGACGACCCGGATCGCGCTGTCGCGGTCGGCGGCGGCCGCGGTCACCTCCCGCTGCACCAGCAGCGTGTCGCGCAGGCGCTGGAACTCCCGCTCCGTCGAGCGGGCGGCGGCCCGCTCGGCGCTGACGTCGAGCATCTGCAGCACCGCGGCCGCCGGCCCGCGGGCGTCGGTGATGACCGACGTGTGGGTGGCGACCTCGATCCGGTGGCCGTCGCGGTGGCGCAGGACCGACTGGCGCACGGCGCGGCTCGCCCGGCCGTCGGCGAGCGCGGTCAGCGCCTGTTCCAGGGCCGCCGACGGCTCGGCGAGCAGGTCGGTGACGGTCAGCGCGGCGGCCTCGCCGGCGCTGTACCCGAGCAGCCGCGCGAACGCGGGGTTGGCCAGGGTGATCCGGCCCCGGTCCGCGCCGCGCAGCCCGACGACGACCTTCGCGACCGGGCTGTGGTCGAACACGTCGGCGAAGCGCCGCTCGCTGTGCTCGAGCCGCTCCACGGCGGCGAGGGCCTCGCCGCGCTGCGCCTGCAGCTGCGCGTTCGCGGCGGTCGTCGCGCGCAGCAGCGCCTGGTTGCGGGCCGCGTCGTCGGCGTGGCGCAGCGCGCCGGCGAGGGCGTCGGCGAGCAGGGTCAGCTGCTGCTCGTCGGCGTCGTTGAACGCCCCCGGCGCCGGGCTGCTGACCAGCAGCGCCCCGAGCGGGCCGGAGACGCCGAGCAGCGGCGCCACGATCACCGACCGGACGCCGACGGCCGCGCTCACCGCGGCAGAGATCCGCTCGTCGGCGCGGGTGTCGTCGCAGCGCTGCGTCGAGCCGGTCAGGATCGCCAGGCCGGACAGCGACCCGTTCACCGGGATCCGGGGGTCGTCGGCGCCGGCCGTGCCGGTCCCGGCCGCGACCTGCAACGCCGCCCCGTCGGCGTCGAGCAGCGCGACGACGGCGGCGTCGCCGCCCGGGATCACCTGCAGGGTCCGCTCCGCCATCAGCCGCAGCACCGCGGCCCGGTCGTCGGCGGTGGCGGTCACCTCGCGCTGCACGGCGATCGTCGTGCGCAGCCTCGCCGTCTCCCGCTCGGCGCGCCGCTGCGCCTCGACGGCCGCGGTCACGTCGCGGGCGATGCCGACGACGAGGTCCTGGCCGGGGAGCGCGGCGCCGTTCCACTGCAGCCACAGGTAGTCGCCGCCGCGGGTCCGGTACCGGTTGCGCAGCCCGGCGGCCGGCCCGCCGTCCGCGGCCACCCGGGCCGCCGCCACGCTCGAGGCGACGTCGTCCGGGTGGATCAGCGTGGTGACGTCCATGCCCTGCAGGTCGGCCTCGGTCCAGCCGAGCAGCCGCTCCCACGAGTCGTTCGCCCGCACCACCTGCCCCTGGGGCGTGCTCACCAGCAACAGGTCGGGGGTGGCGGACACGATCGCGTCCAGCAGCGCCTCGCTGTGACCGCCGGGGGCCGTGGTCGCGGTGGCCGGTGCCGTGGCCGCTGTGGTCCGTGCGGCGAACTCGGCGGCCACGTGCGCCCCGCCGAGCGCGTCGTGGATCACCGTGGCCCGGATCGTGACCGGCACCAGCCCGCCGTCCTGCCTGCGCAGCTGCCCGTCGAGCACCAGCTCACGCCGCTCGTCCCGGGCCAGGGCCGCCAGCGCCGCCACGACCGGCGGCCGGTCGGCGGCGTCGAACAACGTGGCGCAGGACCGTCCGAGCAGCTCGTCGCGGCCGTGCCCGACGAGGTCGCACAGGGCGGCGTTCACCTCGACGAGGTCGCCCAGCGCCCCCTCGACGAGCGCGGCGACCGCCTTCGCCGCCATGCCGCGCTCGAACGCCTGGGCGAGCAGCCGCAACCGCGCCTGCTCACCGAGCCGCCCCAGCACGCCGACTCCCACTATGACGTCATCGGCGTGGGAGCGGCCGACCTGAGCAGGTCCGGCCCGGTGTCAGGGCAGGGTGCGGCTCAGGTGGGGCCGCCGGTGCGGGCGGTGCCGGCGGAGCCGGCGACCTTGACCACCCGCTCGGCGATCGCGGTGAGCCGGACGAGGTCGTCGGGGTCCAGCTGGTCGAGCAGGACCCTCCGGACCGTCGCCACGTGCCCGGGCGCGGCGGCGGTGATCATCGCGCGTCCCTGCTCGGTGAGCCTGACCATCGTGCCGCGCCCGTCGGTGCGGCACCCGGACCGTGCGACGAGCCCGCGCTGCTCCATCCGCCGCAGGTGGTGGGCGATCCGGCTGCGGTCCCAGCCGATGCCCGCGGCCAGGTCCCGCACGCGCAGCACCTGCCCGTCGCTCTCGGACAGCGGCGCGAGCACGTCGTAGTCGGCGGCCGACAGGCCCGCCTCGGCGAGCTGCCCGTCGATCGCCACGTCGAGCGTCCGGCGCATCCGCAGGAACGCCAGCCACATGCGCTCCTCGTCCCGGTCCAGCCACCGCGGTTCGGTCATGCGTCACATCGTACCGATGGATGCTGACACGTCAGCAAAATCCGGCTACGGTTGTTGACACGTCAGCAATTGAACGAGGGAGAACCGTGCACACCCTGCAGATCATCATCGCCAGCACCCGCCCGGGGCGGGTCGGCCTGCCGGTCGCCGAGTGGATCCACGCCGCGGCGGTCAAGCACGGCGGCTTCGAGCAGGTGGAGCTCGTCGACCTCGCCGAGCGGAACCTGCCGCTCATGGACGAGCCCAACCACCCGCGGCTGCGCCGCTACGAGCACCAGCACACCCTCGACTGGAGCGCGACCGTCGACCGGGCCGACGCCTTCGTGATCGTCATGCCCGAGTACAACCACGGCTACACCGCACCGCTGAAGAACGCCCTCGACTACCTCTCCCAGGAGTGGGCCCACAAGCCTGTCGGCCTGGTCAGCTACGGCGGCGTCGCGGCCGGCGCCCGCGCCGTGCAGTCGCTGAAGCCGGTGCTGACCGTCCTGAAGATGATGCCGATCCCCGAGGGCGTGCACATCCCGTTCGTCGCCCAGTTCGTGGACGAGGACGGCACGCTGCGCCCCAATGAGACCATGGAGGCCGGCGCCGTCACGATGCTCGACGAGCTGGTCCGCTGGACCGGGGCCCTGGCCCCGCTGCGCGCCCCCGCGGCCGGGTGACCGCCGTCGTCGGCCGCTGATACCGTCGCGGGGCGCCGGGGCTCCGGCCGCCGACCGCTGGGAGTGTGCCCGTGCGCGATCCGCTCGGCCCGCCGTTCGCCGTCCGTGACGGGTGCTGGGGCGACGCTCAGGACGGGCTGTTCGGTGCCGTCGCCCACGGCCGCCCCGTGCTCGTGCGGGTGGGCAGGGACCGTGACCGCCAGATCACGGTGTACGACGCGGCGACCGGCGTGACGATCGGGGCGGCGGGAGTCGGCAAGTGGCACGCCATGGGCGGCTTCATCACGTCGCATCTCAGTACGGACCACGTCGGGCCGGTGCTGGTGACCGCCCTCGACGGTGAGGTCGTCCGGCAGTGGCGGCTGCCGCACCCGGCGCCGGCGGCGCCCGAACTCCGGCTGGCCCGGCCCGGCGACGTGAAGGCACCGTGGGTCTGTGCGGTGACGTCGTACGTCCACGACGGCCGCATGGTCCTCGTGCTCGGCGACTCCGACGGGGTGGTCCGGCGGTTCGACGCGGCCTCCGGCGCCGAGGTCGCCCCGCCGCTGGTGCACGACGACCGCATCCACCGGATCGCCGCCTACACCGTCGACGGCCGGCCCCACCTCGCGTGCGGCGAGGACACCGGCCGCCTGTGGCGCTGGGACGCCGTCACCGGCGTGCCGGTGGGCCCGCCGGTGTCCGCGCACCTGGAGCTGTACTTCGCGATCGTGCCGTTCGAGATCGGCGGGCGCACCCTGCTCGCGACCTCCAGCGCCGACCAGTCGATCCGGCGCGTGGACCCGGTGAGCGGCGACCTGGTCGGCGACTTCCGGGCCTTCGAGGAGGGCGCCGCCGTGTGCCTGGCGCCCGGCCCGGTCCTGGCCGTGGTCGAGGGCGGCAACCTGTGGCGCTTCGACCTCGCCACCTTCGAGCCGGTCGCCGCCCCGGTGCGCTTCGGCGACGAGTGCCTCGAGGCGGTCTGCGCGCTCGACGTGGACGGCCGCGCCGCGCTGTTCGTGGCCGGCGAGAAGACGATCCGCCGCTTCGACGCGACCACGGGCGAGCCGTGGCCCACGGGCCCGGCGGCCTGACCGGCTCCGACGCGGCGGCTCCGGCGCGGCGGTGGCGGTGGCGGTGGCGGCGGTCAGACGCTCGTCAGGGTCGGCTCCGGCTCGGCGAGCTTCGGCTCGGCGAGCTTCGGTGCGGTCTCGGCCGGCATGAGGATCCACAGGATCGGGTAGGCGAGGATCTGCGTGCCGGGAATCGCCAGCAGGATCAGCGCGAACAGCAGCCGCGCCGGCCACGGGTCGATGCCGAAGCGCCGCCCCAGCCCGGCGCAGACGCCGCCAAGCACCCGCCCCTGCACCGGCCGCACCAGGTCGTGCTGGCGCATCGTGCCGTGAACGGTCTCCATCTCGTTTTTTCTCCTTCGCTCGTGTTCGACCGTTCAACTGTCGCGTCCGGGAGGGGGTCCGGGCATCGGGGAGCGCCCCGGGCCACCCCCGGATCCGGACCACCTACGGGTCGGCCGTGCGGCCAGGCGCGCGGCACGTAAGGCCTATTTCCGGCATTTAGGGCATGGTCGCCGAGCGGTCCGTGGTGTCCTCGGGGGGAGGAGGCGTCGACGGCGACGCCGGACACGGGGGAGACACCATGGGACGCATCGCCCGCAACACCATCGTGACGCTGGTCGCGGCCTGCGGGGTCGCGGCGCTCGCACCGGCCGCGCCCGCCGCGGCCGCACCGGTGCCGTTCGGCTCCGCCACCAAGATTGTGCTGGACCGGTCGGGTGGCTTCGCCGGACAGCAGGACTCGTTCGTGGTGGACCGCACGACGGTCGGCGGCCGGCCGGTGCTGCGGACGGCCGGGAGCTGGCAGTTCCGGTGGCTGCGCAACTCGTACCAGCCGCAGAACCCCTGCTGCGACCGCTACAGCTACCGGGTGACGGTGTCCTACCGCGGCGGTTACCGCAAGACGGTCAGGACCGTCCAGGGCACGAAGGCTCCACGCATCCTGTGGGACGTCATCAACGAGACGGAGCGGGTCGGCGTCCGCCCGTTCTCGCCGGCGCCCTGACAGCCGGTGCTGCCTGACGGTGGTGCGGCCGGACCGTCGCCGGCCCGGCCACACCGACCTCGCACCGTTACTGCGGCAGGATCCAGACCTGCGCGGTGGTGTTGGCGACGCAGTCGTAGATCTGCAGGGCGCTGCCGTTGGTGGTGTTGCCGTTGATCAGGTCGAGGCAGCGGCCTGAGGCGGGGTTGACGAGGGTGTTGTTGGGGCCGCGGCGCCAGGTTTGGGCCGGGGTGCCGTTGCAGGTGTAGAGCTGGACCTTGGTGCCGTTGGCGGTGCCGCCGCCGGTGATGTCGAGGCACATCGAGGTGGTGCTGTGCAGCATGCCGTCGTCGAGGAGTGCCCAGGTCTGTGCGAGGGGCACGTTGGCGGTGCAGTCCCAGATCTGGATGGGGTTGCCGTCGGCCATGGTGCCGCTTCTGTTGTCGAGGCACTTGCCGGCGTAGCCGGAGCGGACGAACCCGATGCCGGTGCCGTCGAGGGTCCAGGACTGGTTGGGGCTGGCGTTGCAGGTGAGGATCCGCAGCGAGGTCTCCGCCGGGGTGGGTGCGTCGAGGCATTTGCCGGTACCGGGGTTGACGAGGCTGTTGTTCGGTCCGGGTTGCCAGATCTGGTTTGCCGTCTGGTTGCATTCGTAGAGCCAGACCTGGCTGCCGGCGGTGGGGCCGATGCCGGCGATGTCTGCGCATTTGCCGAGGATGCGGAGGGTGCCGTCGCCGGGCATGGTCCACAGTTGGCCGCCGAGGCCGGTGTTGCACCGGTAGGTGCGGATCGGGTTGGAGTTGGTGGCGTAGCCGTTGGCGTTGTCGAGGCAGAGGCCGCCGGGCAGCCCGGACCTGACCAGGCCGGTGGTGCCAGTGGCGTTGGTGACGGCGGCGGCGAAGGTGCCGGCGCCGGTGTTGAGGTTGGCGTTGATCGAGGTGCGCCGCAGGTCGCTCCACAGGTCGGGTTTGCCGTCGCGGTTGATGTCGGCGCCGGTGACGACCGGGGTCGTGGCCGCTGGGAACCCGGTGGTGGAGTAGGTGGCGGTGGTGCTGCCGGTCGCGCCGGCGAAGACGCCGCCGGCGGTGTTGCCGGTGACGAGGTCGACCTTGCCGGTGGCGTCGGTGCGGACGAACAGCGCGGGTTCGGTGCCGTTGAGTGTCGCGGTGATGGTCTTGCCGGTCCAGCCGGTGCTGATCAGGATCGGGCTTTCGTAGGCGCCGGGCGGGAAGCCGGGCGGGTAGACGTAGAGGGCGTCGCCGACGATGACGTACAGGTCGGGCAGCGGTGAGCCGGTGATGCTGGGCAGCACCGAGGCGGCGATCTGGTCGACGACCTGGTTGCCGTCGGTGCCGTCGACCTTCGGCAGGAGCAGCTTGATCCGCTCGTTGGGGTCGAGGGTGCCGCCGTCGCCGTAGGCGGGGATGACGAGCACGTTGCCGTCGGCGTCGCTGCGGGGCAGTTTGACGAGGAGGTCCTGGGCGCCGTCGCCGGTGAGATCGAGGGCGCCGACGGTGCTGCCTGCCCAGTCGGTGACGGTGCCGGTGCTGCCGGCGCCGCCGGTGCCTTCGCCGCCGACCTGGACCGGTGCCGCGAGGTGGCCGGCGTTGTCGGTGCCGGCGTACAGCCAGGCGCCGGGCAGGGCGGTGGTGCCGACGGAGACGACGTCCGGTTTGCCGTCGCCGGTGTAGTCGCCGAACACGGCGGGCTGGGCCGGTGCGTCGGTGGTGAACCGGTAGGCGGTGACCGGGCTCGGGTTGCCGGCGCCGTTGATGGCGTACACGTACAGGATGTTGGGTCCGAACCGGCGTGGGGTGAGGGTCACCGGGGTCCGGACCCCGGCGACGGAGGCGGCGGGTGTCACCGCGCCGCCGCGGAACGGGCCGTAGCCGCCGGGGATGACGGCCGGTGGCTCGACGTTGAGGCTGTAGACGTAGCTGATCGCCGGGTCGGATCCGGACCATGAGAGCTGGAACGTGCCGGCGGTGCCCACGGCCGCGCCGGTGGTGTCGGCGGGGAACGCGACGGAGGTGACCTGCGGCGCCGACGGCGTGTTCTGGTTGACGCTGAACCAGCAGGTCGGCGTGACCGGTCCGAGGTCGTGGCCGTCGCTGGCGCGGACGTTCCACGAGTAGACGTGGCCGTGCGTGAAGCTGCTGGCCGGGATGGTGACCGACGCCGTCTGGTTGTTGCTGACCGTCACGACCGGGGTGCCGACCATGGTGCCGGCGGTGCTGTCGGCGATGTTGAACCCGGCGTCGAGCAGGCCCTGCGCGCCGTCGGGGTCGCTGACCGTCGCGGAGAACGTGACGTCGGTGTTGCCGATCTGGCCGCCACCGCCGCACGGCACGGACGGGCTGCTGCCGTAGTTGGTCGGGGTGTTGGGCACGGCGTTGTACTCGATGGCGATCGTCGGGTTGTTCTGGAACTTGCGCCACGCGTCGCGGTTGGTCTCGGTGGAGTTGAACAGGCCGAGGGTGGTGGCCGACCAGTGCCCGGCGGCGGCGGAGACGATCTCGCTCTTGACGTCGAAGTCGTGCTGCATCGGGTTGGGGCTGCCGTCGCTGCGCCAGTTGCCGGGCAGGTTCGCGCTGGCGACGAGGCCGCCCTTGCACGGCTGGTTGTCCCAGCTGGTCTGGTTGCTGATCCCGCACATGTGGTAGACGCCGAAGCTGTACACGTTGTTCGTCGCGGACCACACCGACTTCAGCTGCAGCGTCGCCTTGGTGATGTTGGTGCCCCAGATGTTGGTGGGGATCCCGAACTGGAAGAACGAGCGGGCCTTGTAGTACGGGGTCTCCCAGCCGGCGTAGCCGGCGCGGGCCCAGTCGGAGCTGTTCCAGTATTTGGTGGTGCTGTAGTTGCTGTTCACGTACGTCCAGGCGTTGCGGTTCGCGGCCGCCGGGGTCGGGTTCCACGACGGGTCCACGTACAGCGGGTACGTGGTCGCCGGGTCCTGCAGCATCGCCGGGTCGGGCGCGATGACCACCGTGTTGCCGGCCTCGACGCTGACCCCGACGCGGTGCTGCCGGGCCACGGCGCCGGGCCCGCGGACGGTGGAGCGGGCCGGCTCGCCGTTGACGAACGGCAGCTCCGCCGCGGTCGATCGCAGGCCCGCCTTCGTGGCGGGGGTGGCCGAGTCCCACGCGACGGGCGCCGGAGCGGTGAACCGCACCTGCCCCGTGGCGTCGACGGCGGTGAGGTTGCCGTCGGCGCCGGCCGTGACGGTGACACCGGGCGCGACGGTCTGCAGGCGCAGCTTCTTCAGCGCCGGGTTCGCCGCGGCGGCGGCGTCGCGGATGACCAGGACGTGGGAGAAGCCGCCCTGCTCGGTGGCGGTGACCGCGAGGTCGACGCCGGGCAGGACCCCGGCGTAGGTGGCGGTCGGCCCGCTGACCGTCGGCGCGGGCAGGCTGCCCGGCCACTTCAGGCCGAGCTGCGCGCCGCTGCCGCCCATGGTCGCGAACGCGCCGCCGCCACCGCCGGAGATGACCAGCGGCGCCGCGGACGCGGCCGGGCTGTAGCTGCCGTCGGCGTTGCGGCGCAGCGACGCGTCGAGCCCGACCCAGGCGCCGTCGCGCTTGGTGCGGACCGGCTGCGCGTTCAGGTTCGTGGTGAAGGTGCCGTCCGGGTTGGCGAACGTCTGCTGCGTCGCCGACGTCGCCGACGCCACCTCGACCGGCCGGCCCGTCGCGCGGGCCCGCGCCGCGGCGTCCTCGACCGGCCGGACGGCCTGCTTCGGCACCGCCGGCGCGGCGACCGCCGGGGCGGCGGGTGTGACAAGGATCCCGATCCCGGCGCCGGCAACGGCGGCCGTGACGACGATGGACAGCCCGCTTCGAGCGCGCGCTGCGGTTAACCCTGCCCTTGGCATGGTGATTCCCCCGTTGAGATAGACACTGGTCAGCGTCGTTTGTGGCCGCCGAACACCGAGGACGGCAGCGGCCGGCACATTCTGAACACGTTCGACCGCGCAGGCTACGGGATCAGGAGGCCCAGATCCAGGGGCACATACATCTGCATACATTGTTGTAAGCTCCGCCCACGCTTCTGCGATCACACGGGGGATCCACACATGGCGACGCGCGGCACCGGCATGTCCAAAATCAGGTTCAAGACCCTTCGACCACCACGACCGGGCAGCGCCCCGGCGCGGCGGACGCTGCTCCGCGCGCTCGCGTTGACGCTGGTGACGAGCGGTTTCGTGGCCCTGCCGTCGGTGGCGGAGGCCAAGCCGGTGAAAGCGCCGGCGGAGCAGCAGTGGTCCAGCGTCCAGGGCGGCAAGGCGGCGACCCCGGCAGCGGTGCGCAAGCCGGCCGCCGCGCCGGTGTGGACCCCGCCCGCCGTGTCGTGGCCGGCCGCCGGCAGCGCCACCGTCGACCTCACCGCCGCCGACGCCCAGGCCGCGGACGCCGCCCGGACATCCCGCCAGCCGGCCGCGGTGCCCTCGACGAAGGCCGGCGCGCTGCCGGTCCGGGTGGCGCGGGGCAGCGCGGGCCCGACGAAGCTGAAGATCTCCCTCGCGGACCGGACCGCCTCGGAGCGGGCCGGGGTCAAAGGCTTCCTGCTGCAGGCGCAGCCCGCGGAGCCGGCCGCACAGGAGGGGCAGGTCCGGGTCTCGGTCGACCCCGCCCAGGTCGCGGGCCAGTACGGCGGCGACTTCGCCAACCGGCTCCGGCTGGTGACACTGCCGCCGTGTTCGCTGAGCACGCCCGAGGTCGCCGCGTGCACGGCGCAGACTGCGGTGCACACGACCCGGGACCGAGACGGCACGCTGTCCGGGCTGGTGACGATCCCGGCCGGCGGGCAGGCGCTGCGCGACGGCAAGGCCGCCTCGTCGGTCGTGTTCGCGCTGACCGCCGGGGCCAGCGGCACGTCAGGCGACTACGG
Organism: Dactylosporangium maewongense; assembly: GCF_039531485.1. Taxonomy (NCBI): domain Bacteria; kingdom Bacillati; phylum Actinomycetota; class Actinomycetes; order Micromonosporales; family Micromonosporaceae; genus Dactylosporangium; species Dactylosporangium maewongense. Next base: position 119,435 of record NZ_BAAAQD010000012.1, on the reverse strand, counting down.
CGCGACCCCGCTGAAGCCGGCCGGGTCGTGGAGCGCGGGCAACAGCTCCGGCGACTTCGGCTACACGTACCCCATCCCGCTCCCGCCGGTGCCGGGCACGCTGTCGCCGTCGGTGTCCCTGGCGTACTCGTCGCAGTCGATGGACGGCAAGCAGGTCGCGACCAACAACCAGTCGTCGCCGATCGGTGACGGGTGGAGCTACGACCCCGGATCCGTCGAGCGGACGTACCGGACCTGCTCCGACGACGACGGCTCGCCGAAGAAGACCGGCGACTCCTGCTGGGCGGGCCCGATCGTGCACGTGGCGTTCGGCGCCGGCTCCGGCGACCTGATCTACGACACCAGCGTCCCGACGCACTGGAAGCTGTCCACCGACGACGGCGCCCGGGTCGAGCTGCTGACGGGCGCGGACAACGGCGACAACGACGGCGAGTACTGGAAGATCACCACCAAGGACGGCACCCAGTACTTCTTCGGCCTCAACAAGCTGCCCGGCTGGGCGAGCGGCAAGGACGCCACGAACTCCGCGTGGACGCAGCGGGTGTACGCGCCGCGCTCGGCCGACCCCTGCTACAAGTCCTCCGGCTTCGACGCGTCGTACTGCGACCAGGCGTACAAGTGGAACCTCGACTACGTCGTGGACACCCACCACAACGCCTACGCGTACTACTACAAGACCGAGCAGAACTACTACGGCCCGAACGGGTCCACGACCGGCGTGCCCTACGTCCGTGGCGGCTACGTCGACCACATTGACTACGGCCTGCGCGACCCCGACCCGTACGCGACCAGCGCACCGGCCCGCGTCAAGTTCGACAACACCGAGCGGTGCATCGAGTCGGACACGGTCTGCGCACCCGCCAACATCGTCAACGCCAAGACGAAGTGGCCCGACACCCCGTACGACCTCAACTGCGACGCCGGCAAGGCCTGCAACAACCACTCGGTGTCGTTCTGGACGCGGATCCGCACCAAGGGGATCGCCACGCAGATCTGGAACGGTTCCGCCTACACCTCCGTCGACTCGTTCGCGCTGCAGCACAGCTTCCCGTCGCCGGAGGACGGCACGACCCCCGGACTCTGGCTGGAGTCGATCAAGCGCACCGGCGGCACGGGCACCGGCGCGATCACGCTGCCGGCGACGACGTTCGAGTTCACCAGGCTGGCGAACCGCGCCGACGGCATCGACGGCGCGCCGGCGATGAACCACCACCGCATCTCCACCATCACCACCGAGACCGGCGAAGTCATCGGGATCGGCTACAAGACCGAGTGCACCGCACCGGTGACGATCGTGCCCAGCCAGAACACCAGCCTCTGCTACCCGGTGTACTGGACCCCGGAGGGTGCCTCCAACCCGACCCTCGACTGGTTCCACAAGTACGTGGTCACCGAGGTGTCCGACCAGGACCCCACGGGCAAGAGCCCCGTGCAGACCAGCACGTACGAGTACCTCGACGGCGGCGCCTGGCATCTGGACGACAACGAGCTGACCAAGGCGAAGCACCGTACGTACGGGCAGTGGCGCGGCTACGGCCGGGTCCGCACCCGCACCGGCTCGGGCCTCGAGGCCAGGACGCTGTCGGAGACCCGCTACTACCGCGGCATGGACGGCGACAAGCTGCCCGACGGCACCCGCCGCACCGCGACGGTCGCCCTGTCGACCGACGTCACGGTCGCCGGCGCCGCGCAGTCGGTCCCGGACACTGCTGAGCTGTCCGGGCAGGCCCGCCAGACCATCCAGTACACGAGCGACGGCGGCCCGGTCGAGTCGGCCTCGGTCACGGACTACTGGGTCAGCCCGGTGCTGGCCCACCGTGCCCGCACCGGCCTCGACGACCTGGCCTCGCACATGACCCGGGCGGTCACGACCCGCAACACCAACGCGATCACCTCCAGCACGCCGACGAAGTGGCTGACGACGCGCACCGACACGACCTACGACACCACCACCGGCCTGCCCACCGTCCAGTACGACTACGGTGACGTCACCGACCCGTCGCTGGCCACCTGTACCACGACGACCTACGCGCCGGCCAACACCGCGGCGAACATCGTCGGGCTGGTCGCCGCCGTCGAGACCGACGCGGTGCCCTGCGGTGGGTCCGGCGTCAACGGCCTGACCGCGCCCACCAGCGTGAGCCGTCCCGCGCAGGTGATCTCCCGGTCCCGGACGTTCTACGACACCGACACCTTCGACACCACCTGGCCGCAGGCGGCGCCGACCGTCGGCAACGTGAGCGTCACCCAGGTGGCCTTCGACTACCGCAACGGCGCCTTCGACTACCTCACGAAGACCCGGGTCACCTACGACCAGTACGGGCGGACCGTGCGGGCCACCGACGCCAACGACACCACCGGCACGACCGCCTACACGCTGACCAACGGCCTCACCACGAAGGTCGTGGCGACCAACGCGGTCGGCCAGTCGACCACCACGGTCTTCGACCCGTCGCGCGGGCTGGCCACCGCCAGCACCGACCTCAACAACCTGACGACGACCGTCGCCTACGACGCGCTGGGCCGCGCGACCGGCGTCTGGCGGCCGGGCCGGGCGCTCAACCAGGGCGCCAACCTCAAGTTCACGTACCAGATCTCGCAGACCGTCCCGTCGGCGATCAGCACCTCCTCGCTCAACGACGACGGCACCTACCGCACGACGATCGCGCTCTACGACGCGCTCACCCGGCCGCGGCAGACCCAGTCGCCGACCCCGGTCGGCGGGCGCATCGTCAGCGACACCTTCTACGACGGGCACGGCTGGGTCGTCAAGACCAACAACGCCTACTACGACGCCACCAGCCTGCCCAGCACGACCATGCTCGACATGACGGGCAAGGACAACCAGATCCCGGACCAGCAGCAGGTGTTCTACGACGGCACCGGCCGCAAGATCCGGGAGGTGGCCTTCTCCAAGGGCGTCCAGAAGCACGAGGCGAAGACGGTCTACGGCGGCGACCGGACCACGGTCCTCCCGCCGGAGGGCGGCACCCCGACGACGCAGATCCTCGACAGCGCCGGCCGGCCGATCGAGCTGGACTCCTACACGACGATGCCGACCGTCAACGGCTCGGTGGTGACCGGCGGCAACCCGGTGAAGATCACGTACGGCTACGACGCGCGGCACAACATGAACCGCACGACCGACGACAAGGGCAACAGCTGGACCAGCACGTACGACCTGCTCGGCCAGGTCATCGGCACCACCGACCCGGACGCCGGCGGCACCACGTCGACCTACGACAACAACGGCAACCTGCTCTCCTCCACCAACCACCTGCAGGAGAAGACCAGCTACAAGTACGACGACCTGGGTCGCAAGGTCGCCCAGTACGACGGCGACACCACGACGCCGCCGGTGGCGACCTGGACCTACGACTCGACCACCATCAGCAACGGCATCGGTGAGCTCGCCTCCTCCAGCAGCTTCGTCAACGGCTACGAGTACAAGACGGAGGCGACCGGCTTCAACAGCTGGGGCGGCGTGCTGGGCACGACCGTCACCATCCCTGCCGCGCCCGGCAACGGCGCGCTCGCCAACACGTACACGTTCACCAACACGTACAGCACCACGAACGGCCTGCTGCAGAAGACGGCCTACCCGAACGCCGGCGGCCTGCCCGCGGAGACGGTGAACCGCACCTACACGGCGATGGATCTCCCCTCCGGCGTGGGCAGCTCGCTCGGCGACTACGTCGACAACACGAAGTACAACCCGTTCAGCGGGGTTTCGCAGACCAAGTTCGGCTTCGGCACGACGAACGTGGCCTGGCGGACCCATGTCTACGACGAGTTCACCCACAACATCGTGAACTCCTACGTCGACCGCACCGGCACCGGCACGACCCGCATGGACGACGTCGTCTACCGGTACAACGCCGGGGGTCAGATCGTCTCCGCCACGAACGCGCGCAACAACAACGCGACCAGCGAGACGCAGTGCTTCCGCTACGACCTGCTGGGCCGGCTCACCACCGCGTGGACCGCGACCGACCTCTGCGCCGCGGACGTGTCCGTCACCGGCAGCAACACCACCGTCGGCGGGATCGACCCGTACTGGACGAGCTGGACGTACAACACCCTCGGCGACCAGACCGGAGAGGTCAGGCACGCCGTCCCGGGCGTCACCGGCGGCGACACCAAGGTCGACTACGCCTACCCGACCAACGGCAGCCAGCCGCACACCCTGCAGTCGGCCACCACGACCAGCGCGACGGTGACCAAGGCCAGCACGTTCACGTACGACACGATGGGCCGCACCATCACCCGGGTGACCCCGGAGCGGGACACCCAGACGTTCACCTGGGACCGGCACGACAAGTTGCTGGCGGTCAAGACCGGCAGCGTGTTCAACGCCGGTTACGTGTACGACCCGGACGGCGGCCTGCTGATCCAGCGGAACCCGAGCGCGAACACCACCACGCTCTTCCTGCCCGGGCAGGAGCTGACGCTGCACACGGACACCAACGTGGTGACCGGGCGGCGCTACTACTCCGCGCCCGACGGCGCGCAGTGCGTGCGGACCGGCACCACCGCCACCGCCTACAGCTACCTGTTCTCCGACAGTGTCGGCACGGCCACCCTGAGCCTGGACCGCAACGGCGCCAACCCGACCTGGCGGGCGGTCACACCATTCGGTGCGCCGCGCGGTGCCCAGCCGGCGAACTGGCCGGACACCCACGGCTACCTGGGCAAGTCGACGGACGCCACCACCGGGCTCACCATCCTCGGTGCCAGGCACTACGACCCCGTCATCGGCCGGTTCATCTCCGTCGACCCGCTGCTGAGCACCGAGGACCCGAACCAGCTGGGCGGGTACTCGTATGCCGGCAACGACCCGATCAACTCGTCGGACCCCTCGGGTCTGCAGGGCTCGGCGAGCTGTGCCCCCGGCTACGTCGGCGGCCCGGGCGGCTGCACCGGCACCGAGAACGACAGCGGCTCCTCCGGCGACTACTGCTGGTCGGCCACGACCCGCTGTGACATGCCCGGGTGGAGCCCGCCGCCGCCGAAGGCATCGCCGCCGAGCAAGAAGAAGAAGAAAAAGAACTGCGGCTTCCTGTGCAGCGCGTGGGACGCCAGCGCGGACTGGGCCATGAACCACGCCGAGCTGGTCGGTGCGGTCGCGGGCATCGCCGCCGGCATCGCGGTCGGCGCGATCTGCACCGGCGCCACGTTCGGTGCCGGGGCGGTGGGGTGTGCCGCCATCGCGGGTGCGGTCGGCGGCGCGGTCTCCGGCGCGGTCACCCACGGCCTCGACGTCGCGGCCGGCCGGGCCGACGGCAGCAGCATGATGGGCTGGGTCGGCGCGGTCGGGGTCGGGGCGGTGGTCGGCGCCGTCGCGGGTGCCGTCGGCGCGGTCGCCGGTGCCGCGGCCCTGGGCGGCGCGGTCGCCTGGGCCTCCGGGCAGGGCTTGAAGGCGGCCGGGCAGGCGGCGATCGCGGCCGGCCGCACAGCGATCACCGGCGCGGCCCGCGGTGCGGCCGCGGCCGAGGGTGCCGCCGCCGGCTCGGAGGAAGGCGCCGCGGCGAACACCGCCCGCCGGGCCGCGACCAGCTGCCGGGCCTGCCCGTGCAACAGCTTCTCCCCGGACACCCCCGTCCTCATGGCCGACGGCACCGTCAAGGCGATCAAGGACGTCGACCTCGGCGACTGGGTGCTCGCCACCGACCCGGTCACCGGCAAGACGGAGCCACGCCTCGTCACGGCGCTGCACGACAACCTCGACCACGACCTGGTGGACGTCTTCGTCCGCGACGCCGCCGGCACCGAGCAGGTCGTCCGCACTACCGCGAACCACGCCTTCTGGAGCGTCAGCGCCGGGGCCTGGATCCCGGCGGGCAAGCTGCTGCCCGACGAGCTCGTCCGCACCGCCGACGGCGGCACCGTCCCCGTCCTCGGCGTGGACACCCGCCCGGGCAGCGAGCACATGCTCAACCTGACGGTCGCCGACGCCCACACGTACTACGTGACCGCCGGCACCTCCACCGTCCTGGTCCACAACAGCGGCATCCCAGGCTGGGCCCGCGACGCGATCAGGGCCATCACGGGCGGCAACGGCTCGCCGAACAATCACAAAGGCACGCAGAACCAGAAGCTTTGGACCGGTACAGTTGCCGATGAGCACGGCAATCTCCCATCCGACGCATACAAGCGGAAATGGGGTGCGGCGCCCATCCGTAAGCCGGGGTTCCAGGGCAGTCCGGAGTGGAACGTGCCCGGGCGTGGCCCGAGCTTCAAGATTCTCGGCCCGAACGCTGACGGCGACTACGGTTACACCAGCAACCACTACAAAAAGATCACCGACGTGCCGAAAGGCATCTGCTGACACGTTGTCGGCGCCCGAATGACGAGAGGTGGGCGCATGTCCCGACCGCGGTACGCGTTCCGGATCCATGAGACCGGTGCCGTCGTGCTGCGGTGCGCGGACATCGCCCGCTTCTTCGTCAGCGACCGCACCGTCTACGACGACTTCGAGGATCCCGAGGACGCGGCGCACCAGCTGCGGTTCGGTCTCACGGGTGTCGATGTCCTGGGGGAGTTGCCCCCTGGAGTCGACATGGCCGTCGACGTGCTCGACGCGGCAGGCGCCGTGATGGGCTCCTATGAGATCTGGGACCTGCGACTCGAGCATGCGCCCGGCAACGGCGCCGCCGAGGCCACGTGCTGGATCATCAGCCTGCCGCACGCCGCGGCTGCCGGCGTCTGGGAGTGGTGGCGGGCGCGGCGTCCGGATCTGCCTGGACGGTGGGCTGCGCTGCCGCCAGGCGAGCGGGAGGGCTGGCTCGAGGTCGCCGAGCTGTGCAGCCCTTGGTCCGCGACCATCCAGCCGGACCGGGTCCACACCGTCGACGCGGTGCTCGACGGCAGGGACGTGGTCGACCTGGCGAGCTTCTTCTGCGCGCTGGGTGAGGCGGTGGAAGGCCCCGGCGGCTGGGTCGGGTCCGCATTCATCTCTGTCGCTACGATCCTGGAACTGCGGGCGGAGCAGACCTCGGCGCCATTGCGGGTGCGCTGGACGAATGCTGAGGTCGCCCGGCGCAACCTGACCCGGACCGTCCAGTACGGAGAGGACGGCAGGAGGTTCGGGTATCTGGACCTGGCGATCCGGATGCTCCGCGGCGCGGGCGTCGAGTTGACGCTTGTGGACGGTCCTGGCTGACGGGTCCAATCGGCTGCGCTGCTATGGGCGTGGGTGGCGTGCAGGAGACGTGCAGCGGCGGTGAGGCCGCTGAGCCAGCGGAACCATGGGGCGCTTTCGTCGATGTCGTGGTTGAGGGCGACGACGGCCGGCGGCGTTACCGCGGCTGGGTCGGCTGCTGCCGCCAGGACAGGCCCGCCACCAGCGCGAGCGCGCCGCCGAGGACGAGGCTGCCGAGCCACGGGCCCCACCAGTCGAGCTCGTCCAGGCCGTCGTACAGGGCCACGACGCACGCGCCGCCGAACAGGCCGCAGGCCGGCACCAGGGCGAGGACCTGGGTCAGGCGGTCGAGCACGGCAGGTCCGGGCCGGGTCAAGCGATACCAGCGGAGTGCGGCGGCGGCGAGCAGCAGGACGGCGGACACCTCCTGGACGGACTCCACCTGGTTGCTCGGTGGCACGGCGAACACCACCACCGCGGCGATCAGGGCCGCGGCCAGGCCGCGGATCTCGGCGGGCCGATTCGGCAGCTTCGACAGGGTCACCGGTGGGTCCGCGGGCGCGGGCCGGGCGGTGGTCGCCGCCCACGCGACGACGGCGCCCGTGGCGGCGACGGCGGCGGCCGCGGACGCCACCACGTAGGACGACAGTCCGGCAGCCATCAGATCATCCCCGAGATGCGTATGAAGGTGTACACGACGAGCATGAGGGCGCCGGCCGCCGCTGCCGAGAACGCCAGCCAGTCGGCGCCGCGGGGGCCGGGGTGACGCAGGCGCCAGCCGCGCCACAGCAGGCCGGCGGTGAGCAGGCCGCCGCCGATGAGCCAGAACCCGTTGCCGCTGGCCTCCAGGTAGCCCACGAGCAGGACCAGCACGGCGAAACCGGCGGCCACGAGTCCGAACAGCTCGCGTGTCCCGGTTCCGACCCCGGCCATGGGTCCGGACGCCGCGGGTACGGGCCGGGGTGCGGGCGCTGGGGGTACGGGCGCGGCGATGGGAGCCGACGGTGGCCAGGACGGCTCGTCGACCGGCCCCGCGGTGGCGGCGGTGACGACCGGCGCCGGGGGTGGGACGGTGCTCTGCATCGGCGCGACCACGGGTGGTGCGGAGACGGGTGGTGCGGAGATGGGTGACGCGGAGACGGGCGCGGAGGTGATCGGGGGCGCTGCGAAGGGCGCCGGCTCGGCGGAGACAGGCGCGGCTGCGACCGAGGGGGCCGCGAAGGTCGCAGGTGGGGCGGTCGCGGTCAGGCTCGCCAGGTGCAGGGCGCCCTCGGCCACCACCAGCTGCGGCTCCTCCAGGACCGTCGGCGCCACCCCGGTCGCCCGGTGCAGCATCGTCGCGATCAGCGGGGTACGGGTGCCGCCGCCGACGAGGAACCAGCCCGCGACCGCCTCGGGCCGCACGCGGGCCTCCTTCAGCGTCGTCAGGGCCAGGTCGACGGTGCGGCGCAGCAGCGGCTCGGCGGCCGTCTCGAACTGCTGCCGGGTCAGCAGCACCTCCTCGTCGGCCGCGGGGATGAACAGGCTGGCGGACGACTCCCGCGACAGCGCCTCACGCAGGTGCTTCGCGTCGGTCCACAGCATGGTCGTGTGGCGCAGGTCCGCGGCCGACGACGGCGCCTCCAGCCGCTGCCACAGCTCGGGCGCGCGGGACGCGACGACCGTGCGCGCGTGGGCGACGACGAGCGCGTCGAGGTCGATGCCGCCGACGTCGTCCAGGCCGCGGCAGGACAGGTCGCGGAACCCGTCGGCGGTGCGCTGCACGACGCTCGCGTCGAACGTGCCGGCGCCCAGGTCGTACACGACGACGCACTGGCCCGGCGCCACGGCGTGGCCGAGGACGGAGGCGAAGTAGGTGGCGGCGGCGACGGGCTCGGCCACCAGCGCCGGCACCGGGAGCCCGGCGAGGGCGGCGGCGTCCAGGAGCACCTGGCGGCGGGCGGCGCCCCAGGTCGCCGGGCACGTCATCGTGATCGTCGCCGGTGGGCCGCCGAGGGTCCGCAGGGCCTCGGCGCGGACCCGGGTGAGCACGGCCGAGATCAGCTCGGGCACCGGCACGCCGCGGTCGCCGAGCAGCACGTCGAGCTCGTCGATGCGCCGCTTGGGGTGCGGCTCGTAGCGGGCCGGGTCGAGCCGCGCGGAGTTCTCCGCGTCCCGCCCGACGAGCAGCCGCCCGGCGCTGTTGGCGAACACGGCGGACGGCAGCAGCGGCGACGAGTCGAACAGCAGCGGCCGGATCCGGCCGTCGGTGTGGCGGACGACGGCGACCGTGCTGGAGGTCCCGTAGTCGATTCCGAGGGCGGTGTCCGGCACCCCCGCAGCCTAGGAAGCACCGAATCCGCCCGCGATCGTGCGAACGGATCACGCCCGCTGCTCCGTTCGGCGGCGAATCGGGGCCGTGTCGGAGGTTCCGCGACCCGCCCGGCCGAGCCAGACGCTGCCGGTACATCCTGCAACAAACCTGCACACGTCACGCCTTGTCTCTAGGAAAGCGCTTGCCTTACGGTGACGAGCGTCGATGTGGATCCGCCCCGCTCCCGCCGCCCCGGAAGCGCCGCCGATCGCACTGCCGCACGCCCGTCGCGCGTGCGCGTCTGTCTTTCCGGAGGAACCATGAGTGCACAAGTCCGAACCCGGCCGCGGGCGCGCCGGTGGCTGGCCGCGTCCGCGGCGGTGGCCGCGGTCACCGGTGTCGCGCTGGCCGCGCAGGTCGCGTTCGCCGACACGGCGTTCAGCGCGACGTTCGAGGACGGCTCCACCAGCGGCTGGTCCAAGTCCGGCGGCTCCTGGAGCGTCGTCACCGACGGCAGCAAGGTGCTGCAGCAGTCCAACGCCGGCAGCGAGAACGCCCGCGACTTCGCCGGCGACAGCGGCTGGACCAACTACACGGTGCAGGCCGCGGTGAAGCCGCTGTCGCTGGGCTCGGGCGGCTTCGTCGGCCTGCTCGCCCGCTCGACCGGGGCCACCACGTTCTACCGGCTCGCGCTGCTGCCCGGCAACCAGGTGCAGCTGCAGGCGGTCAACAGCGGCTCCGTGACGGTGCTTGGCAGCGCCTCCCGGACCGTGTCCACCGGCACCTGGTACACCCTGGCCATCACCGTCAACGGCGGCGCCATCAGCGGCTCCGTCGACGGCGCCCAGGTCGCCTCCGCGAGCGACGCGTCGATCGCGAAGGGCCGGATCGGCCTGCAGACGGCGTACTCCAGCGCCAGCTTCGACAACGTCACCGTCACCACCGGCGGGACCACCCCGACCCCGACGGCGACCGTGTCACCGACGCCGTCCCGGTCGCCCTCGGGCTCGCCTTCGAGCTCGCCGTCGCAGTCCCAGCCGCCGTCGTCCGCGCTGTACGTGGCGCCGAACGGCAGCGCGGGCAACCCGGGCACGCAGGCCAGCCCGACGACGCTCGCGTCGGCGATCACCAGGGTCACCGCCGGCGGCACGATCACCGTGCGCGGCGGCACCTACAACCTGTCCTCGACCGTCACCATCGCGGTCGGCAACAACGGCACGTCGGGCGCGCCGAAGCGGATCACCGCGTACCCCGGCGAGACCCCGGTGCTGAACTTCGCCGCGCAGACCGAGGACCCGGCGAACCGCGGGCTCGCGGTGAACGGCAACTACTGGCACATCACCGGCATCGTCGTGGAGCGGGCCGGCGACAACGGCATCTTCGTCGGCGGCAGCAACAACACCATCGAGCGGGTCGTGACCCGCTTCAACCGCGACAGCGGCCTGCAGATCTCCCGCGCCGCCTCCGACACCCCGCAGTCCCAGTGGCCGGCCAACAACCTCATCCTCTCCTCGGAGTCGCACGACAACGCCGACTCCGACGGCGAGGACGCGGACGGCTTCGCCGCCAAGCTGACCAGCGGCCCCGGCAACGTGTTTCGCTACACCGTCTCGCACAACAACATCGACGACGGCTGGGACCTCTACACCAAGACCGACACCGGCCCGATCGGCGCGGTCACCATCCAGGACTCGCTGTCCTACAACAACGGCACCCTGAGCAACGGCACCGTCAACACCAACGGCGACCGCAACGGCTACAAGCTCGGCGGCGAGGGCATCGGCGTCAACCACGTCGTCCAGCGCAGCATCGCCTACCGCAACGGGCACCACGGCTTCACGTACAACAACAACCCCGGCTCGATGGCGATCTCCAACAACCTGTCCATCGACAACGCCGAACGCAACTTCTCGTTCGACGCGGGCACCCACACGTACCGCAGCAACACCTCCTGCCGGTTCAGCAGCGGCGGCTCCAACGACAAGACCGTCGGCAACGCCGACAGCAGCAACCAGTTCTGGACCGGCACGAACGGCTCCCGCTGCGCCACCTACAGCGGCGCCCTGGCCTGGTCGTTCGCCGCCGACGGGCACCTCGTGGTGACCCTCGGCGGCCGCGCGGTCAGCCTGTAGCACTGGTTCCCCGGGGCGGGCCGTGGTGACGGCCCGCCCTTTTGCGCGGCCTCAGCCGACGGGGTCACCGCCGGGGCCGCTCTGGCCCCTTGGGTCGCCGTTGACGAGCGCCACATTGGGATTCGGATCAGGGTCGCTCTCGTGCTTCGGATCGGCGGCATACATGGATGCGATGGACAACGCGGTCAGCGCCACGGTGGGATTCGGATCGCCGGTGGTCTCGTGCTTCGGATCGCTGGCATACAGGGCCGCGACGGCCGACGCGACCAGCACCGCGACGGCGAGCCGTTTCGTTCGAACCATGTCGGTCTCCTCGATGGGTTGCAAGGACCCCGGCATTCTCGGTGAGCCGGTCCAACGCCCGCGTGCAATCCGGTTGCAGCTCAGCGGCCGATCTCGTCGAGCTCGGCCAGGTCGTCGTCGGAGAGCCGAAGTCCCGCGCCGGCGGCGTTCTCGCGCAGGTGGGCCGTGGCCGATGTACCGGGGATCAGCAGGATGTTCGGCGAGCGGTGCAGGAGCCAGGCCAGGGCGACGGACATCGGGGTCGTCCCCAGGCGTGCGGCGACGCCGGAGAGCGCCGAGGACTGCAGCGGGGTGAAGCCGCCGAGCGGGAAGAACGGCACGTAGGCGATGCCTCGCCCGGCCAGGCGGTCGATCAGGTCGTCGTCGTGGCGGTGGGCCAGGTTGTACAGGTTCTGCACGCACACGATCGGGGTGATCGTCAGAGCCTCCTCGACCTGCTCCGGGGTCGCGTTGCTCACGCCGAGGTGCCGGATCAGGCCCTGCTGCCGCAGTTCGGCGAGCGTCCCGAGGGCCTCGGCGAGCGAGCCGGGCCGGGGACCCTCGGCGTCGCCGAGCCGGAGGTTGACCACGTCGAGCGCGTCGAGGCCGAGGCTGTCGAGGTTGTCGTGGACGGCCCGGCGCAGGCTCTGCGGGTCCCTGGCCGGCGGCCAGCCGCCCTGCTCGTCGCGGGTCGCCCCGACCTTGGTCGCGATGTGCAGGTCCGCCGGGTAGGGGTGCAGGGCCTCCCGGATGAGCTGGTTGGTGATCCGCGGCCCGTACGCGTCGGCGGTGTCGATGTGGGTGATGCCGAGCTCGACGGCCGCGCGGAGGACGGCGACGGCGCCGTCACGGTCGGCGGGCGGCCCCATGACCCACGGGCCGGCGAGCTGCATGGCGCCGTAGCCGAACCGGCTGACGGTCAGATCCCCCAGCGTCCAGGTGCCGCCGGGAAGTGCAGTGGACGACATGCGTGCTCCTCTGTTCTGCTGCCTGACAGGTGCCGCTCCACTCTCAGGGGGTAACTTCCTATTGGGAAGTACGCACCTCAAGGTGCGTAACACACCCGGTGGTTGGAGGGACGGCCGATGGCGACGACGACGGCGGCGCAGCAGCGGGCACAGAGCAAGGCGGAGTACGACGCCTTCCTCGCGGTGTGCCCGAGCCACAAGCTGCTCGAGCGGATCTCCGGCAAGTGGGTCGCGCTGATCCTGACCGCCCTGGGCAGCGGCCCGGACTGTGGCGGCGACCCCCGCCCGATGCGCTACTCGGAGCTGTCCCGCCTGCTCGCCGGCGTCAGCCAGAAGATGCTCACCCAGACGCTGCGCGCGCTGGAGCGCGACGGCCTGATCAGCCGCACCGTGACGCCGACCGTCCCGGTCACGGTCTCCTACGAGCTGACGGACCTGGGCCTGTCGATGTACGGCCTGGTTCGCGGCTTGAAACTGTGGGCACAGCACCACATGGACGACGTCCTCGCCCACCGTGCCTCCTACGACGAAACGACCGCCTGAAGACGGTCATGGCGCAGGTCGAGGCCGTGGACGCCTGATGAAAGTTTCGGGTCCCGGACGCGTCCTTCTGGCGTCCCGGGGCCTTCCCGTTGCCGCCGGGTGCGGCTTAAGGGTCCGAAAAGCAAACGCAAAAGGAGACTTCAGTTGCCCCGAAAAGGTTTTCGGTGCAGGGTGTGATGCCATGACCACCATCAATCTCCGATCGCGCCGGCTGTGGCTGGCGCCGCTGGTCGCGCTCGTCGTGATCGCCGGGGTGCTCGTCGCCCTGCAGACCCGGCCGGCCGCCGCCGCCGCGAAGTCGCTCTACATCCCGGCCCGCTGGACCCAGACCGGCGAGGTGCCGTGGGCCCAGAACCGCACCCGGGAGTCGACGAACTTCATCCTGCTGTGGGGCGAGAAGTCGGGCACCAACCCGGCCTCGGCGCCCTCGCCGTACAACTTCGACCCGAACAGCATCATCACCCAGCTGGAGAACCTGTACTCGTTCTACGTGAACACGATGCAGTTCACGCCGGAGCAGGGGCTGCTCGCCCAGTACAAGATCATCGTGATCGTCACGAACACGTGGAACCGCACCGAGCTCAACGCCTGGGCGACCGGCGGCTCCGTCGACGGCAAGGTCGGCGTCATCAACATCGACCCCAAGGCCGCGCTGCCCGGCTCCTGGGGCCTCGCGCACGAGCTCGGGCACGTGTTCCAGAACTACACGTTCCTGGGCCGCTCCGGGTACGGCTTCACCGACGCCAGCGCGGGCACCTTCTGGGAGACCAGCGCGGAGTTCATGGCCATGCAGGCGCTGCCCACCACCGCCGCGGGCGACCTGAGCCGCTGGCTGCGCTCGGAGAACCTGTACTACAGCTCCAGCCGCCACCACTACGGCAACTGGATGCTGATGCAGTACATCAAGGACCGCGACGGCCTCGCGATGTTCAACCGCATCTGGAACGAGGCTCGCAACACCGAGCATCCACTGGAGACGTACCGGCGAATCACCGGCATCACGCAGACCGAGCTGAACCGGCGCGTGGGCGAGTACGCGACCCGCACCGTGACCTACGACTTCGGCAACAAGTCGACGCTGATGCCGTTCATCAACGGCGTGTACGGCGCCGGCTTCCTCAACAACGCCTACAACGGCGGCAGCGTCGAGGCGGTCGACGCCTCGCTCGGCCACTACCGCATCAACGCCCGCGTCGCCCCGTCCGACTACGGCTTCAACAAGATCAAGCTGGTGGCGGCGACCGACGGCGGGCTCGTCAAGGTCCGGCTCAAGGGCCACGCCGAGACCGGCGCCACCGGCTGGACCTTCGGCCTCGTCGCCGTGCGCAACGGCACGCCGCGGTACTCGCCGCTGACGACCGGCACCGACGGCCAGATCGACTTCCAGCTGCAGGCCGGCGAGCGCGAGGTGTGGCTCGTCGTCACCGGCACCCCGTCGGCCGTGCCGCACTACGCGTTCCTCGACGGCTACCCCAAGGCGCGGCGCTTCCCGTACGAGTTCCGCGTCGCCGGCGCGGCGCCGTCGGGCTTCGAGCCCGGCTACGTGAAGCCGGCCGCCACCAACGGCGGGCACTGGCACAGCAACGGCGGCGGCTGGGTCGCCGGCAACGCCAGCGTCGCCGCCACCGCCTACGTCGGGCCGAAGGCGGCCGTCTTCGCCGGCACGGTCACCGGCAACGCCCGCATCGAAGGCCTCGGCTGGGTCAACGGCGGCACCGTCGGCGGCAACGCCGTCGTCAAGGACAACGCGCTCATCCAGAACGGCGCCAACCTCTCCGGCAGCATCGTGGTCGGCGGCGACGCCGAGTTCGCGATCGCCTGCTCGTCGGGCACCTACCTGGCGTTCAACCCGGACCGCCGCTGCGACGGCGCCGGCGGCGAGGCCGACGTGAACCCGTCGTTCAGCGCGTTCCCGAGCGCGGACCTCGCCATCGGCGGCACCACCACGCCCCCGCCGACCGGCGGCGTCAACGTGGCCGGCTCCGCGACCCCGTCGGCGTCCTACACCTCGGCGTGGGAGTCGGTCGCCGCCATCAACGACGGCATCGACCCGCCGTCGTCCAACGACACCGTCAACCGCCGCTGGGGCACCTGGCCCAACAGCGGCCAGCAGTGGGCGGAGCTCACCTGGCCGAGCGCTGTGCAGCTCAACAAGGCGCAGGTGTACCTCTTCGACGACAACCAGGGCATCGACCTGCCGTCGAGCTGGAAGCTGCAGTACTGGACCGGCAGCGCCTACACCGACGTGCCGGGCGCGTCCGCCTACACCGTGACCGCGAACGCGTACAACACGGTCACGTTCACCGCGGTGAGCACCACCCGGCTGCGCGTGGTGCTGCAGTCCAACGGCACCAGCTCGGTGGGGCTGCTGGAGGTGAAGGCCTTCACCGCCTGATGCTTTAGTCGAGGCCGGTGCGGCCGGCTGCCCAGTACGCTTTGCCGGTCACTTTGGCGGGCGGTGCGGACCACGTGCGGATCTCCCGCCGGACGGCGTGGACCGTGGCCGCGTTGCCCGTCACGACCAGCCGGTACGGGCCTGCCATGCCTGCCCTGGCGGCCCGTAGCCGGTCGAGCAGTGCGGCCGGCTCGCAGACCTCGGCGCCTGGCCGCAGGCCGTCCAGCGCCGCCGGCCGCTCCGCCTCGAACAGGCACGTGAGCGCGGCTCCCGTGGTCTCGAACGCGCCGGCCAGCGCCACGCTCGTGGCGTCGCCGACGAACAGGACCGACTCACCGGCGGCCGGCGGATCGATCGACCGGCGCGGCCCCATCAGCTTGACCCGGTCACCGGCCTGGACCCGCCGGAACCAGACGCTCGCCGGCCCGTCGCCGTGCAGGTAGGCGAGCAGGCTGGTTCGCCCTCCGTCGACGTCCCAGCTCGTGGGCGTGAACGTGCGCAGCCCCCGGCCGGCCCCCGGCGGGCGGATCTGCACCTTGGCCCCGGCCGCCCACTTGGCGGCCCGGAACGCCGGCGCCACGAGGTCGACCCGGACGAAGTCGTCGCCGACCCCGTCGACGGCCGCGACCTCGGCCTCCGTCAGCAGGGCGGCCTCGGCCATGTCGATCAGACGACCCGCGATCCCCACAGGGGCTCCTCCCACTCCGGTGCTTGCCCGTATCTTGCAGCACCGGTGTTGGCGTCCCCGGCGGGACCACGGTATGCGGTCGCGGTGGTATTGGATACGGGCATGGGACTGGCCAAGGCACGCCGGATCGCGGCTCGGGCGCACCAGGGGCAGCTGTTCGCCGGCGGTGGGCTGCTGCTCGGCCACCTCGAACGGGTGGACCGGATCCTCGCCGGGTCCGGTGCGGGGGCGGGCGTGACCGTGCGCCAGGCCGCGTGGCTGCACCTCGTGCCCGGACGTGGCGTGTCCGTCGCGGACCTGGCCCGTGCGGGGGTCGCGCCGCGCGTCGTCCACCTCGTCGAGTCCATGTCCATGCGCCCGGGCGACGACCGGGCGCGCTTCACGGAGCGGCTCGTGCGGACGCCCGGCGCGGCGACGATCCGGCACGCGGTGCTCACGGACATGCGCGACCACCTCGCCGGGCAGCACGCGTACGAATACTGGCGGGAGCAGCACGTCCGGCTCGCCGATGCGCTCGGCCTGCCGCGCCCGCTGGATCGCGCGGACGAGACGGTGCCGGGCGAGTCACCGGGCAAGGACGGGCACCTCGGCGGCTACGCGCGGCGGCTCGGCGCGATCGGCACCGGCGAGGCACTGACGGCGCTGCTCGCGGCGTACGAGGCGGAGCGGGCCGGACCGGCCCGGTTGTGCTGCCTCAATGCGTTGCGCGCCGGCGTGTACGCCATCGCCACCCGGCCGGAGACGGCGTCGTGCCGGCTTGCCGTCGCATGGTGGGACTCGACCGACGGCTGGGAGCGGCTCGTCGCCGTGAAGACGCAGGTGGCGAGCGGCCAACCACTGGACCGGGACCGGCTGCTGGACGTCGTCGAGCGGGAGACGGGATGGCTGGCCGTGGCCGCGATCCGGGGGCTGACCGGGCCGGCCGGCGACCGGGAACTCCGCCTGCTCGCCGCGGCCGCCGCCACCGCCAGGCCGGAGGACCGGTGGGTCCGCCGCGCGGCGGTAGACCGGCTGCGGGCGGTCGGCGGGCCGGCGGCCGAGGCCGCGCTGCACGGCCGGTTCCTCGATCCGATCGAGCCACCGTGGCGGGACGATCCGGGCTGGCTCACCGAGCACGGGGCCGGACACATCGCCTTCTTCATCGACAAGACCACGGATCCGGCGTGGGCGGAGTCGGCGCCCCATGCGCTCGGCGAGCTCCGCGCCGTCGAGGCGGTGCCCGCCCTGTGCCAGATGGCGCGGGAGGCGCGATGGGTGCCGATCGCCCTCGTCGCGGCGCTCGGGAAGATCGGTGCGCCCGACGCCGTGCCGACGCTGACCGACCTGGCCGGGCACGCGAACCCTAACGTCCGCGATCACAGCCTCCGGGCGCTGGCACACATCGACGACCCCCGGGTGCCCGACATCGCCCTCGTGGCCTGCGATGATCCGGACCCGGCGGTCCGTGACCGGGCGGCGCGGGTCCTGACCCGCACCGGTGACCGGCGGCACGTCGGTGCGTTGATCAGGCTGTGCGACACCGCGTACGCCGGCCGGGCGGCGGAGGCGCTGGGCCGCATCGGCGATCCGGCGGCGGCACCGACGCTGCGGCATGTGTTCGTGACTTCGCCGGACACCGCGGTCTGGCGCGCCGCCGGCCGCGCGCTCGCCACCATCCCCGGCACCGCGAATGACTGGTACGGGTTGCCCGGCGGCGACATCTTCCGGCAACGCGCGTACATCTGGATCGTGGGTCACCAGCAGGGCTGGGACGCGCGTCACGGGCTCGCCGGCGCGCTGACCCACGAGGATCCGGGCATGCGGGCGAACGCGGCCACCGCGGTGGCCCGCCGCGCCGACCGGGACCACCTGCCTGCCGTCCGCGCCCTGCTCGACGACCCGGCGCCGCAGGTGCGGGCCAGGGCGGCCGCGACGCTGCGGGCGCTGGCCGACCCCGACGCCTGCGACCGGCTCGACGCGCTCCGGTCCTCGGATCCGGACCCCCGGGTCCGCTCCGCCGCGTCCGCCGCGTCCGCCGCGTCCGCCGCGTCCGCCGCGGGACGAGTGGACCCGGACCGCTGACCTGCCGCTCGGCGGCGGCGCCGTGGACGAGACCCGGCCGCGGACGCAGAGCCGTGGTGCTACCGCAGCCCGCTGAGGATCGCCGCGGAGGCACCCATCGCCTGCGCCGCCTGCAGGGCGCTGTGTCCGTGGCTGTCCGGCACGGCGGGGTCGACGCCGGCCGCCCGCAGCCGCCGGATCAGAGCGACGTCACCGATGAGGTGGGCCATGTGCAGCAGTGATCGGCGCTGCACGCCGCGGACACCGCGAGGGTCGACCCCGGCGTCCAGCAGCCGGTGCACCTCGGCGACGTCGCCGTGGCCGGCCGCGAGCAGCATGTGGCGGGCGACCATCCGGATCTGCCGCGGCAACGGTCCGGTCCGGGCCGACCAGTTGTCCAGCACGGCGAGGCAGCCGGTTGACCTGCCACCCAGCGCACGCAGGGCGAGTTCGCGGCGCACGTCGTCCGGGGTGTGGCTCAACGCCGCCAACCTGCCGTCGCGCCACCCCACGTAGTGCCGCCGGTGGCCGCACTGGACGTGGATGCCTTCGGGCACCCGTACACCGGCCGCCGGGGCGTACGCAGTGTCCGGGGCGTCCGGGAACATCGCGGCGCGTACCAGCGGATGCACGGCGCTGATGGGCAGCCACCCGCGGCGCAGCGCCTCGACGAACCACGGCAGGTTCAAGGCGGTCTCCGGCACCGCCGGCAGGCGCTGCGCCCGGCGCCACCTGTCCACCCGCAGCACCGCCCCCGCGCCTCGGCGCAGCGTGAGCGTCAGCGCCTGGTCCGGCAGCTGCGGCAGCCAGGTCACCAGGACCGTGCCCGACCTCGCGCCGGCGCCGAGCAGGTCCCAGGCGGCCGGCACGACCAGGCTCATCCGGAAGAACGGCAGCAGCGCCCCGGCGGCGTTGAACGCCGCCGTGACCGTCGGGTCGATCTCGACCCCGGCCGCCCGCCATCCGGCGAGGCGGTCGTCGAGGAGCAGCCGTTGCTCCCACTCCGCGCTCGCCGCACGGTCGTCCCTCGGCGGCGCCGTCTGCGGCAGGTCCGCGCGGTCCAGGCGGCGGCCGTCGCGGTGGAAGCCCGGTGTACGGTCACCGCCGCCCAGCCGGTGCGGCAGCCGCGTGGCGTGGCGCGCGTCCCACAGATGCCGGCTGCTGTCCCACCGGCTACGTACCCAGGCTGTGTCCGTCGACAGCCGCAGCCGGTGCGGCCCGTACGTCTCGAAGCGGCAATGCACGACGAGCGCCAGCCCCCTGGGGTACTGCGCCAGCAGCAGCGGCAACCGGACGCCGCGCGCACACTCCAGGCCACCGTCGAGCAGATGCCAGCGGAGCAGATCCGGCGCCAGGTGCCGCAGGTCGTCCAGCATCCGGGGCTCCGCCGCGAGCACCGACGCGTCGACCTCGACGCCGGCCGCCGCGCACGCGCCCTGCCAGTCGCCCGCGAGCCGGCATCGGGTGGCGGCCCGCACGGCGGCGGCCGGAAGGTCGTACCTGCGCAGCACCGGCTCGGACAGCGCCATCGGCGTCCCCCGAACACGCGACGACAGGACGATGACGGGCGGCCGGATTCGAACCGGCGTCCTCAGGAATTGCAGTCCCGCCGCGACGACCTCTGCGCTACACCCGTCGCGGCGCATGCTACCGGCCGGCGAGCACCGGTCGGGACACCGTGCTCAACGGAGCCGATGCGCTACGGACGGTGCACCCTTGGCCGCGCACCCAGTAGCATCGGCGCACCGATCGATGCGCGGCGACAGGGAGACGACATGTCCACTGCCAACCAGCTCGCTGAAGACCTGCTCGACGTGATGCTCGACGTGTTCCCCATCGGCGCCTCCCTGCTCGGCATCCCCGGCCGCGACGACCAGATGCGCGACTACAGCGAGGCCGGCGACGCCGCGATCAGGGACCGCGCGCTCGCGATCGCCGCCCGTGCCCGGGCGCTGGACCCCGCCGGTCTCAGCGACGACGACCAGCTCACCCTCGGCGTCGTCCTGCAGCAGGCGCAGTCCATCGTGGACACCGTGGACCTGCGCTCCACCGAGTATGCGATCACCGACACCTGGACCGCACCGGCCGCGGCGCTGCTGGTCCAGCTGCCGATGGTCGGGCTGACCGACGCCACCCGCGCCGACGGCTATCTCGCCCGGCTCAGGAAGCTGCCGGAGGCGTTCGCGCAGATCGCCCAGCGCCACCGCGACGGCATCGCCGCGGGCCGACGGCCGGTCCGGCACCTTGTCGAAGGTGCCGTCGCGCACCTCGACCGCTACCTGGCCAACGCCGACGGTGACCCGCTGCGCAAGCCCGCGCCGGCCGACGACAACGGGTTCGCCGCCGAACGTGACCGGCTGATCGACGAGGTCGTCCGGCCCGCCGTCGCCGCCTACCGCGACACGCTCGCCACCGAGATCGCCCCCGCCTCCCGCGGCCTGGAGGAGGCCGGCCTGTGTTTCCTGCCCGGCGGCGACGAGCTGTACCTGCGCCAGGTGCGCCTGCACACCACCACCGACCGCACGCCCGACGAGCTGCACCGCATCGGCCTCGACCTGATCGCCGGGCTCGCCAGGGAGTTCGCGGAGATCGGCGCGGAGGCGTTCGGCGCCTCCGACACCGCCGACGTGCTGCACCGTCTGCGCACCGACCCGGCGCTGCGTTGGCGCGACGGTGACGAGATCCTCGACGCGGCACGCGACGCGATCGAGCGCGCCGAGAAGGCCGCACCCGAGTGGTTCGGCACGCTGCCGGCGCAGCGGTGCACGGTCGCGCCGGTCCCCGCCGCCGAGGCTCCCGGCGCTCCCGCCGCCTACTATCTGGCCCCGGCGATCGACGGCAGCCGCCCCGGCATCTACTTCGCCAACACCTTCCAGCCCGGCGGCCGCGACCGCACGGTCGCCGAGGCGACCGCCTTCCACGAGGCCGTCCCCGGCCACCACTTGCAGATCAGCCTCGCGCAGGAGCTGACCGGTCTGCCGCTGCTGCGGCGTATCGCGCAGTTCACCGCGTATGGCGAGGGCTGGGGGCTGTACGCGGAGCGCCTCGCCGACGAGATGGGCCTCTACTCCAGCCCGCTCACCCGGCTCGGCATGCTCGCCACCGACTCGATGCGCGCCGCCCGTCTCGTCGTGGACACCGGTATCCACGCGAAGGGCTGGAGCCGCCAGCAGGTCGTGGACTACCTGCGGGCCAACACCGCGATGGCGGAGGTCGAGATCCAGTCCGAGACCGACCGGTACATCGCCGACCCCGGCCAGGCCCTCGCGTACATGGTGGGCCGCCTGGAGATCCAGCGGCTCCGTGAGCAGGCCCGCGCCGCGATGGGGGACCGGTTCGACATCCGCGCCTTCCACGACACCGTCCTCACCTCCGGCCCGCTGCCCCTCGGCACTCTCGCCGAGCGCGTCCGACGCTGGGCGGCGTGAGCGGCCGCGGCGTGAGCGGGCGCGCGGCTATTCGCGGGTGGCTCCGATCGGCACGGGCAGTGCCGCGGCGACGCGTCGCGCCAGCTTGACCGGGTCGGCCCAGCCGGGGACCAGGGCCTGCAGAAGCTCGACGGCGGTCTGGCCGTCGGAGGCCGCGGCCGGGGAGTATTTGAGCAGTTGCCAGCCGGCGCGGCGGGGCGGGTCGTCGCGGGGTTCGGTGGGGTACTGCCAGCCCTGGTTGGTGCCGAAGAACAGATGCTCGTCGCCGACCGGGAGGACGTCGCGGATGCCCCAGTTGCAGGCGTTGTTGAACCCGGTGGTGGTGAGCGGCCAGGCGGGGCTGTCGGCGTCGTCGAACACCCAGACCTGCCCGGCGGTGCGGTTGTCCCGCAACACCAGCCGGGCCGCCAGCTGCCGCCACATCGTAGTCTCCACCGCGGTGACGGGCCGGCCGAGGAGCTGCGCGAGTATCCCGGTGGCGGGGTTGAGGGTGATGTCGCGGAACACCCGTTCGGCGTTGAAGGTGCTCGGCATCGAGGTCGACGAACAAGCGGTACTTCGCGCCGCCGAGGTCGGCCACCGCTGGCGCAACCCGATCTGGCGCCACGCCGACGGCTCCCTCGCCGAGTGGTGACAACATGAGCGTCCTCCTTTGGCACCGATCCGCGCGGTTCGGTGTCGTAGGTCGGGTCGGTGCACAGATCCATCGCCTGAGGCCAGACGAGTGGTCAGGCCGGCGGGTGACCACCGCCTGGCTGATCGTCGGTGGTTTGTGCGAGTGGGTGTGGTTGGCCGGTCATGGTGGCGAGTGCGGTGGCGACGGCTTGGAGGTCGGCGTGGATGCAGGTGGTGGTTGCTGGTCCGGTGTTGTCGGTGCGGCAGGCGTAGGGCCGGGGCTTGGAACAAACGCGCGATCGGCACGCGGGAACCCGGGCTGCGTCTCGCGCAAGGTCGGTGCGTGCGAGCGGTTGAGCTAAGGGGTTGGTGTGACGGTGGTCCGGCGGGGGGCCAGGGTCGGGGTGAGCTTCATGTGGGTGGCGGGGCGGGTGCGGTCGGCGATGCGCTCCAGGATGAGCCGGGCCGAGTTGCGGCCCATCTGGCGTCCGCCCTGATCGACGCTGGTGAGCGAGATCGGTGCGAACGCGGCGAACATCGTGTTGTCGTAGCCGGCGACGGCGACGTCGTCGGGCACGGCGAGGCCGGCCTCCGCGATGGCCTGCAGTGCCCCCATGGCGACGATGTCGGCGCCCGCGAAGATGGCGGTCGGGCGGTGCAGCCGCGACAGCAGCTGTTGGGCGCCGAGGTATCCGCCCTCCTGGGTGTAGCTGGTGGACGCGATGTCGATGTACTCGTCCAGCCGGTGGGCCCGCATCGCCTGCCGGTAGCCGTCGGCGCGCACGGCGTTGGGCATCTCGGCGAGGCGGTCCGGGTCGTTCTCGAGGTGATCAATGTGGGCGATGCGGCGGTGGCCGAGCTCGACGAGGTGGTCGACGACGAGTCTTGCTCCGGTGATGTCGTCGTCGGCCACGGAGTCGTAGCTTGCCGAGCGTCCGTGCCGTCCGACGGTGACGGTCGGGACCAGGCCGGCGACGCGGTCGAGGTGCTGGCGCGAGGAGACCGGGGCGACGAGGATGAGGCCGTCCATGCTGTGATCGATCATTGTCTCGGTCACCCGCGCCTCTTCGGCCTGGCCGTTGCAACCGGGGCCGATGAGCACCTGATAGCCGGCGTCCCGGAGGAGCTCGGTGATGCCGTCGAGGACGTCGGCGAAGAACGGGTTGCGGATCGTCGGCAGCATCACGCCGATGCTGTAAGTCTGGCCGCGCATGCCTCGGGCGGCGGCGTGCGGCCGATAGCCGAGGTCGGCCATCGCTTGGCGGACCTTCGCCTGCATCTCCGGACTGGCGCCGTAGGCGTTGCGGAGTACCTTCGACACCGCGGTCGTGGACACGTTGGCGTGGCGTGCGACGTCGACGATGGTGACGCGCCGGGCGGGTGCCGCCGTCTTGCGCATCCAGGCTCCTCCGGCTGGTCCAGTGTGGGCAACGTTACCCGCGAGTATACGGCCGGCCAGGTGGGCCCGGCCAGTATGTGCTGCGCCCGCAGCGGTGCTGCCGAGGGCAGCCGGTCACGGCAAGCAGCTTGCTGTGCGTGCTGGGCACGTCCACGATCGTGACCCTTCGAGCTGGGGCGTCAGGACTCATCCGGTGGACCTCCCATAGGTTGGGCAACGTTACCCTCGCAGAGGTAGGGATGATCTCCCTCGGAGGCGCAGTCCCTTGAGGACGCGGTGCTGGGTAATGCTGGTGAAGCACTGCCGACCCCTTGACGTAACAGCGCGAATGATCCTATGGTCGGCGTCACACATTCGGAAAACGTTGCCCATTCCCTGCGAAACTTCCCACCGCTTTTGGTCGGGTGGTCTCGGATCTGCGACAGCCCCGGCACCAATCCCATGGCGGCCGGCCGTACGACGCCGGCCAGCACCTGTTCGGCCCAAGGATGAAACGTTTCATAAGGTGGTCATTGCCCATGACACTTGCCGTGAAGCCGCAGGCCCCCTCACGCTATGCGGGAACACCGCGAGGGCGCCGAACCGGCCCCCCATGGTGGTTCGGCCTGCCGGCGATGCTGCTGTTCGCCTTCGTTGTGCTGCTGCCGAGTTCCCGCGGCGTGTACTACGCCTTCACCGACTGGGACGGGCTGTCGCCGGACTGGTCGTTCGTCGGCCTCGACAACTTCACCGCGATGGTCGACGACCCGGACGCGATGCAGGCGGTCTGGCACACGCTGGTCATCGCCGTCGCGATCACGGTCATTCAGAACGGTGTCGGGCTGCTGCTCGCACTCGGCGTCAACGCGATGATCAAGTCGCGGAACGTACTGCGGGTCTTCCTGTTCGCGCCGGCCGTGGTGACGCCGATCGTGACCGCCTACCTGTGGCGCAACCTGCTCGGCCCGGACGGGGCGGTCAACAGCCTGCTCGCCGCGCTGGGGCTCGGGTCCTGGCGGCAGGACTGGCTCGGCGACCCGCAGCTGGCGCTCTGGTCGGTGGTCGCCGTCATCGTGTGGCAGTTCGCCGGCTACTCCATGGTGATCTTCCTGGCCGGGCTCCAGTCGATCCCGAAGGAGATCTTCGAGGCCGCCGCGGTGGACGGCACCGGCCCGGTACGCCGGTTCTGGTCGATCATCCGGCCGCTGCTCGCACCGGCGATCACCATCAACCTGATGCTGTCGATCATCGGCGGGATCAAGCTCTTCGACCAGGTGTACGCGCTCACCGGCGGCGGCCCCGGGCACGCCACCGACACCATCTCCACGCTGATCTACAAGGACGCGTTCACCCTCGGCGAGTTCGGCTACAGCATCGCCCTCGCCGTCGTCCTCACGATCATCGTCGCGGTCGCCTCCACCGGCCAGTACCTGGTGCTCGCCCGCAACGAGCGGGCGGCGTCATGAACCGCTACCGCTGGCGGACGTTCGCCCTCGAACTGGTCATGGTCGCGGTCGCCGCCGTCATCGGCTTCCCGGTGTACGTGCTCGTCAACCTGGCGTTGCGGGCCCCGTCGGACACCCACTCGCCGATCGAGCCGACCACGTCACCGACGCTGTCGAACTTCACCGAGGCATGGCAGCAGGCTGGCCTGGGCGGTGCGCTCGTCAACAGCGCCCTCGTCACCGCCGTCAGCGTTGTGGTCGTGCTCGCGGTCTCCTCACTCGCCGCGTACCCCCTCGCACGGATCACGGCGCCCTGGTCCCGCGGCACGTTCCTGCTCGTCATGCTCGGCCTCGTCCTGCCATTCCAGCTCGCCGCGCTGCCGCTCTACCAGACGATGCGCGACCTCGGCCTGCTCGGATCGGTGTGGGCGCTGGTGCTGTTCTACTCCGGCCTGCAGGTGCCGTTCACGACGTTCCTCTACGTCGGGTTCCTGCGCTCGCTGCCCCGGGAGTTCGAGGACGCCGCCGCCATCGACGGCTGCGCTCCCGTCCAGGTGTTCCGCTACGTGGTGTTCCCCATGCTCAAACCCGTCACCCTGACCGCGCTCGTGCTCAACGCCGTCGCGGTCTGGAACGACTTCTTCACCCCGCTGCTGTACCTGTCCGGCGGCACCCAGCAGACCGTGCCCGTCGCGCTCGCCGGGTTCTTCGGCCAGTACGTCTCGGACTGGAACCTCGTCTTCGCTGCGCTGCTCATCAGCATCATCCCGGTGCTGGCCGTCTACTTCGCGCTGCAGCGCAGCATCATCAACGGCTTCGCCGGAGGGCTCAAAGGATGACCATCCGCGTCTACGGCCTGCAGACCGAGCAGCGGGCGGAGCCGCTCGGCATCGACCACCCCCGGCCGCGGCTGTCCTGGAAGCTCGACAGCGACCGGCGCGGCGCCGCGCAGACGGCCTACCGCATCACGGCGGCGCTGCAACCGGCGGACCGTCCGTTGTGGGACACCGGTCGCCGTGAGTCCAGCGAAGGACTGCTGGTTTCGTGGGACGGGCCGGTCCTGCAGTCGGCCACCCGCTACCACTGGCGGGTCGAGATCTGGGACGAGACCGGCACGCCGGCCGGGTCTGCGGCGAGCTGGTTCGAGACCGGGCTGCTGCACCGGACGGACTGGACAGCGGTCTGGGTCGGCCGTGACCTGCTGGCCCTGCCACCGGTCGACCCGCCGGGCGCGCACGACGTTGCCGGCGGCGAGCTGTTCCAGCCGCCGCTGCACCTGCGGCGGACGTTCGATCTCGACCGGCGGCCGGTCCGCGCCCGGTTGTACGCCACCGCGCGGGGCGTCTACGAGCCCTGGCTCAACGGCGTGCGGATCGGCGACCACGAGCTGGCGCCGGGTTGGACGGAGTACCACCGGCGCCTGCAGTACCAGACATATGACGTGACCGGCCTCGTCGACGACGGGCCGAACGTGCTCGGCGCGGTGGTGGCCGACGGCTGGTGGAGCGGCTACATCGGGTTCGACCCGCGCCGCGCGGCGCAGCACTACGGCGACTGCCCGGCCTACCTCGCGCAGCTCGTGCTCGACTTCGCCGACGGCTCCCGCCGGGTGATCGCCACCGACGCCGGGTGGACCGAGCAGCCGGGCGCCGTTCTGTCCGCGGACCTGCTCATGGGCCAGGTCGTCGACGCCCGCCGGGGCACCGGGACTGGCGGGTTCGCGCCGGTCGCGATTCTCGACGCCGAGCCTGGCCCGTTGGTCGCGCAGCCCGACGAGCCGGTCCGCGTCACCGCCGAACTGCCAGCCGTGACGGTCGAGCTGCGGGCGCCCGGCCAGTACGTCGTCGACTTCGGGCAGAATCTCGTCGGACGCGTCCGGCTCACGCTGCGCTCGGCACCACGCGGCCACCTCGTCTCCATCCGGCACGCCGAGACGCTCGCCGGAGGCGAGCTGTACGTGGCGAACCTGCGCCGCGCCGCCGCCGCCGACCGCTACATCGCCGCCGGCGAACCGCAGGAAGTGTTCGAGCCGCAGTTCACCATCCACGGCTTCCGCTACATCGAGATCGACGGCCACCCCGGCGAGCTGGCCGCCGCCGACGTCGTCGCCCGCGTGCTGCACAGCGACACCGCCTGGACCGGCCGGTTCGAGTGCTCCGACCCGGTCACGAACCAGCTGTATGCCAACATCGGCTGGGGCCAGCGCGGAAACTTCGTCGCCGTGCCGACCGACTGCCCACAACGCGACGAACGCCTCGGCTGGCTCGCCGACGCGCAGATCTTCGCCCCGACGGCGAGCCGCAACGCCGACGTCGCCGCGTTCTTCGCCCGCTGGATGCGTGACGTCGTCGACGGCCAGGACACCGGCGGGGCATTCCGGGACGTCGCCCCAGTCATCACCATGCACCGCGAGGCCGCCCCGGCCTGGGGCGACGCCGGCGTGATCATCCCCTGGCACCTGTGGCGCACCTACGGCGACCGGCAGGCGCTGGCGGACTCCTTCGACGCGATGACCGCATGGATCGCCCACGTCCGCCGGCACAACCCGGACCTGCGGTGGCGACACCGCACCGGCAACCACTACGGCGACTGGCTGCAGATCGACGCGACCACACCCCGCGAGGTCCTGGCGACGGCGTACTTCGCCCGCAGCACCGCGATCGTCGCCGCCGCCGCCGACGTCCTCGGCCGGCAGCGCGCCGCGGCCGAGCACCGCGCGCTGCATACGGCGATCCGGGATGCGTTCATCACCTCGTACGTGCGCGCCGACGGCACCGTCGAAGGGGAGACCCAGACCGCCTACCTCCTCGCCCTCGCCTTCGGGCTACTGCCCGACGAGCTGATCCCGGTCGCGGTCAAGCACCTGGCCGCGGACATCGAGCGGCGCGGCAACCGGCTCACCACCGGGTTTGTCGGCGTGCCGCTGCTGTGCCCGGTGCTGGCCCAGCACGGCCGGGCCGACCTCGCCTACGCGCTGCTGCACCAGGACGAGTTCCCGTCCTGGGGGTACTCGATCCGCCACGGCGCGACCACGATCTGGGAGCGCTGGGACGGCTGGACCGAGCACGGCGGGTTCCAGGCCGATGCGATGAACTCCTTCAACCACTACAGCCTCGGCAGCGTCGGCGAATGGCTGTTCGGCCGGGTCGCCGGCATCGACCAGACGCCCGGCTCGGTGGCCTACCGGGAGCTGCTGCTGCGCCCGCTGCCGGGCGGGCGGCTCACCTGGGCCCGCGCCGAGCAGGACACCGCCCGCGGCCTGGTCGCCTGCGGCTGGGCCGTCACCGGCGACCGGATCACCGTGACCGCCACGGTGCCGCCGGGATGCACCGCCCTGCTGGAAGTCCCCACCGCCGAGCCGGCCAGCGTGCGCGAGCACGACGAGCCGGCACGTGCGCGGCCCGGGGTCCTCGGGGCCGAACCGTCTGCCACCGGGCTCACCGTGCGGCTGACGTCCGGCCGTTACACCTTCACCGCATCCCACACCCCCGATCACACCCCCGTCCAGGAGATGTCATGAGACCGTCCCGAATACCAGCGCTCGCCGCCGCGCTGACCGTCGCGCTCGTGCTCGGCGCGTGCAGCAGCGGCACGAACGCCGGCTCCGGCAGTGACAGCAACACCCTGACCCTCGCGTCCGTCGACCAAGGCTCCATCGAGGAGGTCGTGAAGGCGTTCGAGGCCGCCAACCCCGGCGTCAAGGTCCGCTACACCACCAGCGGTGCCGACCAGTACCAGCAGCAGATCCGCACCCAGCTGGCCTCCGGCACCGCGCCCGACGTGATGACGGTCTGGCCCGGCAACGGCAACCCCGGCGCCACGTTCGTGCTGGCCAAGCCCGGCTACCTCATGGACCTGTCCGACCAGCCGTGGGCGTCGAAGCTGCCGGCCGGGCTCAAGAGCGTGGCGCAGTACCAGGGCAAGACCTACAACGCCGTGTTCGGCCTCAACGGCATCGGTGCCGTCTACAACGAGCAGGCGCTCGCCCAGGCCGGCCTCAAGGCACCGGGCACCTGGACGGAGCTGCTGGCCTTCTGCAAGGCCGCGGCAGGCAAGGGCAGCCCGGCGTTCGCCCTCGGGATCCAGGACAACTGGGTCAACCAGCTCGCCCTCTACGCCCTCGCGGCCACCGTGGTCTTCGGCGCCGAGCGGGACTTCGACACCAAGCTGCAGAGCGGTGCCACCTCGTTCGCCCAGTCGCCGTGGACGACCGCGATGGCCAAGTACCAGGAGATGGACAAGACCGGCTGCTTCCAGAAGAACCCGCTCGGTACCAGCTACGAGGCCAGCCAGGACCTCGCCGCGACCGGCAAAACCCTCGGCATCATCCAGGGCAACTGGGTCGTCGCCCTGCTCAAGGGCAAGAACCCCAGCGGCACGTTCACCCTCAAGGCGTTGCCCGCGACCGACACCCCAGCCGAGTTCATGATGCCCGCCGCCGCGGGCGCCGGCTACGGCGTCAACGCCAAGGCCAAGAACAAGGACTTGGCGCTGAAGTTCGTCAACTTCGTCATGTCGCCGGAGGGCATGAAGGTGTTCAACGCCAAGCAGGGCAGTCTGCCGTCGCTGGCGGACAGCGGCTCCGCGGTCGACCCGGCGTTCACCGAGCTGACCACATACCTCAAGGACAACCGGACCGTGCCGTTCATGGACCAGCTCTGGCCCAACGCGAAGGTCCAGCAGACCATGCTGTCCGGCCTGCAGGAAATCTTCAGCGGACAGTCCACCCCGGACAAGGTGCTCGCCGCCATGGACGCCGACTACAAGGCCGGCGCCTGACTACCCCACACTGCGCCGGTCGGCAACGGCCGGCGGGGCCACATGTGAAGGAGTACCAGTGTCAACCACCAGACATCGGGTGCGCGCACTCGTGGGACTTTGGGCGACCCTCGCCCTGGTCATGTCCCAGGCATTGAACGCCACGCCGGCCGCAGCAGCCGGCGAGCGGGCCAACGTCGAAGTCATCAACCTCAACGTCGACGGCCGGTCCGGCCAGTCCCTGGGCATCGACAACGCCGCCCCGGTCCTCGGCTGGCAGATTGCCGAAACCCGCCGCGCGGCCACACACCCCTGCTACCGCCCGAACTCCCGTGCCGCGTGCCCCGCCGACCGGCAGACCGCGTATCAGATCCGGGCCGCCACCAGCGAGGCGAACCTCGAACACGGCAGGCTCATCTGGGACACCGGCCAGGTGCAGTCCGCGACCCAGACCGGCATCTCGTACGCGGGGCGCAAGCTCGGTTCCCGCGACCGGGTCGTGTGGCAGGTCCGGGCCTGGGACGCCGACCGGCGCCCGTCCGAGTGGAGCACGCCGTCGTCGTGGGAGATGGGCCTGCTGCAGCCGTCCGACTGGGGCACGGCCCGCTGGATCGAGTACCCCGGCCGGGTCGAGAACCAGCCGATGCCGATGTTCGCTCGGCAGTTCACCGTCGACCATCGCAGACGCGTGAGCTCCGCCCGGCTGTACCTGTCGGGCGTCGGCCTGCACCTGCCGACCCTCAACGGGCGCACGCTCACCGACGAGGTCCTCGCCCCCGGCAACAGCAACTACCAGCTCTCCAGCGAGTACCGCACCTACGACATCACCCGCGACCTGCGCGACGGCGGCAACACCCTCGGCGTCCAGCTTGGCAACGGCCCGGCGTACGTCCGCCGCAGTGTCACCAACCCGGCGGTCGGCCGGATCTCGCCGTACTCCTGGTGGCAGAGCCAGCTCAAGGGCGCCGGAACCCTGGTCGCTGACTCCGCGTCCGGCGCGACGACCGTCAAACTCGACAGCGTCGCCAACTATCACGTCGGCGGCACGATCAACATCGACACCGGCAACGGCGGTGACGGCCTCGAATCCCGCACGATCACCGCGATCGGCACCGCCGGCGTGGATGGCACCGGCATCACGTTCACGCCGGGCCTGGCGAAGCCGCACATCACCGGCACGGCGGTCACCGGCTCCGGCAACAATGTCGCCGCCAGCGACGCCTCGGCCGGCGCCGCAGTAACGCCCCGGCTGATCGCGCGGCTGGAGATCGCCTACACCAACGGCTCGACCGACGTGGTCGTGTCCGACCGGTCCTGGCACACCGCGCTCGGTCCGCTCGTCACCGACGCCTGGTACTCCGGCGCCGACTACGACGCCCGCCGCGAGCAGGCCGGCTGGGACCGGCCCGGCGCCGATCTGTCGACCACCGCGAAGCGCCGCGACGGAATATCCACCGGCTGGATCGACGCGGGCATCGCGCCGCCGCCGAACCTGGCCACGAAGCTCGTCGCCCGCACCGCCGAACCCGTCGGCGTGGTTGAAACGTTTACACCGGTGTCGGTGACGAACCCCGTCCCCGGCACGTGGGTGTTCGACTTCGGTCAGAACATCGTCGGCTGGCCCGAACTGCACCTGCCCGGCGGCCTCCCGGCCGGCACGGTCGTCAAAATGGCCCCGGCCGAGTCGCTCGCCGCGGACGGCACCGTCGACCAGGCGTCTCTCATGGGCGGCGGCGGTAGCCGCGGCCGCGACCTGTTCAACACCTACACCACCGCCGGCCTGAGCGGCGGGGAGACCTGGCATCCGAACTTCAACTATTTCGGCATGCAGTGGGTGCAGGTCACCGGCCTGCCGGCCGGCTACGTCCCGACCAGGCAGCTCGTCAAGGGCCTGCGGCTACAGGCGGCCGTCCCGGTCGCCGGTGAGGTGACCACGTCCAACGCGCGGATCAACCGCATCCACACGATGTCGCGGTACTCGTTCGCATCCAACGTCATGTCGGTGTTCACCGACTGCCCCGGCCGGGAGAAGCTGTCCTACCCGGCCGACTACACCATGCCGATGGCGTCCATCCACCGCAACTTCGAGCTCGACGCCTACCTGCGCACCACCATGCACCACCTCGTCGAAGGCCAGTCGATGGCCGACACGCCGATGTACGGCAACGTCGCGCTGAAGACACCTGTCTACGACTGGGGCTACACCGGCCGGTTCGGCGACGAGATCAACTGGGGCAACGCGATCATCCTGGTCCCGTCGATGCTCTACGAGCTGTACGGCGACACCCAGACGATGGCCCGCTACTACGAGCCGATGGTCCGCTTCGCCGACTACATCCAGCGGCAGAAGGTCGGCACCGGCGACAGTGCGTACATCGTCGACGCCGCGCTCGCCGACTGGGTCGCCGCCGACCAGACCTCGGGCCGGATCACCGGCACCTGGGGCTACTACACCATGATCAGCAAGCTCGCTGTGATGGCGGAGCTGACCGGGCACCAGGCCGACGCGGCGAAATACCGGACGCTCGCCGCCGACATCAAGGCCGCGTTCAACGCCCACTTCTACAACACGACCCTGCGCCGGTACACCACCGCCGGCAACGCCGGCACCACCGGCGCGACCCAGACCGCGCAGGCGCTCGCCCTCGACGCCGGGCTCGTCCCGGACAGCGAGCGCGGCGCCGTCCTCGACGCGCTTGTCGAGCTCGTCTCCGCGTTCCACCCCAACGGCGAGGGACCGCACTTCAGCGGCGGCACCATCGGCATGGCCCCGACCGTGCGAGCCCTCGCCGACGGCGGCCGCGACGACGTGCTGTGGGACCTGCTGCAGCGCGACGAACAGCCCAGTTACGGCTACTTCATGGCGTCGACCACCGCCAACCCGGGCGGCATGACGACGATGGGGGAGCGGTGGACCCGCGGTGACTCGAAGAACCACATGATTCTCGCCCAGATCGAGGAGTGGTTCCACACGGACCTGGCCGGCATCCGCTCGACCGGCGGCGCCTACCGGTCGCTGGTCATCCGGCCGAAGCTCGTCGGGGACCTTACCTTCGTCGAGGGCAGCTACCAGACGCCGCAGGGCCCCGCGCGCTCGGCGTGGAAGCTCGACGGCCAGCGGTTCCGGCTCGACGTGACGATCCCGGCGAACACCACCGCCGAGATCTGGGTGCCACTGCGCGGCGGTCACGTGGTGGGCCAGCCCGGCCGGACCCAGTTCCTGCGCCTCGACGGCGGCTACGCCGTCTACCGCGCCGGATCCGGCTCCTACACCTTCACCTCCGTTCGGCGATAGCCCAGCCCGGAGCGGCCCGGCCCGATGGTCGGGCCGCTCCGGCAGATTGGAACTGCGTGCACCGCGACTTCCCGGCCGGATTCCTGTGGGGAGCCGCCACCTCCGCGCACCAGGTAGAGGGTGGCAATGTCAACAACGACTGGTGGGACTTCGAACACGCCCCTGCCTCGGCCGCCCGGGCGTCGTCCGGTGACGGCATCGACCACTTCCACCACTACGCCGAGGACTTCGCACTGCTGCGGCAGCTCGGGCACAACGCCCACCGGCTGTCGCTGGAGTGGTCTCGGATCGAACCGGCACCCGGCGAGTTCAGCCGGGCCGCCGTCGCGCACTACCGCCGGGTTCTCACCGCCCTCGCCGCTACCGGCATGACGGCCTTCGTCACCCTGCACCACTTCACGCTGCCCCGCTGGTTCGCGGCCCGCGGCGGCTGGCTCAGCCCGGACGCCGTGCACCTGTTCGCCCGGTACTGCCGGCATGTCGCGACCGAACTCGGCGAACTTATGCCACTCGTGTGCACCATCAACGAACCGCAGATGGTCGCGCTGCACGGCTACCTCGAGGGCTACCACCCACCCGGCATCACCAATCCGGTGCTGTGGAAACGGGTGGGCAGGATCCTGCTCGACGCCCACCACGCCGCGGTCGCCGCTGTCCGGGGCGCATCGCCCACGTCGCAGGCGGGCCTGGCCGTGCAGCTGCCGCTGCTCGCGCCGATCCGCGACGACCCGGCCTGCGATGCGTTCCACCGCAGCATGCGCCACGAGATCGTCGACCTGTACCTCGACGGGCTCACCGGACCCGACCGCGGCGACTGGCTCGGCGTCCAGTACTACCGCAAGCAGTGGGTCGACCCGGCGTCCCCGACGTTGTTCGCCGAGCCACCAGCCGGCAGCCGCCTGACCCAGATGGGCTGGGCGGTCTACCCGGACGGCCTGCGGCAGATGCTGCACCGCGCCGAGGCCACCGGCATGCCGCTCTACGTCACCGAGAACGGCATCGCCACCGAAGATGACGACGAACGCCTCGACTACCTGCACACCCACCTCGAAGCCACCGCACAGGCCATCAAGGAAGGCGTCGACGTACGCGGCTACCTGCACTGGTCGGCGTTCGACAACTTCGAGTGGAGCGAAGGCTACCGGCCGAAGTTCGGGCTGATCGGCGTCGACGAGCACTTCAACCGCGTCGCGAAGCCGAGTGCCCACGTGTTCGCCCGCATCGCCCGCACCGGCCGGCTCGACGCTCTCCGTTGATGACGCGGAACGACCCACGAATTGGGCGTGACATCCCCAACGACGCCGACCGCGCTGCTCGCCGCGCTCACCCTTGAGAAGGCGTCACTGTGCTTCGGTGCCGGATTCGGGTGGGAGCTTCGTTGCGCGGCACCAACGGCAGCGTCGTGTCTGTGCAGGCGTTTGGCCGCGGCCTCGGACGTACGCCCGGGGCCGCGGCCGCCCGCCGCTATCGGAGTGCGTTCGCGACCGTGATGAGGACCTTCGCCTCGTCCGGAGTGAGGGCCTTACCCGTCTGAGCGTTCACCTGGTTGGTGAACGCGTCGAGCGCGTTGCCGCGGGTCGTCGCGGACTTTGCCGCCGACGCTCGATCGAGCTTGTCGGCCAGGCCCTGAGCGACGTCCGCATTGACGCTGAAGTGCGCAACGAGCGCCTTGAGGAGTTCGAACGACACTGGGGCCGATCCAAACTCGAAGGTCCCGGCACCGACGCTGTACACGTCGTAGCTGCCGCTGCGCCGCAGGAACGTCGCGCCCGGCGTCAGCGGCCCGCTGATGCTCTGTGTAGCGGAGGACAGGGGGACCCAGACCTCACCGCTCGTTCCCTGCGGGGCGACGACCTCCATGTGGAACGTGCCCTTCCCGGCGTCCTGCGCCCACTTCACCGAGAGCGCACCCCGGGGAGTCGGAACCTGGCCCTGAGCCCACGCGAGGTCGGTCGGCT
The DNA here is from genome assembly GCF_039531485.1 of Dactylosporangium maewongense. Taxonomy (NCBI): domain Bacteria; kingdom Bacillati; phylum Actinomycetota; class Actinomycetes; order Micromonosporales; family Micromonosporaceae; genus Dactylosporangium; species Dactylosporangium maewongense. The sequence continues at coordinate 84,076 of NZ_BAAAQD010000012.1, read as the reverse complement.
GCGGTTTCAGGGCCCACTTCGCATATCCCGGGTCGACGGGTGTCGCGCCGAGCACCGATTCGGTGAGGATCTGCGTCGGCCCGGCGCCCCAGGCGTGTGCGAGGCTGTCGAAGCCACGGTCGGGGAAGCCGTCGCTCATGACGAACTCCCAGAACGTCCCCGTGTAGAAGGGGCTGTTGGGATCGACCTGCAGGCCCCACAGGCGACGCAGCAGCTCGATCGCGCCGGCTGCGTCGTTGCTCTGGATCCTGGCCATCATCTCCCAGGTGTTGTTCAGCGGCTCGATCGTGTGGCCGTACGGATCCTTCATGCTTGGCGCAGGTTGCGAGATCTCGCTGCCGTGCGGCTGCCACCGATCTTTGAAGTAGGTCAGGATGTGCTGCACCTTGTCTGCCGGCGCCACCCCCAGCCGGATCGCGTTCATGTTCGCGTCCAGGGGGAAGACGCTGGGCCGGGTGTCGGTGTGCTGGTAGAGCCCGGCGTCCTGGTTGAAGAGTCGTCCGTTGATCGCGGCCTTGAGATTGGCCGCCTTCTGCGTGTACTCCGCGACCTTGTCCGCGCTGCCGATGTGGCTCTCGAGCCAGATCATGTCTTGAAGCAGCTCGTAGTAGGCGAGACTGTACTCGGTGACCTCGCCGTTCTGCCGTGTCTGCCAGTAGTCGTTGTCATTGGTCACGACCAGGCCGTTCCCGTTGACCCGGGTCGCGTGGTAGGCGGTCGCGGCCTCCAGCTTGGGCAGGAGTCCCTTGACGTATTCAGTGTCGCCGGAATACCGGAGGTACTGCACCGCGATGATCGCCGAGTAGGCGGAGTAGGTGACTGCATAGTCGAACGCGCCGCAGCCTCGGAAGCCGACTGCGCTCGTCAGCCGGCCGCTGGCGGCTTGAAGGTTAAGGATGCTGTCGATAGATCCCCTGACGTACGGGTGGCTGTTGGACCCGATCGAGAGCATGGCCACCGGGTCGGTGATCATCAAGTCGCCGGACCAGATCGCCCGGTCGCGCTTGGCGCCGTCGAAGATGACAGGCACGTTGAAGCAGGACGCGACCCCAACGGGGACCATGTCCATCTGCGCCGTGTACGCGCCGGCGTACCACATCCGGTTCAGCTGGTCGTCGCTGGAGTAGAACCAGCCCTCGTACTTGTCCGGAGCGGCCCGGTAGGCCTTGAAGTTCAGGCCGGCGCGAGTCAGCGTGACGGTTCCTGGCGTTCTGAGCTCGATCGCCTCGAACCGTAAGCCACCACGAAGACCACCCGTGTAGGTCTGTGGATTGGTGATCGTCAGATTGATCTGGGCGCCATTGTCGTTCACGTACGTGCCGATGCCTGTTGCCGTCGTGCCCGTGGGATGGGCTGCCGTCAGCGCCGGGCTGAACGTGATTCCGGAGCCGGCGGCGCCGGCGGTGCCGACCGCGGTGATGGTCCTCGTTTCAGCGCCGTCTCCGATGCCGACGGTGATCTGCGTCCCGGCATAGAACGGGGCAACCGAAGCCACCTTGACGTTCGTGTCGCCGGCGTTCGCAGCGCCGGACAACGTGGTCGTCGTGCTCGCGTTGAGGAACTTCAGCGCCTCGCTTGTCGACACCCGCAGCGTGTTCGATGTCGCCGGAGCGGTCACGGTCGACCGTGAGACATTGACGTAGGGGGTACCACCAACCTCATGCCCATAGTCGAGCACGACGACCGCCGGTGGGCCGCCGGGCTCGACCGTCAGGACGGTTTCGCCACCCTTGCCGAGCAGGGCGTCTGCGTTGGTCACCGAGCCAAGCGTCCGAGTAATGCCGACGGGAAGGACGTCGTCACTGGATGGCCCCGGGACGAGCGCCTGCCAGTTCACGTTCTCGGGCCAGGTCGGCACCTCGCTCGGGAGGTCGGGCTTGCACGCTGCCGTCGCGATGGTCACGGCGACAGCCAATCCTGTGCTGATCACGAGCCTTGTCACTCTTCGTTGGCGCAGTCTCCGCGCCGAATGGATTCCTAGGACACCGCGAACCTGCATGCGGACTCCTCCTTGTTGGAGCCGGACTCACCTGGGGCTGTGGCTGGGCGTGCGAGGTCAAGCCCCGGTCGCGTCCGACTGGAGTCAGACTTCTCGGTGCTTGCTCGTGTGGGTGTCCACAGCAACGGTGGTCATTGCGAGTGGGGTGTGGTGCGGTTGGGCCCGGCCAATCCTCGAGGATTTGAAACGTTTTAATTGCAACCGGTATCAAGAGTCTGTGGGAAGGAGCTGTGTCGGTCAAGAGTTACGGTCCAACTACTGGCGCGTTTCTGCGTGGCGACGCGCCACTGCTGATGTTTGGTGGGTGACGCGCGCCGAGCGGTGAGATCGTCTGCTGGATCAACAAGGTGAGCCGCCGCACCGACCGGGCTGAGGGGGTGACTATCTCACTCCTGACCTGCAGTTTCCGCCACGTGCAACCGAGTTGCCTGGTCGAACGGGCACGTGTCCAGATCCGGATCCAGAGTCCTCGAGTTGGACAACGTTGCCCGCGCGTCGTCGGCGAGCGCGACCCATGTGGCGAGTCCGGCTGCGAGCGCGACATCATGCACGGCACTCAGCGAGCTCCGGCTGGAAGAGCCGCTTCCTGATCCGCTGCGGCGTGCCGCCCAAGTCACGCCAACACGATCCCGAGGTGGCCGCCGCGGACTATGGCGAACGAGTCGGCGTGATGGAGGTAGGTAGGGGCCGCGAGGGGAGTTGCTTCCTCGCGGCCCCTACCTACCTGTTGCCCGGCTCAGCGATCCGCCGGGATTCCTCCGGCTTCTCTCAGCACGCCTTGCGCCGTGGTGGCGAGGGCGACCAGGTCGGCCTTTGCCTCGGCCGAGGCGCGCTTGGAGCTGGCGTTGCCGATGTGGTTGAGGAACGCCCGCAGCGCGCTGTCTGCCGGCTGGATGTTGCCCGCGGCGGTCTGCTCGCGCGCCTTGTCCACGAAGGCGAGCAGGTTCTCGGCGAACTCCGTCGACAGCTGACCGTCGTGCGCCCACTTCTGCACGGCGGCGGATAGTTCGTCGTATGAGACAACCGTCAGCACCACGCGCTTGTAGGTCTTCAGGCTCGTGTACGTCGGGTTGCTCGGAGAATCCGAGACCTCGAAGATCAGGTGGATGGTGTCACCGGTCTTGGCGTCTGCCGGAACTGTGAATGTGGCGTTCTTCGTGTTGGCCACGTCGATCGTGCCGGTGCCGGCGAGGGTGTCGACATCGGCGTACCGCCACCACTTGTACGCGAGGTTGTCCCCGTCCGGGTCATAGGCGACGCCGCTCAGGCTGACCGTCCGGCCGGCCACGACCGGAACATCGAGCCCGCTCGTGACACCCGACTTCGGGTAGTGGTTCGCGTCCGCGTACTTGTCCGTCACGGACCACTGTGCATGGACGGAGTATTCGGCCTGGATGTCCGGCACCCACCGGGAGAACGTCCAGTTCTTCGGAAGCACTGTCGATCCGGCAGGAGGAACGTCTCCCACCACCGGGGTGTAGCCGCTGCCGCCCGCGTTCGGGCTGCCTGTCCGCTCCTTGACGTCCCGGTACTCGTTCGGCCGGTTCGGGTCGCTCGGTCCGAACCTGCCGGCGAAGCTGCCCCAGGACGGGTGGTCATAGCTCCGCAGACCGTTGTCGATCAGGTACAGATACGACCCGGTGTCACCCTCTGCGTCGAACCTCCCGTCGGTCGCCCGCTGGCAGCTTCCCGAGTCGCCCCACGTGGCGAACGGGAAATTGTCCGCTGACGTGAAGGGAGGTGTATAGGCAGGCGGGGTGTAGAACTTGTGGGCGGGGTTCTGCAGAGCTGCCTTGTCGTAGCAGTACGGAGTCCTGATGCTGGACTCGCTGGTCAGCGGGCTTCCGATCTGTGTGATCGTGTCAGTCCACGCCTTGCTGAACCACGTGGCTTGTGTCTGCGCGTCATGACGCTGGGGCTGCGTCCACGTCTTGTAGAGGCCGAAGATCGCCAGATCGGGTGCTGTCTGCGAAACGGATGAAGAAATAAGACACAAGGTGTCAGGTTTTGGGTTAAGTATCGGTTGGCTGCTCGGCGTCGATGGCGGGGCATAAGCCGGGAATTCCGACAAAATACCAACAGATAAGGACGTTCGTGCGCGAAACTTCAGAAGAACTCAAAGAGCTTCAGGCGCTGCTTGATGCCTCCCTCTCCCGTTCCACCGCGCATCTCCGCTCGATCATCAGTACTGAGCGCACCCTGACCGCGCAGCAGCTCACCCACGTCCTCGCCGGCATGTGCACCCTCGCCCTGTCCACCGTGACGGCGAAGGGCGAGCCGCGGATCAGTGGTGTGGATGGGCATTTCCTGCACGGCAAGTGGCTTTTTGGCACGGCGCGCGGCTCGGCCAAGGCGCGTCATCTCTCGGCGCGGTCCGCCGTGAGCGTCGCGCACATGCGCGGTGAGGACCTGGGCGTGTTCACGCACGGGAGGGTGGAGATCCTCAACCCCCAGGACGGCGAGCCGGCCGAGGACTGGCCGGACCTGCTCGCATACCTCAAGGACTTCTACGGCGAGGACCTCTTCGACTGGGACAACGCGGTTGTCTACTACCGGCTGCGTCCGCACTGGATGGCCGCCTACGCGCCCGACATCGCCAAGCTCACTGCGCTGTCCCAGTCCTGATCCCGCAGCAGTGGCCGGATCGGGACCCGCCACGTCATGAGAGATCTGTGAAGGGTCCGCTCAGATCCCCTGGACGGCGCCCTGCGGTGAAGCGCGTGTTCGGTTTGTTCGGCAGGGCAGGGGCTGTACGCCCATGCCCTGCCTCGTTTGCGAGAGGGCGGACGAAGGTTGACTGAATTCGGATCGGGCGTCGCGAAGGGACGCGACACGATCGACGTGGTGGGGGCTCGTACCAACAATCTGCGGGACGTGTCCGTGAGCATTCCCAAAGGACGGCTCGTCGCCTTCACCGGAGTCAGCGGCAGCGGCAAGACCTCGCTGGCCATCGACACCCTGCACAGCGAAGCCCAGCTGCGGTATCTGGAGGGGCTTTCGCCGTTCGTACGGCAGTACATAACGCAGCGCAATCGGCCGAAGGTCGACCGTATCCTGGGACTTGGCGCGACGCTCGCGGTCGACCAGCGCCGTCTGAACCGTAACCCCCGTTCCACCGTCGCAACGATCACCGGCATTGATGGGCACCTGGGGCTGCTTTACTCGCGTCTCCCTGGGATCGGCGCAGACCCGGCGGCGGAGAGTGGTAACGAGTATCTGACGACCGCTCACTTCGACCGCAATACGCCGGAAGGGAGCTGTGCGGACTGCCACGGGGTGGGCGGGCGCTGGCAGGCGCAGGAAGACCTGGTCATCACCCATCCGGAGCTTCCGCTCTTCGAGGGGGCCTCGCCCTGGTACGCCAAGTGGCGATCGGGGGAACACGCGTTCATACCGGCGCTTGCCGAGAAGCGGGGCGTGGACCTCGGCCGGTCGTGGCAGTCGCTGCCTGAGGAGTTCCGTCACTGCGTGCTCCACGGCACGGGTGACGAGAAGATCGAGGCGACCATCGACATGACGAACAGGAATGAGAGGGCCATGGTGACCTACACCTCGAGTGAGCCGCTGCGGGGCGCGCTCGCCGAGGTGGAGCGGGTGTTTGTGAACGCCCAGACGTCCAGCGCCAAGCAGCGCTACCTGCGGTACATGCGCAAGCAGCCCTGCGGCACCTGCGGCGGCAGCGGATACGACCAGGTGGCCCGGTCCGTGCGGCTCGGTGGACTGACCTACCCCAACCTGCTCGAGGTGGAGGTGCGGGAGGTACGAGGCTGGGCGAAACGCGTGGCGGACGAGCTGGACGCCCGGCAGCGTGAGGTGGGCGACCCGCTGCTGCAGGACCTCGGCCGCAGGCTCGGAATCCTTGACCGGCTCGGCCTGGCCCACCTCCAACTGTCCCGGAGCGCAGCGACACTGTCCGGGGGTGAGTTGCAGCGGACCCGACTCGCCGCGCAGCTCAGCACCGAGCTGAGCGGCATAATCTTCGTCCTGGACGAGCCCGGCACCGGGCTGCATCCGGCGGACAAGGCACACCTGCTCGACATCGCCCTGGAGCTGCGCGAGGCCGGCAACACCGTACTCCTCGTCGAGCACGACCCTGAGCTGATCGCCCGAGTCGACTGGGTGATCGACATGGGGCCCGGCTCGGGCCGATTTGGCGGTGAGATCCTCGTGTCCGGGCCTCCCGCCGACGTGGCCGCTCATTCCAAGTCGCTGACCGGGCGCTATCTGGCCGGCGAGGGGCCGCGGCTGCACCGGGCCCGCCGCCCGGCCGGGGATGAGACCGGCTGGGTGGAGCTGCACGGGCTGCGTACGCACAACGTCACCGCGAGCCTGGTGAGGTTCCCCGCCGGTCGGCTCACCTGCCTGACCGGCGTGAGCGGCAGCGGCAAGAGCAGCCTCCTCGCCGCGCTCGGGGCGAGCGTGGAGGCCGCCCTGGACGGGACGGCGACCGACACGGTGCGGGAGGTGACCGGCATCGAGGGGTTCAGCTGGGTCGCCGTCGTCGATCAGGAACCGCTCGGGCGGACGCCGCGATCCAACCCGGCTACGTACAGCAAGGCGTTCGACATCGTCCGCAAGCTGTTCGCCGAGACCGAGGTGGCGCGCGGGCGAGGGGTCAACGCCTCCTGGTTCAGCTTCAACACCGCGGATGGCGGCCGCTGCGAGACCTGCACCGGTTATGGCCGCAAACTGGTCGACATGCACTTCCTACCGGACGTGTGGGTGGTTTGCGACGTGTGCGAGGGCCGGCGCTACAAGCCGGAGGCGTTGGAGACCACGTACCGGGGACTGGCCATCGATCAGGTGCTGGAGCTCACCGTCGCCGAGGCCGTGGAGCACTTCTCCGAGCCCCGCCAGCTCGTAGAGACCCTGGAAGCTCTGAACCAGGTCGGGCTCGGCTATCTCCAACTCGGCCAGAGCGCCACAGAGTTGTCCGGCGGCGAGGCGCAGCGGCTGAAGCTGGCCTCCGCCATCCAACGCGGTGCTGCGAGCCGCAAAGCCGGGCTCGTCGTTCTCGACGAGCCCGTCTCGGGCCTGCACCCGTCTGACATCCAGCGCGTGGTGGACGCGCTCGATGTGTTGCTGGACTCGGGCAACACCGTCGTCGTGGCCGAACACGACATCCCCGTCGCCGCGTCCGCGGACTGGGTGATCGACCTGGGGCCGGGAGCCGGTCCGGATGGGGGCGCGGTGGTCGCGGAGGGCACCCCGGAGGCCGTCGCGACAGCCGACACCCCGACCGCCAGCTTCTTCCGGCGGTACGCGGCGGGCCTACCGCTCCTGGAGATACGAGAAGGCCTGCGCTGACCAGGGGTCGGGGCGGGTCCTGCGTCACGTCCTGCACCCCGTCCGTGCCCCAGCCGAGGAGGAGCGCCCCCGGCTTGACATCGGCGGAAGCGTGCGCGCCTCGGCCACCGCCGAACAGCAGGTCCAGGTGTTCGCCGTCATGCGTTCACCACTGGCCGTGCCGCCGCCGGCCAAAGTCGGCCGCGTGGTCGACAGGCCATGGTGCGACGGTATGCGGCGGCCGGCCGGCTGCCGTCGGCGTTCGTCGCCGCCGCGGAGGCGCTGCTCGTCGCATACGGCGGAAGCCGCGGCTTCCCGCCAACACCGGCGCCGTCCTGATGGGCGCGCCGGCCGTCGGCATGCTGCTGGGCAACTTCGCCGCCGGCCGGTTCCTGCGGCCGTCGCTGCCGGGAACGGTCCTCGCCGGCTTCCTCGTCGTGCTCGGCACAGTCCCGCCATTCCCGCACCGGGTGCCCGGGACGGCCGTGCGGCTCACCCGCCGGTGGCCAGCCGGGCGGCGGCGACAGCGCTGTGGAACGACACCTCGCTGAGCAGCCCGGGCGCGGCGACCATGTCACCGGCAAGGTACACGCCGTCGCCGCGGTCGATCGCCGGCCGGTCGCGCCACGTCTGCCCCGGCAGGTCCAGCGCGCCGGACCGGCCGTTGGCGACGCCGTGCCGACGCCACGTGGTCCGCTCGCGCCAGCCGGGCAGGGCCAGGTCGACCAGTGCCTCCAGGCGGGCCAGGCCGTCGGCGCGGCCCTCGGCGGTGCGCAGCGGCAGCTGCGCCTGGATCAGCGACTCGCCGGGCGGCGCGAGGGTCGGGTCGGGCAGCGTGTACCGTTCCACCCAGCCGGCCGCGTCGAGGTCGGACACGACGAAGGCGTCCCGGCGGTCGTCGCGCACGGCGAGGTCCAGCAGCACCGTCCGGCCGCTCGCCACGCTCGGTAGCGCCGTGCCGAGCAGGCGGCCCGCCGCGTCGAGGGTGGTGGCCACGATCACCGGCGGCTCGGGCAGGTCGGTGACGCGGGCCCCGGTCTCCACGGCGACGCCGAGGGTACGGGCGTGGGCGGTGAGCCGGGCCAAGAGCCCGTTCCAGCCGCCGGTGAGGTACCGGGCCGGCGAGCGGGGCGCGAAGACCCGCAGCAGCCGCGGCCAGACGAACGCCGCCGACAGCCGTCCCGGGTCGGCGTCGAAGGTCGCCACGCCCATGAGGTTCGATGCGGCGACCGCCGCCACCTCCCCGTGCCGGTCGCGGATCCAGGTGTGGAAGTCGGCGTCGACCGGCGCGACCCGGCGCCGCCGGGCGAGGACCGGCAGCAACTCGGCCGGTGGGGTACGGCGCAGCCGGTCCCCGTGACGGAACCGGAATCCGGTCAGGCCGGATAGCGGTACCCCGGACGACGCGCCGATCAGGGCCCGGTCGGCGAGCCAGCGCCACCACGGACCGTCCCGGTAGAGCACGTGCGGGCCGTCGTGGGCGACGTACGGGGGTGCGGTGGCGCGGGCCCGGCCGCCGAGCGTGCGATGCGCCTCCAGCAACTGGACGCGGGCGCCGGCCTCGGCGCAGGTGATGGCGGCGACAAGGCCGGCGAACCCGCCGCCGACCACGGTGATCCTCTGCATGGCCGACTGACGACGTAGACCACAATCGTGTGACATGGACGATGGCGAGCAGCACCGCCGGTACCTGTTCGCGGTCGCCTACCGGCTGCTGGGCAGCGCCGCGGACGCCGAGGACGCGGTGCAGGAGGCGTTGCTGCGCTGGCACACCGCCGCGCCCGCCGGCGTGCAGCACCCGCGGGCGTGGCTCACCACCGTGACGTCGCGGATCTGCCTGGACCTGCTCGGCTCGGCCCGCGCCCGCCGCGAGACGTACCCCGGGACCTGGCTGCCCGAGCCGCTGCTCGGATACGACGACTCGGACCTCGGCGAGGCCACCGTCCTGCGGGAGTCGGTGCGCACCGCCGTCCTGCTGGTCCTGGAGAGCCTCTCGCCCGCCGAACGGGTCGCGTTCGTGCTGCACGACGTGTTCGGCATGGACTTCGACCGGCTCGCGACCGTGGTCGGTCGCACCCCGGCGGCGTGCCGGCAGCTCGCGTCGCGGGCGCGCCGCCGGGTCCGCGCCGAGGCCCCAGCTCGCGCGCCAGTCTCCGCAGAGGAGCACCGGCGGGTCACCGCGGCGTTCCTCAAGGCCACCGCCGACGGCGACCTCGCCGACCTGGTGAGCCTCCTCGATCCGCGGGTCGTGCTGCGCTCCGACGGCGGCGGCGAGGTGCTCGCTGCGCGGGTGCCGGTCCATGGCCCCGAGCGGGTGCTGACGCTGTTGTCCGGGCTCGGCCGCCGGTACGCCGGGGTGCGGGCCCGCCCGGTGCCCCTGGCCGGCGGCGCGGGCCTCACCCTGGAGCTGGGCGCGACGCTGATCGGCGTGATCGGCATCGAGGTTGCCGGCGGCCGGGTCACCGAGCTGAACCTCGTGGTCAACCCGGCCAAGCTGCGCCGATCGACGTAGCCTCAGCTGCCGCGCGTCGCGATCCAGCGGAACCGGTCCTGCGTGTTCGGCCCGGCGTGGAGACCGGGTTCGAGCAGCTCGCGCTGAGCGGCGCTGTTTGCGTTTGCCGATCGGAGGGCACGGTTCGAGCAGGGCCTGGCTCAGTCTTCAGATGACGGTGGCGAGCTCGTTCAACGCGGCGGCGCCGGGGAGTCCGCGTGGGGCGTCGAGCCCGAGTTCGTAGTGGCCTCGGCGGAGGTTCTGTATGAACGCGTGCCCGGCGATGATTGTCTGTGCGGTCCGGTCGGTGCGTAGCCCGCGCATCGGTCTGAGCTGGTGCTTGAGCTGGCTGTGGTCGGCCTCGATCCGGTTGTTGGCGTGCCGTTCGACGTGGTGCCACGTTGAGGGAACCAGTTCATCGAGGACCGCTGGATACATTGGCGCCGCGTCAGTGACCACCTCTGTGGGTCGCACCGTCAACGTGGTCATCGCCCGCCGGAAGAACCGACGTGCCGCAGCAGCGTCGCGGCGGGCGGAGACGAGCACGTCGATGACCTGGCCGTCCTGGTCGACGGCCCGATACGCGTATCGCCAGACACCGCTGACCTTGACGTAGGTCTCGTCAATGAACCACCTGTCACCACCCGGACACGACCCAGGACACGACCCCGGACACGGCGATGGTCGACCTGCTGTGGCAGGCGTTCTTACGCCTGTTCGACATCGAGCACACGTTTCGGCTGTTCAAGCAGACGCTCGGCTGGACCGTGCCGAAACTGCGCGACCCAGCCGCCGCCGACCGGTGGACCTGGCTGATCATCGCCGCCCGCACCCAGCTGCGACTGGCCCGCCCGATCGCCGCGGACCTGCGCCGCCCATGGGAACAGCCGGCGCCACCGGAACGGCTCACCCCGGCCCGCGTCCGGCGCGGATTTCGGCACCTCCGCGCGACAAGCACCTGTCCCGCGAACGCACCAAACCCACCCGGGCAGGACCCGGACGCCACCCGGCCAACCAAACCGCCACCCCGCCCACCGCTACGACGTCCACACCGTCACCAGCAACGAACCCGGCAAACCGAAACCTGGAAAGAAGAAGTCGACCAGCCCTCGGCCACGCCGCACAGGTTAAAGATCAAGTTAGGTCTGCGTCCCGCCGCCGTGTTGGTCGCGTTGCTGTTGAGTGGCGTGGCGGACGTCGTTCGTGGCGGTCGTGACCTGGTCGATCTGGCTGGCCAGGTGGAGATGGTGGTCGGTGAGGTGCTGCCGTACGGCAGCAAGTCGGTCGGGCAGCATGGCGGCGTCAGGGGCACCGAGAGCGGCGTGCAGGTCGTCGAGGTCGCCAGCGGCTTCGACGGGCAGGTCGGTGAGCGCGGTGACCTGGCCCGCGATGCGCCGGAGATCGGCGGTGCGGTCGTTGGCCCATCGGGTCACGGCCCGGGTGCCGGCGCGTTGATCGCGTTCGGCGCGGACGCGGTCCTCCCGGGTGCCGCCGGTGCCATCGCCGGTGCCGGTGGTGGCGATGCGGAGGTAGCGCCGCTCGGCGGCTTGGCGGCTCGTCACGCCCATCGCGGGAGCCAGACGCTGCCAGCTGACGCCAGCCCGGCGGGCGGCGGCAACCAGTTCGGGTTCAAACCGCGCGAGCCGCTGCTGCAACGCGTGGAGCAGGGACAGGGCGCTGAGGAGCTCGTCCGGGTCAGCTCGCTTGCCGGCTGTTGTGCCAGCGACGGCGGCGAGGATCCTGGCGAGCGTGTCGGCGGCATCGGTTTCGTCCTGGCCCGAGACGGTCGGCTGCGCCATGAGAAACCCTCCAGCAGAAGTCGTCATTCCGGTGACAACAGGGTTGTCGTCGTAGTGACGACGTGATAGAAACACGGTATCGCGCATTGACTGTTCCGTCGAGTGCAGGAGGTGTCGTCATGTTGATGCGCAGCGAACCGTTCACCGAGGTCCACCGCCTCGCCCAGCAGTTGCTGGGAGGGTCGTCCGCAGGAACCTGGTCGCATCCGGCAGCGATGCCGGTCGACGCGTACCGCAGTGGCGATGAGTTCGTGATCGCCTTCGACCTGCCGGGCGTGGATCAGGACGCGATCGACGTGGACGTCGAGCGCAACATGCTGACCGTGCGATGCGAGCGCCGTCCGGTCGACCTCGGCGACGAGGCCCAAGCGGTCCTGTCGGAACGACCGCTCGGAGTGTTCTCCCGCCAGCTGTTCCTCGGCGATGCCTTGGACACCGAAAAGATCCAGGCCACCTACCGCAACGGCGTCCTGGTGCTGCGGATCCCGGTCCGGGAGAAGGCGAAGCCCCGCAAGATCACCGTCTCGGCGCACACCGGATCGGACCAGAAGGTCCTCGGCAGCTGACTTCCACCCGTGACGCTCCCGGACGATCGAGAGCAACGGCACGCTGGACGAGAGGAGGTGATCGGTGATGCCAGGTGCGCACACTGGACTGTCGCCAGAGTGGGACCGCGGATTCGACGTCGCATTCGCTGAGCTCATCAGCCACGACCACGACTTCGTCGACACCGAGTTCACGGCGCTTACCATCGCGAACTGGCCGGCACCGCCCGACAGCCCGCCACCGGCATCGACGCGGCGAAACCAGACGCTCAGCGACAACACCTGACCGAAACCACCCGCTGGCCGGTGGCGTCCGATGACGCCACCGGCCAGCGACCATCTGCGTCCCCGGCGTCATCGCACCATGGTCGATGCCGCTGGCGGGATGAGAGACATCTGGTGGCCGAGTCGTGCCGGGTGCGACGAACAACAGCCTGACGGGCCGCCGCACGCGGTGCCGCCACGGTCCGCGAAGCGCAGCAAGCGCCGACACCATTCCTCTTGTCTAGGGAAGAAGATCCGATCAAAGGCTGCGGAGGATCAGTGTGCCTGACGATGGCCGTGGTGGTGTGGGTGGGGATCTCGGTCGGTTCCGTGGGGAGTTGTACCGCTGTTTGACGGCTCGTGCTGATGCGTTGTTTGAGTTGACGGACGCGGTGTTGTGTGCGAACGGGCCGGTGCGGTCGTTGCCGGCGTTGTCGCTGGTCGCGGAGCACCGTCGTGGTCACGGCGCGTTGTATGACGCGCTCGTGGCCGGGCGGGTGGATGTGCAGCGGCTGCGGACCGCGGTGGCGTCGGTGTCGTTGCCGCGCGCGGCTGACGGCCGGATCGTGCTCGCGGTGGACGTCACCTGCTGGTTGCGTCCGGAGGCGAACACCGTGCCGGAGCGGATCCTGTGTCACACGTACGGGCGGGCCAAGGACAGCACATCGGAGTTCCGGGTTGGCCGTACTCGTTCGTGGTGGCGTTGGAGACCGGCCGCGTCACCAGCAACGAACCCGGCAAACCGAAACCTGAAAGAAGAAGTCGACCAGCCCTCGGCCGCGCCGCACAGGTTAAAGATCAAGTTGGCCGTGCGCACGCGTGCAGCGCTGTCCGGAGAAGCCAACGGCGTGCCGAAGTCGCGCGGCGGACCAGTGGAGGCGATCCCGGCGCTACGAGTCGCGCGCCGCGGAGCGATCAAAGCCCGCACCGCGGCGTTCAGCCAGATGCACGGCTTGGTCGCAGCACTGTTCGGATTGCCTTGCTCCTGTCGCGGCCCCGGCCGTCGGCCAGTCAGATCCCATCCGACTTTGTGGCTGATGGTGCTGATGTGGTTGCACCACTCACTATGGGTGCCATGGCGGAGGGTCGGCAGCAGTGGCGGTGGCGCGGCCGTGCGGTGGGTGCGCTCGTCGGGGTGGCCGTTGCAGGGGGTGCGGGAGCGGGCGCGGGCCTGCGCAACCCCTGGGTGGGAGTGCCCCTTGCCGCGGTTGGAGCGCTCAGCGACGGGGCCGTCGACCCGGCCGGCACCATCGCCGCCTACGCGGACGGATCCGTCGACCCGCGGCCCCCGGTCGCCGCCACCGTCGGCCTCGACGAGGTCACCGAGGTGTTCGCCGGGCACCGGCCGGCCGACACCGGACCGGGCCCGAAAATCCACGTCGACCCACGGCGGTAACCCATGAGCGACTCCTCCCTGCTTGCACCGCTGGAACAGCTGGCGCCAGGGTCCGTGCGGACCCGGGCGTCCGACCGGCTCGGCATGGCTCACGACGCCTCCCACTACCTGCTCACCCCACAGGCCGTCGTCGTCGCGAACGATGCCGCCCACGTCGGCGCGCTGATGCGTGCCAGCGCCCGACTCGGTCTCGGAGTCACGTTCCGGTCCGGCGGCACCAGCCTCAGCGGGCAGGCGGGCACCGACCACCTGCTGGTCGACGTGCGCCGCAACTTCCGCAACATCGAGATTCTCGACAACGGCGACCGTGTCCGGGTCCAGCCCGGTGCGGTGCTGCGGCAGGTCAACGCGCGGCTCAGCCGCTACGGCCGCAAACTCGGCCCGGACCCGGCCAGCGAGGCCGCGTGCACCGTCGGTGGAGTCGTGGCCAACAACTCCAGCGGCATGACCTGCGGCACCCATGCCAACGCTTACCGCACGTGCGAATCGATGACCCTGGTACTGCCCTCCGGCACGGTCATCGACACCGCGGCCGGCGACGCCGACGCACGGCTGCGGCATCTCGAGCCGGGCCTCACCACCACCCTGGAACAGCTGCGTGATCGCATCCGCGGCAACCCCGACTCCGTCCGGCGGATCGCCGAACAGTACGCCATGAAGAACACCATGGGGTACGGCCTCAACAGCTTCCTGGACCACGACACCCCGGTCCAGATCCTCGCTCACCTGATCATCGGCAGTGAAGGCACGCTCGGGTTCGTCGCCGAAGCCGTGTTCCGCACCGTGCCGGTGCACCACGCGGCCAGCACCGGCCTGATCGTCTTCAACACCCTGCACACCGCCATGGCCGCCATGCCGGAACTCGTCGACGCCGGCCCGGCCGCGATCGAACTGCTCGACGCCGAGTCGTTGCGCGTCGCCCAACTCGACCCACAAGCCGACGCCGCACTCCGCGGGTTCACCGTCGACCAGCACGCCGCGCTGCTGGTGGAATGGCAGGAAGCCGACGACGAGCAGCTCACCGCCCGCGAAGAACAGGCCCGGCGACTGAGCACACCGCCGAAACTCAGCCGGGACCCGGCCGGGCGGGCGGCGCTGTGGCACATCCGCAAAGGCCTCTACGCCACCGTCGCCGGCAACCGCCCCACCGGAAGCGTCGCCCTGCTCGAGGACGTCGCCGTTCCGGTGCCGGCCCTCGCCGGGCTGTGCGACGACCTCAACCAGCTGTTCGACCGGCACCGCTACGAGCGCAGCGTCATCTTCGGCCACGCCAAGGACGGCAATCTGCACTTCATGCTCAACGAGCAGTTCGGCGCCGGTGACCAGACCAGCCGGTACGCCGCCTTCACCGAGGAGATGGTCGACGCGGTCCTGGCTCGCGGCGGCACCCTCAAGGCCGAACACGGCACCGGCCGGGTCATGGCCCCGTTCGTGCGGCGCCAGTTCGGCGACGAGCTGTTCGAGGTCATGCAGCAGGTCAAACGCGCCTGCGACCCGGCCGGCCTGCTCAACCCCGGAGTGCTGCTCACCGACGACCCGCAGGCTCATCTGCGCCATCTCAAACCCGTGGTCACCGTCGAGGCCGAGGTCGACCGGTGCGTCGAATGCGGCTACTGCGAACCGGTGTGCCCCAGCCGGGACCTCACCACCACACCGCGGCAGCGCATCGTGCTGCGCCGTGAACTCGCCATGGCACGCAGCGCAGGTGATGCCACGTTGGCCGGTCAGCTCGAACGGGAATATCAGTACGAAGCCGTCGATACCTGCGCCGTCGACGGAATGTGCGCCACCGCGTGTCCCGTCGGCATCAATACCGGCGACCTGACCAGACGGCTCCGCGCGGACGCCAACGGCCGCATCGCCGAACGGGTATGGACAGGCGCCGCGCGGCACTGGGACGCGGCCACCCGAGCCATGAACATCGCGCTCGACGCCGCCGCGGTCGCACCGCCGGGTCTGGTGGAAGCAGTCACCCGCGTGCCGGGCCTGCCGAGCTGGAGCCGGGATCTACCGGCCGGCGGCGGCGGCCGCCGTGCCGCACCGCAGCACGACGCGGACGCCGTCTACCTACCGTCCTGTCTCAACACGATGTTTGCACCAGCCGCCGGCGGCGCTGGCGTCATGACCGCGATCCGACGTCTCGCGCAGCGCGCCGGCCTGCGGCTGCACATTCCTGAAGGCATCGGCGACCTGTGCTGCGGCACCCCGTGGTCGTCCAAAGGCCTGCCCGCTGGCTACGCCGTCATGCGCGACCGGGTCCGGGCCGCCGTGGCCGGCACGACGCTGCCGGTGATCATCGACGCGGCGTCGTGCACGGAGGGTTTCCACAAGCTCCTCGACGACTCGGCGGTGATCGACGCGGTCGCATTCACCGCCGAGCACATCCTGCCTCGCCTCACCATCACCCACCGGCTGCCATCGCTGGCGTTGCATCCCACCTGCTCCTCTACCCGGCTTGGTCTCGATGCCGCGATCACCCGCATCGCCGAAGCAATCGCCGAACGCGTCGAGGTGCCCCACGACTGGCAATGCTGCGCGTTCGCCGGCGACCGTGGTCTGCTGCACCCGGAACTGACGGCCTCCGCAACCCGCGCCGAGGCCGACGCCGTCAACCGCGGCGACTACGCCTGGCATGCCTCGGTCAACCGAACCTGCGAGATCGGGTTGACCCGTGCGACCGGGCACCCCTACCACCACCTGCTCGAACTGCTCGACACCGCCACGGGGAGCCCGACGTGAGCGGCGGCACCCAGTCGCGCTACGGATCAGAAGGTGCGACTGGCGTCGGGCAACGCTCAACGCATCGGGCCCCGCCCGTGTCCAGTGGCACCTGGGTGCCGGCATCCACCAGCACCGACTCAGCTGGCAGCTGTGATGAGCTCCGGGCCGAGCAGCGCGGCACCGGCACCGTTGGGCACAAACGCCCACGAAGTGATGTTCCCCCTCGCGCCCTCGGCGGGAAGTCGCCGACGTGTGGATACGCCATGCACGCAGTCTCACGGTTCGACGTCAGCGACCGCATTGCCAAACCCTTCGCGCCACTCCGCACTGCTGCGACGCGGCGGTGCCAGAGCTGGTCGTAGCGGCGGCCAGTCCGGCCGGCGGTGACCGCGGCGTGCGGTGACGCCTTGGCCGGGTTGCGGCAGCGGCACGGCACGCCGATCCTGATCCGCTCGGACTTCGCCGGCTGCACCCACGGCATCCTCGCCCACATCCGCGGCCTGCGCGAGCACGGCCTGGACACCCGGTTCTCCGTCGGCGTCGCGATCACCGAACCGATCCGTCAGGCGATCCTGGCCGCCAAGCAGCACCTGCTATGGGTGCCGGCACTCGACAGCGACGGCGAACCCCGCGACGGCGCGGAGGTCTGAGAACTGACCGGTCTCGTCCCCGACGACGGCTACCCACCCGGGACCCGGTTCATCGTCCGCCGCGAACGACCGCACCCCGGCGCCCAACTGAGCTTGCTCGACACCATCGAGGGCATGCGCCACCAGGGTCGATGCCCCGGTCGTACCCGCCGGCGGCGGTCGTCGCACCTGTCGGAGGCGATCGGAGTCGAGTCGGGGTCACAAGGCGATGACCCGGCCCCGGAGGCTCGCCGGTTACCGAAAACGTGTCCTTGACGTTGGAGGTTCGGCATGGGACTTTGTATCGCAACTTAATGAAGTGGGTGGACGAAGTGCCGTTGGCGAAGCATGGGGCAGGCAGGGATCTCTCCCGGTCGGCAGTGCTCGCGCTCCTGGGGAGCCGCGGGCCGACGTCGCGCGCGGACATCGCGCGTGAGCTCGGGCTCAGCCCCACGGCCGTGTCGCAGATCATGCGGCGGCTGCTGGAGCAGCGGATGGTCGAGGAGGTCGCGCAGGCGCCGTCCAGCGGCGGGCGGCCCGGATCGCTCATCGGCCTCGTCGGCGGGGCCGGCCGGGCGCTCGGGGTCAAGGTCGCGGCCGACCACCTCGCGATCGTCAACGTCCGCCTCGACGGGCAGATGCTCAGCAGCACCACGCTGGCGTTCGACGCGATGGCCCCCGACGCGCTGCCCAGGCTGGCCGCCGAGCTGGCAACCCACACGCACAGTGACCCCGGCCTGCCGAAGCTGCTGGGCGTCGGGGTGGCGGTGCCCGGCGTCGTGGCCCGCCCGGACAAGGGCACCGTCGACGCTGACGTCCTGCAGTGGCGCCGGCTGCCGGTCGGCCGGCACCTGCGCGGCGTGCTCGGGTTGCCTGTCGTGGTCGAGAACGACGTCAACGCCCTCGCCGTCGCCGAGGTGCTCTACGGTCACGGCCGCGAGGCCGACGACTTCCTCGTGCTGACCATCGGTCGCGGCATCGGCATGGGCATCGTCGCCGACCGCTCGGTGTACCGGGGTGGCAGAGGCGGCGCGGGCGAGTTCGGGCACGTGCCGATGGACGAGCAGGGCCCGCCGTGTCAGTGCGGGCGGCACGGCTGCCTGGAGGCGTGGCTCGGCGAGCCGGCACTGGAGCGCATCGCCCGCGAGCGCGGCGTGATCGGTCCGCGGCAAGGGTTCGCCGCGCTCGTCACGGCCGCCGATCGCGGCGACCGGCTCGCGGCCGAGATCTTCGCCGACGCCGGGCGGCTGCTCGGCCGGGCGGTCGCCGGCGCCGCGAACATGTTCGACCCGGACCGGATCGTCATCTCCGGCGAGGGCGTGGCGCACTGGATCCACTGGGACGTCGCGTTCCGCGCCGAGTTCGCCCGCCGCCAGGTCCGCGGCGGTGACGGCATCGCCGTGGTCCTGCACACCTGGGACGACAGCAGCTGGGCGCAGGGCGCGGCGGCGCTGGTGCTCGCCGCGCCGTTCGACCTCGACGGGTTCGGTGGCGACCAGGCGAACCTCGTTGTCGCCCGCCTGCATGGCAGCGTCGAGGGCGCCGACGGGACGGTGGACTGATGGTCGGCCCGCGCGGTGTGCGCAAGTTCGGCATCGTTGCGCTCTTCCTGCTGCCGAGTGCCGTGCCGCTGCTGCTGTTCACGATCGCGCCGATGCTCGGCGCGGCGTGGATCAGCCTGCACAGCTGGAACCTGCAGTCGCCGATGCGGTGGACGGGCCTGGACAACTTCACCCGCCTGCTCGGCGACGCGGAGACCCGCGACGCGCTGCTGCACACGCTGTACTTCCTGGCGCTGTACCTGCCGCTGGTCTACCTGCTGGGACTGGCGCTCGCCGTCGGACTCAACCGGCGGTTCCCCGGGCGGAGCCTGCTGCGCTCGATGTACTTCCTGCCGGTCGTCACCAGCTGGGTGGTCGTCGCCCTGACCTGGAAGTGGCTGCTCAACCCCGCCAACGGTCTGGTCAACCACGCCCTGGAGTCGGTCGGCATCGCGGGCCCGGGGTGGTGGGCGTCGTCAGGATGGGCCATCCCGTCCGCGGTCGTCGCGTCGGTCTGGAAGGACGCCGGGTTCGTCATGGTGATCCTGCTGGCCGGTCTGCAGAGCATCCCAGAGGAGTACCTCGAGGCCGCCCGCCTCGACGGCGCGTCGGCATGGCAGAGCTTCTGGCGGGTCACGTTCCCGCTGCTGACCCCGTCCAGCTACTTCGTGGTGGTGATCTCGCTGATCAGCGGATTCCAGGTCTTCGACCAGATCTACGTCATGACCGGCGGCGGGCCCGCCGGCGCGTCCCGGCCGCTGGTCCAGGAGATCTACGACCTGACGTTCCGCTACGGCGACGCCGGTGGCGCGTCGGCCCTGAGCCTGCTGCTGTTCGCGCTGATCCTGCTGGTCACCGTGGTCCAGCAGCGCCTGCAGCGCAGGTGGGTGACCTATGTCTAGGCGGCTGCTCATCGCGGTGCTCGCCGTCGGCGCGCTGCTCATGATCTTCCCGTTCGTCTGGACCTTCGTCACCTCGATCACCGCCGGCGGTGACGTGCTCACCACGCCCCGCCTGATCCCCGAGAAGGCCGGCCTCGACGGGTACCGCACTCTCTTCGAGGTCCTGCCGTTCTGGCGGATCACGGTGAACAGCCTCGTGCTGGCCCTGGTCTCCACCGCGCTGCTGCTCATCACCAGCTCCACGGCGGCCTACGCCTTCGCACGGCTCGACTTCCCCGGCA
Organism: Dactylosporangium maewongense; assembly: GCF_039531485.1. NCBI lineage: Bacteria > Bacillati > Actinomycetota > Actinomycetes > Micromonosporales > Micromonosporaceae > Dactylosporangium > Dactylosporangium maewongense. Next base: position 64,222 of record NZ_BAAAQD010000012.1, on the reverse strand, counting down.
AGAACGCCGTCTTCGTCGCGTACCTCGCGACGCTGATGATCCCCATGCAGGTGCTCGTCGTGCCGCTGTTCATCGAGATGCGCGCGTTCGACCTGATCGACACCTACGCCTCGCTCATCGTGCCGACGATCGCCTCCGCGTTCGGCGTCTTCCTGCTGCGCCAGTCCGTCGCCGTGCTGCCGAAGGAACTCGACGAGGCCGCGTTCGTCGACGGCGCCGGGCACATCCGCATCTTCCTGCGGATCACGCTCCCGCTGATCCGCCCCGCCCTGGTGACCTACGGCCTGTTCGCGTTCATGTCCAGCTGGAACGCGTTCCTGTGGCCGCTCGTGGTCATCCGCTCCCGCGAGTTCATGACCCTGCCGCTGGGCCTGGCCAGCCTCAGCGGCGAATACACCGTCCAGTGGAACGCCATCATGGCCGGTTCGGTGGTCAGCATCGTTCCCATCCTCGCCCTGTACGCCGTGGCGCAGAAGCACATCGTGCAAAGCGTCGCCCAGGCCGGTCTCAAGTAACCAGACACCCCCGATTGTGAGGCCCACCATGTCCGCTCGTCCCCGGCTCCGGTTACACCGGGCCGCCGCCGCTCTGATCACCGTCGCCGCTCTCGTCCTGGCCGGATGCTCCAAGGGCTCCGCCACCAAGGACACCTCCGAGGGGGGCGTCACCACAGTGCGCTACCTGACGTTCTCCGCCGCGCCCGACCACCTGGACGACCTCAACGGCATCGTCGCCGCGTTCGAGAAGGCCAACCCGGACGTCAAGATCTCCGTGCAGACCGCGCCGTACAAGGACTACTTCACCCAGTTGCAGACCTCGATCGCCGGCGGCACCGTCGCCGACGCCTTCGAGCTGGACTACCAGAACTTCGTCACCTACGCCCAGGCCGGCTCCCTCGCCGATCTTGCCGGCCCGGCGGCCAACGACAAGGCGTGGCAGCCGTCGGTGCTTTCGCCGGCCGCGCTCGACGCCTTCAAGCACGGCGGCAAGCAGTACGCACTCCCAGAGTCCTTCTCGACCGTCGTGCTCATCTACAACAAGGCGCTGTTCGACGCCGCCGGCGTGGCCTACCCCACGTCCGACTGGAAGTGGTCGGACGAGGCAGCCGCCGCGCAGAAGCTCACGAACAAGGCCAAGGGCGTCTACGGCGACTTCCAGCCGGTCAGCTTCTACGAGTTCTACAAGGCGGTGAACCAGGCCGGCGGCACGTTCCTCAGCCCCGACGGCAAGTCCGCCAGGTTCAACAGCCCGCAGGGTGTCGCCGCGGCGAAATGGCTTATCGGCAAGTCCGGCACCACGATGCCGACGCTGACCGAGATCGGCAACACCCCCGACTTCGACACCAACCTGTTCAAGTCCGGCAAGCTCGCGATGTGGCACAACGGCAACTGGCAGTTCGACACACTCAAGGACGTACCGTTCGGCTGGGACGTCGTCGTCGAGCCCGGCGATGCGCAGAAGGCCAGCGCCGTGTTCCAGAACGCCGTGGCGGTGTCGGCGGCCAGCAGCCACAAGGACGCCGCGTTCCGCTGGCTGAACTACCTCACCACCTCCGAGCAGACGGTGACCGCGCGGATCAACTCGTCGTGGGAGCTGCCGCCGCTCGCGGACGCTTCGAAGCTGTCCGGCTACCTGAGCAAGACACCGCCGGCGAACCGCAAGGCCGTCATGGACGCGCTGGGCAAGCAGTCCCTGCTGCCGGTCATCGCCAAGGAACAGCAGATGCAGGACATCGTCAACAACGCCCTGACCAAGGCGGCCGGCGGCGAGGACCCGCAGAAGATCCTCGACGACGCGGCCAAACAGGTCACCGCACTGCTGTAGCCCGGCGTCACGACGAACCCAGCAACGTAAGGAACAGCAGATGCGCGACCTGATCGAGCACAGCATCAAGGTGATCACCCGCGAGCAGGCGCCGAGCGGCGCCTACCCGGCCTGTTCGAGCTTCGCGGTGTACGGCTACGCGTGGCTGCGCGACGGCGCGTTCGTCGCCGAGAGCATGCGGGCACACGGCATCGCCGACGGGGCACGGGCCTTCCACGAGTGGACGGCCCGGGTGCTGACCGACCGCGCGGAGCGGATCGAGGCCGTCGTCGCGGCCCTCACCGCCGGCGAGGAGATCGACCAGGCGCGTTTCCTGCCCACCCGCTACACGCTCGACGGCGCCGACGGGTCCGAGTCCTGGTGGGACTTCCAGCTCGACGGCTACGGCACCTGGCTGTGGGCGTTGCAGCGACACCTCGACGGCAGCACCGACCACGCGTTCGCAGGGGCGGTCACGCTCACCGTGCGCTACCTCTGCGCCGCGTGGCGGCTGCCCTGCTACGACTGGTGGGAGGAGCACGCCGAGCAGGTCCACGTCGCTACGCTCGCATCGGTCGAGGCAGGGCTGCGCGCGGCGCTGCGCACCGGCCTGCTCGCCGACGGTGACGCCGGTACCGCATCGTCCACCGCCGACGCGATCGCTGCGGTCATCGCCGCGGACGGCAGCGTGGACGGGCGGCTGCGCAAGTGGCTCGGCTCCGACGCCGTCGACGGCAGCCTCCTCGCCGCCGTCGCCCCGTTCCGCCTCGCGGACGATGCCACGGCGCGGCGCACGGTCGCCGCCGTGGAACGCGACCTCCTCGACGATGGCGGCGTGCACCGGTTCCGGGCCGACGTGTTCTACGGCGGCGGGCGGTGGCCGGTCCTCGCGGGCCTGCTCGGGCAGTCGTACCTCCGGCTCGGCCGCCCCGGCGACGCCCGCCGTCAGCTCGCCTGGATCGCCGGCACCGCCGCGGACAACGGCGACCTGCCGGAACAGGTCAGCGACCGGCTGCTGCACCCGCAGCAGCGCCAGGAGTGGCTGGAACGGTGGGGTCCGGTCGCGACCCCGCTGCTGTGGTCGCACGCCGCCTACCTGTCCCTCGCCGCAGAACTGGGGGTGACGCTGTGATCCGGCACCGGCCCTTCGGCTCCGGCCACGTGTACCAGCCGTCCATCGACCAGCGCCTGCCGATGCGTCCCCTCGCGGGCGAGCCGGTGAACCTCGGCGTCGCGGCCGCCGCGTCCGTCACCGCCGTGCGCTGCGAGTGGGACGGCGGCGCCTTCGACCTGCGCCGCGAGGGCGCCGCGACCGGGCCGACGGCTGGGGCAGAGGGGCACCTCGCCACAGCAGCGGCCGCGCAGCGGGGCCGCAGCGTCCGCTGGGCCGCCGACAGCCCGCCGCTGCCCGCCGACCGCCCGGTCCGGTACCGGTTCGTCGCCACCGACGGCACCCGCACCCGCCGCACCCGCTGGTTCGACGTCCAGGCGGTGGCCTGGTCGCCGACCGGCGGCACCCTCACCACCCACGGAACAAGCCGCCTCGAGCCCGGCACCACGTCCTGGCTCGTGGACCCCGACCAGGTCCACCGGGTACGGTTCGCGCTGCGCCTCGCCGCCGACGAGCACGTCGTGGGGTTCGGGGAACGCTTCGACCGGCTCGACCAGCGCGGGCACACCCTCGACGCGACCGTGTTCGAGCAGTACAAGGGCCAGGGCTCGGCCGGGCGCACGTACCTGCCGATGCCGTTCGCGCACGTTCTCGGCGGCGACGGCTGGGCGTTTTACGTCGACACGGCCGAGCGGACCTGGTACGACGTCGGCGACCTGCTGTGGATTGAGGCGGACGTCACCGGGGGACACCTCGACGTGCGCTTCTACGACGGCTCTCCGGGCGACGTCCTTGCCGTGTGGCTCGGCGAGGTCGGCCGGCCGGAACCCATGCCGGACTGGGTGTTCCGGCTGTGGGCCAGCGGCAACGAGTGGAACACCCAGGAGCGGGTCACCACCGAGATGGCGCTGCACCGCAAGCACGACATCCCGGTCGGGGTCGTGGTCGTCGAGGCTTGGAGCGACGAGTCGACGTTCGTGGCGTTCCGTGACGCGCAGTACCAGGTCCACGACGACGGCCGCCCGCATCGCCTGGCCGACTTCACCTTCCCGCCGGACGGCGCCTGGCCCGACCCGAAGAGCATGGTCGACGACCTGCACGCCGACGGCGTCAAGGTCGTGCTGTGGCAGATCCCCCTGCAGAAGATGCGCCCCCACCCGACCGGCCAGAGCGCCGCCGACGCCGCCACGATGGTCGCCCGCGGCTACGGGGTGCGCGAGGGCGACGGCAGGCCGTACCGCAACCGCGGCTGGTGGTTCCCCACGGCCCTCATGCCGGATCTCACGAGCCCCGAGGCGCGCGACTGGTGGCTGGCGAAGCGGCGCTACCTCGTGGAAGACGTCGGGGTCGACGGGTTCAAGACCGACGGCGGCGAACACGCATGGGGCCACGACCTGCGCTACGCCGACGGCTCGGTCGGCGCCACCGGCAACAACCGCTTCCCCGTGCACTACGCCGCGGCGTACGGTTCCGTGCTGCGCTCGTGCGGCAAGGCACCGGTCACGTTCAGCCGGGCCGGCTTCACCGGCTCACAGGCGCACGGCTTGTTCTGGGCGGGCGACGAGGACTCCACGTGGGAGGCGATGCGGTCCTCGCTGCGGGCCGGCCTCACCGCGGCGGCGTGCGGGATCGTCTACTGGGGCTGGGATCTGGCCGGATTCTCCGGACCGGCCCCCTCCGCCGAGCTGTACCTGCGGGCCACGGCGATGTCGGCGCTCCTGCCGATCATGCAGTACCACTCGGAGTACAACCACCACCGCACCCCGTCCCGCGACCGCACCCCGTGGAACATCGCCGCACAGACCGGCGACCCCCGGGTGCTGTCGGTGTTCCGCCGGTACGCGCACCTGCGTGAGCGGCTGGTGCCCTACCTCGCGTCCTCGGCGGCCCGGACGATCGAGACCGGCTGGCCGCTGCTGCGGTCGGTGTGCCTGGTCGCGCCGGACGACCCCCGCGCGTGGCAGCACCCGTACGACTACCTGCTCGGCGACGACCTACTGGTAGCCCCGGTGGTCGCGGAGGGCGCGACGACCCGGCCGGCCTACCTGCCGCCGGGACGCTGGCTGGACCTGCGGACCCATCAGGTGCTCGACGGCGCCAGCGAGGTGGAGGTCCCGGCCCCGGTCGACGAGATCCCGGTCTGGTGCCGCCTGGAAACAGCGGAACGCCATCGCGGCCTGTTCACCTCCGGTTGACCCGGCCCCGCCGGCGCTGTTCCTCGGCGACGTACGGACGAACGGGCGACTGGTCAAACCACCTGGCCACTGGTTAGGGTGCGGCGATGCGACTGTCGGAACATGTGCACCTGGTGGGGAGCGGCTGGCTCGGCTATTCGCTCTCTGACCGGCACGACGGCCATGTCTACCTGGTCGAGGGCGGCACGGCGTCCTTCCTCATCGACGCGGGGTCCGGGCTCAACACGGCGAGGATCGCGGCCCGGATCGAGGCCGCGCAGGTGCCACCCGTGACGCATATCCTGGTGACCCACGGCCACGCTGACCATGCCGCCGGCGCGGATGCCCTCGCGCGGCTGCTGGGCGCCGAGATCTGGACTTCGCCCGAGGTGGCCCGGATGCTCATCGATGCCGATGAGGTCGCTACCGGCCTGGCGCTCGCGCGCTCCGCCGGCGTCTACCCGGCCGCGCTGTCGCTGACGCCGACCGAGGTGCACCGGCGACTCGGGGATGAGACGTTCACCATTGGGGCCGCAACCGTACGCTGCATGCCCACACCCGGTCACGCGGTGGGGCATGCCTGCTATCTCGTCGATGTGGACGGTGCCCGCGCTGTCTTCACCGGCGATCTCGTATTCGCCCGTGGGAGGGTCGCCGTGCTAGGCACCACCGAAACCGACGTCGGCGCGCTGCGCGACAGCATCGCTGCGGTGGCGGCGACCGGACCCGGCGCTCTCTTCCCGGGTCACGGCAGCGTCGCACTGAGCGACGCGGACCGCCACCTGGCGGCGGCCCTCGACGCCTTCGACCGCGGCCAACTGCCGCCGGGGCTGCTGCCATGAACGCCATCCCTGATAAGAGTGGTGCTCCGGAGCGGCTTCGGGTCGGCGTTTGCGGGTTGGGCTCCATCGGGCTGCGCCATGCCCGGCTGCTGGCGGAGTCGCCCGGGGTCCGCGTCGCGGCCTTCGACGCGGCGCCGCACGGTTTGCAGCTGCCACCGGCGGTCGAGGCGACCCTGACGATTGTCTCCTCGTTCGAGGAGCTGCTCGACGCGGCGCCGGACGCACTGGTGGTGGCCACCCCCGACGCCCTGCACGCGCCGCAGGCGATCGAGGCCTGCCGGCGGGGGATCACGGTGCTGGTGGAGAAACCGGTCGCCGATAGCGTCGCCGCGGCCGAGGAACTGGCCCGGGTGGCGGCGCAGAGCGGCGCGCGGGTGCTGGTGGGTTACGTGCTGCGCCACTACGCGGTGCTGCGACGGGTGCGGGAGTTGCTCGCCGACGGAGCCGTGGGCACGCCGGTCTCGGTGCACGTCAACCTCGGCGCGTACGAGACGCTTAGGGTGGCCCGCAACCGGTTCTCCGAAACGGACCGTTACCGGCTGCCGTACGACTACAGCCATGAGTGGGACTACCTGCAGTGGCTGCTGGGTCCAGTGGCCGAGGTCGCTGCGGTCGCCCGCCTCGCCGGTGACCTCCCGCTGCGTCAGGATCCCAACGTCATCAACGGGGTCGTCGCCTTCGACTCCGGTGTGACCGGGACGTTCCATCTGGACTACGTGCAGGAGGGGCAGGGCCGCCGGCTCGACGTGGTCGGAGACCGGGGCACACTTCGGGCCGACCTCGCCCGGGGTCGCGTCACGGTGCGGGCCCACGCTGACGCCCTCACCCGTTCCTACGACTGTTCCGAGGAGCGCGATGTCGCGTTCGGCCGCCAACTCAGCCACTTTCTGGACGTGGCCCGTGGTGTCGCGGTCCCGTTGGTGAGTGTCGAGGACGGGCTCCGGGCGCTGCGGGTCGCCGACGCGGTCGTGGCCGCATGCGACGGAGGGGGTTGGCGGAGCGTGGACGTTCGCATCTAGTGAAACAGAACTTTCGCGGAATGAAATACCGCCGTACCGTGGGGCGATGACGAACGAGTCAGTTGAGCGTGAACGGCGAGTACTCGCGCGGATCCCTGGTGGCGCGCAGCTGCTCTCCAAGCGGCCGGAACAGTTTGCGCCGGGTCAGTGGCCGCGGCACTATTCGCGCGCCAAGGGCGTGTATACCTGGGATCTCGACGGTCACCGGTACGTCGACATGAGTACCAGCGGTATCGGCACTTGTGTGCTCGGCTTCGCCGACGACGAGGTGGACTCCGCCGTCCGTGATGTCATCGCCAACGGATCCATGAGCACACTGAACTGCATCGAGGAGCTGGAGCTCGCCGAACTGCTCTGTGAGCTGCATCCGTGGGCCGACATGGTCCGCTACGCGCGCAGCGGGGGTGAGGCGCTCGCCATCGCGGTCCGGTTGGCCCGGGCCGCCACCGGACGGTCGACGGTGGCGTTCTGCGGCTACCACGGCTGGCACGATTGGTATCTGGCCGCGAACCTCGCCGGCCCGTCGAGCCTCGACGGGCATCTGCTGCCGGGCCTGGATCCCAGCGGCGTCCCGGCCCAGCTCGCCGGCACCGCATTCGGGTTCCGGTACAACAGGTTGGACGAGCTCGAGGCGATCATCGCCGAGCATCAGCTCGCCGCGGTCGTGATGGAGCCCATCCGCGAACATGATCCCGAGCCGGGGTTTTTGCCGGGCGTGGTGGAGCTGGCCCGCCGTGCGGGTGCCGTCCTCATCTTCGACGAGGTGACCTCTGGCCTGCGCGTCAACACCGGCGGCATTCATCTCGAGCTGGGTGTCGAACCCGATGTGGCGGTCTTCGCCAAGGCCATCGGCAACGGCTATCCGATGGCGGCCGTGCTGGGGCGCGCGGCTGTGCTGGAACACGCACAGCGCTCCTTCGTCAGCAGCACCTACTGGACCGAGCGGATCGGGCCGGCGGCGGCGCTCGCCACCCTACGCCGGCACCGGGACAACTCGGTGGGAACGCGCCTGACGGCGGTCGGCGCGGCCGTGCAGGCCGGCTGGCGGGCTGCGGCCGAGGAGGTGGGGCTGGCGGTGCGGATCCACGGCATCGCGCCGCTGAGCCACCTGCGTTTCGTGGAACAGCCGCAGCCCAGCGTTACCCTCTTCACCCAGCTGATGCTCGACCAGGGGTTCCTCGCCGGTGGTTCGTTCTATCCGTCCTTCGCGCACCAGGACGAGCATGTTGAGGAGTATCTGGCCGCGGTGCGCACCGTCTTCGCCGAGATCCGCGCGGCCCAGGACGCCGGATCGGTGCAGGCCGCCCTGCGCGGACCGGTGGCGCACACCGGCTTCACCCGCCTGACCTGACCGTTGGCTCGACCGTGGTCACCGTGGTGCAGGGCTGCTACGCCGATCTTCGCAACACGGTGACCACTGATCGTCAGGGTGCGCTGGACACGGCGTACGCGTCGGGCAGGGCGGCGGGCTGGCGGTCCGGGTCGACCGTCTCGGTCCGGCCGGTGAGCATGCTGAGCTCCGCCGCTGCCAAGGTGCCGCACACGACCGCGGCGCTGTCGTAAGAGTACGGCCAGGCGGCCTCGCCACGGACCGCCGCGAGGAAGGCGGAGATCTCCTTGGCGTACATCGGCTCGTACTCCTGCTGCCAGTCACACAGGACCCGGGAGTACCCGTCGCCGAGGTCCGGCAGCGCGCGCTCCAGGGTGCCGGTCAGCAGGTCGAACCGGATGAAGCCGCGGTCGCCGATCGCCCAGCCCTGGCGAGCTGTCTGCGGGCTCGCCATGACCACCGTCAGCTGCCCGGTGGCGCCGGACGCCAACTCCATCTGCAGCGACCAGCTGTCGGCACCTGGTAGGTCGAGGCCGCCGCGCCGGACCACGCGCCCCGAGGCCGCCACCGGCGTGCCGAAGATGTGGTCGAGTGCGATGAGCTCGAACGGCACCATCTCCCGGGCCGGCGCGGTGGCACGGTGACGGGCGTAATATTCGGCGCCCTCGCCCGGATGCCAGCTCGGCGCGTTGACCGAGAGCACGTAGCCGTAGGCGTGCAGGGTGCCCAGTTCCTCCCGGACCACGCGGCGCAGTTCCTGGACGAAGGGGTGGAAGTACAGGGTGCAGGAGGGGGCCGCGACCAGTCCGCCCTCCGGCCGTCGAGCGTTCGCCGCTGCCACCGCCCGGGGATCGAAGGCCCAGATGTCGGCTTCGCAGAAGAAGTGCCGGCCGGTGTCCAGCGCCAGTCGCACATAGTCGGTGTGCTGGTCGGGCGGGGTTGAGATGACCAGTGCGTCCGGCTCGGTCGCCATCGCCTCGTCGAGCGAGGCCGTGGTGGCGACGCCGAACCGGCTCGCCGCGGCAGCCCGCCGGTCGGCCCGCTGGTCGAACAGGGTCACCTCGACGCCCTCACACGCGCGTAGGTCACGAAGGCGCCGGGTGCCCATGGAGCCGGCGCCGATCTGCAGGATCCTCATCCCTGTCTCCCTTGTCGTGGACTTGAACTCAACAGTGTCATCAGCCGAAACGATCGCCGGGCCGACGTTACCGACCTGACATCGCGCCGTCTGCCAAACGTTACGGCAGTTGAAATGCACGTTCCATCTGTTGACATGGTGGTGTCCTGCATCGCAGACTTCCCGCACAACGCCGTGACGACAGGCCTGCGGGAGGATCGATGACGACAGAAGCGGTACCGGCACGCGGGAGCGTGTCGCGCCGGATCTCCCGCCGGGTGGACCGGCTCAGCGACCGCCGCTTCGCCCTATTGCTGTTCGTACCGGCAGCCGTGTTCATCGGCGTGATCGTGCTCCCACCGATCGCGGCAGTCTTCGTGATGAGCCTCTACCGGATCGAACTGCTTCAGGACGGACCGACGAGGTTCCTGGGCCTGGACAACATCACCCGGATGTTCAACGACTCATTCTTCGTCGACTCCATTCCGCGCACCCTCTGGTTCGCGGTCGGCACCACCGTGCTCACCATCCCGTTGGCACTCGCCACCGCACTGCTGATGAACAGGCGGTCGCGGTTCGAGACGCCGCTCGCCGTCGCGTTGTTGCTGCCATGGGCGATCGCCCCGATCGTGACAGGGTTCTTCTGGCGCTTCATCTTCCAGCCCAGCTTCGGGCTGGCGACCCAGGTCAGCAACGGACTCGGCCTCACCGAGGGTGCGGTGCCCTGGCTGCAGGAACCGACCACCGCGCTGATGCTCGCGATGATCGCCACGGCGTGGCGATCGGTGCCCCTGCTGGCCCTCATCATCCTGTCCGCGCTCAAGGCGATTCCCAACCAGCTCTACCGCGCGGCCCGGATGGACGGTGCGACGCCGTGGCAGGCCTTCCGATCGATCACGCTACCCAGCATCGGGCCCACCCTGCTGATCGCCACGATCCTGCAGATCATCGTCTCGCTGCAGGTCTTCGACCTGCTCTTCCAGCTCACCCGTGGTGGCCCCGGCTTCGAGACGACGACCATCACCTACTACATCTTCACCGCCGCCTTCGACAACCTCAGTCTCGGCTACTCGGCGATGCTGGCCCTGTTCCTCATGGCGATCATCGTCGCCGCGAGCGGTGCGACACTCTACCTGCGTTCGGGCGGACTCCTCCGCCGCCGCCAGGCGAAGAACCCCGCCGACGAGCCGGCCGGACGGTTGCGGCTCGACAGCGCGGCGCGGGCAGATCAGTCGCCGCAGGAGTGGCCCGAGGACTCGCGCAAGCGGCGTCGGTGGACCCTGCCACCCGCCGTACGCCGCGTCGGTTCGACGGTGGCGATCGGCGCGCTCCTCGTCTGGTCGATCGGCCCGACCCTGTGGATCGTGCTGGCCAGCTTGCAGCCGGAGTCCGCTGTCACCTCGGTGCCGCTGGACCTGACCGCGCGGCTGGACTTCTCCCAGTACGTCGACATCCTCACCAACGACAAGTGGCTCTCCTCGATCTGGGTGAGCCTGCAGATCACGGTCGGGTCGACGCTGCTGACGCTCCTGGTCGCCGCACTCGCCGCGTACCCGCTGGCCCGGCTCGACCTGCCCGGTAAGGGCGCCGCGATCGCGGTGCTCATGTTCGCCTACACCGTGCCGGCCATCGTCCTGCTCATTCCGCTGCTGTTCATCTTCAACGCGCTCAACCTCAACGACTCGGTGATCGGGTTGATTGTGGCCCACGTCGCCTTCTCGTTGCCACTGACGATCTGGTTGCTGCGCAACATCTTCGCAAGTGTCCCACCGGCGCTGGAGGCCTCGGCGCGGATGGATGGATGCACCAGGTTGGGCACCCTGTTCCGGGTGACCATCCCGTCGGCTTCGGCCGGCCTGGCCGCCACGGCAATTCTGCTGCTCATCAGCGTCTGGAACGAGTTCCTGTTCGCGGTTGTGCTGGGCAACCAGGGCGCGGTGACGGTCACGCGCAGGATCGGCTACATCAACTCGCCGTCGGGGATCAGTGGCGAACCTCCCTACACCTACCAGGCGGCGGCGGGCATCGTCGCCGTGCTACCCGTGATCGTTCTGGTGATCCTCTTCCACCGCCGGATCAGATCCGGCTTGAGTGAGGGCTACCTCAAGGGCTGAAGGGGCACAACTCATGAATCAATTTGCATCCCGCAGTACCTCCCGGCGTACGCTGCTGCGAAGCGCCTTCGCCGTCGCGGCGGCCACACCGATCCTCTCCGCCTGCACCGACGACCCGGCACCCACTCCGACGAGCAAGGGCGACGGAAAGTTCCCCGGGGTCACGATCAACGTCGCCTGCAACCCGTCCAGCGTGCAGGCGTGCACGGAGGCCGGCAAGCAATGGGGCCAGGTCACCGGCGCCACGGTCAACGCCCAGGTGATTCCCTTTGCGGAACGGGCCACCAGCTACGCCTCGTGGATCGTCTCCAAGGACGCGAGCTACGACGTGCTCTACGGCGGCGTCGACTTCATCTCCAACTTCGGCGACAAGCTCTACCTTCCGCTCAAGGACATGCTCGGCGACACCAGCGACTACGTTCCGGCCGCGCTCGGTCAGCTCACCAAGGGCGGCGCGCTGCTCGCCGCACCGCTCTTCGCCGACATGCTGCTCTTCTTCTACAACAAGTCCGACTGGTCCGCGGCGGCACTGCCGGAGAAGATCCCGGGAACGTGGGACGACCTGTACGGGTACGCGCCCAAGCTGACGGTCGGCAACCGCGAGCCCTGCGTGATCCCGTGGAACAACAACGGCGTCCCGTTCTGGATCGCGTTCTTCAACTCCACCAAGGGCCAACTGTTCAGCGACGACAAGAGCCAGCTGCTCTTCGACAACGACAAGGGCCTCGCCGCCTGGCAGGCGATCAGCCGCGGCTTCCAGTCGAAGTTCTTCGGGCTGGCCGGCGCCAACGCAGTGGGCGACCAGGACACCTCGTTGCTGTTCAACCAGAACCTGGCCGCCAGCCAGGCCGCCACCACCGGCTTCGGCAGCACGGCCGGCAGCACCGACCCGGCCAAGAAGTCGGTGATCACCAAGGCTGAGGTCGGCGTCAGCGTGATGCCGGGCATCACGGCCGGCACGAGCGGCAGCGTCATCGTGGCCGAGGGCCTGGGCATCAACAAGTTCACCCGAAACCGCGACGCCGCACTGAGCTTCGTCAAATACACCACCGGGACGGAGTTTCAGAAGCAGATGGTGCTCGGTAAGGCCGGTCAGGTGCTGCCGTCGAGCCGCCTGTCGGTCAGCAAGGACCCGGAGGTGGCCGCGGGCTTCCCGCTCGCGGCGACGCTGGCCGAGCAGGCATCGGCGCAGCTGGCCTGGCCAGGCAACGCCCCGTTCAAATGGAACGCGCCGTTCCTGCTGGGCCTGACCAACCTGTCGAAGGGCACGTGGACGCCCGAGCAGGCCCACGAAGAGACGATCAAGGCGGTCAAGAAGCTGATGATCGCCCAACTCGGCTCGTAGGTCGCCTGGCTCATAGCTTCCTGCGTTCGTTGTTTCTCGGAGGAGTTGGACATGGCGGGTATGTCACTACGGCTGGAATCGATCTATCGTCGCTACGGCAAGGTGATGGCGGTGAACGACCTGTCGCTGGAATTGCCGGCGGGCAAGTTCATCACGCTGCTCGGGCCGTCCGGGTGTGGCAAGACCACGACCCTGAACCTGATCGCCGGCCTGGACCAAGCTGACGGCGGCTCGATCCACATGGGCGAGCGTGACATCACCAGGGTGCCCCCGAACGAGCGTGGCATGGCGATCGTGTTCCAGAATTACGCGCTGTACCCGCACATGTCTGTCTTCGACAACATCGCCTTCGGGCTGCGGCTCCAGCGCCGTCCGAAGCCGGAGATCCAGTCCCGGGTCCGGCACACGGCAGAACTGCTCGCCATCGAGCACCTGCTGGACCGCCGGCCCGGGCAGCTCTCCGGTGGCCAGCAGCAGCGGGTGGCGCTGGGGCGGGCGATGGTGAAGAAGCCCGCGGTCTTCCTGCTTGACGAGCCGTTCAGCAATCTCGATGCGGCCCTGCGCGCACGCATGCGGACCGAGGTGAAGCATCTCCACCAGACGCTCGGCACCACCAGCGTCTTCGTCACCCACGACCAGGAGGAGGCGATGACCCTCTCCGACCTGATCGCGGTGATGCGCGATGGCAAGCTGGTTCAGTACGGCACCCAGCACGAGGTTTACGGCAAACCGCGGGACATGTACGTGGCGACCTTCCTCGGCAAGCCGAGGATGAGCCTCATCGAGGGAAGCCTGGAGCGGCACGCCGCCGGGGTCGTGTTCACGGCGCCGGACGTCCGCCTCGAACTCGGCACCGCCGAGTCCATCGGGCTGCGCGACGGCGAGTGGCCGCGGGTCGCGGCCGGCCTGCGGGCCGAGGACGTGTCGCTGGGCGCGCCGGGCGGGTTGTCCTTCGACGCGCAGGTCGCCCTGCTGGAGCCGATCGGGTCGGACACGTTCGTGGAACTCGAGGTCGGCGGAGCGACGGTCGTCGCCCGGGTGCCACCCGAGGACCCGGTCGCAGTGGGTGACCGCGTCACCGCGGTGATCAAGCCCGGCCGCGTCCACCTCTTCGACCTCGATTCCACCGAGCGCATCGTCCGTTAGCGCAAGGCACTCGGGCAGGTCAACTTCGGCTCGACCCCTTGTGGACACCACAAGGGGTCCGCGCCACGCTTCCAGACGCGCGGCACGCGGGCCTGGTCCCATACCCCGGTCAGTGGGCGGTCCAGCCGCCGTCGACCATGAGGTTCACACCGGTCACATAGCCGGAGGCGTCCGAGGCCAGGAAGACCACCGGGCCCTTGATGTCGTCGGGTCCGGCCAATCGACCCAGCGGCGTGCGTTCGGCGTAGGCGGTGACGAATGCCGCCGGCTGGTCTGGGGTCGCCAACCCGCCCGGCGACAGGCAGTTCACCCGCACGCCGTAGGGCGCGTAGAAGCACGCGAGGTACCGGGTGAGGTTCACCATGCCACCCTTGTCGAACGCGTAGAAGGCAGGCGAGGTCATCTCGGTGCCCGCATAGACGTCGAAGGTGGGCCCGACCACACCGTAGATCGAGCCGATGTTGACGATGCTGCCCGAACGTTGGGCCATCATCTGCTCGCCGATGTGTTTCGTGATCAGGAAGAGCCCGGAGGAGTTCACCTCGCTGGTGGCGGTCCAGTCCGCGGCGGTGGTGCGGTTGGGGTCGCTGCCCTGGCGGTGCACCGAACCGTTCACCAGCACGTCGATGCGGCCCAGCGATGCCACGACAGCATCGCGAAGCTCCACGATGGACGCCTCGTCGGCCTGGTCGAGCCGGTGCGCGCTGGCCTCGTAACCGTCCCGGCGGAGGGCGGTGGCGGCCGCCTCGCACGCGGTCAGGTCGCGGGAGGTGACCACCACGTGCGCACCGGCCTCGGCCAGTGCGTAGCACATGTGGCGACCGTAGAGGCCGGCTCCGCCGGTCACGATCGCGACGCGACCGGTGAGGTCGTAGAGGCTGTTGATCGAGCGCGGTGCAGACAAGGCGATCCGGCCTTCCATTAGCGGAGGATGTCCATCGCGGTGGTGATCTGGTCGGCGGTGATCCGGGGCACCGGGTCGTCGCCGGCGAGCCGGGCGAGGGCACCGGCGTCCTTGTAGCCGGCCCCGGTCGCGACGATCACCGCCCGGTCGGAGGGGTCGAGCCGGCCCGCCGCCGCGTCGGCGAGCAGGCCCGCGAATGCGGTCGCGCCGGCCGGTTCGACCAGGATGCCGTGCCGGCGGGCGAGGATACGCTGCGCATCGAGGATCTCCTCGTCGGTGACTTCGGTCAGGTGCCCGCCGGATTCGCGCACCGCGTCGACCGCGCCGACGCCGTCGAAGAGGACGGCGACCTGCAGCCCGGAGACGGTGGTGGTGCATGGGCCCCGAAGCCCGGTGAGGTCACCGGCCAACGCCGGGCGCAGTGTCGGGCAACCAGCCGGCTGCACACCGACGACCCGGGGGCGCGCACCGTTGGCGATCAACCCGCCTGCGGTGAAGCCACGGCCGATCGCGGAGAGCAGCCCGCCACCGCCGACCGGCGCGTACACCACGGTCGTGGCCGGGGCGTCCTCGGCGATCTCGTACGCGATCGTGGTCGCACCCTCCATCGCCTCGGGGGAGAACCGGCCGCCGGTCAGGAGCGGCATCAGGCCCCGATCGGCGGCGATCGCTGCAATGGTGACGGCCGCCGAGTCGGTGGCTGCGGCGTCGTGACCGAGGCCGTCGACGAGATGGACACGCGCGCCGAGCGCTCGGATCTGGCGCAGCTTGGGTGCGGCGGTGTCGGCGAGGGCGAACAGCGCCGCCGGCACGCCGGCCCGGCTCGCGTAGGCGGCGGCGGCTGCGCCGCCGTTACCGGAGGAGGTGCCGACGCAGCCGGCGAGCCGGCGTTCACGCACGATGGAGAGGGCGACTGAAGCGATGCGGTCCTTGAAGGAGCCGGTCGGGTTCAGATGCTCGCACTTGACCTGCACGGAGGCGACGCCGGGCACGGCACCGGTCAGCTCCACCAGCGGCGTGGCACCCTCGCCCAGACTCACGATGTTCGCCGGGTCGTGCAGCGGTAGCCGGCCCTGGTAGCGCCAGACCCCGCGCCGCGCCGGGTCCTGCCAACCGTCGGAGGCAGCGGCGTAGCGCACGACCAGTTCTCCGCCGCAGCTGGCGCAGCGGTAACGCAGGGAGCCGGCTTCCCGGGACCTGCCACAGGCGCGGCATTCCAGCCAGAAAGCGGCCTCTCCGCTTCGCTCCGGGCCGCTCAAGGCTTCACGCCGGGCCGGGCTACGAAGGTCGTCGGTGGGAGGGTCATCGGCGTTGTGTTGCGGGGAAGTGAGGCGACGTCGATCGGGCAGGCGCCGGGCGTGGCAACCTCGATGACCTCGGCGGCGATGTCACCGAACGCGGCCCGCCAGGCGATGGCGCCCTTCGCGACGATGATCTTGGCGGAGCGGGCGTCCACCCCGACGGAGGAGAGCTGCTCGGCGTGGAACGGCGGCGTCGGCCTCTCGGTCACCACGAGGGTGATGCCCTCGACGCGCAGCACCGCGGTGGTGCCCATGCTGAACTCGCGTCCGGTCATCCAGCTGCCCTGGGTGCGGTAGCGGCCGTCGGTGACCGTGACGACCCGTCCGCGCACGCGCACCGGGTCGCCGTGCCGGCGGTCGGTCTTCCCGCCGACCAGCGCCTCGATCTCCGCGCCGGTGCCGAGGTCCGCTGCCAGGCGGGCGACCCGCGCGTCGGCCACGGTCACCACGGCGTCCTGTGCGTGCTGGGCCAGCAGTTCGGCGAGCAGTGCGGTCCCGTCGCCCGGGCTGCCGCCGCCGATGTTGTCGGCGACGTCGGCGAGGACGACCGGGCGGGCCGCGCCGGCGATCGCCCGGCGCACGGCCGTGGCGGCGTCGTCGCGAGCCACCATGAAGGCGTCGGTCTGTTCGGTGATGTCGGCGAGGGTCTCGGCGATGACGTCGCGCGCGGCCGCCTCGTCGCCCTCGTCGTGGATGGCGAGCACGCTCATGCCGACCCGGTCGACGTCGCTGTAGGCGAAGCCGGCCGGGATGCAGATCCGCACCAGTCCCGCGGCGCGGGCCCGGGCCGCGGCCCGTCGCTGCAGCGAGCGCATCGGCTCGGCGTCGGTCGCCTGAGCCAACGGGCAGACCAGCAGTGGGAGCTTGCCGACAGCCGTGCGCAACCGCCGCCCGGCGAACACGTCGCCGAGCAGCCGGGCCGCCTCGCGGCCCCGTTCGCGCATGTCCACGTGCGGGTAGGTGTCGTAGCTGACGAGTACCTCGCATGATTCGACCAGCTCGGGTGACGGGTTGGCGTGCAGGTCGAGCACCGCCGCCAGCGGCACGGACCCGACGGTCTCCCGGACCACCGACAGCAGCGCCGTCTCGGTGTCGGGATAGCCGTCGGCGACCATCGCTCCGTGCAGGTTGACGAGCAGCCCGTCGAGCGGGCCGGCCGCGCGCAAGGCCCGGCCGGCGCGCTCGAGCAGGGCCTCGATGGTGACCCGATCGGCCGGGCCGCACGGCCAGGCGCCGGCCGAGAAGATCGGCACCAGTTCGTGGTCGGGAGAGTCGGCGAAGCCGCCGATGACCGATCCGGTGTCCACGTTCTGCTCGAGGACCTCGTGACCCTGCGCGAGTTCGAAGTCAGCGAAGTCCGCGAGGGTGGCCTGGTGCGTGGCGTAGGTGTTGGTTTCGTGCCAGAGACCGAGAATGCCGACCCGCATGTGCCCCGAACTCCCTACGCGCCTGATTCGTTCAGCGCATCGTCCACGCGCTCAAGCGTGGTGGCGAGTTCACGCGGACCGTGCGCCGCTGAGACGTACCAGATCCCTCGCCCGGCGACCCAGACCCCGTACCCAGCCAGCACCTCGGCGAAGCGGGCGTACCGGGCAAGGTCGAGGTTGCGCAGTTCGCGGTGGTCGGTGACCGGTTCCCGAGGGCCGAACGAGGCGTGGAACGCCATCGGGACACCTTGCACCCGCAGCGGCACCTGGTGCTTGTCGGCCAGTTCGAGGAGCCCGGCCATCAACGCCGTGCCGTGCTCGGCGATGCGCTCGTACGGCGGGTCCGAGGTCAGCAGGTCGATGGTGGCGACCACCGCCGCGGCGGCCATCACGGAGCCGTTGAAGGTGCCCGAGTGGTTGACCTCGCCGGTGCCGAATCGTTCCATCAGGTGAGCGTGTCCGGCCAAGGCCGCGACCGGCCAGCCACCCGCCATGGCCTTGCCGTAGGTGGCAAGGTCGGGTGTGACGCCGTACCGGGCCGCCGCACCGCCGAGGGCGACCCGGAAGCCGCTGATCACCTCGTCGAAGATGAGCACCACGCCGTGCTCGGTGCACAGTTCGCGGACGCGCTGCAGATAGCCGGGTCGCGGTTCGATCGTGCCGGCGTTGACCATGATGGGTTCCATGATGAGCGCGGCGATCTGGCCATGGTGCTCGGCCAGCGCAGCCGCGACGGCCTCCGCGTCGTTCCACGGCAGCACCACCGAGTCGGCGAGTTGTGCGCCGACCTGGCCGGCGCTGGCGGGTCCGGTGCCAGCGGCGTCGACGAGCACGTTGTCGAGCCAGCCGTGGTAGTGGCCCTCGAACCGGATGAACCGCCGGCGTCCGGTCGCCGCACGCGCCAGCCGCAGGGCCGCCTGGACCGACTCGGTGCCGGTCAGGCCGAGCCGGACCATCTCGGCCCAGCCGAGCGCCGAACAGATCCGCTCCGCGGCCTCGACCTCCAGCACGTGTGAGTTGCCGTAGAGCATGCCGTCCCCGCAGGCGTCGTGGACCGCCTGATTCACTGTGGCGTTGGCGTGGCCCAGGAAGCTCGGCCCTTGCCCTAGCAGGTAGTCGACATAGTCGTTGCCGTCCACGTCCCACATCCACGCGCCTTGGGCGCGGCTGAAGAAGACCGGCGGCGCGGACAGCCGCACATTGGAGTTGACCCCACCCGGAAGATGGCGGCTCGCTCGCGGCCAGTACTCCGCTGACTTGATCCTCGAGGCTTTTGACACCACTCGGCTCCCCTTCCGGTGCCCGTCGCGCCGTCCGCGTTCTGCCTAGTGGATTTCGCAGACCGACAGTTGAAACTGGCACGACGGTAGCCGCCGCCGCGGCCGGTGGTCAACACCGCGCGTGGGGCTGGGCTGTGCGGATGGTGGATTGCTTGTGGAGAGCGCGCTTCAGGCGCTGGCGTGGTAGTCGCGCACCAGCTGCATCGCAGTGCGGCGCAGCGCGCGGGCGACCGTCTCGACCTTGTCGGAGGTCAGCCGACGGGCCGGCGCGCTCACGCTGATGCCGCACAGGAACGGGATGCTCTCCAGCACGACCGCCACGCAGCGGCCGTCGGGCTGGTTCTCGCAGTCGTCGAGCCCATATCCCTCGCGCCGGACGCGCTTGAGCTCGGCCAGGTATCCCTCGACGGAGACGATCGTGCTGTCGGTGTACTGGAGCATCTGCTCGGCCGAGAGGATGGCGCGCACTCGGTCATCAGGCAGTTCGGCCGCGATCGCCTTGCCCAGCGCGGTGGCGTGGATGCTGCCCCGCTCGCCGATGCGCGCCGCGAGCCGCATCATCTCGTTGCTCTCCACCACGAGGGCGTGCACGATGTGCGCTCCGTCCAGCACGCCCAGGTTTGTGGTCTCGCCGAGCCGGTCGCGCAGCTTCTCCAGGTGTGGCCTGGCCTGGTTGACGAGCACGTCCACCTGCCGGGTGTGCTGCGGCCGGAAGGCCAGGCCGAGCCGATACAGGCTGTTGGCCGGATCACGCTCGACGTAGCGGCGGGCCTCGAGGGCCGACAGGTAGCGAAAGGCCGAGCTCTTCGGCAGCGCCGTCACCTCGGCGACATCCGAGAGCGACGCACCGTCACGGGATCGCTGCAGCACGTCAAGAATGTCGCAGACGCGCTCGACGGCCCGGATCGGGTAGCTGGCGGCGGACTCAGCCGTCTGCTTCATCGGTCTGTCCTGTCTCGTGACACTGGGGACGGTGGCGCGGAGCGAGTATGAGGTCGCACGGGCGATGATACCCCTGGTAGGGCCCATACCGGCGCCTCATCGTAGTCGATTTGTTTCACCTGTCAAAACGCTTCGACCCGCCGGATACGCTGCCGCAGCAGCTCGTACCGACCATTATCGGAACGATCGTTTCAGCCGTTGACATGACTTTGTGGCCGCGCTAATACTCAGTCACGCGTCAGAGGATCGCGTCCCGCCTGGTGGCGGGCGGCTTCGTCGAAGTGGAGACAGTCCAAATGTCTACGCGCCGCAGGGGAATGTACTCCCGGCTGGTCGCCGGTGGTGCCGTGTTCCTCATGATCGCCGCCGCCGCAGCGTGCGGTTCGGCAGATACCGACAACTCGGCCGGCGGCGGGACGCTGCACATCGCCGAGGGCGCCGAGCAGCCGACCCTGGACCCGGCCAAGAACATTCAATACCTCAGTGACGAGATGGCCGCCATCTACGACACGCTCGTGGTGGCCAACGCCGACGGCACGATCGGTCCCAGCCTGGCCGAGTCCTGGACCGTCGAGGGCCCGTCCATCACGTTCAAGCTCCGCGCCGGAGTCAAGTTCCACGACGGCACCCCGTTCAACGCCGCAGCGGTCAAGGCCGCGCTGGACCGGGTCGTCGACCCGGCCACCAAGGCGACCAACTCCAAGAGCGTTCTCGGCCCGTACGACAACAGTCAGGTCATCGACGACAGCACCGTAAAGGTGACCTGGAAGACGCCCGTGGGCGCGGCATTGATCAACCTCACCAACGCGGATCTCAGCATCCCGTCGCCGGCCGCGGCGAGTGCCGGCACGCTCGACGCCAAGCCCGTGGGAACCGGCCCCTACAAGTTCGTCAGTTACGTCAAGGGTGACCGCCTCGAGGTCGAGCGGAACAACGACTACACGACGATCCGTCCCGACCTGACGAACAAAGGCGCTCCGAAGTACGCGCGGATCATCTTCCAGTACGTGACCAACGCCAGCACCCGGGCGAACCTGCTGACCACCGGGGCGGTGCAGGTGGCCCAGCTGACCGGGCCCGACGCCAAGCGTCTCGCCTCCGCATCCAACCTCAACAACACTTCCTTCCCCGGGGTCAGCGAGACCGCCCTGTGGATCAATGCGAAGAGTGTGCCGGACCTCAACGTCCGCAAGGCGATCTCGGCGGCGATCGACCGTGACGCGCTCATCCAGGCCGTGGCCAGTGGCTACGCCGAGACCAACTGGAGCACGGTGCCGACCATCGTCCCCGGCTACGACAAGACCGTCGAGAGCGCGGTGACCAAGTACAGCCAGGCCCAGGCCAAGTCGCTGCTTGCGGCGGCCGGTTACACCGCCGGTGCCGACGGCGTCATGCAGAAGGACGGCAAGCCGCTGACGCTGTCCATCCTGTCCGCGAGCGACGACCCGTGGCCCGCGATCGACCAGCTCGTCCAGGACCAGCTGGCCCAGGTGGGCATCAAGGCACAGATCAAGACCGAGGAGTTCGCCACGGTCACCCAGACCCGCCGCAAGGGTGACCAGTCCATCTACATCGGCCGCTACGGCATCCTGGACCCGGCCGGGTCGATGCGGATCCTCTTCGCTTGCGCCAACATCCCATCGGCGCAGGTGCCGCAGGGCACCAACCTGACGTTCAACTGCAACCCGGATGTGGACGCCGCGCTGGACCAGGCGATCAGCGAGGTCGACGCGGCCAAGCGCAACGCGCTCGTGTCCCGGGCGCAGCATCTCATGGCGGCCGACCATACGGCCCTGGTGCTCTACCAGCCGAAGAGCGTCGTGTTCTCGGCGAAGGCGGTCGGCGGGATCGGCATGCAGCCGGACGGCATCCTGAAGATCAACGACTTGGTGCCGGCCGAGTGAGCTTCGTACGGTTCGTCGCGCGGCGGGTACTGGTGACAGTTCCCGCCGCGCTGGCGGTGCTCGTGATCACGTTCGCGATGATCCGTCTCGTGCCTGGCGACCCCGTGCAGGTCATCGCGGGTACCAATCTGGATCCGCAGGTCGCCGAGGAACTGCGGGAACAGCTTGGACTCAACGATCCGCTGCTGGTGCAGTTCTTCACCTATCTGGAGAACGTCCTGCACGGCGATCTGGGCACCTCGTTCCTCACCCGGCAGCCGGTGGCCGACGTCGTCGCCGAGCGCCTGCCCAACACGCTGATGCTGACGGCAGCCGGCGTTCTCGCCGGCCTGCTGCTCTCGCTGCCGATCGGCATCGCCAGCGCGTTGCGCGACGCGAAGCGGCGCCGCGCGGGGCTGAGCTTCACCACCGTGACCACGATGCTGGTGGCCACACCCGACTTCCTGCTCGCCACGGTGCTTGCCACGGTGTTCGCGGTATATCTGCAGATCTTCCCGGTGGCCGGCGCGGAATCCTGGACCTCGATCGTGCTGCCCGCGCTGGCCCTGGGCATTCCGCTCGCCGGCATCCAGGCGCGGGTCGTGCGGGCGAGCGTGCTGGACGCGGTGGGCCGGCCCTTCGTGCGGACGCTGCGTGCCGTCGGTGTGCCCCAGCGGCGGCTGCTCACCCGCAACGTGCTGCCCAACGCGTCCATCCCGGTGGTCACGCTGCTCTCGGTGGAGTTCGGACGGCTACTGGCGGGCGCCCTCATCGTGGAGAACATCTTCTCCTGGCCGGGACTCGGCACCACGATCTTCGACTCGATCGGCCGGCGGGACCTGCCGGCCGTGCAGGGGGAGATCCTCGTCGTGGCGTTGTTGATCCTCGGCATCAACCTGTTCATCGATGTGGTCTATCGCATCATCGACCCCCGGATCGGCCTGTCATGACGACCAGATCCAGCGCGGCTCGCCGGTTCCTGTCGCAGCGACTGACCCGGGTGGGTCTGGTGCTGCTCCTGATCGTGGCGGTCGTCACCGTAGTAGGTCCCTTGATCTACGGTGCGTCACCGACCCGCACGCATCCGATGGACGCCTACGCCGGTCCGTCCGCGACCTACCCGCTCGGCACCGACAACCTCGGGCGCGACATCCTCGCCCGGCTCCTGCACGCCGGCGTGCTGTCCATCCCGGCCGGCCTGCTCGCGGTCGGCCTGGGCGCGGTCGCCGGCAGCCTGCTCGGCATCGCGTCCGGCTTCATCGGCCGGATGTTCGACACCGTCGTGATGCGTGTGGTGGACGTGCTGCTGTCGTTCCCGACGCTGCTTACAGCGATCGTCGTGGTGGCGATCCTGGGCCCGAGCGTGACGAGCGCGGTGCTCGCGGTGTCGATCGCGGCGTTGCCGTCCTACGCCAGGGTCATGCGCGGGTCGGTCCTGCCACTGCGCAGCGCGGCGTTCATCCAGGCGGCTCGCGTCAGCAACACCTCACTGCCGCGGATGCTGCGCGTGCATGTGCTGCCCAACGTCGCTGACGTGCTGGTCGTCCTGCTGGTAATCGGAATGGGGAACGGGATCGTGGTGCTGTCCGCCTTGAGCTTCCTCGGCATCGGCGTACAGCCGCCTGAAGCGGACTGGGGTGTGATGCTCACCGAAGGGGTCCGGGCGATCTACACCGCCCCGGTGGCCGCGCTCGCGCCCGCGCTGATGCTGATGCTGACCGTGCTCGGCATCAACTTCGTCGGCGAAGGGCTCGGCGCCGCGCTCCGGGTCGACGTGTCCAGCAGGCGGACGCGGTGAGCCTGCTCTCAGTTCGCGACCTGACCATCGTCTACGACGACGTGCGGGCCGTCGCGGGCGCCTCCTTCAACGTGGCGTCCGGCGAGCGCGTCGGCATCGTCGGTGAGTCCGGCTCGGGCAAGACGACGCTGGCGCTGGCACTGATGCGGCTCCTGCCGCCGTGGTCGAAGCAGGAGTCCGGTTCCATCACGATCGACGGCATCGAGCTGTCGGACCTGCCGGAGGAGCGGATGCGCAGGCTGCGCGGCAGCAAGGCCGGCATGGTGTTCCAGGACCCGCTCACCTCGTTCGACCCGCTACGGACCCTGGGCGACCACCTTTCCGAAGGGCTGCGCGCGCACGGCGAGACCGACCGCGGGCGCCGCCGGGATCGGGCCGTCCAGGCGCTGCGGTCGGTGGGCATGCCCGCGCCGCGCAGCCAACTCGCGCGGCGTCCGCACGAGCTCTCCGGTGGCATGCGGCAGCGCGGCCTGATCGCGCTGGGGCTGTCGAACGACCCGCTGCTGGTGATCGCGGACGAGCCGACCACGGCGCTGGACGTCACCATCCAGGCACAGATCATGGAACTCTTCGCCACCATCGGGGCGCCGGGCCCGCAGGCCGACATGGGGCTGGTCATCGTCTCGCACAACCTTGGCCTGATCCGCCAGCTCTGCACCCGGGTCATCGTCATGTACGGCGGCCGGATCGTCGAGGACAGCCCAGCGCCGGACTTCTTCGCCCGGCCGCGCCATCCGTATGCGGCCGCGCTGCGCGATGCGACCCCGCGTATCACACTGCGGCGGGGAGAGGTTGCAAGCATCGCGGGCAGCGCGGTGGACCTCGCCGATCCACCGCCCGGCTGCCCGTTCGAGCCGCGCTGCACCTACCGGCTCGACGCCTGTGCGCAGAGCATGCCCGAGCTGCTGGCGATCGGCGGCGGGCACTGGGTCGCCTGCTTCAACCACGACGCGGTCGGGCAGGCGCCCCGCAACGCAGGCGCTGACGGCCCGGCACCGTCTCCCGCGCCGGTGCTGCCGGAGCAGCCCGTGAAGCAGCTGGTGGTCGGCGAGCCGCTCGTGGTTGTTCGTGCGGCGACCAAGGTCTACCGGGTGCGTCGCAGGAAGCTGCATGCGTTGGCCGGTGTCGACCTCGACGTACGGGCCGGCGAAACGGTGGCGCTCGTGGGCGAGTCCGGCTCCGGCAAGTCCACCCTGGCGCATCTTGTGCTGGGCCTGCAGCCGCCCACATCGGGCACCGTCAGGGTCGCCGGCGACAATCCGGCCGACCCGCGCGGCGGCGTGCGGCGCCAGCAGCGCATGCAGGCTGTCTTCCAGGACCCGCACGGCTCACTCAACCCACGTCAACGAGTCGGCGACGCGATCGCGGAGCCGCTGGTCAATCTCGGCATGCCCGGGGATCAGCGCCGCCGGCGGGTGGCCGAACTGCTCGACGAGGTGCGACTGGGTCAGGCCCTGGCCGGGCGGTATCCACATGAGCTCTCCGGTGGCCAGGCGCAGCGGGTCGCGATCGCCCGTGCGCTCGCCGCCCGTCCCGAGCTGATCGTGCTCGACGAGCCGACCGCCTCGCTCGACGTGTCGATCCAGACGCACGTCATCGCGTTGCTGCGGGACCTGCAGCGCGAGCACGGCCTCGCCTACCTGTTCGTCTCGCACGACCTGGTCGCGGTCCGGGAGATCGCCACCCGGATCGCCGTGATGTACCTGGGGCGTCTGGTGGAGCTGGCGCCGTGGGAGCAATTCTTCGAGCAGCCCCTGCATCCGTACTCGGTGGCGCTGCTCTCCGCGCTTCCCCGGGTGGATCTGGCCCCGGGTGCGGCGGACCGGATCGTGCTGGCCGGCGAACCGCCCTCGCCCCTGGACGCGCCACCCGGCTGCCCGTTCCAGCCTCGCTGTCCCGTGGCGCAGGACATCTGCGCTACGAGCCCCCCACCGTTGTCGCCGGTTTCATCCGACCGTCAGGTCGCCTGTCACTTCCCCGGATCGCTCATCAGTCCCGGATCGTCGCCTACCGCTCGCTAGGAAGGTCTCCATGACATCGCTTCGTGTCCCGGTCCCCCCGCCGATCGCCGGCGTGATCGTGCCGATGGTCACCCCGATGCTGCCGTCGGGTGCCCCGGATCTCGAGTCGCTCGACGCACTCGTCGACCACCTCATCGGGCGGGGCGTGACCGGGCTGCTCGTGCTCGGCTCGTGCGGCGAGAACGGCGCGCTCTCCCGCGACGAGCGGCTCGAGGTCGCTGCCCGTGCGGTGGCCCGGGTCGACGAGCGGACCCATCTCATGATCGGCGTGCCGGCGCTCGGCACCCGCGAGGCGGTCGCCGACGCGAAGGTGTACGCGCAGATGGGCGCCGACTCGTTGCTCGTGCCGCCGACGTTCGTCTTCCCGCACTCCGCCGCCGAGCTCGGCGGGCACTTCCGCGCTGTGGCCGGGGCCGCGGGCTCGGTGCCGGTCCTCGCCTACAACATTCCCAGCCGGGTCACCGTGGTGCTGGAGCCGGACCTGATGCGTGAGCTCGCCGGCGAGGGAGTTGTGGCGGGGGTGAAAGACTCCTCGGGCAACGTGGAGGCCCAGCGGATGCTGGCCGAGGCGACGGCGGACATCGAGGGGTTCCGTCGCTACACGGGCAGCGAGTTCGCGATCGACGGGCTGTTGCTGGGCGGGTTCCACGGCGCCGTGCCGGGCCTGGCCAACGTCTTCGCGCCGTGGCACGTCGAACTCGCCGCGCGCGCGACGGCCGGGGACTGGAAGGGTGCGGCCGAGATGCAGAGCCGCATCGTGGCGTTTTTCAAGCTCTACCAGCACCCGATGCCGGGCGGCAGTTTCAGCGCCTCGGTCATCGCGTCGTTGAAGGAGGCCCTGGTACAGCAGGGGGTCATCGCACATTCGACGACCGCGTTGCCGTTCGTGCAGGTCGACGACGGCATGCGGACCCACGTGCGGGAAACGTTGGCGGCGGCCGAGATCGGGCGGCCGTGACGACACACCGGATCGACGTCGGCGAGGCTACGGTCGTGATCCGGGAACTGGCGGGCTCCGCCGCCGGCCCGACCGTGGCCCTGCTCGGCGGGGTGCATGGCGACGAACTGGAGGGCATCGCCGCCGTACGGGCGATCGTGGCGCACCTCAGCGCCGACCCGCCGCAATGGTCCGGGCGGATCCTCGCGGTGGCGGTCGCGAACCCGCCGGCCCACGAGGCGGGCACCCGGACCAGCCCTGTCGACGACGGCAACCTGGCCCGCGCCTTCCCCGGCCGCGCCGACGGCACGGTCACCGAACGGATCGCGGACGCCCTGGCACAGCGCGTCATCCGTAACTCGGACCTGCTCATCGATCTGCACTCGGCGGGACTCAACTACGCGATGCCGTTCTTCGCCGGTTTCAGCGATCCGACCGGCCGACCGGCGGCGCACGCGTTCGGTGCGCCGCTGCTCTGGGCGCACGACCGGCTCAATCCGGGGCGCAGCCTTACCACGGCCTCGTCCTACGGCGTGCCGTCCATCTACGTCGAGGGCGGCGGCGGCGGATCGTTGCGCCGCTCGGAGCTGCTCGGCTACCGCGACGGCGTACTGCGGGTGCTCGGCCGGCTCGGCATGCTCGCCGACGCGGACGTGCCGGCGGGATCGGGACCGCAACGGATCCTGCGCGGTGGTGACGGCGACGTCGACTCGTCGGTCTCCGCATCGGTGTCAGGCTGGTGTGTCACCGCGGTCCGGGCCGGCGACCAGGTCAGGTGCGGCGACCTGGTGGCGGAGATTCTCGACGGGGACGGGTTGCCGGCCGAGGAGATCTCGGCCCCGCACGACGGAACGGTGATGATGCTGCGGCGGCGGGCCGAGGTCGAGCCCGGCATCGGCATCGTCATGCTCGGGCCCGTCGCGGAGGAGGTGTCGTGGCAGTGACCGGCACCGCCGGATTGGCCGGGCGGGTGGCCCTGGTGACCGGCGGCGGAAGCGGGATCGGCGCGGCGATCTCGGCCCGCCTCGCCGATGAGGGCGCGCACGTCCTCGTCGGTCAGCGAACCCCGCAGACCGCGGCCGCGGCGGCGAGCCGGCTCGCCGCGCCCCACCGCAGTCTCGACGTAGCTGTGGCCGACCTCGCCGACGCGGCGTCCTGCAGGGCGCTCGTCGCGCGTTGTGTGGAGCGCTTCGGCGGCATCGACATCCTGGTGAACAACGCGGCGGTGACCGGGCCGGGCGCGTCGCGCCCGCTGCTGGACTGCGATGACGAGTGGCTGGATCGCATCGTCGGCGTGAATCTCACCGCTGCGTTCCGGTGTTCCCGCGAGGCCGCCCGGTGCATGGTGGCGAGGGGCACGCCGGGCGTGATTGTCAACATCGGCTCGGTCGCCGCGTATGCGGCCCAGCACCACGCGACCGCCTACACGACGACCAAGGCGGGGATGCTGGGGCTGACCCGGGGGCTGGCGTTCGAATTGGCGCCGCACAACATCCGAGCGGTCCACGTCGCGCCGGGTGACATCGCGCTCGACGAGCGCGCCGGCACCCCGGCGCCCCCGCCGGAGCTGTCCGAGCCGCAGCGGTGGTGGGAGCGGCACACGCCGCTGGGCCGCCGCGGCCATCCCGACGACGTGGCCTCGATGGTGGCCTACCTCTGCTCCGCCGAGGCCGGCTTCGTCACCGGCGCGAGCATCCTCGTCGACGGTGGCTGGCTGTCCTACTGAGCGTCCAGGCGCTCCACGGTGAGCTCACCGTGGAGCGCCGGTTCAGGTCGTCAGGCGGGGTCGGGGAGCAGCACGACCGCGTCGATCTCGATCAGGAATCCGGGCAGTGGTACCGGGATCGTCGTACGCGCTGGATGCGGGGTGGGTAGTACGTCGCGCATGATGTCGTTGAACTCCGCGAAGTCGTCCAGGGTGTGCAGGTAGGCGCCGATGCGCAGGATGCCGGAGAGATTCCCGCCGGCGGCCGTGATGATGCGTTCGATGTTGGCGAAGGTGGCGCGTGCCTGGATCTGGAAGGTGTCGCCGATGAGCTTGCCGTCGGCATCGAAGGGGCCTTGGCCCGAGACGAAGAGCAGGTTGCCGGCCCGGATTCCGGGTGAGTAGGGCCCGGCCGGCGGTGCGCCGCCGGCGGGGACGATCGGTTCCTTCTGCATGGTTGCCTCCTGGGGCCGCGGTTATGCGATGCGGTATTGGGACAGCGTGGTCTCGTCGATCTCGATGCCGAGGCCCGGCGAGTCGGGCACCGCGAAACATCCGTCCACCAAGGATGGTGGGACGCGCAGGATGTCGCGGATGAACGGGTTTTCGCTCGTGTCGTATTCGAGCATGGGACCACTCACGTCGCCGCCGGGCCAGGTGCCGTCGCCGGTGCGTGCGGCCGGTGGCAGGACGGCGGCCAGATGCAGGGTGGCGGCGGCCATCACGGCCCCGTTCCAGGTGTGCGGCACGCACGCGATCTCATGCAGCGCCGCGAGCTCCCCGACGAACCGGGCCGCGGCGAGTCCCCCGCAGATCGCCGCGTCGGGCTGGATCACGTCGAACGTGCGGTGGTCGAGCAGCCGTGCGAACTCGGACGGCGTCCGCCCCATCTCGCCACCGGCGACCGGCACCGCCAGCTGCGCGGTGAGCTCGGGCCGGGTCAGGGGGGTCGGCTCCTCGAACCACGCGACGCCCAGGTCGGCCAGGCGCCGGCCCACCCGCACCGCGGTGGGAGCCGAATAGGCGCCCCAGGCGTCGACCATGAGCATCACGTCGCCGGGGAGCGTGGCCCGCAGCTGCTCCAGCAGCGCCAGCTCCTCGACCGGCGGGTAGCCGCCCATTCGTACCTTCATGGCGCGGAAGCCTCGCTCGTGCAGTCTGGCCGCCTCGTCCGGCCAGGCGTCGGCGGGGTGGCGGCCCTCCTGGTAGAGGAAGCCGGAGGCGTACGCCGGCACCCGCTCGCGTCGGGCGCCGCCGAGCAGGGTGTGCACCGGCACGCCGAGCGTTCGGCCGAGCAGGTCGTGCCAGGCGATGTCGACGGCGCTCAGCGCCAGCGCGGCGCCCACCTCGTCGAGGCCGGGGCGGCGTGGCCACGCGTGCGTGACCGGCGCGCCGACAAGGTCCGCGGCGAGCATGGCCAGGAGGTCGCGGGTGCCGGGCAGGGCGTAGGTCTCGCCCCAGCCGACCGTTCCGTCGGATGTGGACAGCTTCAGCAGCAACGTTTCGCGGTGCCGGTTGAACACGCCGGCCGGACCGGCCGCGACGGTGAGCGGTGCCCGCACGTGCAGCACTTCGGCGGCGGTGACGCGCATGGGGCCTCCTTGACATCGGTGTAGCTGGCTGATTCTATCGAGTAAAATGCTGAGTTCAACTGCTGAAACGGCCGCATTGTGCGAGGAGAGATATGGGCGCTCCCACCGTTGTTGTCTACGACCCCATCACCACCCTGCGGTGGAACTACGACGTCGAACGGGACACGCTGGCGGCCCGTGGCGTCGACCTGGTGCTACCGGCCGATCTGGACGCCGCCCGCAAGGCGCTGCCAAAGGCCGACGTCGTCGTCGCGTCGGGCCGGCTACCCCGCGAAGAGCTCGACCTGATGACACGATGCTGCGGCATTCTCTGTTACAGCGTCGGCATGGACGGCGTGGACACGGCACGCGCGGCAGAGCTCGGCATCGAGGTCACGAACGTGCCCGACTACTGCACCGAGGAGGTCTCCGACCAGGCCATCGCACTGCTGATGGCGGTGCAGCGGGCACTGGTGCCGATGGCGAGTGCAGCCGCGGCCGGTCAATGGGAGGTCCGTGAACTGCCGGAGTTCTACATGATTCGACGGGTGCGCGGTCAGCGCATCGGGGTGGTCGGCCTTGGTCGCATCGGCACCCGCGTCGCCGAGAAGGCACACGGACTCGGCATGACGGTCGTGGCCTACGATCCGTACCGCACCGAGGCGCCCTTCCCGCTCGTACCGTTGAACGACCTCCTCGACGAAAGCGACGCGGTCGTGCTGTGCGCCGCGTTGACCGCGGACTCGCGCCACGTGCTTGACGCCGCGGCGATCGAACGCCTGCGGCCGGACGCGGTGGTGGTGAACGTGGCCCGGGGCGGGCTCATCGACGAGGAGGCCCTGGCGGCCGCCTTGAAGGCCGGCCGTCTGCGCGGCGCGGGCCTCGACGTCCGGGAGGTGGAACCGCCGCCGGTGCCGGACCCGCTGTCCGGGCTCACGAATGTGGTACTGACCCAGCACGTCGGCGCGACGTCGGTGGAGGCGTTCGCCGACATGCACACCCTCTCGGCGGCCCGCATCATCGACCTGCTCGACCGGCACGGTCGGCTCAGGGAGGCATCATGACCGGCTCGGAGCGAAGCGGAGAGGGCATGACCGGCGTCGGTGTGCTCGGCTCCGGCTTCATGGGACGCACCTGGTCGGAGGTGGCGGCCAACCACGTGGCGCAGGCGAACCTGGTCGGCGTCGCCGGCGGCCGGCGCGCGCCGGCTCTGGCTGCCGACTACGGTTGCCCACTGCACGACTCGTACGAAAGCCTCCTCGCCGATCCTGCGGTCGAGGTCGTCGTGCTGACGACGCCACCGGCCGGCCACGAGCTTCAAGCCGTCGCCGCGGCCCGGGCGGGCAAGCACATCCTGATCGAGAAGCCGATGGCGCAGAACGCGGCCGAATGCACCCGGATGAACGACGCCGCCGAGGCGGCCGGAGTGCAGCTCGCCGTCGTGTCGCAGCACCGGTTCCGCGACGCACCCGTGTTCGCCAAGCGACTCCTCGACGACGGTGTGATCGGGCGGGTCACGATGGTGCGGGCGATCGGGCCCGAAATGGGCTTCTGGGACACCAGCAAGACCCAGGACCAGTGGAAGCTCGATCCCGCCCAGCAGACCACCTACGCCTCGTGGGGTGCGCACGCCTGCGACCTGGTGCGCTGGTTCATCGGCGACGAACCCGACCTCGCGTTCGCCCTCTTCGAACAGTACGGAGCCGCGGACCCGCCACTGCGCAGCGCGATGGCCACGTATCACTTCAAGGGCGGCGCGATGGCACAGCTGTGGATGAGCTACGACATCCCCGCGCCCGGCCTGGGCTCCGGGCTTCAATTCCAGCTGGTCGGTACCGATGGCATGATCGACTGCGACGCGTACGGAGCGGTGCGCCTCGGCAAGGGGGAGGGCTTCTCGGTCGTCTTCGAGCAGGCGGCGTTCGACCCGCTCGACCCGGTCAGCGGGCCGCGCCTGGCGGCCTACGCGGCCGAACTGACGGACCTGATCGGGGCGGCCCGAGACGGCCGCCCGCCGTTGGTGAGCGGCGCCGAGGGACTGGCCACGACAGCGATGCTCGAGGCGGCGGAGCTCTCCGCCCGCACTCGCCAGGCGGTGCCGCTGCCCTGAGCCGGGGGTGCACCATTGCGTTGAGCGTCGGCAAGATCGATGCAGACTTGAGCAGTGAAGTCATCGACCCGGTTCTGCCGGCGCTCGCCAGGCGACAGGTGGCACGTCGATGAGACGTATGTAAAGGTCAACGGAATCTGGCGGTACGTGTATCGCGCCGTCGACCAGTACGGGCAGGTCATCGACGTGCTGGTCTCGGCCCGCCGCGACGCCGAAGCCGCTCGGCGGTTCTTCCGACGGGCGCTGTCGATGTTGAAGGTGACACCCAGGGAGGTCATCACCGACGCCGCCGCGGTCTACCCCGGCGTGCTCGACGAGCTGATCCCGTCGGCGTGGCATCACGTCGAGCGGTACGCCAATAATCCGATCGAGGCTGATCACAGCCAGCTCAAACACCGGTTGAGACCGATGCGCGGCCTGCGCGCTGACCGGACCGCACAGACCATCATCGCCGGGCACGCCTTCATGCAGAACCTTCGACGCGGCCACTACGAACTCGCCGTCGACGCCCCGCCGGCTACGCGGGTCGCCGCAGCGTTCGCCGAACTCGCCCGGGCGATCTGACCGCGGACCGGACACGGGTTCAACGCGTCGCCGATCCCACAACGCAACGGCGCCTCCATCAGGCCACCGCAGCCACCAGCATCCACCAAGCCCGATACGTTGGCCTCAGCAAAGTCGACCTTGAACACGCCTTCGCCGCGACCGCAGTCAACCTCATCCGCCTCAACGCATGGTGGACCGGCACACCCATACAACGCACCCGAACAACCCGCCTGAGCAGGCTCGATCTCACCCTCGCCGCATAGCCAGAATTAGGCAACAGAGTCGTACAGGGCCTGCACGCAGGCGACGACCTCGGCCTGCTCGTCGCTGAGCGTGGCGTTCAGGTGAGGTCAAAGCAGGAGTGTCCCGGATGGTTGGGACCGGGCGGAAACCATGGTCAGGCAGTCGCTCCACTGCCACCCAACCACCGTATGAGCTGCGGGGATGAAGTTTGCGAACGTACCACCGAACACCTCGGAACACCGACGAAAGGGCTGGGTCAGCAGTTAGCGTCGCCCCAGGATGCACGAGGTTCGGATATCAGGGGGATCACCGTGGCTGCCGCCGTCAAGTTCTGGATCAACGCCTTCATCCCGACTGCCGTCTGCCAGGACATCGGGGGCACGGAGGCAGCCGTTGTGCAGGGCACCTTCCCGGGCACGCCATTCCCCAGCACCTGGTTTCTCGCGGGTGACCAGCGAAGTTTCTCAGACGACATCGACGCCAGCGCACGGCTGCATTCGGAGGTCGAGATCGGCGGCCTCGACACCGGGACGCCGGACGTCACCTTCGAGATGCACCGGTGCGGCGAGTCCCGTGCCCTCGATGCCGACGGCAACGTCATCGAGGTCGGCGTCGCGCCTACCACCGACATGGCCTTCTTCAACCTGCGCCGCAACCAGACCGTGGACCCCGAGGGCGGCGTCATCGACGACGACGACAACCCGAACCTTGTCCAGATCGACGTCTCCGGCAGCGGGCGGGTCCCCTTCTCCGTCGCCCCTTTCGTGCCGTCCATCGACTACGTGGGCACGTTGTCCTTCGACCCCGACAGTAAACAGGCGCGCTTCCGCGGCGGGATCGACGGATTTCCCGCGTACGAGATCTATGTGACGGTCGACGGCGGAACGCCGGTGCCTGTCGGCGCCTTCTCCGCCAACAATCCATTCGAACTGTTCGGCGACGCGACCAAGCATGTCGATGTCAGCGTCACCGTCCCATGAAGCCTGCAGGCCGCTGACCCTGGGGTGGTGATCCGTGGCGACGAGCCCTGGTCAGGAGCTGCTGGCGTTTTCCACGGCCATCAGACCATGATCAAGAAGCTCCATGAAAGCGGGGGTGGCTCACCCCACAGGAATAACCCGACCGCGCGGGCCCGCTCGATGCGCTTGCTGTCTTCCTCATCGGCCGCCATTTGCGGACATCTCCTCCTCACCACTGACCACACAGGACAGTTCGTGAGGATCACCGACTCGACCGAAGCCACGTCAGAGTCAACTCGTGTTGACCAACTCAGGCAGGCCAGCCCGGCGCCAACAACCGGCCACCCGACATGGCCGACACCCACACCCACGACGGCACCCCGAACACCCCAAACCGGGTGACCGCCGCCGTCACCGCCGCGTCGATCACCGCCAGCGCGTCCGCCCACGCCCCGCCCGCCGGCGCCGGTATCACCGGATCCACGGCCATCGCCCGCAGCAGCACGGTGAACAGCTGCCGCACCGCCTCAGCCCGAGCGGCGAACCGCCGCAACCAGCCCCGCACCGTCTCGGGTGGGCGCCCCAGCCACCCAGCGATCCGCCGGAACCCCGCACCAGCAGCCCTGGCGGTCAACGCAGCCCCGATCACGACCACCGCGTCCGCCTGTCGCAGCAGCCACTGCACCGGCAGCAGCACATGCGTCACCCCACACCTGTGCACCGCGCTCGCCAGGGACGTGCCGGCACGGCAACCTCCTG
Source organism: Dactylosporangium maewongense (assembly GCF_039531485.1). Lineage (NCBI taxonomy): Bacteria > Bacillati > Actinomycetota > Actinomycetes > Micromonosporales > Micromonosporaceae > Dactylosporangium > Dactylosporangium maewongense. The sequence continues at coordinate 29,835 of NZ_BAAAQD010000012.1, read as the reverse complement.
CCCCCGAAGCCGCCGGGACCGGGCATACCCCCACCTGTCAGCACGCCCGAGCAGCCAGGGCAGACCAGTCGCCATGCAACCAATCGCCGCTCGACCGCAGCGGCGTCACCGCCTACCGTGACCACGACGCCTCCACGCGTGTCACCGCACGGCCCTTCCGCGGCACTCCGGCCAAAGAGACAGCGGGAGGGCCGTCGCCTATCAGGACCTGATCACGGTGCCGCCGAACACCAACAAGGGCAACCACACAGTGGCAGCCCCAAACCCGTCCTCATCCCCAACGCCGCGGACCTACCCCAACCTGCTCATCCTGAGCGCCGTCCAACAATCACGCGACACTAGCCGGGACCGCTCGTTCAGACCCCGCGCTCCGGCATGACGTCGAGAATGAGGCGTATTGGCTGCTGGGCGGCATCACAGCGGAATGACGTCCGCGTGGACGATTCGCCGGGTGGCGACGAGGCTTGGCGAAGGCTGGGCGCTGCGGTCGTCCGCGGGGTGGAACTCGTACTCCCGTACCGCGATCCGCAGCCTCCGGCCTTGCGTCTCCGGCAGCTGCAGGTTGCCACTCCATGTTGCGGTCCCATCCTCGGTCACCACCACGGAGGCGAGCTTGTTCTCGGGCCCCGCGGCGGCCCAGCCGAGGAGCGGATCGGTTACGGCGGGCTCCTGCGCCTCGACGACGGCGGACACCAGGTGCGAGCCGTCTACGACAGTTCCATGTTCCCCCACGGACGCCGACCACGCCGGGCCGCTGAGTGCGAGGGTGGCGCTTCCGTGCGGGGAGACGGTGCAGGTGAGCGTCCGGTCCGGCACTGTCTGAACGAAGGCGGTCGGTACGATCGGGGACAGTTCGCAGCCGGGGATGGACATGGGCTGGTACCGCGCCAGCCCCAGCCGGACGAACGGGAAGTACGCCGCACCGGTACGGAACTCCACGTCGCAATACCATGCCTGCCGGTCGGCATCCCAGGTCGGTCGAAAGGCTGCGATGTCCCGGCGGAGCCCGAGCCCGTTCAACGTGACGCTCTCGCGGGTCAGAGCGGCGTTGCGGAAAGACGAGGCGAGCAGCGGCTGGGGCATGACCGAGGTGTGGGCCGGGTCCAGGGCGATGACGGTGATCTCGCGGGAGAGTTCGCTCTCTGGTGTGAGCGGTCCGCCGTCGTGGCAGACCACAGCCAACAGTTCGCCCGCACCGGAGGAGAGCCACCGATTCCCCAGCCATACGCGCAGGCCGCGGCCTTCACGTTTGCTGGTGATGTCGCCACCATCCGCCCGGCTCTGGGTGTAGGCCATGAGCGGCAAAACGTGCTGCATCACCGGCTTGGCGGGTGGGGCGCTGCTGAGGACCTCGACGGTGAGGGGTTGGCCGACAAAGGTGCCATCTGTCGCAGACATGGCAGGGTCGAAGTACTCGCGGAAGCGGGTGGCGGCGGTGGTCTGGTAGGTGACCTGGCGATATCTGGTGTCGCCGAACTCGTGGGCGCGCAGCTTCTCCAGTTGCGCCGCGCCGGCTTCGAGCCGCCGCCGTTCAGGGGCGTTGAGGCCCGGGGCGGCCGCGGCGGCCAGCAGGGCGAGCCGCTTCTGTTCGGGCGCCTGACTCTCCCAGCCGCGGGTACTGAAACCCACCGTGACCTCGTCGACCGGCTCGATGAACGGGGTGAGCTCGGGAATCCAGGGGGTGCCGAGCGGTTCCGGTACCGGGAGGGAGAAGACCTCGCGGTGGACCGGACGCATCATGGCCTCTGCGGATGGGTAGCGCTGCGTGGGGCTGTCCTCCACCTCGTCCCAGCTGGCGGATAGGTCCAGCTGGGCTGTCGACGGCGCGTCGAAAATCAGGCGGCCCGCCAGTTGGGCCGCAGTGGCACCGCGCGGCCGTGCCAGGGTACGCATGCCGGCGAAGCCGGGGGTCTCATCCAGGTTCAGCTCCAGGGTTGGCTCCCACAGGGGCCGTTGCACGGCGTGGATCAGGAGCAGATCTCGCCATGGCGCTGTCATCCAGTGCGTCCCGGATCTGATCGCGTCGTAGACCTGCTCCACGTTCGCGGGGGCCGGCTCCTGCTGGCACCAGTCGAGGATCCCGAAGATCTCGGGATTGGAGAGGAACAGCGAGGAGAGGCGCAGCCTGGCCGTCCGGCCTGCGGGGAGCCCGATGGTGAGCAGCCGCTCCGCCTCGCTGTACTGGGCAGTAAAGCTGCCCTCCTCAAGCCGGAGCCGGATGGGTAGCGGGCGGTGCCAGCCGTCGCCGTCGTCGGAAGGGATCTCCAGCACCTCCTCCGGACGGCCAGGCTCCAGTGCGATGCGCGCCTTCGTCCCGGCGGCCAAGGGGTCCGGCAGGTAGGGAAGTTCCACCGAGTCCGCGTCGAGGCAGACGTAGCCCTGCGGCACCCCCTCGTGCACGCCAGTGGGGACGAAGAGCGCGCCGGGGGCATCGCGGAAGCTACGGCACTCGCGGGAGAAAAGTTCGTAAAAGGGTTGAGCTGCTGCGGCCGCAGCAGCCGGTTCCATGCCGCGGACGGCGTCGATCGCCTCGTCCAACAACCCATGCGCCTCCACCATCTGCAGCGAGGCCTTGGCGGTGGCGATGTGGCGGTCGCAGAACGGCTGGAACCGTAGGAAAGGGCTGGCTGCTGCCTGGCTGGCATCGGCGTAGTCCGCTGCGGACTGGTCAGGGGCACTGCGGACTACTAGCCGCTCCAGGTTCTCGCCGGGGCCGAAGGGCAGGCGAGGCACCAGTTCAGGCGGCGGCACCGGCTCGAATCGGAGGTAGCGCAGCGGGTCCGCCGGGGCGGCGCTGACGTACTGGGGTTGGCCAGTGCCCTCGAGGGTCTGCAGTGAGAGATCGGCGGTGGGGAGGCTGTGGGAGTTTCCGGCCAGGTCCACTGTGCGTAGGCGGGTACGGTACCTGGACTGGAAGCGTAGCCGTGGCAGGGTTCCGGGCAGTGGGTCGGCAGCAATAGACAGGCGCATGCTGCCGAGTTCGGCGCCGGCCGGCGGGGCCGCTGGCTCCTGCGGTATGGCCTGCCCTGGCCTGGGGAGCGAGAGGCTCCAGCCGTCCCACGTGGCCAGCGCCTCGTGGGTGTAGAGCGGCCGGTCCGGGTCCGCGGGCGCGCTCGGCCGGTCCGCCTCCGCGGTGAGAGAGAGCTGGAGACTGCCCTCGTCGTCGGCCTCCAGACTCTCCTCGGGGGCGCGGTCAGGTGTGTAGGTGACGTGTCGGCGGTGCAGGGAGCGCCAGATTCCCTCGTAGTCGGACCAGATGTCCATGCGATAGCCGCGCACCAGGTCCTGCGCGGCGAGCGTCGGCGGGTTGTCCGGGTCCTGCTCGAGGGCGTCGTTGTTGGCTCGCGCCTGGTAGAAGTCCTCGTGAAGTTCCTCAGCATGGCGGGTGTGGACCAGCGCTATGCCGCCCGTCCGGGCGGAGGGGACCCCGTCGCGCTCCGGCTCCTCCACGGGCCGCCGCTCCTCCTGGTCTTGGTGCTCCAGGGTCGCGGCCATGTTCAGCGCCTTCAACGCCAGGCCGTCGACGTCCACAGCCACCGGGGCGTACCGGTCCGGGTCCAGGTGCACGAAGCCGTGGGCGAAGTCCTGCCGGGCGGCCCGGTCGGCGGCGCTGAAGAAGGCCTGGCCGTCGATGTTGGTCAGCCGGCAGCCAGTCCAGGGCGTGACATCCACATTCCAGGTGTCCGCGTTGGGATCATCGTTGCGGGGCGGGAAGTCGGAGGGGCGCTCGACGCGCAGCCGGAGCAGCGTGGGCGGGTCCGTGTCGTTGGTCTCCGGGACGAAGTCGGGGCGGATCGTCAGGTCCAGTACCAGGCCCAGGCCACGCAGCAGGACGGGGTGGTCACCTAGGGCGGAGAGATGGTGGTGGAAGTCCAGGGCCTCCTCGAGTTCTGCCTGGGCCTGCTTCCGATCCGCGGGGAACTCCTTGGGCAACTCCCGTGAAGGGCGGGCGTGAAATCCCGCCAGAGCATAGAAAGCCTCTGAGGGGCTGCCCCCCGAACCGAAGGGGCGGACGAGGGCTTGGGGCTGCAGGCTGTGCTGCTGTCGAAGGCCCCCCGCCTGCTCTGCGGCGTTGTCCAGGCGGCTCCGCAGCCGCCTCGAGAGGTCTTCGCCGTCGCGGACATCGTGAAGATCTCATGTCGAACGGCGATACGCAGGTCGGTGAAATGGTCGGCGAGTGTGACGCGGCGCTCGCTCGGGCCGCTCGGCGGCGGCCCGATGGGGGCGGCGTTGCGGTTGGTGACAGGCAATTCCTCCAGTGCATGGAGGGCCAACGCGGCCCATTGCTCGCGGAGATGGCTCAGCACCTCGCCGACGGGGTAGCTGATGAGTGGCCGGTCCGCAAAGTCGTCGAACTCGAAAGCGCGGACTGTCGTGGTCGCAGGGAACAACGCCTGCCACAGCGCACCCGACGCGGACACCGCCACGCTCATCGGTACCTCCGTGGCACCGTCACTCCTCTCCAGGACCAGATGCAGCCCGTCCAGCACCGAGCGCCAGTCCGCGAAGTCCGGGAAGTCCGCCAGGGTGGCCGGCTCGCTAGGGCGCAGACGCGGCGCGACGAACACGGACGCAGAAAGCTGACCGTCGGCGGTAAGGCCGTTGGGCAGCAGGATCCACTGGACGAGCTGGTGACGGATCATTCGGGCCTCCCCGAGATTGCGCGGCGGATTCAGGCAAAGGACTGTAGGTAGCCAGCCCACGCGGACGGTGACACCGACTGTGCGAAGCTCGGATCGCCGCCGGACCCGGCGAAGCGGCGTTCGACGGAGAGGGTGACGGACTTGCTGATGAAGGCGATCTTCACGCACACCGTGAGACTCGCCTGCCCCCACACCTCGCTGCCGTTGCCGGCCTTCTGGTGGTAGGTGAAGGCGAGATAGAACTCAAGGGAGATGGAGATGAGCCCGAGCACCTCGAGGTAGCCGCCGCAGCGCAGATAGCCGGTGAGTTCGACGCTGCTGCCCTTCATGCCAAAATAAATTCCGGCCATCACGGTTACGCCTCCGGAGGCGATGCCGAGGTTGAGGCTGATGTTGCCACCGAACTCGAGGGCGGCCTCTACCTGCTCCAGGCCCAAGGCGCTCACGCCGACGGCGAAGAAGCCGCCTCCGCCGAACAGACTCACGGAGATCAGCAACGGCTTGTGTCGTTCGCAGATTGCGAAGCGCACACCCGCCGGGCGGTCGGTGAACGGAATGGACAGCGCGGCAGACAACGCGATGTTCTGCAGGCTGAACACACCTACCCCGATGCTAGGCACGCCGAGGGTGTAGCCAGCCACGACGCCTTGGGCGTCCACGGTCACCGACGGTGGATCGTCGAAGCCGTCCGCGGGCAGGATGCTCTGCAGGGAGTTCACAAAGGCCAGCGGACCTTCAAAGACGATCCGCACGTCCGCGGCTCTGACATCCATTTTCTTGCCGCTCTCGGCATGGAAACAGAGGCTTCCGATCGTCACAGCCAGGGCATCGACGAACTGCATCGTTGCGTTACGGAGCCGGCCGGTGACGGCAGAGCTGGTCTCGCCGCCGCGGGCCGAGCGGGTGGTGGCGTCGAGCAGCAGATCCGCACCGCGCAGGTCGATGGTGAGGAACGGCGGGGTGAGGGAGGGCGGAAGGCCAACCGGCTGTTTCCGGAGTGGCGGCTTCCAGAGGAAGCGGGTCTCGACCAGGTCCGCTTGGCGGCGGGTGGTGAGGCGTGGCGGATTGAGGGTGAAGTCCGGATCGTCCAACTGTTGCTGGGAGACCGGTGTGTCGGCGGCCGCGGCGTCGTCGAAAGGGAGATCGCCGGGGAGCAGGTCAAGCAGCGGGATGGTACCCAGGAGTCTCGTCTTCGCGAAGGCCGAGAGGTCCACCTTGCGATCCTGCAGCTCCTTCGGCGCGGAAACCGGGCCTAGGCTCCGAGACAGCGCCTTCGCCACCGACGTGGGGCTGACCAGCCCGCCGCCGCGCTGGCTGGAAAGCGCTAGCGGTAGATCCTGAACAAAACTTACGAAGGTCTGCGCGCGGTTGTCGTCGCCATCGATATCGTGCTCCAGGTATACCGAGGCTAGGACGAGCTCCTGCTGCTGGCAGGTGCCAAGAAGGTCGTCCACCGCGGGGACAGAGGCCATCAGGGAGGCGACGCGGGGAAGAAAACGTGGTACATACGACGGTGGCGCCCCAGCGACCTTCATAGCATGCGCCGGCTGCGGATCCGCTTCATGCGGCGGCTGCTCGATGTCATAGCGGACGCTGCCCGTTTTCAAAACCGTGGAGCCAGCCTTGTCCCCGGGTGGGGCATAGGTCACGGCCTGGCCAGCGAGATCGATGGTGCTTGCATCGGTAAAGGTCAGGTTGTCAAAAACCTCACGGATACGTCGATGCTCGCCGATCTGGCCGTACGGGACGAACATCAGTGGGAGTGAGAAGTCCACGAAACTCTTCGCGATGTCCGTGCCGACGGCGTGGAACATGAGTTTCTGCCCATCCGGATCCCGCAGCCAGAACGGTTCTTCTTCCACGTGTTCCCGTGGTGCGATCCGTGCGGACGTCGTGGTGATCCGGATGCTCCTTAGCGGCATCTCGCGGCCGCCGTGGGCGAAGGAAGCGGCCAGGGGGCCGTAGTCGACCACGGGCTGTAGTAGCACCACCTCAAGAGTTGTCCCGAGCAGGTAGCCCGTCGCGCCGAAGAGCCCACCACCGGATGGGCTGTGGCCCACCACTCTGGGATTGGTGGGCAGCCTTTCGATGGTCTCGATGATCACGGCACGGTGTCCGGTGCCACAGAGGTACCCCACGGCCACGGTCCGCACGAGATGGTCCCGTCCCAGGGCGGTGGTGTGCTGGTAGCTGCGCAGGTCCCACGGCATGAATTCGGGCTGGTCCGGTGGAATCAGCGGGAAGTCCCAGCCGGCCTCGAGCTCGGCGTTGGCGCCTAACGTGGTTAGTTCGAGGCGCTTGGCGCGGAGCGGGACGGGCGTGAAGAACGGCGCACCGGCGCTTGACGGGAGCGGTAGCTGGAAATTGGAGCTGAGCTGGACGATCTGCCGCCGTCGGCTGGCATCAAGTGAGGTGTCGAAAGGCTCCGGACCGGCCAGAGCGGCGAGCGCGCGCACATCGGCGGACTCGACCACGCCATCACCGTCCACTGTGTACAGAACCGCGCACCACAACTGGTGAAGCTGCGCCGCATTGGCGCTATTGTCCGTCCGCCATCGCCCCATGACGTCCGGCGAAAGCACCAGCCGCCAGGGAAACTCGATGGCTGTCTCCATCGCGACCGGGAGGGCAGGCGGCGGAATAGCGGCATCCGGCGCCGTGCCGCGCGGCAGCGCTATCGGGGCCAACACCGGCTTCCAGTGCTCCCACGCGAGCAGATGATCCGTCGTCAGCGGAACGGTGGCGCCGTCGGGGATCCGGAACACCAGGCGGGTGGGGCCCGTCATGGCAGTGCGGATAGGTGGATTGACCCCCACCGCGTTTGCCCAGACAGTCTCCGCCAACGCCTGTGGGGGGAAATGCACGACGACGAAGGCGCCCGCCGCCGCGTCCTGGGGCACCAGCGCTGCCCCATCGGCTGAGATCTCCAGATTGACCAGCTCGAAGTCGAGGATCAGCAGATCGTGTGGACGGAGGATGCTGAGTCTCGTGTTGCCACTCACAGAAGGTCCTTAGCTCGAGGTGCTGAATACGCAAATAGAGCCATGTGTCATCGGCGAACGAGGAGCGTTGTAGTCTCCGGGGGCCACAACTTTCTCCGTGGCGAGCTCCGCGTCAAAGCACCGGCAACGAGTAGCCGCCTGGAAGCTTGGATCGTAGGGAACGGACGCAGCTACACCGTCGCACTGCGAACAGCGTTCTCTACGCCAAACTGTCGGACCAGTTGGCGAAATCACCCGCTTCGGTTCCGCCGTGCGACACAATGCCACCGCTCGAGCCCGCAACTCGGGCGGGCACGTCCGCTGAGCTGTCGTCACAACAGTAATCGTGTTCGAAGTGGCGTCCCTGATAGTGGTGTAACGCGGTTGGCGTGATCGGTGGACGGCCTCATCGGGGGCTGGACACGGGCGCGGTCGTCGCGTGATCTTTCGAGTGAACCTCTCACAGCACTCTCGAAAGGGACCGTCACGATGACCGCACCTCACATCATCGACCCTGCCGGCCTGCTCGGCCAAGCACTGGGCGACGCGTCGCCGGATCTGATGCGGCACCTGCTGTCCACGGTGATCAACGCGCTGTTGTCGAGTGGCGGCATCCCGGAACCTGTCCGGCAGGTGCAACCACCGGCACAAGCTACCCATCCGAAGCGGGCGATGGCCTGTGCGACAAGTTTTGGCACGGGTGTGAGCTGCTGTTTGTGATGCTGGCACAGGATGGCGGACGTGTTCGTTCGACGGCTGTACCTGAGCGCAGTGCGAGTTCTCGGATGGCTGCCGCAGGACGCCCGCGGTGAGTCCGCGACGCTCGCTGAGCTGCTGGTGCTGCGGCGCCAGGTCGATCGGGAAGGGCGGGTCGGGCCTCGTCGAGCGCCTGCGCAATGTCCGGCTCGGGCAGTGCTGCCATGTCGCCGAACCCGACGCTTGGTGAGGACCCGGATGACCGCACGGACTTCTTGCTGATCGTCCATTGTGGACGTCGTTTGGTCCGATCGGGCTGAATCGCAGACTCCTTTACCCGGGTTCCGCAGTTCGTAGTGTCGCGGCTTCCTGAAGACTGACCCCCAGTGGGATTCGCTGAGGGCATCATCGTGGCCCGCGGGCGAACGCCTACGCCGAACGGTGGGTGCGCATGGTGCGCCGTGAGTGCCTGGACGGATCCTGATCTGCAACCCGCGGCTTCTGCTCACCACCCTGGCGGCATACGTCGCGCATGACAACGAACACCGACCAGCCCGGGGACGCGACCAGCGTCCTCCAGCGCTCGAGACATTACCCGCACCGGTCACCGATCTCGCCACGGTCCGGGTCCGACGACGGAAAGTCCTCAATGGACTGGTCAACGACTATTCTCAGGCAGCGTAGCCAAACCGGGTTTCCGAACGGTATTTGGCTGTTCAATCCCGAGAGATATTCATTGATGGACGGCAATTGAAAAACTCGCAGACATCTTGTCCCGGAGTTGTGGCTCAGGTATCGTGGGCGGTCAACGGAGACGGGAAGGTCCTGCTGAATCGTGTATTCGCACCTGCATCCGGCCACGGAGCGCCCAAGTTACGCCGGCTATCTCCGAATTCCGGAGCTCATGTCGCTGCAGCATCCGCTCGCTCCGCCGGACGACCCCAGGACGTTCCGTGCGGAGCACTTCTTCATTGTCGTACATCAATGCAGCGAGTTACTGTTGCGACAGGTAATCCTTGAGCTCGACGCCGCGGTCGACTGCCTGGCCATGACGGACGGCGACGTCGAGGACTGGCTCGAGAGCGTGGGCCGGGCTAGCGACTGCATGGTGACACTGCGTCAGCAGGCCGAGCTCCTCGGGCGACTGCCGGTCGAGTGCTTCGCCGCGTTCCGGCAGCGGCTCGGCACGGCGAGCGGCGCCCAGTCCGCGCACTTCCACCGGCTGCGGACGATCCTCGGCCTGAACGGCGACGGGCCGGGCCCGCTCTTCGATGGCTACCTGCGGCTGCTCGACCGTTCCGGTCGCGACCTGGCCGAGCTGGTCGCCGGGGGGCTGCGCGGCGACCCAATGTTTCGGATGTCCCAGGCCCTCGCCGAGCTAGCACAGGGAGTCTGGAACTGGCAGACGACCCACCTCCACGTCGTCACCCGGATGACCGGTAGCCGCTCGGGCACGGGCGGCACCACCGGCCTCGAATACCTGACGAGCCGGCTGCGCACGCCGTTCCCGCAGCTGTGGGCGGCCCGCGCCGAAGCGCACGCCGGCCAGGCAGCCCAGACCCGCAGCCACGGCCAGATCCGCGGCAATGCCGAGACCCGCAGCAGCCACGCCGAGACCCACGGGGTGTCAGTTGCTTAGCCGGACCGACTTCACCGGTACGACCGCCGTCCTGTCCCTGCTGTCCGGCGCCATCACGACTCAGGTCGTCTCGGTCGGCGTCGGCCTCGGGCTGCCCGACCTCGTGGCCGAGCGCCCCCGAAGCGCTGAGGACCTCGCGCGGGACACCGGCGTCGACCTGCCCAACCTGCTGCGTATCGTGCGGGCCTGGGCGGCGTTCGGCCTGCTCGCCATCGACGACGCTGGCGAGCTGCGGCAGACGCCATTGACCCCGCTGCTGCGCCGGGACACGCCGGGCTCGCTCCACCACCGGTCGCTGCAGCTCGGCCACCCCGACCTGTTCCGGGTCTTCGAAGGGCTCGGCACCGCGCTGCTCGACGGCGGTTGCGCGTTCGAGGCGGCGCACAAGCGCACGATGTACGAGTTCTTCGGCGACCGTCCGCCGCTCGGGGAGCTGTTCGTGCGCGACCTGTCCGCCAACTCCGTCGGCATCGGCGACGAGCTCGCCCGCGCGTACGCCTTCTCGGGCGTGTCCTCCGTCGTCGACATCGGCGGCGGCGACGGCCGGATGCTGACCCGGCTGCTGCGCGCCTGGCCGCACCTGCGCGGCGCCGTCTTAGAGCGGGCCGAGGTGCGGCCGGCGGTGGAGCGGCTCCTCGACGCGGAAGGTGTGGCGGACCGGTGCGCGGTCGTCACCGGCGACTTCTTCGCGGGCGTCCCGGCCGGGCACGACATGTACCTGCTGAAGTACGTTCTGCAGGACTGGGGCGACGCGGAGGCGACCGCGCTGCTGAGGTCGTGCCGGGCGGCGATGGGCGACGGGAGCCGCCTGCTGATCCTCGAGCAGATCGTCCCAGACCGGCCCACGGCGACGCCCCGCGCACAGTCGGCGGTTCTCGACGACCTGCTGGTGTTCTCGTTCACCGGCGGCGGCAACCGCACCATGAGCGAGTTGGCGGCACTCGTTCACGGCTCGGGCCTGGCGATCCGCGAGCCCGCGACCCGGCTGCCGCAGGTCGACGTCGTCGAGTGCGTTCCCACGTGAACGTTCAGTAGTAGCGGATCTCGGCGTCTTCGAGCCGCCGGATCGCCTCCACGACGACGTCCTCGCCTCCGCCCAGGTACGCCCGCAGGAACGGCACGCCGGCGTCGGTGCCGTCGATCGTGATCGACGCGTGCGAGAACAGCAGCCCGGCGCGGTCCAGCAGGTCGCGGCGCCAGGCGTCGACGCCGTCCGGCCGGGTGCGGAACGCGGGCGGTACTGCGACCAGGAAGTACGGCGTCGCGGTCCCGGTGGCGGTGAGCTCCCGCGGCCAGCCCAGCCCGACCAGCGATTTGGCCCACAGGGACCGGTGGTGGCCGAAAGCGGCGCGCTGCCCGGCGAGGTAGCGGGCGCACGCGGGGTCGCCCAGCCAGCGCGCGATCGCCCACTGCCGCCGCGCCCCGCGTGGGAAGGCCCACTGGATGGTGTGCCGTGCGATGGCGCGCAACGTCTCGGGGTGGGCCATGACGCTGCCGATGCCCCAGTCGTTGCAGGCGAACACCTTGCCGAACGACTCCACGCGGCACCACCGGCGCCGTGCCCGCTCCGGCGCGTCGGCGCGTACGAAGTACCCGAGCAGGGTCGCCGGCGCGGAGACCTCGTCGGCGTCGTTGGTCACGACCCGGCGGTAGGCGTCGTCGAGCAGGATTCCCGCGCCGCGGGCGGTGGCGGCCTCGAACAGCGTCGCCAGCACGCTCTCCGGCCAGGTCGCGCCGGTCGGGTTGTGCTGGGTGTTCACCACGACCAGCGCGAGCCGTCGGCCGGGGTCGGCGTCGATCCCGGCCAGCGCATGCTCGATGTCGGCGGGGTCGGGGATCCAGGCGTGTTCGGCGCGCAAGGGCCAGTACGCCATCTCGTAGCCGAGCGGCTCGAAGACGCCGGCGTAGTCCCACGTCGGGTAGGCGCACAACACCGCCGGGGTCCGGCCGTCGCCGTCGGCGTCGAGCAGGTGCCGGGCGAAGTCGCCCATGATGCCGCGGGTGCCGGTGCCGGAGGTGAGATGCAGGTCGAAGTCCGCACCGGGGCTCGCGTGCCGGTCCAGTCGCTCGGACCGCACGGTGTCCGCCGCGATCGACTGGCGCGCCTCGGGCAGGCCGGCCGGCGTCCGGCTGTATCCTGCGAGGTGCTGCGGCGCCTGCTGTTCGTACGCCGCCAGCCCGGCCGGCAGCGCCCCACCGAGCAGGTAGGGGTCGCCGATCGACATTGGCAGCGGTGGCAGGGCGTGCCCGGACCGCAGGTAGCGGTCGAGCATCCGCGCGTCATCGGTGGTGTCGACGTCGGGATCGGCCATCAGGCCGGCGAGAGGCGGCAACCGCAGCATCCGCACCATGATAGCAGACATATATAAATGTCGATGCATGACCCGCGCTGACCCGACTTTCCCGGATGTCGGAGACGGCGAGCCTGCCGAAGGGCTGCACGTGGAAGACGGTGAACGCCACAATGCTCGCCACCGCTGTGGCCAGCCCGAGCCTGTGGGGCTCGTAAATCAGACTCGGCTACGCTGCCTGCGAGTATTCGTTGATCAGGCCGCCGGGGATCGGACGCCGTTGGACCCGGGCGGCGGTGAGGTCGACGACCTGCGATGGTGGGTTCGGTGGTCGCTGGCCGAGCGATCGGTGTGGCCGGTGGCCGTTGTAGTGCTCGGTATATTCGGTCAGGACCCTGGTCAGGTGTCGTTCGCCAGCGATGAACATCCGGTCGGTGCACTCGCGTCTGGTCGGTGGGTGGCGGCGCCGCGTATCAGGGCGTGCCGCGGAACGCGTCGACTCCGTTGCGCCATGTGGTGTCGACATCGGCGTGGGGTGGGAATCGATGGTTCAGCTCGAGGATGGCCATCCCGTGCGCGAAGGCCCAGATGGCCCGCGCTCGTTCGAGATCGCCGCCTGTTGCGTTGACCAGCGGCATCGCGGCTGCCTCCTCGACGCCGGGAGTGATCAGGTCGCGACGTAGGGGCCTTTCGGTCATCAGCCGGTACAGGTTCGGCTGGCGGCAGGCGAAGTCGCGGTACGCGGCGGTGAGGGAGGCGATCGGATCGTCGGACCGTTCGACGGCCCGGGTGAACAGTTCGGCTTGTTCCTCGAAGCCCACTGAGATCAGCGCGGCCTCCAGCGCCTGCTTGTCGCGGACGTGTTCGTAGATCGACGAGGCGCGGATCCCGAGGTGGGCGCCGAGGCGACGCATCGACAGTGCGTCAGGGCCTTCCCGCTCGAGAAGCTCGCGCGCGGTCCGCACAATCTCCCGGGCCCGCGGAGTGAGCTGACTCAGCGCCTGGGACGTCATCGGCCGTCCATGGTCCAAGGCCCGAACATTTCGGAGCCAACCAATTCGAGGCCAACACGTGGAGCGCAGCCGGGATCTGTGAGCTTCCATCCTCAACAAGCTCGGACTGAGCCTCGCCGCGCTGTCCTTCGGAAGCAGACCGCCGGCGCTCGCGCGGCCCTGATCGCCGACGGCGCGGTCACGCCCCTGACCACGGCGGCGAAGTACGGGTTGAGCAGGTCGGCACGAGCAGCCCGACGTTGCCGGTGCACCCGGTGCTCAGCGCGCGCAACCCGGTTGGGGTGGTAGCCGCGATCGCCAGCCGCCTGCTCGATCCGCCGGCGGGTGCCGGTCGGCAGCAGGTCGGAGCCGGCCAGTGCCCGGCTCACCGTCGACGTCGAGACAACCGACCGCCCGGGCGATGTCCTTGATCGTTACCGCCATCACGTACCCCTGGAAGGGGTCCGGGCGGGCGGTCGCGGGGCGCCGGACCCGCGGCCGCCCGGCCCGGACGATCAGGCGACGGTGACCCTGAGGATCCGGTCGGAACCGTTGCTGGCGCCGCCGTTGTTGTCGCAGTTGGTGGTGCTGAGCCAGAAGGCGTCGGCGCCGGGGATTTTGGTGACGGTGCGGAGGCGGCCGTAGGTGCCGACGTAGTAGGCGCTGGGGGTGCCGGTGGATTCGCCGGTGAGGATGGGGATGCGCCAGAGACGTTCGCCGCGCAGGGCGCCCATGTAGACGACGTCGCGGACGATGGCGATGCCGCTGGGTGAGGCCTGGTCGACGGACCACTGCCGTTTGGGGTTTTCCATGCCGGCGGTGCTGCAGGTGCCTTCGCAGGTGGGCCAGCCGTAGTTGAGGCCGGGTTTGATCAGGTTGAGTTCGTCGAACATGGAGTTGCCGAACTCGGCTTCCCAGAGCCGGCCTTGGGAATCCCAGGCGATGCCTTGTGGGTTGCGGTGGCCGTAGCTGTAGATGAGGGTGCCGAACGGGTTGCCGGGGGCTGGGGTGCCGTCGGTCTTCATCCGCAGGATCTTGCCGTTGAGGGAGTTCTTGTTTTGGGCGTTGCTGCCTGTTTGGGCGTCGCCGGTGGTGGCGTAGAGGTATCCGTCGGGGCCGAAGGCGAGCCGGCCGCCGTTGTGGTAGCGGTTTTTGGCGATTCCGGTGACCAGGGTGGTGTATCCGGTGAGGGTGCTGCCGTTGTAGGTCATGCGGGCGATGCGGTTGCCTTCGGAGGCGGTGTGCATGAAGTAGACGAAGTGGTTGGTGGCCCAGTTGGGGTCGAAGGCGACGCCGAGCAGTCCGCCTTCGCCGTTGGTGGTGACGACGTTGGGGACGGTGCCGACCAGGGTCTTGCTGCCGCCGGTGGTGTTGAGTTTGTACACCCGGAACTGTCCGGCGGCGACTTTGTCGTCGCGTTCGGTGATCAGCGCGGACTGGCCGTCGGGGGCGAAGTAGGTGCCCCAGGGGATGGTCCAGCCGGTCGAGTAGGTGGAGATGGCTGAGGGCACGCCGCCGCTGCAGGAGGCGGTGGTGAAGGTGACGGTGTTGCTCTGGGTCGAGACGTTGCCGGCGAGGTCGCGGGCGACGACGTTGAGTGTGTAGGGCGTGTTGCAGGCCAGGCTGGTGACGGTGGTGGTGGTTGCGGGTGGGGTGCCGTTGACCGAGGTGACTGTGGTGGTGCCGGCTCGGATGTCGTAGGCGACGACGCCGACGTTGTCGCTGGAGGCGCCCCACGCCAGTGAGACGCTGCCGGTGGTCACCTTGGAGAAGGTGAGGTTGGTGGGCGCGGTCGGGGCCTGGGTGTCGCTGCTGGGCAGTGTGGTGCAGATGGCCTGGGCGCTGGACAGTGACACGTTGCCGGCGGCGTCGCGGGCGAAGACGGACAGCCGGTATTCGGTGTTGGGGGTGAGCCCGGTCAGGGTCTTGCCGGTGCCGGTGGACTGGGCCAGGAGGTTGCCGTCGTGGTAGATGTCGTAGCCGGTGACGGCGACGTTGTCGGTGGAGGCGCCCCAGGTCAGGTCGAGGCTGTTCTCGGTGATGTTCGCGCAGCTGGGCTGGCCGGGTGTGCTCGGGGCGGTGGAGTCGGTCTGGCCGGTGACGCGTAGCCGGTCGAGGTTCGGTCCGCCGTTGGTGGTGGTGGCGGTGGCCCGGACGGTGTTGGTGCCGGCGTTGAGTGCGACCGAGATGCTCTGATCGGCCCAGGTGTCCCAGTTGGTGGTGGCGCCGAAGGTCAGGTCCAAGGCGGCGGAGTTGCCGTTGACGGTGATGTCCATCGGTCGGTTGATGGTGGTGCCGTTGGCGTAGCGGAAGCTCAGTTGCGCGGTTCCGGCTGCTGCCGCGCTGACCTGGAACTCGACGTAACTGCCGGCGATGTTGGTGTAGTCGACGAAGCCGGTGCCGGTGTAGCCGGTGTGGTTGGTGGCGACCGTGCCTTGGGAGATGGTGGCTGTTTCGGCTTGGTAGTCGGTGAATGCTGCGGCGACGCTGAAGTCGACGTAGTCGAGGTTGGGGTTGCCCAGCGCGGTGGTTGCGGTGATCCGGATTTTGTTGGTTCCGGCGTTGACGTTGGTGGTGACGGTTTTGTCGGCCCAGGTGTCCCAGTTGGTGGTTGGGTCGAACGCGGCGGCTGCGGCGACGGTGGTGCCGTTGACGCTGATGTCGGCGGGGCGGTTGCCGGTGCTGCCGTTGGAGTAGCGGATGACGAAGGTGCCGGGGCCGGCGTTGGCTGCGGCGACGGTGCATTCGAGGTAGTTGCCGACGGCGTTGTCACCGTTGGCGAATCCGGTGCCGCTGTAGTTGGCGTGGTTCGTGTCCACGGTGCCGGCCGACATCGTGCAGGCCTCCGCCTCATACCGGGTCGACGCGGCGCCGGCGGCCGTCGCGATCACCATCGGTAGCAAGAGCAGGAGTCCGGCGGCGGCCGCCAGTCTGGTTCTTCTCATCGATCCTCCATCGAGGAAGAGCTCAGCGGATGCTGAGGTAGTCGACATTCGGTCCACCGTTGGCGGTGGTGGCTGTTGCGCGGACGGTGTTGGTGCCGGCGGTCACCGGTACCGTCACGGTCACGTCCTGCCAGGTGTCCCAGCTCGCGGTGGGGTTGAAGGCGACGCCGGCGGCGACGACGGTGCCGTTGACGGCGATGTCCATCGGCCGGTTGGCGGTCGTGCCGTTGGCGACGCGGAAGGTGAGCGTCGCGGTGCCTGCCGCGGGTGCGGTCACCGACCACTGGACGTAGCTGCCGGCGACGTTGGTGTAGTCGACGAAGCCGGTGCCCGAGTAGCCGGTGTGGTTGGTCGCGACCGTGCCCTGCGAGATCGTGGCCTTCTCCGCCTCGTACCGCACGAGCCCGGCCGGCGTCGTCACGCTGGCCGCGTTACTCATCCCGGAGTTGTTGCCCGCACCGTCGTGCGCCCGGACGGTGTAGGTGTAGGTGGTCCCCGGGGCCACGGTCGTGTCGGTGGCCGTCGTGCCGCTCACCGTGGTGAGCGGGCTTGCGTCGCGAAAGACGTCGTAGCCGGTGACCCCGGTGTTGTCCGTCGACGCGTCCCAGACCAGGCCGACCGCGCCCGCGGCGACCGAGGTGCTGCGCAGGTTGCCCGGCACGCTCGGCGGCTCGGTGTCGGGGCCGCCGCTACCGCCGGCCGGCACCGTCTGGGTCGCCACGTTCCAACCCGAGACCCGCACCGACGGGGCCGCGCCGGCCAGGTCGCTCGTGCGGTACTTCGCCGTCAGCGTCTTCGACTCGCCCGGCCACAGGCTGATCTCGTTGTCGTTCCACTGGATCGGCAGCACCGGCTTCCCGGCCGCGCCGACCACGTGCGCGTCGACGTAGAACGCCGGCGTCTTGCCCGTCGAGGTGTTGCGCAGCGTGACGGTGGTCGTCGTGACGCCGCCCGCCTCTGTCGACGACGCGGTCGCCGACACCGGCACCTGCGCCATGCCCGACAGGCCCTTGAGGTTGGCGTAGCTGGTCGTCGGCGCGTAATACCAGTCGTTGTTCGCCCAGTCGACCGTGTCCGCCGCGGTCGACAGCCAGTAGACGTTGCGGCTGACCTCGGCGCCCGACGAGTCGAGCAGCACCAGCCTGGCGAGGTAGGTGCTGGCGATGCCGCTGATCGAGGACGGCACGGTCAGCGCCGTGGCCCGCCCGCCGTCGCCCGGCACCGTCAGCGACGCCGACGTCTGGGCGAACACCTCGGTGCCGTCGGGGTTGTACAGGTTCACCTTGGCGGTCAGGCCGCTCGCCGAGCCGTGCCGCTGGTTGACCACGACGACCGAGCGGTTGTCGTAGGACCACTGCACGTGCAGCGGCTCGTTGGCCTTCTTGGCGCCGTAGTACGCGCCGTTCTGGTCCAGGTAGTAGTCGAACAGCTGCCAGTGCAGCGAGGTCCAACCGCTGTTGAGCATCCAGTAGATGACGCCGTCGGCCGGGTTCGACGAGTCGGTGAAGTTGCGCCGGTAGGACTCAAACTGCGCCCGGACGTTCTCGTACTGCGCCAGCTGCGCCTTGCGTACGTAGTCGTCCAGGCCGGCCGGCGTCCCGTAGCGGCCGGTGATGGCGTTGTCGAAGATCTTCAAGTTGTTGAAGGTGCTCGACGGCGAGCGGTGGTACTGCGTCGCGTTCGGGCTCTGCCACAGCGTGTTCAGCTCGCTCGTGGACATCATCCGCTTGAGCGTGTCCATGGTCGGCACGTCCGGCCCGGCGCTGGTCTCGCCGTTGAAGCCCCAGGCACCGCCGCTGTCCGAGTGCGCCTTGTCGTACCAGTAGTTCGGCGGGATCCAGTCGTACGGCCCGGTCATCTTCATCCCCGACGGGCCGGTCAGCGGCGCCGAGCGGTCCGCCGCCGCGGCGATGACCGGGGTCGACCAGTCGGCCGCACTCAGCGCGTCCATGTAGTTCTTCTCGATGGTCGCGTCGGGCGCGAAGTCGCTGCCGATGAGGAACGAGATGACGCTCGGGTGGTCGCGCAGCCGGGCGGCCTCGGCGGCCATCGACGCCTTCGCGATCGGGTAGTCGGCCGACGTCCAGGCGTCGCCCGGCTCGCCGCCGTTGACCTGGCCCTCCCACTTGTCGCAGCACTCCCAGCCGGGCAGCGTGAGGATGCCGTACTGGTCGGTCAGGTCGAAGAACTCGCTCGCCTCGATGTGTCCCTCGAGGCGGATCGTGTTGAGCCCGAGGTCGAGCGCGTAGCGCAGCTTGTCCTCGACGTAGCCGGGATTCCACCGCAGGAACAGGTCCGGCGACCAGCCGCCGCCGCGGATCTGCAGCGGGCGTCCGTTGATGGTGTACCGCCGGTGCCCGCTGGCGTCCAGCGGCGCCTTCACGTCACGCACTCCGAACCGCTCGTACGCGGCGTCGCCGGCCGTTCCGCCGACCGATGCGGTCAGGTGCAGGTCGTACAGCGGCTGCCCACCCATGCCGGCCGGCCACCAGACCTGCGGATTGGCCAGCGTCACCTGGCCGAAGGTGACCGTCTTCGTCTCGTGCGCGGCCAGGCTCACCGACTGCGACAGGGCGTTGCCGGCGACGGTGCCGGAGACCGTCGCGGTGACCGCGACGGCGGAGTCGTTGCGCACGTCAGCCTTCGCGGTCAGCGTCGCGCTGTCCAGCGCCGGCGTGCTGAGCCTCGTCACCACGTGCGCGTTGCGCAGCGCCACCGTGCCGGACCGGCGCAGCGTCACATCGCGGACGATGCCCATGTTCTTGTCCGGCGGTGTCTGCACCCAGTCGATCCACCCCATGGTGAGGTCGCGGTTGGGATCGTTCGGGTACACCTTGATGGCGACGCTGTTGACGCCGCTGTGGACGATCGCGGTCAGGTCCAGCTCATGGTCGGTGTAGGCGCCGGCGATCGTGGCGCTCGTGGCGACCTGGGTGCCGTTGACCCAGACGTCGGCCTTGGACAGCACGCCGGTCACGTCGACGAACGTGTGCAGCCCGGCCTCGGAGCCGAGCGTGAAGTCCGCGCGGTACCACCACGGCACGGTGAAGTCCGCGGTGGGGATCGACTTCATGTTGGTGGAGTAGAACGGGTCGGGGTACACGTTGTTCTGCAGCAGGCCGGCGAGCACGGTCGAGCGGTCCGACACCGCGTACCAGCCCGAGGCCGCATACCCGGGCTGCGAGATGGTGCCGCCGGTGTCGCTGGTCCGGCCGGACGACTGGACGGCGAAGCCGGGGATCGCGGTCGACTCGCCGGGCGCGGCGGAGACCTGGACGGCGGCCCTCGGTGCGGCCGCCGCCGGGTGGGCCACGGCCGGTGCCGCGCCGTTGCCGGCCAGCGCGACCGCCGTGGCCGCCGCGACGAGCAGGCGCAACGGGGAACAGGTTCGGGTTTTGAGCAGCATGACGCCTCCCGGGTGATGGACGGGCGGGCCGGGGCGGGTGAACTGTTAAAGAGTCTTACTATTTAATGGCTCTCGATGCTAGGCGCGTGGCTCAGGCGCGGTCAAGACGCGCAATGTTGTTGAAGGCTGTGGGTTGACCTCGGTTCGTGTGCGGTCCTAACATCGATTTTTATCTGTCAGTAAGGTTGCCTGACAGTTGCATCTCAGTCAGGGAGGGAGCCAATGGGCAAACGCAGACAGCGGGCCATGCTCGCGATGCTCGGCATCGCGGGGCTCGGGCTCGGTGTCCTGATCCCCGCCGCACCGGCGAGCGCCGCCGCGACCCGCTACGAGGCGGAGAGCGCGACGATCTCGCAGGGCGTGGTGGAGTCGAACCACCTGAACTTCTCCGGTACCGGCTTCGTGAACAACGACAACGCCGTCGGCAGCTACACGCAGTGGACGGTCAACGCCGCCAGTGCAGGCTCGGCCACGATCACGATCCGCTACTCCAACGGCACCACCGCCAGCCGGCCCGCCGACATCGCGGTGAACGGCACCGTGGTCGCCGCCGCGTCGGCGTTCAACAGCACCACCAACTGGGACACCTGGGCCAACAAGACGATCACGGCGCCGGTGAACGCGGGCGCCAACACCATCCGCGTCACGTCCACCACGGCCAACGGCCCGGCGAACCTGGACTACCTGGACTTCGAGGTCGCCGCGTCGACGTTCACGGACTATCAGGCCGAGAACGCGACGCTGAACCAGGCCGCGGTCGCGACCAACCACACCGGCTACACCGGCACGGGGTTCGTCGACTACACCAACGTGGCCGGCGCGTACGTCGAGTGGACAGTCAGCGCGTCGGCGGCCGGCAGCGTGGACTTCACCATCCGCTACGCCAACGGCACGACGGTCAACCGGCCGATGACCATCGCCGTCAACGGCACGACCGTCGCCTCCAGCCAGGCGTTCAACGGCACCGGCACCTGGGACACCTGGGCGGACCAGAGCTTCACGGCGACGTTCAACGCCGGCACCAACACGATCCGTGCGATGGCGACGACGAGCAACGGCGGCCCGAACGTGGACCGGCTGCGCTTCGGCGCCTCCGGCGGTGGTGGCGGCGGCGCGCCGACCGCGGCCGACCTGCTGGCCAAGGTGAACACGTGCAACCAGATCTCCAACGGCAAGTACAAGACGGACGAGGACGTGTCGAGCGCGACCATCGCCGTGTGCCAGAAGACGGGCGCGGTGTTCTGGAAGGCCGACATGGACATCGACTGCGACGGCGTGCGCACCACACAGTGCAACGAGAGCACGGACTGCTGCTTCCAGGCGGACACCTTCTGCCACACGTCGGGCGACAGCCCGCTGAACGCGGCGCAGCTGCCGTACGTCGTGGTCCCCAGCCCCAGCTCGACCTGGAACTACACCAACTACCAGATCGGCTGCGGCACGGTCGTCGCCGTCATCTACAACAACCAGGTGCTCTACGCCGTGGTCGGTGACACCGGGCCCACGGCAATCATCGGGGAATCGTCCTATGCGACCGCCAATTCGCTGGGTATCAACCCCGACCCGAGCAACGGCGGCACCGACTCCGGCGTGACCTACATCGTGTTTCAGGGCTCGCAGCGGGTTTCCCCGATCGAGAACCACAACAACGCGGTGACGCTCGGCCAGAACCTCGCTCGTACCTTCGTCGACAACAACTGATTCTGGGTGGATGGGGAAACCCTGCCGGCGGGTGCGCCCGCCGGCAGGGTCGGTTCACGTGTGCAGCCGGGCGATCGCCGACCGCGCGACCGCGGCGGCCGTGTCCCGCAGGCGATCCGTGCCCGGCGATCCGGCCGCGGCCGAGGTCACCTTGAGCCGCACGCCAAGCTGCGTGCGGCCGTCGAGCGCCCACAGCTGGTAGGTGCGCGCCGTGCCGTCGCCGATCTGGTAGCCGAACGCGCTCGAGCCGACGCCGGTGATGTCCGCCGCGCCCGCGGGCGCGTTCGCCCGCGCGTCGGCGAAGCGCCGGGACGCGCCCGTGACATCGACACCCACGAGGGCCGTGACGTCCGCGGCGATCTGCAGGCCGTCGCCGGTGAAGGGCCGATCGCAGGTGTACGCCGTGTAGTCCGACTTGTCGGTGTGGTCCCCGGCGGCCGGCTGTGTCGCGGCCGTGCCCAGGCCGGCGACCAGCCCGAAGTCGACGGCGGCGCACAGGTCGAGCGTCCCGTTCGGCGCGCCTTGTGAGCCGGCCGTGCCTGTGCCGGTGGGGCCGGTCGTGACCGTCGCCCCGGGCCCGCCCGCCGTGGACGGGCCGGATGCCCCCGCCGTCGCCGTGGCGGTCGCCGTCCGCGTGGCGGCGGCCGAGCCGGGCGCGGAGGTGTTCGCGGCCTCGTTGCGCCCGGCCGGCGTGCCGCCGCCGAGTGCCGCGACGGCCAGCACCACCAGGGCTACGACCACCGCCGCGATCCCGGCGATGGTCCACCATGCCGTCTTGCCGAGCCGCCGTTGCGGGACAGTCGCGCCATCCATCGGCGCAGTATCGCAGAACCGCACCGTTCTGTTGAGTATCATCGATATTGCGGCGATGACCGGCGGCCCTGATGATTCAGCCGCCGTTGACCGGGCGGAACTGTGGTACGACCGTCTTGACGCGTGCGGCGGCCACGGTGGTGGCCTTGACGGTGTCGAACACGGTGCGGCGAGCACGGCGTGTGCCTCGCCGGCCTGGTGCGTCGCGCCGTAGTCACCGAGTTCCTGTCCGGCGTCAGCCGGCGCGGTTGAGGCGCATCACGGCGCTGGCCCAGGACCCGATGCGCAGGGCCGGGTGCCGGGCGCGCAACCGGTCGATGACCTGGTAGACGCCGCGGGTGTGGTCGATCCACAGCCAGTCCTGGGCGTCGCCGCGTCCGGGCCAGCCGGCCTGGCTGAAGCCGCGGTTCATGTCCCACTTGAGGTGGTCCACGTGGTTGCCGGTGACGAGCCGGTCGAGCCAGTCGAGGGCCCAGTCGCGCACGTCGGCGCGGGCATAGTTGAGCACGAGCTGGCGGCGCAGCTCGTCGCGGCGACGGTGCGGGAAGTGCAGGACCCAGTCCGGGTGGGCGCGGTACAGCTCGCTGTCGGGGTTGACCATCTCCGGCTCGACCCAGACGCCGAACCGCATGCCGAGCCGGTGGACCTGCCCGGCGACGGCGGCCAGCCCGCCGGGGAAGCGGCCGGGGTTGGGCCACCAGTCGCCGAGGCCGGAGTGGTCGCCGGTGCGGGTGCTGAACCAGCCGTCGTCGATGACGAACAGCTCCACGCCGAGGTCCGCGGCGCGGCGGGCGAGGTCGAGCTGTGCGGCCTCGTCGACGTCGAACTCGACGGCTTCCCACGAGTTGTACAGCACGGGCCGGTCCTCGCCGGGGTGGCGCAGCACGTGGGTGCGGGCGTGCCGGTGCCAGCCGCGGCTGGCCGCGCCGAAACCGCCGCCGGTGTAGAGGCCGAGGATCGGTGGCGTGGTCAGCTCGGCGCCGGGGTCGAGGGGCCAACCGAGGCCATCGTGGCCGAACCCGGCGCTGACGGCGGCGCGGCCCTGGAACTGGCGGTGGTCGGTGAGGCGCCAGGAGCCGCTCCACGCGAGCGCCACGCTCCACACCGGCCCGTGCGCCTCGGTGGCGGTGCCGTCGTCGATCATCATCCAGGGGTTGGCGTGGTGCGCGGTGATGCTGGTGCGGCTGGTGAGGCGGGTACTCCCCGTCGGCCAGCCGCCCGCGCCGCAGCTGGCCCTCGGCGTAGTAGCCGCCGCTGACGACGCTGTAGCGGTAGTCGTCGAGCTGGGGGACGAGCCAGTTGCCGGAGTCGGCGCGGATGATCCGCAGCGGCTCGCCGCTGCCGGCGGTGTGCCGGAGCGTGACCCAGCGCTCGATGACCTCGGAGTCCTCGCGGACGCGGTGGTGCAGGACGACCTGGAGCGGGAAGTGCGTGTCGGCGAGCACCAGGTCGAGCCGGTGTGCGCCGGGCTCGGCGGCGACCACGTCGTCGACGAGCTTCAGCTCGAGGGAGCGGACGCCGCCGGGAAAGGCGATCTGCAGCGACGGCGGCCCCCCAGCGCAGGCCACCCTCGACCAGCAGTGGCTCCTGGCTCTCCAGCGGCAGCTCGTACGGCGGCACGGCGGCGGCCTCGCCGAGGCGGGATCCGTCGCCGGGGGAGAGCCGGGCCGCCAGTGCAGCTGCACGAGGCGTCCGTCGGCGGCGGCGGCGAGCACGTGGCTGCCGCCGGTGATGGGCGAGGGCGAGCTCGGCGCCGGGCGGGCCGGGGCGGTCATGCGCGCGGTGCGGCGGTCGAGCGGCGGACGACGACCTCGGTTTGCAGCAGGATCGGTGGTGGTGTCCCGCCGTCGATGATGTCGAGCAGCGTGGTGACCGCGGCGGCACCGATTGCGTCGGTGTCCTGCCGGACCGTGGTCAGCCGCGGCGTGGCGCTGGCAACGGTGCGCCCGCCGCGCCGAGGTGGCGGGCGGCGGCGGGTGGCGTCAGTGCCAGCGTGGGCGCCGCGCCGTACGCGGCCACGTTCACCGCAGCGAGCCCGTCAACCGTCATGCCAACGCAGCGGCGCAGCGCGCGACGCGGCGCGTGGTTGCGCTTCGCTCGTGCTGGACGGGACGGCAGGAAACGCGCCAACTCCGAACCCCTGATCTGCCGGTCCGTCCGTCATGGTGCGGGCCGCTGTCAGCAGTTCCACCAACGGGGCGTGACCCGTAACGGGTCCGTCAACCATTCCCTCACACCGTCGGTCCCGGAAGGAGCACCGCAATGGTCACAACCTCCCGAATCCCTTGAACGTCCACAGTGGAGGAACATGGCTGCCGGCCACCCCGACACCTCCGGTCGCATCCCTGACGGGCGACTGAACCTCCGCGCCACTCAGCGCGACACCACGCCGGCTGAGCCAACCCCGCCGACCGACAGCAGCGACACGGACACGGACAACCCGCACCGCGACACCCCCGGCCACCCACAAGCGCGCGGCACCCCTGCCAATGGCGCGGCGTTGCTGCTAGACCTCGCCACCGAAACCGAAGACGAGATCCAACCCCCTCGCCGCCGAGGCCGGACCCATGAGCGAAGACTGACGCGCTACCCTCGCCCGGCTTGCTGCGCCTCAATCGGAGCGGCCAACGCGCCGCGTGACCGGTAGCCCGCACCGATGACCGGACTTGCCCATGCTGGCAGGCGTTTCAAGCACGGGCAACCCGGACGTCAGTTCGCCACCCCCACCTGATCGACGACGGCAGAACACCGAAATCCCCGCTGGTGGCGGGTGGCGGATCACCCGCACACCACGTGAACGCTCGCGGGCGCGCGAGACGCGTCCGCACGGATGGCCCACTACATCCGCCACCCGTTGAAAACCTTCACCAGCGTGCCCCCACGCACCTGATCGCCGCGGGCTGGGGATCGCCGGTGGGTGCGTGTCCACGTCAATGTGGGCACGCACTTGTGGGCGGCTGTCAGGGTCCGGTTTGGACGGGCACCGGCCCGCTGAGTGCCGCGTCGAGCAGAACCCGGTTACCCAGCGGCACGTCCAGGTGCACGGTGATTGTTGCCGGGCGCCCGATGGCCAGGCACACACCGTTGTCGCCTGGCGGCTTCGGCGTGGCGATTACCGCGACCACGACCTCGGTGCCCGTCTCGTGGATAGCGCCGGTTTCGGTGACGTTGCATCCGGCGAGATAGTGCAGGGTCAGATCCTGGCCGGTGACGGTCACTGAGTCCACTGCGGTCATGCCTTCCGCGGGTGGCAGGCTGGGGGCGGGCAATATCGTGATGGCAGACGGCGCCACCGCGATCCGGATCACGGGCACGGTCAGCTCAGTGACGGTGAATTGCCATGCCGGTACGTCGATTTGACCACGCGAGGTGCGCAGCACCGCCGTGCCCAGGACCGCGTCGGTGATGGTGAGCGTGCAGCCGCGGTTGGCGCAGGGGCCATCGCCGCGGTCTACCGCCGCGTAGGCCTGCGCCGCTGACACGACAGGCACGGTGAGCCTGCCGCCGTCAGGAAAGTCGATCTCGTATTGCCCCGGCTGGATGCTGGGCAGTGTCCCAGCTAGACGGTAGTGCCCATCGCTGAGCGCGGCTTTCGCTTTCTGGGCCAGATCTGACTGATCACCGTCCACATAGATCGATGCGCTGGCCGCTGGAACCCGGGTCAGTTCCTGCGACGGCAGCGCCACCAGCCCCGTGCGCCACGCGGCGTCGGCGCCCGAGGCCTGCCAGGCGGCGATCACCTGCTGGCTGCGCTCCTGGAAGGTCGGCGTGAGCTGCTGGGCTGGCGGCATGGACTGCGGCGCGGACCGCACCAGCTGCGCGGTCATGGCGGTCACCGCCAGCGTCACCACAGCTGCGGTGCAGACCGCCACGGCGCGCCGCCGGCGTGCGCGATGGCGGATGGCTTTCATCGGCGGGTCCACCGCAGCGCGCGGCGGCATCGGCATGCCCTCGCGCAGCAGCTCTGCCAGGTGAGTTTCGTTCACGGCGATGCCTCCTCGGATGCCGGGGTGACGAGCGAAACGAGTTCGGGCCTCGCCCTTAGCCTGTCCAGGGCACGTGCCGTGTAGGACTTCACCGTCCCCACGCTGATGCCCATCGCCTGCGCCGTCTGAGCCTCGGTCAGATCGGCGTGAAAACGCAGCATCAGCACGGCCCGCTGCCGCCGGGGCAGGCTGGCCAGCATCTCTGCCAGCGAGATGCGCAGGTCCGAGCCGCTATACGGGTCGCCTGACGGGTGCTCAGGCAGAACATCGAAGGCCACCTCGCCCCGCCACCTACGGCGCCACCAGTTCAGATATGTGGTGACCATCATCCGGCGCAGGTAAGCCTGCGGAGCATCGTCGCGGACCCGCTTCCACCGGCCGTAAACGCGGGCCAGCACGGTCTGCACCAGATCCTCGGCCCGGTGCCAGTCGCCAGTGAGCAGCCACGCTGAGCGCAGCAGCCCCGGCCACGCGGCGCGGACAAACTCCTCAAAATCGTCCACTCGCCACCTCCTTCAGCCCGTCAACAGGCCGGTGCGCACAAATGGTTGCCAGTACCCCTACAGACTCAAAGGCATCGACCTGACCCTGCGGTTCCTGGCCGACAAGCGGCAACAAGCCACTTGCCTGAGTCAGGTCCCGGCGCCATCGAGCTCGGCATGCCCAGCATCTGCCCGCTCGCGCGATAGCGGACACCAACGGCCGGCCGGGTCTTCAGTTTGGGATTGGTCGCAGACTTCCGTCAGCCGGTAAGCACCGTACTGGCCAGGACAACGTGGACGCGGTGCCGCCGAGGATGCTCAGCAGGGTGCTGCGGCGCCACAAATGCAGGCCGATGGTGGCGGCCAAAGCCAGCAGCACGGCGAGCAACCGGTGGGGCGGAGCTTGGGGCAGGTCGCGCAGGCAGTAGGCGGCGAGGATGACCATGACCCCGGCCGGCATGACGGTGCTGAGGTAGGTAATCGTGCGGCTGGCGCGCAGCCGGGCCAGCGCGGCGAACGGCAGAGCCCGGAGGGCCCAGGTGACGGCCGCGGATATGCCGACCTCGGCATGGCCCGGCGCTGCGGTTCGTGGTGTAGGGACCACATGTCTGGCGGCCGCGTGCTGTACCTGTCGGACAAGGAGGCACAGGTCTAGCGGCGGGTGGTGCAAGCGGCAGCGTGCTCGGTCAGCCACTGCAGTGCGGTCGCGATCGAGCCCGCGTCCTCGTCCACACCACATCCGGTGCACCGCTTGGTGAGGTACCCGGAGAGGTTCATCTCGATCCACGCCTGCGCTCCACCGGTGGTCGTAACGATGTCCGACACGATCTCCCGATACTCGTACCTGCCGTCATCGTGCCGCCGGCCGCGGGCCATTTCTGTGCCAAAGTCGGTGTCGAACAGTAGAACCACTCGATCAATAGCCCACCACCCCGTCATGCCGTCTGGCGCGTGCCGGTGCTGGTCGTCAGCCGCCACGACGTCCACCTCGCGGTTTGCCCGGTGCTGCTGCAGTTGACGACGCGGTCCCACGCAACGGGCCCCGACCGGTCCGGCCGGGGCCCGTTCGATCCTGTCCGATGTCTGCGTACGTCTCCGTCTACGGCTGGCCGACGAAGGTGACCTGCACCGTGGCGGAGCGGGCGGTGGCGCTGGTCGGGTAGGGCGCGAACGTCACGGTGCCGGTGCCGTAGCAGGGCAGCACCAGCGTGGTCGGGATCTTCGCGCTGACCGCCCACGTCCGCAGGACGATCGGGCTGGTGGTGCTGGACGCGGGGCCGAAGCTCACCAGCACCGAATTGGCGGCGCTGCCCGTGTAGCCGGCCTGGCTGGTGGTCGGGCCGGTCACCGGGAGCACCTTGACGGTCTGGCCGTCCATCGGATGGCCGGTCTGTCCGATGTGCACCGGGCCGAAGC
Organism: Dactylosporangium maewongense; assembly: GCF_039531485.1. Classification (NCBI taxonomy): domain Bacteria; kingdom Bacillati; phylum Actinomycetota; class Actinomycetes; order Micromonosporales; family Micromonosporaceae; genus Dactylosporangium; species Dactylosporangium maewongense. The sequence goes on along the minus strand of NZ_BAAAQD010000012.1, from coordinate 1,844 downwards.
AGGCCATCCTGATGGTGGCGTTGGGGGTCTGGTCGTTGACCAGACCGACGAAGGGGTTGTTGGGCGCGATCGGGGCCGGGTCGACGACACCGCCGGCGAACGCTGGCACCGGTGCGGCAAGGAGGGCGCCGGCCGCGGCCAGTGACACACACCAGGAGCGCAGCTTGCGAGACACGATTCCTCCGGAGGGGGAGCGGAAGCCTGGCGGGGCATCCGTTGGAAGGGTAGTCAAGAAGGTAGAACGCTAATCGTCAATGATCAATGTTCGATTGTCTCTTCCGACATGAGCCTCGTTGCAGTTGACCGCGAAGGGTCGCGTCGCGTTGGGCCGGCCGCCGGCAGAGACGATCCGGGCGCTGTGGCGCTCCTGGGTCGGTAAGGCGGTCATCGACGAGCTGAGCCGGGTCGAGCACATCAAGGGCCAGCGCACCGCCAACACGCTGACGTCGGCGAAGACCCGCCGGCGGGCGGTTGCTGCGGCGCTGTCCGGCTGTCCGGTCGACGAGTGGGTGGCGATCGACGGCCTGTTCGACAGGATGCGCCGCGGCGGGTTGTCGCCGACGGCGGCGCGCAGCGAACGGGCGTTGTGGCGGTTGTACCTCACCGATCGGGAGTACGGCAGTCTGGGCTACGCCGGGTTCGCGGACTGGCCGGTCCTAGAGGGCCGCTACACCCTGGTGGTGCTGTTCGAGTACGCCGGCACGCTTGGCCTGTTCGACCTGGACTACACCGACCCGGCCGGCGCCCGGGACGACTTCCGCGGCAACTGGGGCACCGACGAGCTGGAGTATCTCAGCCGCTACGACGGGCTGCGGGCGGTGCGCCTCAACGCCCTGGGCGCCTACACCTTGGGCCTGACCGGCCGCTACCAGGCGCCTACGGCGGATGCGGCGGTGGCCGGGGCGCTGAAGGTGCTGCCCAACCTCGACATCGTTGTCACCGGCGAGCTGCCGCCGGCCGACCGGCTGATGCTCGACGCGTATGCGCAACGCACCGCGGACCGAGTCTGGGCACTGCGCCGTGCGACCCTGCTGGCCATGCTGGCCATGCTGGACGCCGGCCACCACCTCGATCAGCTACGCGAGTTCCTGACCGCCCGTGCCACCCATGAGCTACCCAATCCGGTGACCACCCTGCTGGCTGACGTCGAGGCCCGCGCCGGGCGACTCCGCAACCTTGGTGTGGTCCGCCTGGTGGAGTGCGCCGATCCGGCGCTGGCGACCCTGATCGCGGGTGACCGGCGGCTGCGCGGCCTGTGCCAGCGGGTCGGTGACCGGCTCCTGGCCGTGGCCGTCGACCGGGAGCCGGAGTTCCGCAAGGCGCTGCGGGCGCTGGGCCACATCCTGCCGGGCGACACCCCGGCCTGACCGTCGCCCGAGCGCACCGAACCCGCCACCACGGCGCAACCGCCGGTTAGGGATGGCGATGGCCGCCGGGAATTCGGGCGGTAGGAAGCTGCCGCCGCAGGTTCCTGGAACTGGTCAAGCCCAAGGCGTCGCGAAATCAGCGATCGGGATCTCGAGCCGCCCCGCGAGGCACCCGCGGCGATACCCCGGAAGGTTTATTGTCATCGATGGATACATGCATCAGTCTATCCAGGAGCGTCGATCACGAGTCGGCGTCCGGAGGTGGAGGAGTCTGCGTGAACCCATCCACGTTCCGCCGCGGCGGGGTCCCGGTGCTGATCGCTGCGACGACCGTGCTCGCCCTGCTCGGTGTGCCGCCGTCATCCGCCGTTGCCGCGCCTGCCGTACCTGCTGAGCCGGCGGGGACCGTCCAGGCCGTCGCCGCTCGGCTCGCCGGGCAGCTCGCGGTGTCGCTGCGCGACTCGGGCCAGCGGGATC
>NZ_BAAAQD010000011.1:0-416929 GCF_039531485.1 Dactylosporangium maewongense | reverse complement strand
CCTCGCGGCCCGGCGGCGGCCCGCTCGGGCGCGGGCCGCCCGAGCCGCCCGGGCCGCCGCCGGGAGGGGCTCCGGACGGGGCGCCGTCACCGCCGCCGCCGGGAGGGGCGCCGCCGCCGGTCGGGGTCGTCGTGGTGTCGACCTTCGCCGTCAGGGAGACCGAGTAGCCGCCGGTGACGTCGCCGGTGACGGTGCCGAGCTGGAGGGCGCCGCCGTCGTTGCCGAAGACGTTGTCGTTCTGCAGGGTCACCTGGGACAGGTTCTGCACCGAGGCGGAGTAGCCGGTGGTGGCGTACACCGTGTCGCAGACGTCCTTCGGCAGGGCGACCTGGGAGGTGGCGATGGCCTTGGACGCGTCGGCGATGCTCGCCTGGTCCGGGTACACCTCGAAGTGGATGTGCGGCCAGCGGCCCGAGTAGCAGGCGGGGAAGACGCTGGTGAACTTCACCTTGCCCTGCGCGTCGGCGATCTGCACGCCGCGCAGGTAGTTCTGGTCGGTGACGCCCTCGGAGTACAGCGAGTACCGGCCCTCCCGGTCGCAGTGCCAGACGTACACCGCCACGCCGGCGAACGGCGTGCCCGCGCCCTTGGCGAGGTCGACGATGCTGAGCTCCAGCGTCATCGGCACGCCCGCCGCGGTGCCGCTCGCGGTGCCGAAGGACGAGCGGATGTCGCTGCGCACGACGCCGCTCGTGGTGAGCACGTTCGGCCCGTTGGAGCCGTCGCCCGGGTACGGGCCGGCGGTCTCGTCAGGGATCTCACCGGTGGTGGACGTCGCACCCGACGAGCTCGCGCCGGCGCTGGGCGTCCCGCTGCCGCCGGTGTCGTCGGAGTCGCAGGCGGCGGTGAGGCCGATCGCCGCGGCGCCGAGGCCGAAGACCCGCAGCAGCTGCCGGCGCCGGACCATCGTGCCGAGGTCGAAGCCCAGCCCCTGGTCGTACAGGTCCTCTTCGGGCCGGGAGTACGCGCGGCCTTCGTATGACGGTGCCTGTTCCACGATCAAACCTCCCTGACGGTCGCTTGCCTCACAACCTGACCGTCGAAGCTGGCAGCCGCCTGGCAGCGACCTGCAACCGAACCTCGTAACGTATCGACTACCGAGCGTAGTCAGTACCGAGGTTCGGTAAAAATTTGGCCTTCGTGTTGAATGGAGGTGGGGAAGTGTGCGCGGACGTGTTGGTTTTGAGGCGTACTGTTGCACGCTCGGTGCTGACCAACGTGCGATTCGTGATGCGATGTCGCAGGCATCGAGGCTGGTATTGACGTCGATGCGCGGTTCTGTGCAATCTTGACGAAACCGCCGACACCCGCGAGGTGTGACCATGTCGCAGCGCCGCCGCGCCCGGAGCTGGGTGGCCCTCGCCGCCATGGCCGCCGGGCTGTTCACCGTCCTGTCGCCGCCGCAGCCGGCGGCCGCCGCCGGGACCGGCTTCAGCTCCGGCTTCGAGGCCGGCGACCCGCAGCCCACCTGGACCAACAGCGTCGACAGCAGCGCCGGCGTCGGCGGGTACTGCTGCGGCCTCACCGGCATGGAGAGCGGCACCCGCAACGAGTCCGCGCACACCGGCACCGCCGCGCTGATGTACTCCGGCGCCGACACCAGCGCCACGACCAGCTACTCCTACAACCGGGTGTTCGACGTCGACATTGCCGTCGGCGCGGCCACCACGCTGTCCTACTGGGTGTTCCCGCAGGGCGGCGGCAACCTCGACGTCGCCGTGGACCTCGTGTTCACCGACGGCACCCGGCTGCGCGACTCGGGCGCCGTGGACCAGCACGGCGTCCGGATCCACCCGCACGACCAGGGCACCGGCTGGGTCCTCAACTTCGACACGTGGAACTACGTGACGTCCAACATCGGCGCGAAGGTCGCCGGCAGGACCATCGACCGGATCCTCGTCGGCTACGACAAGCCCGAGGGGACCGGCACGTTCCGCGGGTACTTCGACGACATCACGATCGCGGCCAACACCGCCGGGCGGCTGTCGGACCTCGTCGACACGCGCCGTGGCTCCGACTCCACCGGCGACTACTCGCGGGGCAACACGTTCCCGGGCGCGACCGTCCCGCACGGGTTCAACTTCTGGACGCCGGTGACCAACGGCAACAACGACGGATGGCTGTACGAGTACAAGGCCACCACCGTGCAGGGCTTCGCGATCAGCCACCAGCCGAGCCCGTGGATCGGCGACTACGGCCAGCTGCAGATCATGCCGATGACCGGCGCGCTGAAGACGACGCCGGACGCCCGCAAGTCCACGTTCAGCCACGCCAACGAGGTCGCGAAGGCGCACTACTACAAGACGCGCCTCGACACGTACGGCATCACCGCCGAGATCGCGCCGACCGACCACGCCGGCGTCATGCGCTTCACGTTCCCCACCGCGTCGGACTCGACGATCCTGTTCGACGTCGTCGACAGCGCCGCCGGCTCGTTCGCCGTCGACACCGCGAGCCGGACGATCTCCGGCTACGCCGACCACCGCGGCGCGAAGCTGTACTTCTCCGCGACCGTCGACACCGCGATCGCCGCGTCCGGCACCGGCGGCACCGGCTGGGTCCGCTTCGCCACCGGCGCGAACCAGCAGGTCACACTGCGCGTCGGCACCAGCTGGATCAGCGTCGCGCAGGCCGCGGCGAACCTGAGCCAGGAGGTCGGCGGCAAGTCCCTGGACACCGTGCGGGACGAGGCGCAGGCCCAGTGGGACGCGACGCTGGGCAGGATCCGCCTCGAAGGCGCGTCCGGCGACCAGCTCGTCACGTTCTACTCCAACCTGTACCGGACGTTCATGTACCCGAACAACCGCGCCGAGATGGTCGGCGGCGTGCGGCGGTACCACAGCCCGTACGACAGCCAGCTCCACGACGGGCAGATGTACGTCAACAACGGCTTCTGGGACACCGCCCGCGCCGAGTGGCCGCTGCTGACGCTGCTGGAGCCCACCCGGGCCGGGGAGATGCTCGACGGGTTCGTCAACGTGTACAAGACCGTCGGCTGGACGCCGAGCTGGTCGGGGCCGTGGAACCGGGCCGCGATGCCGGGCACCAACCAGGACCTCGCGTTCGCCGACGCCTACATGAAGGGCGTCCGCAACTTCGACGTGAACGCCGCTTACGCGTCGATGGTGAAGAACGCCACCGTGTACTCGCCGATGATCAACGGCCGGGTCGGGCTGGACGTGTCGACGTTCAAGGGCTACCTGCCCTCCGACGTCCGCGGCGACTCGGCGTCGTGGACCCTGGAGAGCGCCACCAACGACTTCGGCATCGCGCAGATGGCGCAGGCGCTCGGCCGCACCGACGACGCGGCCTACTTCCGCAACCGGGCCCTCGACTACACGAACCTGTACTCGCAGTCGGTCGGGTTCTTCCGCGGCAAGCAGAGCAACGGCGCGTGGCGCACCAGCGACGCCGACTTCAAACCCAACCGGTGGGGCTGCGAGTTCGTCGAGGGCGCGCCGTGGCACTACGCGACGCCGGCGCCGCAGGACCCGCAGGGCATGGCCAACCTGTACGGCGGCCGCGCCCAGCTCTCCGCGAAGCTCGACGGCATGCTCGCCGCGCCCCGCGACTACCTGCCGGGCTGCTACGGCGGCACCATCCACGAGATGCGCGAGACCTACGACGCGAACATGGGCCAGTACGCGCACGCCAACGAAGAGACGCACCACATGCTCTACATGTACAACTACGCCGGCACCCCGGCGAAGACGCAGAACGCGGTCCGCACCACGCTGCAGCGCTACTACAACTCCGGCGCCGGGACCGGTGGCGGCTACCTCGGCGACGAGGACAACGGGGAGATGTCCGCCTGGTACATCTTCTCCGCGCTCGGCTTCTACCCGGCCCGCATGGGCAGCACCGACTACACGATCGGCGCGCCGCTGCACGCGAAGGCGACGGTCAACCTGGAGAACGGGCGCACGTTCACCGTCAACGCGCCCGGGGTCAGCGACACCAACCGGTACATCCAGAGCGCCACCCTCAACGGCGCCACCTACACGAAGAACTACCTGACCCACGCCGACCTCCTCGCGGGCGGCACACTGAGCTTCGTGATGGGGCCCAACCCGTCCTCCTGGGGCACCGGCGCCAACGACGTCCCGGCGTCCATGACCACCGGGAGCGCCGTGCCGGTGCAGCAGAAGGACAAGGCGACCGGCAGCACCGTCACCGTCACCGGTGAGAACCCGCCGGGGGAGAGCAAGGCCGCCCTCACCGACGACAGCTCGATGACCAAGTGGCTCGCCTTCGCCGCCACCGCCACCATCACCTGCCAGCTGTCCGGCGCGACCACGGTCCGCCAGTACACCCTGACCTCCGCCGACGATCTACCCGGCCGCGACCCCAGGAACTGGGTCCTGCAGGGCTCGAACGACGGGGTCACCTGGACGACGGTGGACGCCCGCGACAACGTCGACTTTGCCGACCGTCGACAGACGCGGGCGTTCACCGCCCCGGCCACCGCGACCTACTCGCGGTTCCGCCTGCAGATCACCGCCAACCACGGCGCCGCGGAGACCCAGCTCGCGGAGCTGCAGCTGCTCGCCTGACCCGGGCCCGACCGCGCCGGCCGTGCCCGTCAGCCGGCCGGCGCGGCGCGCTCGGACCCCACCGATCCGGTCAGCTCTGCGGTGGGATCGCACGGACCCGTGGCGAAGTCCGCCGACGCGGAGGCCCTGCGGGTGCTGCAGGGCCCCGCCTGGTGCCGTGACCCGCGCGCCTACCGGGACTGCGCCAGCAGGTGGTCGAGGACCGACGCGGAGAACGTGGCGGACAGCGCCGGCACGTGCCCGCCGTCCTTGATCGTCCACAACGTCACCAGGCTGCCCTGCCGGCAGCCGGCCTGATACGTCGTCACCGTGGTCTCCGCTCCGGGGAGCGTGGCGTCGAGGTCCAGCGGCGCCGACGCGGCCGCGGCCTGGTCCGTGCAGCCGTCGTACTCCCGCCACCGCTCGACCGAGGCCGCGGCGGACGGGTATGCCTGGCCGCCGTTCGTGCCCCCGTCGAAGCGGATGGTGTCGTCCGCGGTGCCGTGGATCTGCAGGACGCCGACCGGCCGGGACGGCGCGCACCCGGCGGCGTCCAGGTCCACGGCCCCGGCGAGCGAGACGATCGCCGTGACACTGTCCGCGTGCTCACACGCCATGCGGTACGCCATGAACCCGCCGTTGGAGTGCCCGACGAGATAGACGCGGCTCGCGTCGACGGGGTGCGCGGCCTTCACGGCGTCGATCAGCCGTTGCAGGTAACCGGAGTCGTCGACGCCGGAGCGTTCGAAGTCGCAGCACGCGCTCGTCGCGTTCCAGAACCGCTGGCCCCGGGCGTTCCTGGTCCCGTCCGGCACCGCGAGGAGAAACCCGCGCCGGTCGGCCTCGGCGGTGAACCCGAAGTACCGCTCCGCCTCGGCCCCGCCGGACCGGTACCCGTGCAGCAGCACCACCAGCGGCAGCTTTGTCCCCGTGGCGTACGAGGTGGGCAGGTGCAGCTGGAACGGCCGGCCGTCGAGGGCGACGGTCAGCGTCGCCCCCGGCCCGTCCGCCGGTCGCTCGACCGGCGGCGCCGCGGAACACGCCGCCAGCCACCACACCAACCCGACGATCAGCACCCCGACTCTCGTCATTCCGCCGATCCTGCCCGGCCGGACGTGGTCAAGGGAAGCCCTTTACCTCGTCAGCAGCTCGCTGGTCGTCCATTGCGTGTTGCCGATCCGCATGTGCCCGACCCAGCACGAGTTGTACGAGATGTACTTCGCCCGGCTGCCGTACCTGGTGCCCGGCACGGTGATCGAGCCCTGGTACACGAGCTCCTTCACCGTCCCGCACGCCGACAGGTACAGGCTGATGGAGCGGTCCGGGCCGGAGTTCTTCCGGTACGACGTCATCACCGTCGCCGTGCTGTTCAGCGCGCCGTTGACGCTGATGCACAGGGGCGAGCCGGAGATGTCGTTGCACCTGGCCCAGCCCGCGGCGACGGTGACGTCGCCGGGCTCCGCGGCGTGGGCCGGCGTCGCGAACACGGTCAGCGGCAGGACCGCCGCCGACATCAGGGCGACCGCCGCGCGGGCGCCGATGTGCGGTTTCATGATGCTCCGTCCTGTGGTCCGTCGAGGTCGTGACCACGACGCTACGGTGGGGACCTGGACGTCCATCAGGTCCAAGTCCGCAGGGTTCGACCAGACCAAGTGGAGGTGGGCGGTGGAGCTCTTCCTCGACCCGGACGACCCGCGCAGCAACACCCGGCAGCTGTACGAGCAGATCCGCGACGCGATCGACAGCGGCGGGCTCGAACCCGGCGACCGGCTCACCCCGACGCGGACCGTCGCCGCGGAGTTGAGGATCGCGCGGTCGTCGGTCACCGAGGTGTACGAGCGGCTCACCGCCGAGGGACACATCGAGGGCCGCGCCGGCGGCGGCAGCTTCGTGCTGGCGGGCGCCGACCCGGTCCCCAGCGGGCCGCCCCCGGCCGCCCTCGAGCCGACGCCGCTGGCCGCGTCGCTGCGCCGGTACGACCAGCGTCCGGAGACCGTGGCGCGGTTCGACCTGCGCTCGGGCCGGGTCGACCCGGCGCTGTTCCCAACCGCGGCCTGGCGGCGCTGCGTCGCGGCCGCGGCGCACGGGCCGGCGACGCATCACGGCGACCCGGCCGGCAACGAGGACCTGCGCGCGGCGATCGCGCATTGGATCGGCATGTCCCGCGGCGTGACGGCCGGCCCGGAGCAGGTCGTCGTGACGTCCGGCGCGGCGCACGCCGTCGACCTGGTGACCCGCGTCCTGGCCGAGCCCGGCGACGTCGTCGCGATCGAGGAGCCCGGCTACCCGCCGGTGCACGAGCTGCTGCGCTCCCACGGCGCGGACGTGGTGCCGGTGCCCGTGGACGACGACGGCATCGTCGTCGACGCGATCCCGCCGGCGGCGCGGCTCGTCTACGTCACGCCGTCGCACCAGTACCCGCTCGGCGTGGTCATGGCCCGGTCCCGGCGGGCGCAGCTGCTGCGATGGGCCGGCGCGCACAACGCCGCGGTGCTCGAGGACGACTACGACACCGAGTTCCGGCACACCGCCCGGCCGCTGGAGCCCCTGTTCCGCATGGACCGCGACGGCCGCGTGATCTACATCGGCACGTTCAGCAAGACGCTCGGCGCGGCCGTGCGCGCGGGGTTCCTGGTCACCCCGCCGACCCTGGCACCGGCGATCACCGCCGTGCGGCAGGCCGTCGACTGGTGCCCGCCGCCCCTGATCCAGGACGCGCTCACCGCACTCATCGCCGGCGGCCACTTCGGCCGGCACCTGCGGCGCGCCCGGGCCGCGTACAGCCGCCGCAGGGACCGGCTCTGCCGCGAGCTGCGCGCCCGGCTCCCGGCCGGATACCACCCGCTGCCCGCGCAGGCCGGGCTGCACCTCACCGTCGTCGGCCCCGGCACCCCGCCGGACGCCGCCTTCGACGGCCTGGCGGAGGACCACGGCATCCTGCTGAGCTCGCTGCGCCGCACGTACCAGCGCCGGCACCCACGGGACGGGTTCCTCGTCGGCTTCGGTGGCCTGCCGACCGCCGACGTCACCCCGGCGATCACCGGGCTGTGTGCGTGGCTGTCCGGGGAGCGGCCGCGCTGAATCGCCTGCGGCCGGGCGGTCCGCGGGGCACAGTGGAGCTGTGGTCGCAGGGGTCGAGCAGGTGCTGCCGCTCGACTTCTGTGTCACGTTGGTCCGCGGCGCGGGGCCGGACGAGGTCATCGGCATCCTCGGCGGGGCCGACCCCGTCCCGATCGTGTCCGCGCAGACGGCGCTGCTGGCCGAGGACGCCGTGCGGGAATGGGTCGACGAGGACGGGGCCTCGCACCCCACCGACCTCAAGTACGTCGTCGCGACGCGGCTCGGCGACTGGACGATGGTCATCGAACCCAACGGGTACCTGTGCACGGACCGCGACGTGGTCCGGGCGCTGTCCGCGGCCGGCGAGCTGGTGTCGTTCTACTACAACGAGAACACCACACCGAGCTTCACGTGGGCGGCCGGCGGCAGCGAACTGGTGTGCTTCAACCCGGGGTACCCGGACGACCCGTACGGCGCCGAGCCCGGGCGGCTCGACGGGCTGCTCACCGAGCTGGGCTTCACGTTCGGCGGCTACGGCGAGGACCTCGACGACGACGGGAACGGCTTCGACGCGGACTTCCAGGAGCGGACGTTCGCGTTGATGGAGCGGATGACCGGCGTACGGTGGGACATCGAGCTCCTGGACGCCGCGACCTTCCACTGCGCCGGCGTCGGCGGCCCGGGCAGCCGGGTCGCCACGGAGCCGTGGTACGCCGAGGTGCGGGAGGAGCTTACGGCCTGCGCGCAGGACCCGTACGGCTGGAACGACCACGACTTCGGGGACTTCGCAGGGTGGCGGCGGCGCGGGGTCACCGACCCACGGGTCAAGCGGGCGCTCGGCCACGCCGGGACGACCGTGCTCGACGAGGACCGTGCCCTGGCGCTCGCGCTCGCGTTCGCCCCGGCCGGGCTCATCGAACGGATGGATCTGTGGGTTCGGCAGCAGCCGTACCGGGTCGTCGGGCGCCTTGACGAACCCTGGCACGGCCCGGCGGAGGACCTGTGCTGGCAGCTCGCCACTGCGGACGGGGGCGGGTCCACGGCGGAGCGGATCGCGGACCTGTGGCGAGACTTCCCCGAGCTGCGCGACGTCGTGATCCCGCCCCCGCAGCCCCCGCCGCCCGAGCGCGCCGCCGTGCGCCGCAAGCGGGAGGCGCGGGAGCGCGACGAGGAGCGGTGGCGGCTGGAGGACCTGCGCACCACGTGGGGCGGGCGGATCCCCACCGATCCGCGGCTGTTCGAGCCGGACGTGCAGCTCTACACGCTGGGCCTGGTCCCGTACGACCGGGACCTGATCGACCGGATCGCCGGGTCCGACGCCGGGACGCAGCGCGCGATGGCGTTGTGGGCGGCACGGTTCTGCTGCACCCGGTCCGGCCTGATCGACAAGGACTGGGCCGAGGCCGGGCTGATCGCCCTGGAACGCGGCGCGCCGCCACCGTCCTGGCTCGCCGACCACGACGCCGCGTACGCCCACTGGCGCGGGGTGCCGCGGGAGTCCATCGTGCACGTCGGGAGGCTGGGTCTCAGCGGCGAGGAGCCACCGCCGCCCGACCCGGAGCTCGCCGCGCTGCACGCGCTGGTCCACGCCCACCACGACGACCCACTGATCGCCGCCATGGCCACCGTCCGCCCCGCGGTGCAGTTCGGCGACCCGCCCGCGGTGATCGCCGCCTTCCGGGCGGCGTTCGACCTGCCGTAGGGGCGCTACGAGGGCTTGTTGGCGATCGCCGTGCCGTTGTCGAGGCGGTTGTTCGTCCAGACGTTCGCGACCCGGATCTCCAGGTCGCACTTCACGAGCTTGGCGCTGATGACCGTCCCGGCCTTGGTGATCGTGCACGGCCCGTCGTACCTGCCGAGCGTCACCCCCGCCGGCACGCCCGCGGTGTCCCGCTTCTCCGTGGGTACTGACGACTCGCACCGCCGCGAGCGAGGCGGCGGGTCAGACGCGGTGGCGGCCGGCTGTGGCGGGGCGGGCGGCCGGCTCGGCCGGGATGCTGGCGACGCCGCGGGGGCGGGCGCCGGTGCGGAGCAGGGCGGTGAGGTGCTCGGCGGGGGCGGGCAGGCCGAGGTGATAGCCCTGCGCGAACCGGACGCCGAGCTGCCGCAGCGCCTCCAGCTGCTCGTCGGCCTCGACGCCCTCGGCGGTGACGTCGATGCCGACGCTGCGGCCCAGGTCGCCGAGGAGCTTGACGACGGCGAAGTCGCTGCGGTTGTCGAGCATGCCCGCGACGAACGAACGGTCGATCTTCACGCCGGTGACGGGCAGGGCGGAGAGGTTGCGCAGGGTCGCGGAGCCGGCGCCCATGTCGTCCAGGACGATGCCGACGCCGGTGTCGCGCAGGTCCCGCAGCCGGCCGGCGGCGTCCTGCAGCTGGGCGAAGTCCGCGGACTCGGGCAGCTCGACCCGCAGCCGGCTGGGCGCGGAGCCGTTGCGGCGCAACGAGTCCAGCACGAGCGAGGTGAACTCGGCGGCGCCGAGCGTGTCGATGGTGAGGTTGACGTTGACGCACCGCGGCGCCCGGTCGCCGAGCACCGCGTCCCACCGTGCGACGTCGGCGCAGGCGCGGTCGAGCACCCAGCGGTCCAGCTGCGGCAGCTGCCGGAGCCGGCGCAGCTCCGGCAGGAACCGGTCCGGCGTCAGCAGCCCCCGTAGCGGGTGCTGCCAGCGGACGAGCGCCTCCACCGACCAGACGCGCCCGTCGTCGATGCCGATGATCGGCTGGTAGAACAGCCGCAGCTCGCCCCGGTCCATCGCGGCGAGCACGTCGTCGTCGCGGCCGTCGGTGAGCGCCCCGACGCCGTGGACCGTCTGGACGCGGTCGGCGCCGGCCTGCTTCGCGCGGTACATCGCGGCGTCGGCCTCCCGCAGCAGGGTCGCCCCGTCGGCGCCTGGCCCGGCCACCGCGACCCCGACGCTCGCCGTGCTGTGCGCGCCCGCGGGCAGCGCCGGATCGGTCGCGGCGACGGCCCGGCGGAACCGCTCGCCGAGCGCGAGCGCCGCATGGTCCTGGCGCGGGCCGGCGACGCGGGTGAGCACCGCGAACTCGTCGCCGCCGAGCCGTGCGACGACGCTGCCGGGGTCGGCGGCGGCGGTGAGCCGGTGCGCGACGGAGACGATCAGCCGGTCGCCGACCGTGTGCCCGAGCGTGTCGTTGACGTGCTTCATGCGGTCGAGGTCGAGGTACACGACGGCGAGGCCGGTCTGGTCGCCGTCGCGGCAGGCGGCGGTCAGCCGGTGCAGGAACCGCGCCCGGTTCGCCAGGCCGCTCAGCGGGTCGCGGATCGCCTGGACCGCCATGAGCGCGGCGAGCGTCTCGTACAGCCGTGCCGCGGACACCCGCGCGAGCCGGCCGTCGGGGCGGCGGACCAGCACGTCGTCGTAGCGGCGCACCTGGTCCCGGCGGCTCACCTGCTCGCACACGTCGGCGACGAGCGCGGTCTCCTCGACGATCATCGGGGCGGGGTCGGCGGTCCGCCCGGCCGGGGTCCTCGCCCACAGCGCCCGCCCGTACCCGAACGGGCCCGACATCAGCTGGGCGAAGCGGCTGCGGCTGATGAGCCCGATGCCGCCGTCGAGGTACATGACCGCGACGCTGTGCAGCGACGGGTCCGCGCGGAACATCAGGTCGAGGTCCTCGCACCGCATGGTGGACTCGACAACGCCGACCGGCCGCGCGAGTGGCCCGACCGTGTCGGACGGCATGGCGGCATCCCCGTGATCCACGGCGTCAATCATCAGCGAGCAAACCCGTGGCACCAAGGGCTGTACTCGCCGGTAATCGGCCTGTCACCTGCTATTCAACCGGCGCAGCGGCCCGCATGCGGACGGCCACCGACGGTGCTCGGAAGCGGGCCCGGAAACAACGAAAGGCAAGGAGATAACCCCTCGCCACTCTTAACGTATACCGCACCGGGGGTCTTGCGGCAAGACCCGGGTCCTGGCGCAGAATCGTCGGCCGGAGCGAGGGGGGATTCGGAATGCCCGAGCAGTACGTGCTGGGTCTGGACGAGGTCGACGAGGCGAGCATCGATGCGGTCGGTGGTAAGGGCGCGCACCTGGGCGCGCTGATGAGGATCGGCGGCGTCCGCGTGCCGCCCGGCTTCTGCGTCACCACGGCCGCTTTCCAGCGGGTGATGGCGGCGGTACCGTCGCCGGACCCGGCGGCGCCGAACGCGCGGATCCGTCGCACGATCGAGGACGCCGCGTTCCCGGACGACGTGGCGGCCGCGATCACCACCGCCCTGGGACGGTTCGGCGCGCAGGTGACGTTCGCCGTCCGGTCCAGCGCGACCGCCGAGGACCTGCCGTCCGCGTCGTTCGCCGGCCAGCAGGACACCTACCTCAACGTGCCCGCCGCCGAGGTGCTGCGGCACGTCAGCCGGTGCTGGGCGTCGCTGTTCACCGACCGCGCAGTGCTGTACCGGCGACGCAACGGCATCCCGGACGGCGCGGCGCACATGGCGGTGGTGGTCCAGCGGATGGTCCTGCCGGAGGCGTCCGGCGTCATGTTCACCGCCGATCCCGTTACCGGCGACCGGCGGTCCGTCTGCGTCGAGGCGGTCAACGGACTCGGCGAGGCGCTCGTGTCCGGTCTGGTGAACGCCGACTCGTACACGGTGCGCGGCGGGACGATCGTCGCCAGGACGATCGGCGTCAAGCGGCTCGCCGTCGACCCCGCGCCGGCGGGCGGCACGTCGGAACGGGAGATCGACCCCGACGAGCAGGCCCGGCCCGCGCTCGACGACGCGCAGGTCGTGCGGCTGGCGGAGCTCGGCCGGCGGATCGAGACGCACTTCGGCCGCCCGCAGGACATCGAGTGGTGCCTGGCCGGCGACGACCTGCACGTCGTGCAGAGCCGGCCGATCACCACGCTGTTCCCGATCCCGGAGACCACCGACGGGGCCAACCACGTGTACCTCTCCGTCGGCCACCAGCAGATGATGACCGACGCGATGAAGCCGCTCGGGCTCTCGTTCTGGCAGATGACGACCCCCGCGCCGATGGCGGAGGCCGGCGGCCGGCTGTTCGTCGACGTGACCGCGCGGGTCGCCGCGCCGGCCGGCCGGGCCGCGCTGCTGGAGATGATCGGCAGGTCCGACCCGCTGACCGGCGACGCGCTGCGGACCGTCCTGGACCGCGACGGGTACATCGCGCCGGCGCTGGACGGGGCGGCCCCGCCCCTGCTGCCGGCCGGCGCCACGCCGGAGGAGCTCCCGACCGACCCGGCCGTCGTCGTCGACCTGATCGCGCAGCACCAGGCCTCGATCGCCGAACTGCGGGAGGCCATCCGCCCGCTGTCAGGGACGGCGCTGCTCGACTTCGTCCAGGCCGACCTCCAGGAGCTGCGGCGGCTCCTGTTCGACCGGCGCAGCCACCAGGTGTTCATGTCGGCGATGGAGGCCGCCTGGTGGCTCAACGAGCACCTCGAGACGTGGCTGGGGGAGAAGAACGCCTCCGACCCGCTGACCCAGTCGGTGCCGCACAACGTCACGTCGGAGATGGGCCTGGCGCTGCTCGACGTCGCCGACGTGATCCGCCCGCACCCGGACCTGGTGGCCTACCTGGAGCACGCCGAGTTCTCGTTGGAGGACATGGCGAAGCTGCCCGGCGGTCCCGAGGCGCGCGACGCCATCGAGGCGTGGCTCGACATGTACGGGATGCGCTGCGCCGGCGAGATCGACATCACCCGCCCGCGCTGGAGCGAGGAGCCCTCGACCCTCGTGCCCGTGATCCTCGGCAACGTCAGGAACTTCGAGCCGGGCGCCGCCGCCCGGCGCTTCGAGGAGGGCCGGCGGGACGCCCTCGCAAAGGAGCACGAGCTGCTGGAGCGCCTGCGCGCCCTGCCGGACGGCGCCGCGAAGGCCGGCGAGACCAAGCAGAAGATCGACCGGGTGCGGACGTTCATCGGGTACCGCGAATACCCGAAGTACGGGATGGTCAGCCGCTACTTCATCTACAAGCAGGCACTGCTGGAGGAGGCCGGCCGCCTCGTCCGCTCCGGCGTGCTCCGCGACCGCGACGACATCTACCAACTGCGCTTCGACGAGCTGCACGACGTCGTGCGCACCGGCCACGCCGACGCGTCGCTGATCGACCGCCGCAAGGAGGACTTCCGCTCGTACGCGACGCTCACCCCACCCCGCGTGCTCACCTCGGACGGCGAGGCGATCACCGGCGCGTACCGCCGCGACGACGTCCCGGCGGGTGCGCTGGCGGGACTGCCGGTGTCCGCGGGCGTCGTCGAGGGCCGCGCCCGCGTCGTGCTGGACCTCGCGCACGCCGACCTCGAGCCGGGCGACATCCTCGTCACCGCCTACACGGACCCGAGCTGGACCCCGCTGTTCGTGGCGATCGCCGGACTGGTCACCGAGGTCGGCGGCCAGATGACCCACGGCGCCGTCATCGCCCGCGAATACGGCCTTCCGGCGGTCGTCGCCGTCGTCGGCGCCACCACCGCCATCGAGGACGGCCGGCGCATCCGCGTCCACGGCACCGACGGCTACGTCGAGATCCTGTCCTGAGGCCGGGTGCCCGATTCGTTCAAGCGCCGCCCCCGCCGGCCGTCGTACCGTCGCAGCCATGACGCAGACGACGGCGGCCGGCTGGGCGGCGCTCGCCCGGGTCGCGGACGAGGTGGCGCTGCCGGGGTCCGCCCGGTTCGAGGCGCTGCGGCGGCCGGCCGACCCACGGTTCCACCACGTGCGGCCCCTCGCGGTGGTGCGGTGCGGCACGCCGGCGGCCGTCGCCGCGACGGTCGCGTTCGTCCGGGAGGAGGGACTGCCCGCCGTCCTGCGCGGCGGCGGGCACGACTTCGCGGGCCGCTCCACCACCACCGGCGTGGTCATCGACCTGGCGCCGATGCACGCGGTGGCGGTGGGTGACGGCATGGTCCGCGTCGGCGCGGGGGCGACCCTCGCCGGCGTGTACGACGCGCTCGACGGGACCGGCCGGACGATCCCGGCCGGCTGCGGCCCGGGCGTCGGCATCGCCGGCCTGACCCTCGGCGGCGGGCTCGGCGTCCTCGGCCGCCTGCACGGCCTCACCTGCGACCGGCTGCGCGCCGCGGAGGTCGTCCTCGCCGACGGCCGGGTCGTCACCTGCGACGAGCGCACCCACGCCGACCTGTTCTGGGCGCTGCGCGGCGGGACCGGCCGGTTCGGCGCCGTCACCGCGCTGACGTTCGCCACGGTGCCCGCACCGCCGATGCTCGGCTTCCGGCTGGCCTGGCCGCCGCGTCACGCGGCCGCCGTCGTGCGGGTGTGGCAGGCGTGGGCGCCGTCGGCACCCGACGAGCTCGCCGCCAGCCTGCACCTCACCGTGCCCGCGGACCCCGCCCTGCCACCCGCCGCGTCGGTGGTGGGCACGATGGCGGGCCCGCCGGCCGCGGCGGACGCCGTCCTCGACGAGTGCGTCGCGCTGGTCGGCGCCGCGCCCGCGTCCGACGAGCGGCGGGCGGCGGGCGGCGTCGCACCGCGAGACGAAGCGGCTGCTGGCCGCCGGCGCGGACCACACCGGCCGGCACACGTTCAGCAGGTCCGGGTTCTTCGCCCGTCCGCTGCCCGGCGCGGCGGTCGACGCGCTGCTCCGGCAGCTGACGGAGGGCCGCCGCCCGGGGCAGTCGCGGACCCTGGACCTCATGCCGATGGGCGGCGCCTACAACCGCGTCGCGCCGCACGCCACCGCGTTCGTCCACCGCGCCGAACGGTTCCTGCTGCACCACGTCGCCACCGCCGACCCGGGCGACGCACCCGAGGCGCTGCGGTGGCTGGACGGCTCCTACCGGCTGCCCGCGCCGTGGCGGTCCGGTGGCGTGTATCAGAACTTCCCCGACCCGGACCTGCCCGACGCCGCCGAGGCGTACTTCGGCGCCAACCTGCCCCGGCTGCGGGCCGTCAAGGCGGCGTACGACCCGGACGGGTGCTTCGGGACCCTGTAGATCACGGTGCCGGGTGCTCACCGTGGATCGCGGGCCTGACAGGATGATCGTCCACGACGAGGGGGCGACATGGTGGAAGTACTCGACGATCCGGTGGGGCAGTCGCTGCGCGGCGCGCACGCGCACCTGGCCCGGCGGGTGGGCGACGCCGCGACGTACCAGGAGGGCGTCTCGACGTTCGTGGCGGTGCCCGTGCGGCCGACGGCGGCCGACTGGGACGACCTGGCGCGGCTGCTGGGCAGCGGCGGGTTCGCCGACCTGTTCAGCGCCGACGTCACGCCGCCGGCGTCGTGGGAGCCGGTGTTCGAGCTGGACGGGTTCCAGATGGTCCTCGACCGGGCGGAGCCGGAAGCTCCCGCCGATGGGGTGGTGGAGCTCGGCCCGGGCGACGTCGAGGAGATGCTGGCGCTCACCGAGCAGGCGCGGCCCGGGCCGTTCTGGGCGCGGACCGCCGAGCTCGGGGCGTTTCACGGCGTGCGCGAGGACGGCGCGCTGGTCGCCATGGCCGGCGAGCGCCTCCGGCCGCCGGGATGGACCGAGATCAGCGCCGTGTGCACCGCCCCGAGCGCCCGCGGCCGTGGCCTCGCCGCGCGCGTGACGAGGGCGGCCATCGACCGGATCACCGGCCGTGGCGAGCGCCCGTTCCTGCACGTCGCGTCGAGCAACACTGGCGCGATCCGGGTGTACGAACGACTCGGCTTCGTGGTCCGCCGGCCCGTCCGGTTCCACGGCTACCGCGTGCCCTGAGCGTGTACCGCGCCGTGTACCCCCGCGGCGGCGGGACGGGCATCCGCCGGTGCGGCATCGCCCGGTCGCGATGTTCCAGACATCCACCGCCGTCGCGGTGGGTGGCGCGCGCCGGTCGGCCGCGCCGGCGAGCCGTGGGGGCGGGCCGCCCGAGCGATGGGGCGGGGCGCCCGAGCCGGGCGGGCGCCGGGTGGTGGCCCGTCGCCCGATGACCGTCCGCAACCGCCGTGCCACGCTCGGCTCACCAGCGGACGGGAGGCGGCGATGTCGGGTTCACCGGGAAGCGTCAGGAACGGCACGGACAGCTTCAGCATCTGGCGGGTGCCCAACTTCTTCTTCCAGCCCCGTGGCATGTACCTCGGCGGGCTCGACGAGGCGATCGGCGGGCTGAACCGGCTGCGCTCGCTGCTGGGCCTCGCGACGCTCATCGTCGTCGCGATCGTCTACCAGGGCTTCGGCCGGGTCGTGAGCGCGCCGTACCAGCCGGGGCAGGCCAAGCCCGAGGCCTCCAACGCCGTCGTCAACGGCCGCGTCTACACGTTCGCCGCCGCCGAGGACCGGCTCGGCGAGATCGCGCTGTCCGCGATCCTGACCGCTGTGGCGGGCATCGGGGTGTCCGTGGTGGTGAGCCTGGCCCTCGTCGTGGCCGCGCGGCGGGGCGCCCGGCTCGCCACCGCCCGCCAGCTGCTGTGGCCGATCGGCACGGTGGTGGTCTTCGTGGCCTACTTCTGGAGCTTCAGCGTCGCGTTCCCCTGGCTGGACGCCCGCCTGCCCGGCATCGTGAACTTCCTGATCCTGATCCTGCCGGTGATCTGGTTCTTCAAGTCGATCTGGCTGGTCGTCACCGGCCTCTTCCGCGCCGACGACGGGCATCCGCTGCTGGCGCCGATCACCTCGACGATCACCGCCTGGATCTTCGGTGTGCTGGCCGTGCGCGGGGCGCAGCCGGTGGGGATGCCGCACCCGGTCTGGCTGGTCACGGTGCTCGGCGGGCCGCTGTCGATCACGGTCGTCGCCTGGATCGCGACGCGGCGGCTGAAGCGGCTGTACCCGGAGAGCTACCCGTTCCGCGACGGCCCGCTGGCGTGAGCAGGCTGCCCGCTGGCACCGGCGGAGCGGGGCGGTGCTGAGGGTGTGGCGGCGCGGCGGGTGCGCAGGAGGGCCCAGCCGACGAGGGCGGCGGCGGCCGTCGTCAGCGTCAGGCCGGCGACGGTGACCGCCCCGTCGAACTGGGCGGTCTGCGCGGCGCTCCAGTGCGGGGCGGTGATGGTGCCGGTGAAGAGGGCGGCGAGGATCGTGCCGGTGACAGCGATGCCCGCGCCGGAGGTCACTTCGGTGGCGGTGTCGGTGAGGGCCGCGCCGATCGTGGTGCGCTCCGGCGGCAGGCCGCGCAGCACGTTCACGCCGGCGACGACGCCGACGACGCGTAGGCCCGCGGCGACCAGTACCAGGGCGGCGGCGACGAACACGTAGCCGGCGCCGTGCAGGAGGGTGAAGACGGCGAGCCCGGCCACGACCGAGGTGGCGCTGATCCAGGCGGCCCGCTCGAGGCCGACCCGCCGCACGAACGGGTCGACGAACAGCCCGCCGGCGATGAGGACGGCGACCTGCGGCAGCATGCCGAGCGCGGCGTGCGCGGGCGTCCAGCCCCGGCCGAGCTGGAGGTCGAGGGTCACCATGTAGCCGAGGCCGGCCGTCGCCAGCCCCGCGGCGGCCTTGTACGCCAGGCCGCTCGACACCAGCGGGTGGGCGACGAGGCGCAGGTCGAGCAGCGGGTGCCGGGCGGTCCGCTCCCGCACGACGAACAGGGTCGCCGCGGCGACGGCCCCGACGGTCGCCGCCCACCCGGCCCGCGGGCCGTCCTCGACGAACAGGGTCGGCGCGAGCAGCGTCAGCACGATCGTGGCCGTGCCGAGGACCGCGCCGGGGACGTCGACCGGGTCGCGGTGCAGCCCGGCCGGCGTGTCCGGGGCGATGCCGGCCCGGACCCCGACGATGGCGAGCACCGCGATGGGCGCGTTGACCAGCAGGAGCGTCTGCCAGGGCAGGGCGGCGAGCACGAAGCCGCCCAGCGAGGGGCCGACCGCGAGACCGGCCAGTCCGACGGTCGAGATGAGGGTCATCGCGCGCACACGCAGGCGGTCGTCGTCGAACAGCCGGAAGGCGAGGGCGGCGGAGCCGGGGGTCGTCATCGCCGCGGCGACGCCCATGACCGCCCGGACGGCGATGAGCTGCCCGGCGGTCGTGACCAGCACCGTCGCCAGGCTCGCGGCGCCGAGCAGGGTCAGGCCGGCGAGCATGACGCGGCGGCGGCCGAACCGGTCGGCGACGGCGCCGAAGGCCAGCATCAGCCCGCCGAACGCGACCGAGTACGCGCCGGTGACCCACTGCAGCGCGACGGTGGAGGTGTGCAGGTCGCGGCCGATGGTAGGCAGCGCGACAGTGAGGATCGAGTTGTCGAGCATCTCGAACAGGAACACGGCGGCGAGCCCGGTCAGTGCGGGCCACGCCTGGCGGAGCGAGGTGGGGGCCATGGGTAGAGCGTAACCCAAACTTAGAGTCCACCCTAGAAATGTGGTGCGGTACACTTCAGGAATGGCTGGCACCGGACTCCGTGACCTGAAGAAGGCGCGCACGCGCCGGCTCATCGCCGAGACCGCCGCCCGGCTCTTCGCGGAGCGCGGCTACGAGCGGGTGACGGTGAGTGAGGTCGCCCGCGCGGCGGAGGTGGCGGAGCAGACGCTCTACAACTACTTCCCGACCAAGGAACACCTGGTCACCGACCGTGAGCAGCAGATACAGGACCAGCTGGGCGACCTGATCCGGGCCCGGCCGGCGGGGACCAGCCCGGCCGCCGCCGTCCGCGGCTTCGTCCTGGAGACGGTGGCGGCGATCCGCGACATGCCGGCCGAGCTCGCCCGCGGCAACCTCGGGTATCTGGCGGCGATCAGCCCGGCCGTGCACCGGCTCGCCCTGGAGATGAGCGACCGGCAGGCCACCGCGCTCGCCGCCGCCATCGCCGAGACCTCCGGCGTCGCGCCGGAGGTCGCCCGCCTGCAGGGGATCGCCCTCGCCGGCGTCTTCCAGATCCTCATCAGCGAGTCCGGGCGCCGCACCCGCGACGGCGAGTCGCCCGCTGACATCGCTGACGCGCTGTATCCGCAGGTGGACGGCCTCCTGGCCGAGCTGGACCGCTGGCTGCGGTAGCCGGGATCTGCGCGCTGTCAGTGCGCTGTCAGCGGGGCTCGCGATGGTCCTTGTGCACGCCAGAACGGCGGGCACACGGACCAGGGAAGCGAGCCCACCATGCAGACGTTCGACACCCCCGCCCCCATCTCCGCCGTCCTCGACATCCCCGCCGGCCGCGTGCGGTTCATCGCCGGCGACCGCGCCGACACGACCGTCGAGGTGCTGCCGGCCGACGCCGCCAAGGGCCGCGACGTCAAGATCGCCGAGCGGACGACCGTCGAGTACGCCGACGGCGTCCTGCGGATCGAGGCCGACGCCGGGCACCAGATCCTCGGGGCGTCCGGCTCCGTCGACGTGACCGTCCAGCTGCCGGCCGGGTCCCGGCTCGAGGTGAAGGCGGCCAGCGCCGACCTGCGGGCCGCCGGCCGGTTCGGCGACGTCGCCTACGACGGCGCGCACGGCGCGGTCGACCTCGACGAGGTCGGCAGCGTCCGGCTCACCACGCTCGCCGGCGACGTCAGCGTCGGCCGCCTCAACGGCCCCGCACAGATCAGCACCGCCAAGGGCGACATCCGCATCACCGAGGCCGTCCGCGGCGAGGTCGTGCTGCGCACCCAGGCCGGCGACGTGACGGTCGGCGCCGCGCCGGGCGTGTCCGCCGCCCTGGACGCCGGCACCAGCCACGGCCGCATCCACAACGCGCTGAGGAACACCGGCACCGCCGACCTGACCATCCGCGCCACCACCGCCACCGGCGACATCGCCGCCCACAGCCTGTAGAAGGAGCCACCACCATGACGAACCTGGCCATCGCGGCGCACGGACTGCGCAAGTCCTACGGCGACAAGCTCGTGCTCGACGGCGTCGACCTCGAGGTCCCCGCCGGCACGATCTTCTCCCTGCTCGGACCGAACGGCGCCGGCAAGACCACCGCCGTCAAGATCCTCTCCACGCTCGTCTCGCCCGGCCCGGGCTCCGGCGGCATCCGGATCGGCGGACACGACCTCGCCGCCGACCCGCAGGCCGTGCGCGCCGCGATCGGCGTCACCGGCCAGTTCTCCGCCGTCGACGGGCTGATCACCGGCGAGGAGAACATGCTGCTCATGGCGGACCTGCACCACCTGTCCAAGCGCGACGGCCGCCGGACCGCCGCGCAGCTGCTGGAGCGGTTCGCGCTCACCGACGCGGCGCAGAAGCCCGCCTCCACCTACTCCGGCGGCATGAAGCGCCGCCTCGACCTCGCCATGACCCTGGTCGGCCACCCTCGGGTCATCTTCCTCGACGAGCCCACCACCGGCCTCGACCCGCGCAGCCGGCACAACATGTGGCAGATCATCCGGGAGCTCGTCGACGACGGCGCCACCGTCTTCCTCACCACCCAGTACCTGGAGGAGGCCGACCAGCTCGCCGACCGGATCGCGGTGCTGCACGGCGGGAAGATCGTCGCCGAGGGCACCGCCGGCGAGCTGAAGCGGCTCGTCCCCGGCGGGCACGTCCGGCTCCGCTTCACCGACCCGGTCGCCTACCAGGCGGCGGGCCTGGCGCTGCGCGACGCCGCCCGCGACGACGAGTCCCTCGCGCTGCAGATCGCGAGCGACGGCAGCCAGCGGGACCTGCGGTCCATCCTCGACCGGCTCGACGCCGCCGACGTCGAGGCCGACGAGCTGACCGTCCACACGCCCGACCTCGACGACGTGTTCTTCGCCCTGACCGGCGACGCCCGCACCGACGCCCACACCGACGCCCACACCAATGACAAGGAGACTGTGTGATGAACGCCCTCGCCATCCGGGATTCCGGCACGATGCTGCGCCGCAACCTGCTGCACGCGCGCCGCTACCCGTCGCTGACCCTGAACCTGCTGCTCACCCCGATCATGCTGCTGTTGCTGTTCGTGTACATCTTCGGCGACGTCATGGGCGCCGGCATCGGCGGCGGCCGCTCGGAGTACATCGCCTACCTGCTGCCGGGCCTGCTGCTGATGACCATCGGCAGCACCGTCATCGGCACCGCGGTCTCCGTCTCCAACGACATGACCGAGGGCATCATCGCCCGCTTCCGCACGATGGCGATCCACCGCGGCGCCGTCCTCATCGGCCACGTCATCAGCAGCGTCCTGCAGTCGGTGGCGAGCGTGGTGCTCGTCGGTGCCGTCGGCGTCGCGATCGGCTTCCGGTCCACGGACGCCTCGGTCCTGGAGTGGCTGGCCGCGTTCGGGCTGCTGGTGCTCTTCGCCCTCGCGGTCACCTGGATCGCGGTCGGGATGGGCCTGATCAGCCCGAGCGCCGAGGCGGCCAGCAACAACGCGCTGCCGCTGATCCTGCTGCCGCTGCTGTCCAGCGCCTTCGTGCCGATCCACGCCATGCCCGGCTGGTTCCAGCCGATCGCGAAGTACCAGCCGTTCACGCCGGCCATCGAGACCCTCCGCGGCCTGCTGCTCGGCACCGGCATCGGCTACAACGGGTGGCTGGCGGTCGGCTGGTGCGCCGGGCTCGCGGTGCTCGGCTATTTCTGGTCGACCTCGAAGTTCAACGGCGACGCGCAGTAAGCGATGCGGTACGCGATCGAGGCCGGCGGTCTGGTCAAACGGTTCGGGGACGCGGTGGCGCTGGACGGGGTGGACCTGCGGGTCACCGCCGGACAGGTCACCGCCGTCCTCGGCCCCGCCGGGGCGGGCAAGACGACCCTCCTGGCAGTGCTGGCGGCGTCGGTACGACCTGACGCCGGCTGGACGAAGACGGCCACGCCGGTCCTGCTGCTCGACGAGCCCGCCGCCGACCCCGCCGCCGACCCCGCCGATGACCCCGCCGATGACCCGGCCCGGGCCGGCACGGTGCTGTTCACGACGCGGGACCCCGCGCAGGCCGAGCGGTGCGCCGACCGGATCGTGGTCCTGGACCGGGGCCGCGTGCTCGCGGAAGGCCGGCCGGGGGAGCTGCGGCGGCGCGTCGGCGGCCAGATCCTGCACGTCCACCCGTCGGTGCCCGCAGACACGGACGCGATCACCCGGATCCTCACCGAGCTGACCGGCGCCGTCCCGGCCCGCGACGCCGGCGGCCTGCTCACCGTGCCGGCCACCGACCCGATGCTGCTGTCGGCGCTGGTGCGGCGGCTGGACGCGGCCGGCGTCACCGCCGACGAGCTGGGCCTGCGCCGGCCCACCCTCGACGAGGTCCTCGCCGCGCTCACCGGGTCGCCGGAATGACCTCCCGCGACCGCCGGTCAGCCGATGGCTCGGCCGGTGACTCGGCCGGTGGTTCAGGCGGTGGTTCAGCCGGTGGTTCAGGCGGTGGCGAGGGCGACGACCCGGGCGATCGCGTCGGGTCGCGGCGTGCCGGCGCCGCGCCGGAACGCCTCGGCGTAGCCCTCGTCGCCGAGCCGGGCGGTCAGCCGGTCGGCGAGGGCGCGCAGCTCGGGCTCGCCGTGGTCGAACTCGCCGCGGATCACCTCGCTCATGCCGAGCGCCGCGGCCGCGTCCCCGGGCCGGTCCCGCAGCGCGAGGAGCCCGGCGAGCAGCTCGGCCGCCCACGCCAGACCGGCGCTGTAGGCCTGCGCGACGAGCGACGCGACCGCCTCGGGCAGCAGCGCCGCGGCCGGCGTCACGTCCCCCTCGGCGAGACGGTTCTCCAGCCGGGTGCTGACGATGAGGTCGCGGGCCAGTGGCTCGGGGATGGCGCCGCGCCGCACCAGCGCCTCCAGCTCGTCGAGGGTCCGGTCGGCCTGCGCGAGGTCGCCGGCGAGGCGGTGCACGTTGGCGAGGCCGACCAGGATGTTGACCTCCATCCGGCGGTGGCCGCGCTCGCGGGCCCGGCGCTGCGCGGCCCTGATGTCGCGCAGCGCGCCGTCGATGTCCCCGCTGCGCCGGCGCTCCCGGGCCAGCCGCGCCCGGCTCAGGTACAGGTAGTCCTCGACGCCGAGCTCGGAGCTGAGCACGACGGCCCGCTCGAACGCGGCGATCGCCGGGCCGTGCTCGCGCCGCAGCGAGTGGTCGCGGCCCAGCGGCAGCAGGCTCAGCACGAGCCCCCACCGGTCGCCGACCGCCTCGAACCCTTCGAGGGCGGCACGCCGGGACGCGGCGCCGGAGCGCAGGTCGCCCTCCTCGGTGAGCAGGAAGTCCTTCGCCCAGTGCGCGCTGGCCCGGATCCACGGGTCGGGCGAGTCCAGCGCCTCGAGCAGGTCGGACTCCTCGGTGGTGTGCGCCAGCTGCGTCATGCGCATCAGCGGCCGCGCGGGGTGGAACTCGCGGGCGCCGGCCGAGTCGACGTCCATGCTGGCCCGCACCACCCCGAACGCCGTCCGGGCCTGCTGCGGCAGCGCGCCGCCGTAGCGCAGGTACGTCTCGAACTGGGCCGTCATGCCGCTCATGCCCCAGTACCAGAACATCGCGCCGACGAACCGCTCGGCCGTCGCCGTGTCGCCGGCGTCCACGGCCAGCCGTAGCGCGTGCGCGAGGTTGTCGTGCTCGGCGTCGAAGACCGCGATCGCCGCGAGCTGGTCCCGGGTGCGCAGCAGCGGGTCGTGCTCCTCGGCGAGGTCCCGGTAGTAGCGGCAGAACCGCTCGCCGATGTCGTCGCCCTCCTGGCGGGTCAGCGCGTACGCGCGGACCGTCTCCAGCATCCGGTACCGGTCGCCGGACCGTCCGGCGATCGACTTCTCCACCATCGCGTCGAGCACGTAGAAGATGTCGCGGGCGGGCAGCGTACCGTCGGCGCAGACCGCTTCCAGGGCCGCCGTGGTCGCGCCGCCAGGGAAGGTCGCCAGCCGGCGGGCGAGGACCCGCTCCGGCTCCTCGAGCAGGTCCCAGCTCCATTCGACGACGGCGAGGAGGGTGCGCTGGCGGGGGAGCGCGGACCGGCTGCCGGAGCTGAGCAGGCGGAACCGGTCGTCGAGCCGCCGGGCGATCTGGTCCACGCTCATCGACCGCAGCTTCGCGGCGGCGAGCTCCAGCGCGAGCGGCATCCCGTCCAGCCGCCAGCAGATCTCCACCACGTGGTCGACCGTCGACTCGTCGAGCGCGAACCCGGGCCGCACCGTCGCCGCGCGGTCCACGAAGAGCCGCACCGCCGCCGCCCGGGCGGCCTCCTCGGGCTCCACCGAGTCGCGGGGCACCTCGAGGGGCCCTAGGTGGCACAGCGCCTCACCGGTGATGGCGAGGGGCTCGCGGCTGGTGGCGAGGACCCGCAGCCGCGGCAGCCGGGTCAGGAGCTGGTCGGCGAGCTCGGCGGCGGCGTCGACGAGGTGCTCGCAGTTGTCCAGCAGCATGACGGCGTCGCCGACGTCGAGCAGCTCCACGACCCGGTCGAGGGTGGTGTGGCCGCCCTCGTAGAGCCGGCCGTCGGAGGCGTTGAGGGCGGCGACGACGGCGTCGGCGAGGTGGTCGGGGTCGCTGACCGCGGCGAGGGACACGAACCACACCCGCTGCCGGGCGGCCCTCGCCGCCTCCAGCACCAGCCGCGTCTTGCCGGCGCCGCCGGGACCGACGACGGTGACGAGCCGGTTGGCGTCCAGGAGCGCGGCGAGCTGCGCCAGCTCCGCGTCCCGGCCGACGAAGCTGGTGAGCTGCGCCGGCAGCCGGTTCGGCGCGACCGTCTCGGCCCGCCTGGCGGGCTGCTCCATCTCGCCGCGCAGCAGCGCCAGGTGCAGCTCCTTCAGCGCGGCGCCCGGGTCGACGCCGAGCTCGTCGCCGAGCCGGCCCCGGATCTCCTCGTACACGGCGAGGGCGTCGCTCTGGCGGCCGGTCGCGGCCAACGCCTGCATCCGCAGCCCGGCGAGGCGCTCGCTCAGCGGGTGCTCGGCGGCCAGGGCGCCCAGCCGCGGCAGCACCTCGGCGGGCCGGCCCAGCTCCAGCTCCGCCTGGAACAGGTCCGTGGCGACGTCCCGCCGGCGCTCGTGCAGCCCGGCGGCGACGGTCCGCGCGAACGGCGCGTCCTGCAGGTCCGTCAGCGCCGCGCCCCGCCACAGGCCGAGCGCCGCGTCGAGGGTGACGGCCGCCTGCGCGGGCGCTTCCCGCCGGCCCTGCGCGGCGAGGTCCTCGAACCGGTGCGCGTCGACGTCCTCCCGACGCACCGTCAGCCGGTATCCGCCGGCGACGAGCTCCACGCCGCCGGCGTCGCCCAGCGCGCGCCGCAGCCGGGACACGAGCCCCTGCAGCGCGGCAGCCGCCCCGGCCGGCGCGTCCTCGCCCCACAGGTCGTCGATCAGCAGCTCCGCCGACACCGGCCGGCCCGCCTCGAGCGCCAGCCGGGCGAGCAGCATCCGCAGCCGCACCCCGGCGATCTCCACCGGCGCCCCGGTCTGCGTATGGACCTCAAGTGGGCCAAGGACGGCAATTCGCACGGCGCAAAGCTAACCAGACCGCGCCTCGTCGATGCCGTGAGGTGCGCACAGCACGCTCCGCAGCGCGGCGGGCACGGGGCGTTCGCCGGAGCCGTCGGGGGCGACGGTGACATACACGATCTTCGCGGCGCAGGTCTCGACGCCGTCGCGGCGGACGCCTTCCACGGCATGACGAACGCGTCCATGACTGACGATCCTGCCGCACGGCGCTCCGGTGGTGGGGTGCCGCCCGTCACGACGGGGCGGTCGGCGAGGTGGCGATGTGTTACAAAAGGCGTCCAACGGGGGGAGGGCACGGCATGCGCCGTCAGTTCGTGGTGCTCGCAGCGGTGGTGATCGGCCTGGCGGGCTGCGGTTCGGGCGGGGGCTCGAAGGCGTCGCAGGGCGCGTCGTCCTCGCCGTCGCCCCAGCCGCCGCCGAAGGTCGCGGGCAAGCTGCTCGTCACGACGACCGGCGGGCTGAAGCTGCTCACCCAGGAGGCCGACGGGCACCTGTCGATCGCGCCCTTCGACGTGCCGCGCTCCTCCGACTTCGAATACGAGGTCACCGCCGACCACAAGACGTTCGTCTACCGCAGCGGCAAGGTCGTGACGGCCCGAACCATCGCCGACGGCAGCGAGCGCAAGGTCGCCGGGGACGCGTCGACCAACAAGCTGTGCCTGCGCACCTCGCCGGACAGCAAGCGGGTCTCGTACCTGCGCGGCGAGGAACTCGTCGTCGCCGACTTCGCCGGCAAGGTGACCGTCGTCGACAAGGTCAAGTCGGCGAAGTACACGCTGGGCGCGACGACGGTGACGGCCACGACCGAGCTGGACTGCGGCGAGTGGCTGGACGACACGCACCTGAAGTTCGACCGGCGCAAGGCCATCCCGGACAGCATCTCGGTCGACATCACCGCCACGGCGCCCGTCATCAAGGCCGACACCACGACCGTCGCGGTGCTCGGCGGCAAGACCCCGAAGCTGGTGGACTCGCCGGGCATGTGGCACCCCACCGCCGAGTGCGGCAAGCGGGTCGCGGCCACGGCCGGCTCCACCAAGGACGCGCTGCACCTGCGGGAGCGCACAGGCGACGCCGAGCTGAGCAAGGCCGGCACCTTCACCGGCTCCGACATCGCGCTCGCCGGCACCACCGGCGGCACCCACAGCGTGCTCTTCGTCCCCGGCAGCTGCCGTCCGCTGCTCTACACCATGGAGAAGCGCACGTTCCAGTCCATCGACCCCGCGACGCGGGCGATCGGCGCCGAGCCGACCGTCACCCTGCCCGACGGTGGCATCGACGTCCGCCTGTACGACGACCCGCAGACCTGGCAGCCGGTGAAGGACGCCGAGGTGCTCGCCGCGGTCGTCGACAAGCAGATCGTCATCGTCGACCTCGCCGCCCGCACCGCGAAGCTGGTCCCGGCGGACGGCCTGGACGCCTCCGCCCGGGTCATGGCCTGGCTGCCCTGACCGCAGCGGGGTTTTTCCGCTCCCGACCCGGCGACGAACCGGCCGTCGCGATCGTTGGCCGTTACGGGTGGGCGTTCGCGGGGTACCCCGTGCGGCATCCGGACGAGGCGGGAGCGAGCTCATGACCGACGCGGTGCATCTGCAGATGTCGCTGGATCTGCCGCGGGAGTCGGCACGGGTGGGGCAGACCCGCCGCATGCTGGACGGTGCCCTGGCCGGGGCGGGCGTCGAGCAGGATTGCCGCGACGACATCCGGCTGGCGCTGACCGAGGCGTGCACCAACGTCATCGAGCACGCCGGCCTCGCCACGACGTACCACGTCGATGTGAGCGTGGACGGCGACCGCTGCGTGATCGAGGTGACGGACGACGGCGGCGGCTTCGACCCGGCCGGCGTGCGGCCCGGCGACCTGTGGTCGGACTCGGGGCGAGGGCTGCAGCTGGTCGCGGCCGTGGTGGACGGGCTCGACGTCGTGTCGGTCGACGGGACCGGGACGCTGCTGCGCTTCACCAAGCAGCTCACCTGGCGGTGACCGCCCAGCTGGGGACCGTAGGATGCCGGGCGTGACGACGGCGGCGCGGGCGGCGGTGGCGAGCCTGCCGAAGACGCCCGGTGTGTACCGGTTCCGCGACGAGAGCGGCAAGGTCCTGTACATCGGGCGCGCCACCGACCTGCGGCAGCGGGTCGGCTCGTACTGGTCGGACCTGCGCGGCAGGCGGCACCTCAAGCGGATGGTGACGCAGATCGTGCGGGTCGAGGCGGTCGTGTGCGACTCGGTGCACGAGGCGGCCTGGCTGGAGCGCAACCTGCTGGAGCGGTCGAAGCCGCGCTGGAACCGGATCCGCGGCGGCCTGGAGGTGCCGATCTACCTGCGCCTCGACCGCCGCGGCGGGGTGCCGCGGCTCGTCGTCGACTACGGACCCTTCACACCCGATGTGCAGGACGTGTTCGGCCCGTACCTGGGCGGGACGAAGGCGCGGCTGGCGCTCAACGGGCTGGGCCGGGTGCTGCCGCTCGGGTACACCGGCGACCGGCTCACCGGCTCGGAGCGCGACATGGCCCGCATCCGCGGGGTCGACGCCGCCGACCGCGACACCCTCGTCGCCACCACGGCCGGGTTGCTGCGGCGGGAGCGGGCCGCGATCGACGCGGTGCGGGAGCTGCTCACGCGGCAGCGGGACCGGGCGTCGGAGGGTCTCGCGTTCGAGGTCGCGCAGCGTGTACAGGAGGAGCTCGAGGCGATTGACTGGCTCGTCGCGGAGCAGAAGGTGACGGTCGACGGCGCCGCCGACTGTGAGGTGTACGGCTGGGCCGACGACCTCCTGGTCCGCTTCCACGTCAAGGGCGGCCGGCTGTGCACCTGGACGCAGCGCGACTGCCGGGAGGCCAACGCGCAGCGGTTCCTGGAGCGGACGCCGGAGGCATGGGCGCCGTTCGCGGCCCGCAGCGCCGAGCTGGCGAGCCGGCTGGCCGTCGCGCACGCCCGCTGATGGACCGGCCGCGCTTCCAGGATCCGCAGGTCAGCCTGTACGAGCTGGCGGCGGACGACATCCTGGTGGTGTGCCCGCGCTGCGGCGGCCGCGCCGTGAACGCCGCTCGGCCCACCGGGAGCCGGTGGGTGGCGTCGTGGCCGCGCCGGCTGACGTGCGCCGCCTGCGGCTACGCCGCCGCGTGGGAGCCGGCCGGGGCGACCTCCGTGTGGGGCGGCCCGGTCGACCCGTTCTTCGGCGGGCCGCTGTGGTTGCGCGCCGAGTGCTGCGGCGGGCGGGTCCTGTGGGCGTTCAACCGTCGGCACCTGGACATCCTCGGCGGCTTCGTCGGCGCGAAGTTGCGCGAGCGCGGCCCCGGCCCGGGCGGGTTGACGCTGGTCGCGCGGCTGCCGGCCTGGATGACGGCGGCGAAGCACCGCGCGGAGATCCTGCGCGCCGTCGACCGGCTCCGGGCGACGCTGGAGAACTGACGTCGCACTGGGTGTGCGCCGTCTGTGAGCGCGACGTGACCCGGGGCTTTCGAGCGCGCAACATGTTGGTAACAGGCACTCCGCAGACTCGACCCGCACCGGAAACGTCCGAGCAATCAAGCCTGCGGCGCCCCCTGATCCATTCCTGAGCCGCCCCGGAGGAGCAACGCTGTGTCGTATGTGACCCCACCTGAACTCGCCAAGAAGATGATCGACGCCGGTGAGGCGAAGGTCTTCATGTCCACCCGGGACACGCTGATCCGGGCGTACATGGCGGGTGCGATCCTCTGCCTCGCCGCCGCGTTCGCGGTCACGGTCACCGTGCAGACCGGCCAGCCGATCGTCGGGGCCCTGCTCTTCCCGGTCGGGTTCTGCCTGCTGTACCTACTGGGCTTCGACCTGCTCACCGGCGTGTTCACGCTGGTGCCCCTCGCGCTGATCGACAAGCGGCCCGGGGTGCGCTTACGCGGTGTGCTGCGCAACTGGGGGCTGGTCTTCGTCGGCAACTTCGCCGGCGCGCTGACCGTCGCCGTGATGATGGCGGTGATCTTCACCTACGCGTTCACGGTCGAGCCGAACGCCGTCGGCCAGGCGCTCGGCAAGATCGGTGAGAGCCGGACGGTCGGCTACGCCGACCACGGTGCCGCGGGCATGCTCACCCTGTTCATCCGTGGCGTCCTGTGCAACTGGATGGTCTCGACCGGCGTCGTCGCCGCGATGATCTCCAGCAGCGTGTCCGGCAAGGTCATCGGCATGTGGATGCCGATCCTGGTCTTCTTCTACATGGGCTTCGAGCACTCCATCGTCAACATGTTCCTCTTCCCGTCCGGGCTGATGCTCGGCGGCGACTTCTCGATCGCGGACTACTTCATCTGGAACGAGATCCCGACCGTCATCGGCAACCTCGTCGGCGGCATCACGTTCGTCGGCCTCACCGTCTACTCGACGCACGCCCGCACCGGCGCCTCCCGCCGCGCGCCCGTCGCCGAGCAGGCGGCCGAGGAGGCACCGGTCCTCGTCAAGTAGCTACGGGTACCCGCCGAACGAGTGGCCGCCACCACCCATGCTGCTCGGCCAGGTGGTGACGTGCACACCCGACCGGTAGCGCTCCGGGGGCGGCTCGTAGGGCGGCCACGGATCGTCGCGCCCGTTGCGCTCGGCGACGGTCCGGAAGTGCTCGTGCTCGTACGGGTGGCGCCGCTCGGCCAGGGCGGCGCGCAGCTTCGTGCCGTCGGGGTCCTCCCGGTCGTACCGGTCGAACTGCTCGGTGAGGAACAGCAGCGGGAGCAGGGCACGCTCGTCGTCCTCGGGCAGGTAGCCCGCGTCGACGACGGCCGCGACCGCCTCCGGCTCCAGCTTCACCGCACGGGCCAGGACCCCCCGGCGCATCCACAGGCGGCGGAGGTCCTGCATCGAGTCGCCGGTCCCGGCGCCGAGGTCGCGCAGGGACCGGCGGACCGCCGCGGCGACGTCCTCGGGCGGGTCGGTGTCCAGGAGCGCCAGCACCAGGCCGACGACGGTGTCCTCCCTGATCTCCGGCTTGTCGAGGGCGCACGCCAGCTGCAGGACCCGCCCGTCGGGGTCGTGCTCGCGGTACGCGTCGAACTGGCGGGTGAGCAGCAGCAGGCCGGACGTCCAGGCGGACCGGTAGCCGGCGTCGCGGGCCGCGGCGGCCGCCTCGGGGTTGCCGAGGACCGCCTGGTCGCACACCACCGCGACGGCCTTCGGCGACGTGAACCCGCGCAGCGCGTGGCGGCACAGGTCGAGGGCGTCCTCGGGCAGGTCGGTGCCCGCGTACTCGACGAGGCGCCCGGCGAGCGCCCCCTGGTCGAACGCGGGCAGCAGGTCCGGCCGCTGCTTCAGCACCGCGAGCAGCGCCAGGTCGACGTCGCCGGGGTCGGCGGGCGGGCGGGGCAGCTCGGGGTTGGCCAGGACGATGCGCAGCAGCGCCCCCTGCTCGCCGAGCCACATGTCCTGCCGCGCGTCCCGCCCGGCCGGCGCGGTGCCGATGAACCGGTGGCCCGGCCGCGCGTACGGCCGGACCGCGACCTCCAGGGCGTCCAGCAGCCCGGGCTGGTCCGTGCCCGCCAGCAGGTCCGCCAGCCGTTGCCGCAGGCCCTCGTCCGGGAAACCGACGGCGGCCTCGACGATGCGCTGGACATACGGGTCGCCCAGGTACACGCCGCTCGGCGGGTCCGCGGCGGTCTGCGGCAGGCACGCGGTCAGCCGGACCTGCGGCCGGTAGGTCGAGGTGGGGTCCGGCTCGAGCAGGAACTCCAGCACCGGGGCGACCCGCGCCGGCTGCTCGTGGTTGCCGAAGCGGAACGACGCCGCGCTGAGCAGGAACCACGCCCCGCGCCACACCTTCTCGCGGTCGTCCCCGCCGGCCGCCCACCACCGCTCGACCCGCTCCCGGGCCCGGCGGTCGCCCTCGTACACCGCGGCGGCCAATGCGTGCTGGACCCGGTCCTGCCTGCTCGATCGACGGAACACCATCGTCCCATCATGCTATCCGCGCAGCCGCCGCGCCCCGCGGTCGTGCTTTACCGGGATGGCATTCATCGGCATGCTTGGATGATGGACGACGCCGTCAAGTTGGGGGCACTGCGCAGGCGGCTGGCCGAGGAACTGATGGAAGCCCATCGGGAGGCCGGGGAACCTTCGTACAGTGCGATCGCGGGACAGGTCGGGATCTCGAAGTCGACCGTGTTCCGGGTGCTGAACGGGATCGGTGAGCGGTCGCCGAAGTGGCACCACGTCGACGACATGCTCGAGGTCTTCGGGCGCAGCGACCGGGAGGTCGAGCGGCTGCGCGCGCTGTGGGTCGAGATCCGCGCGCTGGAGAAGGCCGCCGGACCGTAGTGACGGGCCGGAAAGCGGCCGCGCCGCCGCAGCCCGGGACCGGCTGCGGCGGCGCGACGTTGGTCAGGCGAGACCGTTCAGGCGTCAGGCGAGACCGTTCTTGATGGCGGTGATGAGCTCGCCGTTGCTGGTGTCGCCGGAGAACTCCCAGAAGAAGGCTCCGCCGAGGCCCTGCTGCTTGGCGTAGGTCATCTTCCCCGCGATGGTGGCCGGGGTGTCGTAGCCCCACCAGTTGCTGCCGCACTTGGCGTAGGCGGTGCCGCCGGCGGTGCCGGTGGCCGGGCAGGAGTTCTTCAGGACCTTGTAGTCCTCGATGCCCTGCTCGTACGTGCCGGGCGCCGGGCCGGTCGCGGTGCCGCCCGGGCCGGCCTGGGTGACGCCGGTCCAGCCGCGGCCGTAGAAGCCGATGCCGAGGAGCATCTTGCTGGCCGGGACGCCCTTGGACTTGAGCTTCTGGATCGCCGCGTCGGACCAGAAGCCCTGCGTCGGGATGCCCGAGTAGGAGTTCAGCGGCGAGTGCGGGGCCGTCGGGCCCTGCGGGCTGAAGGCGCCGTAGTAGTCGTAGGTCATCGGGAAGACCAGGTTCAGCTTGGAGATGCCGGCGGCGTAGTCGGCGGCGTCGAGCTTGCCGCCGTTGGAGCCGTCGGCCGAGATCGCCGAGGTGACCAGGAAGTTCTGCCCGAACTTGTTGCGCAGCGCCGTGATGACGTTGTTGTAGCTGGCCGGGCCGCTGGCGTCGCAGCTGAGGCCACAGGCGTTCGGGTACTCCCAGTCGATGTCGATGCCGTCGAAGACGTCGGCCCAGCGGGAGTCCTTGACCAGGTTGTAGCAGGAGTTCGCGAAGCCGGTCGGGTTCGCCGCCGCCTGCGTGAAGCCGCCGGACCAGGTCCAGCCGCCGAACGACCAGATCACCTTGATGTTCGGGTACAGCCGCTTGAGCTTGCGCAGCTGGTTGAAGTTGCCGCGCAGCGCGCCGGTGTCCCAGGTGTCCGCGACGCCGTCGACCGAGTCGGCCGCGGTGTACGCCTTGTCGTAGTCGGCGTACGAGTCACCGATGGAGCACTGCCCGCCGCTGGTGTTGCCGAAGGCGTACAGGATGTGGGTCAGCTTCGCCGCCGAGCCACTGGTGACGATGTTCTTCACGTGGTAGTTGCGGGCGTAGACGCCCCACTCGGCGAAGTAGCCGACGACGTTCTTGCCGCCGGGCGGCGGCGGCGAGGTGGGCGGCTGCGACGTCGGCGGCTGCGAGGTCGGCGGCTTCGAGGTCGGCGGCGGGGTGGTGGGATCGGTCCCGCCACCGCAGACCCCGTTGTCGGCCCACACGCCCCACTGGCCGCTGGCGGTCGGCACCTCGTTCGTGGTCCACCACTTGGCGGTGTAGTTGTGGCTCTGGTACGAGACGACGTTGTCCTTGACGTAGACGGCCGACGCGCTCCATGCCGGAGCGCATGCGGCGGCGGCGTTTGCCTGGACCAGTGGCACGATAGCGGTCGCTCCGGCCACGGCGGCGACGACGGCCCCGACCAGGAGGACCTGGCGAAGGGATCGTTTCACGTTCACCTCACCAACAGTTAGGAAACTTTGTTAAAAGCGTGTTGAGACGGTAGACACATCAACAACCGTCAGTCAAGACGGCGATCGATTTCGGCACGCCGCGGCCCGGGGTCAGGGCAGGGACAGCACGATGCGGTCGACCGACGGCGCGTGCCCGTCGGGGTTGGCGACCGAGATGGTGTTGCCGCCCTTGCGCAGCTGGACCTTCAGCGTCGACGCGGTGCAGCACGTCGAGCCGCCGTCGAGCGTGACCCGCTGCGGATCGCGGCCGTCGACCGTGACGACGGCGGTCCTGGTGCGCTCGTTGTCGATGTTCACGTGGTAGAGCTTCAGCGTGTACGTGCCGGCGACCGGGACCTCGACGTTGTTGAACGTCAGCACGCCGTCGCCGGCGCGGCTGCCCCAGTCGCCGAGATTGCGCACGATCGAGCCGCCCGAGGCGCCGGGGTAGCGGTCCACCCACGCCGAGCCGCCGAGCGTGTTGCCGGGCGCCTCGGCCTCGAACGAGACCGGCCCGAATTTCGGCGGCGGGGACGTCGTCCGCGCGGCGGCCGGGGACGGCGACGCGGGCGCGGCCTCCGACGGCGTGGCCGGCGCGGGGTCCGGCGTCAGGGACGGCGCGTCGGTGGGTGACGGGGCCGGCGCGGGCAGGCCTACCGGCGGGGTGACGGGAGTGGGATCGTCGTCGCCGAAGTACGCCGCCACGGCCAGGATCACCAGCAGCGACACGGCCGCGGCGACGCCGGCCACGATCAGCCGCGACCGCCAGAACACCCATAGCCCGCGCAGTTCCGACGGTTCGTCGGCGACGTGCCAGCCGTCGCGGTCCGGCGCCGCGGCCCAGTCCGCCGCGTCGCCCGGCGTCTCACCTACAGGGACGGGCTCGTCCTGGATTATGGGAACGGGAGTGGCTGCGTCGGCCGGTTCGGGGCGGAAGGTCCCACCGGCCGCGGGACGGTCCGGATCGGCGCCGAGCCCGGCGAGCCACGGGGGCACGCGCAGCGGTTCGGCGTCTCCGTCGCCATCCGTCATGGACCACGAAGATAGTCACCCCGGTGCCCCTTCGCCAGCCGGGAGACGCGCCGTCATGCCCGCAGCACGGCCGCCGCCTCGGGGGTGCCGGCCAGGTCCGCGGGGCGCTGCCCGCGGTGGTTCACCGCCCGCGGGTCGGCGCCGGCCCGCAGCAGCGCCTCGACCAGGTCGGCGGCAGCGTCCGACGACGACCTCGCCGCCGCGTGCAGCGGTGTGTCGCCGGTGTTGGTCCGGGCGTGCACGTCCAGGCCGAGGGCGAGCAGGCGGGGCAGGATCCGCGCGTGGTCGAGCGAGCCCAGGGCGTGCAGGAGCGTGCCGCCGCCCCGGTCCGCGGCCGGCGGGAACCCGTCGCCGAGCAGCCGCAGGACGCCGTCGGTGTCGCCGTACGCCACCCGCTGCCAGAGCTCGTCGTGCAGGTCCTGGACCGGCGGTGGCAGCAGCCCGGAGTCCGCCCGGCTGCCGGTCCGCCAGCCCAGCAGGACGTCGGCGCAGCCCTCCGCCGGTCCGCCGAGCGCGGCCAGGGCCTCCTCGCGGGCCAGGTCCCGCGGGTCGTGGTCCAGCGGGTGCCACTGGCCGTCGCGGGCGGCCAGCCGGTGGACCCGCCCGCCGCACTCCACCGGCACGACGGCGGGCACCAGCGGCCCGTGCCGCGGCGGCGACTGTGGACGGCCGGGCAGGAGCGCGTCGTGGACGAGCGGATGCAGGGCGTCGGGATCGATGAGGCCGTGGCGGACGAGCTCGGCGTCGAGCGGCTCCTGCCAGTCCGAGATCTGCAGCAGCGGCGCGTGTCGCGGCGGAGGCCCGGCGACGATCGTCGGCCGCTCCCTGAGGTCCAGCCAGCCCTCGCCCAGGTCGACCGTCCCGCCGGGGCTGCCGTGCCGGTGCAGCAGGGCGCGGGCGGCCGGCACCAGCCTCGACCAGACCAGCGGGTGGCTCGCCAGGCTGTCGTCCGACCCCTGCTCGGCCAGGCCGGTGGCGTCGATCCCGGCGGCCGCGGCGGCTTCCCGCTGCCGGCCGGTCGCGTGCGGGCAGGCCGCGTCGGTGCTGACCGGCTCCGGCCCGCACAGCCCGCGCAGCCCGGGCGCCTGCCGGACGTCCCACAGGTGACGGTCGACCAGCGGGGCGACGGGGGAGACGCCGCCGAATCGCAGCCGGAACAGCCGCCGGCCGCCGCTCCTCGGCCCCGAGGCCAGCAGGATGCCGAGCCCGCCGGCGAGCCGGGTCATCGGGACGGGGCGGCTGGCGGCCGGCCACGAGTGGTGGCCGTGCAGCGGCTCGTGCCAGCGCAGCAGGTCGGGCGCCAGGTGCCGCAGGTCGTCCTCGACCGCGGCGGCGACCGCGCGGCCGTGCTCCCACTCGACGGCGCGCAGGTCGATGTCGGGCGTCACGTGCGCGGCGGCGCAGGCCCGGCGCCAGTCCCCGGCGAGCCGGCGTTCGGTCGCCGCGTCGATCATGGCGGGCGGCACCCCGTACCGCCGGTGCCGCAGCCACCTGCGCAAGGTCTGCGCGCTGGGCGGCATGGCGGACATCGGCGCTCCCGGGGTCGGTGGACGGCCGCCAACGCTATCGCGCCGGGTCCGGATCTTCGTCGTGTAGCTTCGGGGAGGACCACACCCGACGTGAGGACGACCGTGAGCACTGCACTGCCCACCGCGCGCACCGCGGACCCCCAGGACGCGCCGCCGATCAAGTGGGGCGTCATCGCGCCCGGCTGGATCGCGGACCAGTTCGCGGGCGCCGTCCACCGGCACTCGAGGTCGCGGGTGGTCGCCGCCGGCTCCAGCTCGCTCCAGCGCGCCGAGGAGTTCATGGCCCGGCACGGCGGCGGCCGCGCCTACGGCTCCTACGAGGCGCTCGTCGCCGACCCCGACATCGACGCCGTCTACGTCGCGTCGCCGCACAGCCACCACCACGAGCAGACCCTCCTCGCGCTGCGCGCCGGCAAGCCGGTCCTGGTCGAGAAGGCGTTCACGCAGAACGCGGCCCAGGCGGCGGAGCTCATCGAGCTGGCGCGCGGCTCGGGGCTGCTGCTGATGGAGGCGATGTGGAGCCGCTTCCTGCCGCACTACGACGTCGTGCGGCAGCTGCTCGCCGACGGCGCGCTCGGCGACGTGCAGACGGTGATCGGCGACCACGGCCAGCACTTCGACATCCCGCCGACGCACCGGCTGCTCAACCCGGCCCTCGCCGGCGGCGCCCTGCTCGACCTCGGCATCTACCCCGTCTCGTTCACCTCGTTCGTCCTCGGCGCCCCCGAGGAGATCCAGGCGACCGGCACCATGACCACGACCGGCGTCGACGCCCAGGTCTCCGCGGTCCTGCGGACCGGCAGCGCCCACGGCATCGTCTCCACCACCCAGACGGCCGCGTCACCGACCACCGCGAGCATCTCGGGCACCGCCGCCCGGATCGAGCTCGCCGGCCCGTTCTACCAGCCGCAGGCCGTCCGCCTCACCACAGTCACGGGCGACGTCAGCGAGTCCGCCCCACCCGCGATCACCGGCCACGAGGGCCTCGTCCACCAGGCGGCCCACTTCGCCGACCTGCTCACCGCGGGCGCCACCGACTCGCCGCTGCTGCCCCTCGCCGAAACCCTGACGATCATGCAGACCCTCGACGAGATCCGCCGCCAGATCGGCCTGACCTACCCCAACGAGTAACACCGCCGCTCACCGTCCACGCATGGCCGTCGACCTGCTCATACGCGGGGCGGCGGCCATCTGCGTGCGGTCCGGTGCCTTCCGGCGGGCAGGCCTGCCCACCGGAAGAGGCCGATGCTCCGCAGACTCCTCGTCGGAGGCCGCGCCAAGGGGTCTCCGACGCGGGAGGACACGAGAGGAGCAGCAATCATGCGATCGATCCCTCGGAGGTTGGGCGTCTCGCTGGGTGCGCTGGCGGTGGCGGCCGGGCTGGTCGTGACGGCGGGAGCGGGACCGGCGTCGGCGGCGGGTGAGCGGAAGTCGATGTGCTCGGCGTACACCAACTTCACCATCTGGCAGACGAGCAACGAGTGGGCCCGGGTCAGCGAACGGACCTGCGTCGACTGGATCAACTACGGCAACCAGGTGCGGGCGCGCGGGGAGTTCCGCATCGACTGGCCCGTCGACTGCAGCGTGTCGCTGCCGCCGGGGGCGAGCTGCCCGTTGAGCCGGCTCACGAAGGCGAAGAACCTGGCGCTGCACGAGCTGCAGGTCAGCATCGGCTGGAACCTCGCCGGCCGGGTCAGCCAGGGCACCTGCACGTGGAAGAAGCAGTACCGCGCGCCGAGCGTGCTGACGACCACGGCGCCGACGTTCAACTGCCAGTCGAACTGGTACAGCCACCCGCGCGGCACGTACACCGCCTGGACCAGCGCCATGGGCGACGTGATGAGCGACGGGGACGGCTGGCGCACGCTGCCCCGCGACCAGCACGGCGTCAGCTTCGGCTAGCGCCACCCGGAGGGCAGGCCGCGCGGACGGAGTGGTCCGCGCGGTCAGCCCGTGTACTGGAAGGCCAGCTCACCGGCGCTTTCCGCCTGCATCTGCAGCTGCCACCGGCTGTCCGCCGGCACCGCCGTCGACAGCGTCACCCAGGCACCGCCGCCCGGCAGCGCCATCCACGCGCTGCAGCCGGTGACCGTGGCGCCGTCGGGGGTTTCGGTGCAGGACCGCGCGTAGGTACGGGCCGGCGCCGAGGTGAGCCTGATGTGGATGTCGCGGCACGCGGCGCTGGTGAAGTTCGGACCTCCGGCGACGACCTCGTTGGCGGCGACGTTGAAACCGCCGTCGACGGCCGTGGCGTAGCAGCCGTCACCGTCGTTCGACGAGACGGGCTTGCCGGTCGCGGGGCCCGGTCGCGGGGGACTCGGGACGGTGATCGTCCCCTGGATGGTGCTCGCCGAGATGAGCGTCGGCAGCGGCGACACGCCGACCGAGGGGGTCGGACTGGCGGTCGCCGACGGCGACGGTGACGGTGCCGGCGACGCGGTGGCGGCCGACGATGCGACGACGACTCCTGACGCCGGATTCGTGGCTGCCGAGTCGGGCGCGGCGTCGCGGGTCGGTGAGTTCAACCACCAGGCCGCGGCGCAGGCGGCGAGCACCGCGACTCCCGCCGTCGCCAGCGTGGCGGTCCGGCGGCGCCTCGCCGGCGCCGGCCGGCGACCTGCGGCAGCCGGCACCGCCGTCCGCGGGCCCTCGTCCTGCGCGGGCCGCTGCGGGGCCGCAGGCGGCACCGGCTGGCGCGAGCCGGCCAGCGCGGCCCGGAAGGCGGCGACGTCCACCGGACGGTCCACCGGCCGCGCGGACGATGCCCGGGTCAGCAGCGCGTTGACCCGTTCGAGGTCATGTGGCGCGAAGAGCGTGTCGATGACGAGCGCCGCGGCGTAGATGTCGCTGCGGACCGTCGGCTGCCCGGCCGCGAGCTCGGGCGCCAGGTAGGGGCCGGTGCCGGCGAGGTTGTGCTCCGTGTGCGCCGCCACCGCGGCCGTCACGCCGAGGTCGCAGAGCTTCGCCCGGCCGCCGTCCAGCAGCACGTTCTCGGGTTTGATGTCGCGGTGCAGGTGACCGCTGCCGTGGATCGCGCCGAGGCCGGCGAGCAGGTCGTCGGCGATCGCGAACGCCTCCTCGACCGGCACGTCGCCACGGCGCAGCCGGGCGGCGAGGGACTCCTCGCAGAGGTCGCTGGCCAGCCACATGGTCGCGGCTCCGGGCGCCGCGGCGGCCCGGAGCCGGATGATGTTCGGGTGGCCGGCGAGCGCCTCGAGCACCGCCACCTCCCGGCGAAATCGTTCCCTGGTCTGGTCAGCACGGCCAGCGGCGCCGGCACGCTGCACGCCGAGCCCCGGGCCTGCCCGTCGCGCCTGCGCCGCAGCGGCGGCTCCGGCGGGTTCCCCGGCGTCGCGATCTGCAGCTCGTGCGTGGTCGACAGGTTCCGCACCCAGAGTTCGTCGCCCCATCGCCAGATCTCCCCGGCGACCCGCGCGAGCGCTGTGCCGTTGTGCGCCGACCAGATCACGATGTCGCAGGCCCGGTCGTCGCGTCCGAACGTCCTGCGGTGACCTTCGGCGTCGAACTCGTACAGCTCGTCCTGGCCGGGGTCGTCGGGATCAACGATGTTGGTGACGGTCAGCAGCGGCGTTCGCATGGTCGTGGCCCTTCAGATCCGAGGACACAGGTGTGGCACGACCTTGCACCCGGCAACGGCTGCGCGGTGGGCAGCCCTGCCCGTCGGCAGCTGGCTCTGGAACGACACGGCGCCGGCAGTCATGACCTCCACGACTACCAGGCACCGGCCTTGTCCAGGGTCCGCCGAACCGGCACTCCGGCGGCGCCGTTCGCTGATCGCCGACCCCGCCCGAGCAACCTTCCGCGCCGTCTGGCAGGTTTCTGCTCCATGGGTTTCATGGCGGGGCTGGGCGGCTGGTGCTTCCGGAACCGGTGGTGGGTGCTCGGGGCGTGGCTGGTCGCGGTGATCGGCGGGGTCCTGGCGGCGGGGCCGCTGCTGGACGCGATCTCCGAGACCAACAGCGTGCGCAAGAAGGTCGAGTCGATCGAGGCGTACGACCTGATCGGCACCGCCGAGGACTCGTCCGGGCAGGTCGTCGGGCTGGTGGACGCCGTCGACCCGAAGGCGGAGGACGTGCGGGCGGCCGTCGACGCGGCCGCCGGGCGGCTGCGCGGGGTCGAGCACGTGCGCAAGGTCGACGCGACGGCGGTGTCGGCCGACGGCCGGGCGCTGCTCGTGGTGGCCACGCTGGAGAAGGTCGACAAGCCGACCCGCAACGCCGCCGTCGACAAGGTCGAGGCCGAGCTCGACCGGCTCCGCGGCGAGCTGCCCGCGGGCGCCGCGGTCCGGGTCGGCGGGTCCGCGACGATCAGCCGGGACGCCGGGCGGACCCTCGACGGCGACCGGAGCCGCGCCGAGCTGCTGTCGCTGCCGTTGACGCTCGTCGTGCTCGTCATCGTGTTCGGCGGTCTCATCGCGGCCGGGGTGCCGGTGCTCGCCGCGGTCGTGTCCGTCGCCGCCGTCTTCCCCGTCCTGTACGTGTTCACCACGTTCACCGACGTGGACTCCAACGCGCTGACCGTGGCGTCGCTGCTCGGGCTGGGGCTGTCCGTCGACTACGGGCTGCTGCTCGTGGCCCGCTACCGCGAGGAACTGGCCGCCGGGTTCGACCCCGGCGACGCGATCGGCCGGGCCTGGGCGACCGCCGGGCGCACCATCCTGTTCAGCGCCCTCACCGTCGCCGCCGCGCTCGCCGGGCTCCTCGCCTTCTCGGTGCGGCAGCTGACCGCGCTCGGCGCCGCCGGTGTGTCGATCGCGCTGGTCGCGATGCTGGTGTCGCTGACGTTCACGGCGGCGCTCATCGGCCTGGCCCGCAAGCGGCTCAAACCGGCCCGCCGCGCCCGGCGGGACGAGGCCGGGCGCGGGTTCTTCGCCGCCCTCGCCGCGCTGGTGCAGCGCCGGGCGGCGCTCGTCGCCGTGGTCACCGCGGCGCTGCTGCTCGCCGCCGGCCTGCCGCTGCTGTCGGCGACCGTGAAGCTGCCAGGCCTCGAGGGTTTCCCACGCAGCATCGAGTCGGTGCGGGTCGCCGACGAGCTCAAGACCCGGTTCGGCCGGGCGTTCGCCCCGACGCTCACGGTCGTCGCCCGGACCGGCGCCGCGGAGCTCGACGCCTACGCCGCCCGCTGGTCCGGCGATCCGGCCGTCGGCAAGGTGCAGCCGGCGAAGCCCGTCGGTGACGGCCTCGCCGCCGTCGAGCTGAGCCTGCGCGGCGGGGCGCAGGACGACGCCGCCCAGGAGCTCGTGCTGCGGTTGCGCGCGGACCGGCCCGCCGGGGTGCAGTCCTGGGTGACCGGTGACGCCGCGGTGCTGGTGGACCTCGTCGACCTCATCGTCGACGACCTGCCGCTCGCGCTGGGCATCACCCTCACCGCCATGCTCGTGCTGCTGTTCGCCATGACGGGTTCGCTGGTCGTGCCGGTGAAGGCGATCCTCGCCAACGTCGTCTCCCTCGGCGCGACCCTCGGCGTCATGGTCGCCGTGTTCGAGCACGGCTGGCTCGCCGGCGTCCTCGGCACGCTCACCGTCGGCGGTCT
The DNA here is from genome assembly GCF_039531485.1 of Dactylosporangium maewongense. Taxonomy (NCBI): domain Bacteria; kingdom Bacillati; phylum Actinomycetota; class Actinomycetes; order Micromonosporales; family Micromonosporaceae; genus Dactylosporangium; species Dactylosporangium maewongense. The sequence continues at coordinate 375,184 of NZ_BAAAQD010000011.1, read as the reverse complement.
CGACCCGTTCGTCGTGGTCATCCTCTTCGCGTTCGCGTTCGCCCTCTCCATGGACTACGAGGTGTTCCTCCTCGGCCGTGTCAAGGAGTACGTCGACGGCGGCGACGACACCGACACCGCCGTCCGCCGCGGCCTGCAGCACACCGGCCGCGTCATCACGTCCGCCGCGCTGCTCATGGTCATCGTGTTCGGCTGCTTCGCGGCGGCGCAGATGGGCAGCATCGAGCAGATCGGCCTCGGCCTGACCACCGCCGTGCTCATCGACGCGACCGTGGTGCGCTGCCTGCTCGTGCCGGCGACGATGACGCTGCTCGGGCGGTGGAACTGGTGGGCGCCGGGACCGCTGCGTCGCCTGCACCAGCGGGTCGGCCTGAAGGAGACGACGCTGCCGGAACGGGAACCGGTGACGATCGCCTGAGCCGGCGCCCGGACAGCTGCCCGTCGGGCCCGGAGCGCCTGCGTCAGCGGCCGAACAGCTGCTCGTCGAGCCCGGAGGGCCGGATCGTCTCCGGGCACGACGGGGAGTAGTAGTTCATCGTGAGCACGGCGCGCACGGCGTCGTCGCGTCGCAGCGGCTCGACGTAGTGGGCGTGCCGGCGGGCGTCGAAGAAGTACAGCTGGCCCGCCGACGGGTAGATCCGCATGGCGTCCGCGTCGACGCCGGCGACGTCCCGGGCGGCGCGGTCGCGGGCGACGACGAGGCCGCCGCCGGTCTCCTCGGTGCACGACGTCAGGTACAGCAGCCCCTGCATGGGGTTGCTGTCGACGTGGCACGGGTACCGCATCGTGATCCCCTGCTGGATGTTGAGGCTCAGCGCACGGTTGTCGCTGCTGGTCTCCTCCAGCTTCTCCTCCGCGGTCCGCTCGCCGAGCTGCTTGAACCAGCCGCTGTACAGGTCGAAGGTCCACGGCGCGGCCAGGCGCAGCACCTCGCCGTCGACGCTGTGCATCGGGATCTCGGCGTCGGGGATCTCCCGGGCGGTGGACATGGTGGGCCGGAAGACGCGCCGGACGGCGTGCTCGCGGGCCACGTCGAGCAGCGCCGCGTCCCAGCCGTCGGGCAGCAGGTGCCCCACGTCGTACACGTGCCAGTGGAAGGGCAGGTCCTGCGGCGGCTGCCAGGCGGTGCCGGTCATCGGTGGGTCCCTCCGCATGCCTGTTGCTTGGCCATCGACTCGTGGTGGTCCTGCACGGCCTGCCACAGCCGGGGGAAGCGCATGTGCGCGACGAACCGGTCGAGCACGCCGACGGACCGCCCGGTCAGGCTGAGCGGAGCGGTGCCGTCGTCGAGGGTCGGGTGGCCGCCGAGGCGGGCCCACACCATCCGCTGGTGCTCCTGCTGCCAGCCGAGCATCGCGTCGTCGAGGTCCAGCATCTCCAGCGCGACCGCCCGCAGGTCCGGGTGGGCCTCGCCGGCGTCCAGCAGCTCCGCCTCCGACGCCGCGCCGGCGGACTCCATCGCAGCGCAGAAGCAGCGCCACAGATGCCGGCACGCCTTGTGCAGGTTGCGCATACCGGGTGAGTCCAGGCCGCTGCCGCCGTCCGGGAGCGTCGCCCGGATCTGCAGGAACTCGGTCTGCGGAATGCCGGACCGGACCTGGCCGAGATGGGTGACCGTCAGCCGCTGCAACTCCGTCGCGCGGCGCACCAGGCGGTGCGCGGACCGGTGATTCCCGGCGCGCAGATCATCTGCGGCGCGGACGATGTCGAAATGCATGTTGTACCAGAGCAGTTCCGCGGTGAGATGCAGCGTCTGGAACAGCAGGAAATCGGGGTGCGGTATTTCCGGCAGCGGGCGCAATGCCCTGACCGCGTCGGTGAACCGCACCACTTCGTCATATGCGGTCGGCCCGCCGACGGCGAAGACCGGCCCGGACATTCCGTGCTCATGCTGGTTGTCGCCGGCCATATAAACGGTCCGCTCCGCTTCTACCGCATGAAGCAATACGCCGTTCATGCGTATTTAACAAGCATCACTTGATGCATTTCCGGGCGTCACGCTACCGAGTTTTAGTGACGGGTGTCAATGATCGAATACTGCGTCCGCATGACCTTGGACTCGGGGAACCGGTTCGGATTACGTAGCCGGCCGCCCGGATGTGCACGACGACACGGGACACCCCCGGACGGCATCGTCAAGGCTTCCAGAAGATCCGGATTGGAGACCTCGTGGCGGCGATGTTGGCTCGGCTCGGCCGTTGGTGCTTCAGACGCCGGGGACCGGTGGTCCTCGCCTGGCTGGCCGTCCTCGCGGGGGTGGTCGTCGCGGGGCTGACCGCGCCGCCGGCCCCCGACGACGACTTCTCCGTGCCCGGCGTCGAGTCGCAGCTGGCGTTCGACGTGCTGCGGGAGCGGTTCCCCGGGATCACGGCCGACGCCGGCGGCGCGACCGTGGTGTTCGTGGCGCCGGCGGGCCGGCAGGTGACGGACGAGCCCTACCGGGCGGCCGTCGAGGCGGCGGCCCGGCGGCTCGCCGGCGGCGGCCAGGTGGCGATGGCCGGCGACCCGTTCGAGGACGGCGCGGTCAGCGGCGACGGCTCGGCGGCGTACGTCAACGTCACCTACACCGTCACGGCCGCGCGGGTCAGCGCCGCCAGCCGCGCGGAGCTCGCCGCGGCGGCCCGCGAGGCCAGGGTCTCCGGGCTCACGGTCGAGGCCGGCGGCAGCGCACTGGAAGGGGAGGGCGGCGGCCCGGCGGGCACCGCGGAGCTCGTCGCCGTCGCCCTCGCGGCGGTCGTCCTGCTGATCACCCTGGGGTCCCTGGCGGCGGCGGGCCTGTCGCTGCTGACCGCGCTGCTCGGGGTCGCGGTGAGCATGCTGTCGATCCTCGCCCTCAGTCACGCGTTCGGGCTGTCCGCGACCACCGGCACGCTCGCCCTCATGCTCGGCCTCGCGGTCGGCATCGACTACGCGCTGTTCGTCGTGACGCGGTACCGCGAGGAGCGCGCCCGCGGCCTGCCCGCCGAGGAGGCGGTGTTCCTCGCCGCCGGCACCGCCGGGTCCGCGGTCGCCTTCGCCGGCCTGACCGTCGTGATCGCCCTGGCGGGCCTGGCGGTGGTGGGCATCCCGATGCTGACCAAGATGGGCCTGACCGCCGTCGGTGCGGTGTCGGCGGCGGTACTGGTGGCGCTGACCCTCGTCCCCGCCGTCCTCGGGTTCGCCCCGGAGCGGGTCCTGTCCCGCGCCGCCCGCCGCGCCCCCGCGATGGCCTCAACCGGCCGCGGCGGCCCCGCGATGGCCTCAACCGGCCGCGGCGGCCCCGCGACGGCCTCAACCGGCCGCGGCGGCCCCGCGACGGTCGAGGCCGGACGCGGCGGTGCGAGGTGGGCCCGGTTCGTGCTGCGCCGCCCGGTCGCCGTGCTGCTCGCCGGGGTGGCGCTGCTCGGCGCCCTCGCCGTGCCCGCCGCGGGGCTGCGGCTCGGCATGCCGGGCGACGAGGCCCGGCCGGCGACGACCACGCAGCGCCGCGCGTACGACGCCCTCGCGACCGCGTTCGGGCCGGGGTTCAACGGCCCGCTGATGTTCGTCGTGGACGCCAAGGGCGCGCCCGACCCGCAGGCCGCGGTCGCCGCGATCGCCGGCCGGGTCGCCGCGACGGCCGGGATCGTGTCCGTGTCGCCGCCGCACTTCAACGACGCCGGCGACACCGCGATCCTCGACGCCGTGCCGTCCACCGCCCCGACCGACGCCGCGACCAAGGACCTCGTCCGCGACCTGCGCGCCGCCCGGACCCGGCTGGCCGCCGGCACCGGCGCGACGTTCCAGGTCACCGGCACGACCGCGGTCAACATCGACCTGGCCGGCAAGATCCAGGGCGCGCTGCTGCCGTACCTGGCCACCGTCGTCGGGCTCGCCGTGCTGGTGCTGCTCGTCGTGTTCCGGTCGATCCTGGTCCCCGTCAAGGCGGCGCTCGGGTTCCTGCTCTCCGTGCTGGCCGCGCTCGGCGTCCTGGTGCTGGTGTTCCAGCGGGGCTTCGCCGCCGACCTGCTCGGTGTCGCGCAGACCGGTCCCGTCATGAGCGCGGTGCCGATCTTCCTGATCGGGATCGTGTTCGGGCTGGCCATGGACTACGAGGTGTTCCTCGTGTCGCGGATGCGGGAGGCGTACGTCCACGGCGAGACGCCGCACCAGGCGATCGGGACCGGGTTCCGGCACAGCGCCCGCGTCGTCGTCGCCGCCGCGCTGATCATGATGGCGGTCTTCGGCGGGTTCATCAGCGAACCGGACCAGTTCATCAAGATGATCGGGCTCAGCCTGGCCAGCGCCGTGCTCTTCGACGCGTTCGTCGTCCGGATGGCGATCGTCCCCGCGGCCCTGGCGCTGCTCGGTCACCGCGCCTGGTGGCTGCCGCGCCGCCTGGACCGGATCCTGCCGAAGGTCGACGTCGAGGGCGAGCGCCTCACCCGCGACCCGGTCACGCCGGAGCTGGTGTCCAGTCACGAACGGTGAACCCGGACCGGGCCCGTCCCGGCCCGGGAGATACTCGACGTCGGCGGCACGATGAGGAGCGCGGATGGTCAGCCTGGAGTACGCGGAGCGGCATCCGCGGCTGACCGACGGCGTCATCGCGGTCGCGCTGCTGGCCGGCGCGGTCCTCGGCGCGCACCTCGTCGGCCCGGGCGAGGGCCGCGCCGAGCACGTCTGGGTCGCCGACGTGCTGGCCGGGCTCGCCTGCCTGGCGCTGCTCAGGGCGCGGGAGCACCCACGGGCCACGGTCGTCGTCACCGCCGCCTGCGCCGTCGTGCTGGGTGGCCTCGGCTACCTGCTGACCCCGCTGCTGCTCGCGCCGGTGATGGTCGCGCTGTACTGGCTGGCCGCCTCGACCTCGTCGCGGACGGCGTGGACCTACGGCGGCGTGACGACCGCGCTGGTCGTGTGCGCCGCCGTCGGCGTCGACCACCTCGACGGGACGGTGCTGCTGCGGGTCATCGGGCCCGCGCTGTGGCTGCTGCTGCCCCTGTCGATGGGCAGCCGGTCCCGGCTGCGCCGCGCCTACCTCGACGCGGTCCACGCCCGCGCCGAGCACGCCGAGCGGACCCGCGAGGAGGAGGCGCGGCTGCGGGTCACCGAGGAGCGCATGCGCATCGCCCGCGACCTGCACGACGTCGTCGCCCACCACATGGCCGTCGCCAACGCCCAGGCCGGCACGGCGGCGCACCTCCTCGACGGCGACCCGGCCCTCACCCGGAAGCTCCTCGCCGACCTGCAGGTCACCACCTCGTCGGTCATGCTCGACCTGCGGCACACCGTCGGCGTCCTGCGCCAGGCCGGCGACGCCGACCCCCTCGAGCCCACGCCCGGGCTCGCCCGGCTGCCGGAGCTGCTGGAGGTGTGCGGGTCGGCCGGGCTCGCCGTCGACCTCTCGGTCGAGGGCGAGCCGCGCCCCCTGCCGCCCGGCGCCGACCTGACCGCCTACCGGATCATCCAGGAGGCCCTGACCAACGCCACGAAGTACGCGGCGCCGGCGACCGCCTGCGTGCGCCTGCGGTACACCGGCGGCACCCTCACCATCACGGTCGCCAACGCCACCCGTACCGGCGGGACGGCAGCGGACGGTGCGGGCTTCGGCATCGTCGGGATGCGCGAGCGGGCCCACGCCATCGGCGGTGACCTGCGGGTCAGCGACGGCGGCGGCGGGTTCGAGGTCGTGACCACCCTTCCGCTGCGGGCCCGGGAGGCGCCGTGACCATCCGCGTCCTGCTCGCCGACGACCAGGCGCTCCTGCGCGGCACGTTCCGGCTGCTGATCGACTCCTGCCCGGACCTGTCGGTGGTGGCCGAGGCCGCCGACGGTGCCGCCGCCGTCGAGCTCACCCGCCGGCACCACCCCGACGTGGTCGTGATGGACGTGCGGATGCCCGGCACCGACGGCCTGGCCGCCACCGAGGCCATCTGCGCCGACCCGGCCCTCGCCGGCACCCGGGTGCTGATCCTCACCACCTTCGAGAACGACGAGCACGTCGCCCGGGCCCTGCGCGCCGGCGCCAGCGGGTTCCTCGGCAAGTACGTCACCACCGACACGCTGCTGGAGGCGATCCGCGCCGTCGCGGCGGGCGACAGCCTGCTGTCCCCGGGAGCGACCAAGGCCCTGATCGCGCAGTTCCTCGCCGCCCCGCGGCCGGTGCCCGTCGTCACGCCCGAGCTGCGGGACCTGACGAACCGTGAGCTGGAGGTCATGAAGCTGGCCGCCGACGGCCGGTCCAACGACGAGATCGCCGCCGAGCTGCGCCTCAGCGTCCTCACCGTCCGCACGCACGTGCAGCGGGCCATGACCAAGCTCGGCGCCCGCGACCGGGCCCAGCTGGTCGTCCTGGCGTACAAGAACGGCCTCGTCCCACCGTCCACGCCGGGTTAGCGCCCCATCGCGTCCGCGACGGTCGTCAGCAGCTCGTCGCACCACGCGGCGAACGGCTCGCGGGGTGTACGGACCGGGTGGATGCGGTTGCTCAGCACCACCACGCCGTAGCCGCGGGCGGGCTCGAGCCAGATCCGGTTGCCGACGAACCCCGACATGCCGTAGCCGTCCGCGCCCGCGCGGGGCCCGCCCAGCCCCCGGGTGGGCGCGAGCCACCAGCCGAGGCCGAAGCGCTCCCCACCGCCCTCCGCCCAGCACTCGCGCACCGACCGGTGCAGCGCCGGGGTGCTCACCCGCTCGCACAGCCAGTCCTGCCCGATCCTGGCCACCTGCCCGATCGTCCCGAACGCGCCCGCGTGCCCGGCGACGCCACCCATCGCCGCGGCGTTCTCGTCGTGGACCTCGCCGCAGATCAGCCGGCCCCGCCAGGCGCACCGCTCGGTGGCGACCGCGGGTCCGGGCAGCGGCGCGTACCGCAGACCGTGGCGCCCGGCCGCCTCGGTCAGCGGCCGGCCGGTGAGCGCCTCGACCATCGCGCCGAGGACGATGAAGTTCACGTCGCTGTACGCGGCCCCGGCGCCGACGGTCCGCGTCCGCAGCGCCGCCGCCACGACGTCGGCGCCCTCCCTGAAGAACGGGACGGTGGCGGGCAGCCCGGCGTCGTAGCTGAGCAGCTGTGCGATGGTCGCGCCGGCGAACGGCGCGTGCCGCGCGCCCGGCCACGCGGCGCCCAGCGGCTCGTCCAGCCCGATCCGCCGGCCGGCCACCAGATCCAGGACCGCGGGGACCGTCACGAGGACCTTGGTGAGGCTCGCCAGGTCCCACCAGTCGTGCCGGGTGGCGGGCCGGCCGGTCTCCAGGTCGGCGACCCCGTGCACGACCTCTTCCAGCTGCGCGTCCCGGGTGAACACGGCCACCGCGACGGCCGGCATCGGCGCCTGCCGCACGAGCGCGTCAATGGTCATCGCCTGAGTCTGCCTTGCGCCCGGCCGCGACGGGCGTCGTGCCCGCGCGGCCGCCCGGCCGCGTCACTGCAGTGCGTCGGCATGGACGACACTGCCGGGCCCGACGTCTGCGGTGCCGCGGGCCGGATGTGGCTGCCGTCAGCGCAGGACGTCGTCGAGGAAGTCGGCGCCGGCCTCGGTGAGGGTGCCGACCTCGACGGTGGCGCCGGTGAAGACGTGGCCGGCGCCGTCGACGGGGAGGACGTCGCAGCGGACACCCTGGGCGCGCAGCGCCTCGGCGAAGCCGGTGGCCTCCTCGAACGGGACGGTCTCGTCGTCGGTGCCGTGGACGAGCAGGAACGGCGGCGCGGCGGGGTGGACGTTGTGCAGCGGGCTGGCGTGCCGGGCGAACGCCTGCCGCTCCGCCAGGGGGCCGCCGAGGAGGATCGCCGGGAACATGAACGGGTCGTCCTGGCGCGGGACCGTGGAGAGGTCGGCCGGGGCGTACCAGAGGATGACGGCCTGGATCGCGGTGTCGCCGGTGCCGGTGAGGGCCGCGACCGCCGCGATCTGGCCGCCGGCGGACTCGCCGAGCACGGCGAAGCGGGCCGGGTCGAGGCGCAGCGCGGCGGCGTGGTGGCGCAGCCAGCGGACGGCGGCCTCGACGTCGGCCTGCTGCGCCGGGTAGGTGGCCTCGAGGGCGAGGCGGTAGTCGACGTCGGCGACGGCGTAGCCGCGGGCCACCATCCGCTCGTGGAACCGCTGGTCGACCGTCCATACGCGGCTGCCGGTCATCCAGCCGCCGCCGTGGATCCACAGCACCACGGGAAACGGGCCGTCGCCGGGCGGCACGTGCAGGTCCAGGTGCAGCGGCCGGTACCCGAGCGGCGTGGAGACCACGCAGTTGGCGTGGGTGAGCGTCTTGCGGGGTTCGGGCACGGGATGGAAGGTCACGGCGCCTACCCTACGAGAACGCGTCGCGGCGGCGCTGACCCTACGAGAACGCACCGAGGGCCGCGGCGATGCCGACGGCGACGACCGCGCCGCCGGCGAGCTCGCGGCGCCAGGTCTGCTCGCGCTCCTCGCCCTCGCGGCCGAACAGCTCGACGAGCGAGAACACCAGGCCCGGCAGGGACAGCAGGACGAAGCCGTTGACGATCCGCGCCGCCGGGTCGTCCAGCAGCCAGGCGAGGGCGAGGCCGGAGACGGTGCCGACGAGCATCATGAAGACCGTCTTGACGACGCGCTTCGGCAGGACGCGGAAGAGCCGCGGCTTGTTCGGGAACGCGTCCTCGTACACGCCGAGGACCTGCGGCACGAGGAACAGCGCGGCACCCGCCCACAGCTGCCACGGCATGCCCAGGAACGGAACGGCGACGAAGACGAACAGCGCGGTGCGCAGGCCGATCGCGGCGAGCCGCTGCACCTTGCCGGGCTTGGGCAGCTTCTCCGGCCGGACGGCGCCGAGCCGCGCCGGGTACGCCCAGCCGGCGACGCCCTCCAGCACGATCCGCACGGCGATGGCGGCGAGCGCCGCGAGCGCGATCCGATCCGCGGACCCGGCGATCGGCAGCTCGTGGCCGGCGAGGCCGTCCAGCGCGCCGATGCTCTTCTGCACGGCCCAGCCGCCGGTGAGCGACGCGATGAGCACGTCGCCGCCGCGGGTCCACCAGTCCAGCCCGCGCCGCGGCGGCGGCCGACGGAAGGGGCGCACGACGCCGGCGAGCAGCGCGATCGCGAACCACAGCGCGCTCACACCGAGCAGCAGGCGCAGCGTGCCGGTCGAGGTGACCCCGCCGGCGGCGGCGACGACCGCGCCGAACGCGACGGCCGCGGCGAGGCCGGCGAACGCGTCGAAGATGCCGAGCACGACGAGCGCCAGCATGAGCCCGGCGGGCGGCAGCGGCGAGCCGTGGCCCTGCACGCCGGCGACGGCGCCGAGGACCGCGCCGGCGGCCGGCACCGCCCACCAGGCGCCGCCGAGCATCGCCCGCAGGTAGGAGCCGTCGGTGAGGAGCCTGGCCAGCAGCGGCGACTTCGGCGCGACCCGCTGCGGCAGGTCCAGGCTGCGCCGGTCGAGCCAGCCGGTCGGCAGCAGCCGCCAGCTGGACGAGTTGTCGCCGCGGCCGCTGCCGTCCCACTTCTCCTTGAAGTGCTTGGACGAGCCGGAAGCGATCTTGCCCGCCTTGCGGGATTCGGCCTTCGTACGGACGGTGCCGCCGCCCGCGACGGCCACGCCGCCCGCGCCGGCGGTGATGGCGAGGAGCGTGAAGCCGGCGACGGCGGTGTTGACGACAGCGTCCGCGTGCGCGGCGGGCAGGTACGCGGGGAACTGGGCGAGCACGTCGACGGCGGCCGGGAGGGCCGGCGCCGCGACGGCGGGCCGGTCGACGCCGGGCGGTGCGACGGCGACGGGCGACACCGCCGGCGCGGAGGGGATGTCGGAGAGCAGCAGCCCGACGCTCAGCGACCGCTGCGCGCCACCGGCGGTGACGCCGTTGACCTGCAGCGCGTGCCGGCCCGTGGGCAGCGTCGCCGGCACCGGCAGCTCCGCCGTGACGGTGCCGCGCTCGTCGGTGGTCACCTGCCCGATCAGCACCGGGTCGGAGAACAGCCACACGTCCGTGCGGGTCTTCGCGGCGAACCCCGTCATCGTCACCGACACGCGGTGCCCGCGGTCCACGACGAGGTTCCCGCCGGCGTCGAGCGGCTGCCGGGTGGAGTCCGCGCCGACCGCGGCGACGGAGGCGGTGAAGCCGCTGCCGGTGAGCGTGACGCCGCCCCCGGTCGCGGGCGCGAGCGTGACGGCCGCCGGTACACCATCCACAGTGGACATCGTGGCGTTGGGCGCGAGCGAGGGCCGGGCCCCCGTCGCCGGGTCGGCCACCGGCACCGCCGCCGCCTGGGCGACGGTCAGTGTCGCGACGACGGGGGCCGCGACCCAGTCGGGGTTGTCGAGCGTGGCCACGACCCGGTACGTGCCCGGCGCCGACGGGACCCGGGCGCGGGCGTCGTAGGTGACGGCGGTCCCGGTCAGCCCGGCCGGCGTCGTGCTCACCCGCACGGCCCGCGGGCCGCCGTCGGACACCTGCGAGAGCCCACCCACATGCAGCGTGGCGGTGCCGGGGGAGACCGGGACGGTGGCGGTCGCGGCGGTCGCCGGCAGGTGCGACTCGTCGCCCGGCTGGGCGGCGGTCACGGTGCAGGTGCCGGTGTGCACGGGCGCCAGCGCGGTGCCCAGCGCGCAGGGGCCCCCGACGGTGACCTGGACGGGCAGCCCGGCGCTGGACGTGGCGGTGACGGCGCCGGCCGGGCCGCCGACGGTGAGCCGCCGCGGCGCGGTCAGGGTCACGGCCTGCACGGCGCGGGCCACCTCGACGGAGCGGACCACGGCGGGCGCCGCGAGCCGGTTCGCGTCGCCGTCCTGGTGCGCGGTGACGGCGCACTCGCCGCCCCGCACGAACGCGAGCTCGCCCGCGCGCACCTCGCACCCGCCGGTGGCGGTGAACCGGACCGGCAGCGCCGACGAGGCGGTGGCCCGCAGCGGGCGCGGCGCGTCGCCGAACGTCGCGGCGTCCAGGCCGGCGAAGTCGACAGTCTGCGCGGCCTTCGCGACCGTCAGCGTCGCGGTGAGCCTCCCCTGGTGGTGGGCGCCGTCGACGGTGGCGACGACCCGGTAGGTGCCGGCGGCGGTCGGCGGCGTCCTGGACCCGTCATAGGTGATGTCGACGGCACCGGCGGTGGACGGCTCGACGGTGACGGTCGCCGGCCGGGGCGCGCCGCTGTACACCTGCGACAACCCGCCGAGCGTGATCGTGGCGGCGCCCTTGGCCACGGCGAACGACCGCGTGACCGGCGCAGCGGCGAGACGGTCGGCGTCGCCGGGCTGCGTCGCGGTCACCGTGCACTGGCCGACGCCGGTGACCGACAGGGTCACGCCGTCCACGGTGCAGGGGCCGCCGGCGTCGAACCGGACTGGCAGCCCGGCCCCGGTGGACGCGGCGAGGCGGACGGGTCCGGCGCCGTACCTGCGGCCGGTGAGTTCCGGGAACGTGATGGTCTGCGGCGCCCTGGCGACCACGAGGGTGCCCGAGGCGGTGCCCGTGTGCGTCGCCGACGTGTACGTCGCCCGCACCGCGTAGCTGCCGGCGTGCGCCGGGGCGGTGGCGGCGCCGTCGTAGGTGACGGACATCGTTCCCGTGCCAGGATCCGGGTCGGCGGACGCGGTGACGGCGCGCCCGGAGCCGTCGTACGTCTGCGTGAGCCCGGCGAGGGCCACCGACACCGGCGCCTTGGCCACCTGGAAGACCCGGGTCACGGGCGGCGCCGCGGTGTACGTGCCGTCGCCGGCCTGACTCGCGGTCAGCGTGCAGGCGCCGACGGCGGTGACGGTCACGGTGTCCCCGGACACGGTGCACGCGCCGGCGGCGGCGAGGGTGACCGGCAGCCCGGACGATGCGGCCGCGCCGGCTGGGAACGGCGCGACCCCGTAGACGACGTCGCCGGGTGCCGGGAAGTCGATGGTCTGCGCGCCGGGCGCGCTCGGCTGCCCGCCGCGGACCCGGTGCACGTACCGCCCGCCGGACCTGTGCACCAACCCGGTGCCGGTGTTGGCGTCGACCAGGGCGCCGGCGACCCCCGAGCCCGGGTACACGTACGTGAAGGTGCCGTTGGAGTAGCCGACGGTCAGCCCGCCGGCCGGCTCGTATGCCAGCCGGTCGTAGTTCATGACGATGTCGAAGTTCCCGGCGCCGGTGTCCGACCGGTCGACGAGGACCAGCTGCGAGCTGTTGAGCCGGTCCGAGCCGTTGTTGTAGTAGCCGACGTCGACCCAGTTCACGCAGTAGGCGGGCCGCCCGGCGTACGTGATCGGGCCGAACGACACGGGCTTCGTCCCGGCCGCCCGGGTGTCGACGTCGAAGAACGCGACCGCGATGATCGGGCTGCCGAACGCGGCCAGGTCCAGCCCCGAGAACCCCGTGTACGGGCCGCCGAACGTAACGTCGCCGTTGTTGTTGACGTACATGCTGTCGTACGTCGTGCCGAAGAAGTTGACCGGGAACCCGAGCGGCACCGCCCCCGACGACCCGTCGTCCGTGCGCGCCGCGACGGTCGTGAGGCAGCCGGGATCGGTGACGACCGCGCCCGGTCCGGCCGCCGCGGCCGGCCCCACCCCGGTCCCGAGGCCGATGCCGAGGAGCGCCGCCTGCGTCGCGAGCAGGACCAGCGCCAGGAAACGGTCTCGACGGGTCATAGGCGCCGTATCGGCACCCTGCCCCGCCCGCTTGATCGTCCACCGGTTGCGTGCTCGGTGCCGGGCGGTTGCCATCACCGGGCGACGATCCTCCGGACCCGCTCACCCGCGCGGGGTGATGATCATCGGCGGCCCGCATCCGACGCTGGCGCAGTGAGTCTGAGCGATTTCGAGCGGGAGCGCCTGTTGACGGATGCACTCATGTACGAGGGGCAACAGCACTGGCTGCACTACCGGCACATCGAGCAGGAGCGCAACCAGTTCCTGGGGTACTTCTTCACGCTGCTCGTCGCGATCGTCGGGTTCTTCGTGGCGATCAGCGCGCAGATGGCGAACTGGGAGGACGTCGCGGTCGGGGTTTCCTCCATGGCCTGGGCGCTGGGCCTGGTCAGCCTGCTGATCCTCGCCAGCGTGCGGAAGTTCGGCGCGGCGCTGCGGGCGTACGACCGGGACATCGCCCGCATCCGGGCGTCCCTGTTCGCCGCCGCCGACGGGAAGCGGACCCATCTGGCGACGGACCGGGTCACCGTAGGGGGCGGGGTACGGCCCACGACGCTGCACCGGATGTTCGATCCCCAGTTCACGGCGGAGGCGATCGTCGGCACGACCATCGCGGTGGCGTTCGGTGTGCAGGTCGTCGTGGCGGCCGGCACCCTGCTGTCCGACTCCTTCACGGTCACGCAGCGGGCGTTCGCGTGCGGCCTCGTGTTCGCCAGCGTCGCCGGCGCCGTGGCCGCGGTCCGGATGTGGCTGCGGCCCGGGGAGACCCACCTGGCAGGTCAGGGGTGTGACGGCGGAAACATGTTCGAAACGCGGACGTACAACGGGTGAAACGCATTGCCGCGACGCTGCATGCCACGCGATCAACGGCGATCACGGACCACACCCGAAGAGAGAGGGTCCGTCGATGCCGGAGGGGTTCAGCTCGGGCGACACCGCCTGGTTGCTGGTGAGCGCGGCGCTGGTGCTGCTGATGGTGCCGGGGCTGGCGCTGTTCTACGGCGGCATGGTGCGCATCAAGAGCGCCCTCAACATGCTCATGATGTCGTTCGCCTGCCTCGCCGTCGTCACCGTCGTGTGGGTCGTCGCCGGCTACTCGCTCGCGTTCGGCAAGGACTCCGCCGGCGGCCTCATCGGGTCCCTGGAGCACGTGGGCATGGCCGGGATCGGCCCCACCGACCTCACCGGCTCGGTGCCGACCATGGCGTTCGCGGGTTTCCAGCTGATGTTCGCCATCATCACCGCGGCACTGCTGAGCGGGGCGATCGCCGACCGTGCCAAGTTCGGCGCCTGGGTGGGGTTCGTCGCGCTGTGGGTGCTGCTGGTGTACGTCCCGATCGCGCACTGGGTGTTCGGCGGCGGCTGGATCGCCACCCACCTGCGCATCCTTGACCTGGCCGGCGGCACCGTCGTGGAGGTCAACTCCGGTGCGTCCGCGCTCGCCCTCGCCCTGGTGCTCGGGCCGCGGCTGGGCTTCCGCACCGAGGCGATGCGGCCGCACAGCCTCCCGCTGGTGATCCTCGGGGCCGGGCTGCTGTGGTTCGGCTGGTTCGGGTTCAACGCCGGCTCCGCGCTGACCACCGGCGGCGTCGCCTCGACCGCGTTCCTCAACACGCAGGTCGCCGGCGCCGCCGCGGTCGGCGGCTGGCTGATCGTCGAACGCTGGCGCGACGGGCACCCGACCACCCTCGGCGCGGCCTCGGGCGCGGTCGCGGGCCTGGTCGGGATCACGCCGTCGTGCGGCTCCGTCAACCCGCTCGGCGCCCTCGTCATCGGCGCCGTCGCCGGCGTGGCCTGCTGCTACGCCGTCGGCCTGAAGTACAGGCTGGGCTACGACGACTCGCTCGACGTCGTCGGGGTGCACGGCGTCGGCGGCCTCATCGGCACGGTGCTCATCGGGGTCCTCGCGACCGCGGTGGTCACCGGCGGCGAGGACGGCCTCGTGTTCGGCGGCGGCGCCGGTCTGCTCGGCCGGCAGGCGCTCGCGGTGCTGGTCGTCGCCGTCTACGCGTTCGGCGCCACCTGGCTCGTCGCGAAGGCCGTCGACCGCACCGTCGGCTTCCGGGTCGCCCCGGAGCACGAGCGTGGCGGCCTCGACCTGGTCATCCACGCCGAGAGCGCCTACGAGCAGCACCCCACCACCGGCGGGCGGATCAGCCACCTCGCGTAGCCGTCCCATCGCGCCGCGCGGCGCCCGCAGGTGCCGCGCGGCGGCGGCCGTCCACTGTGGATGGCCGCGGGCTCCGCCGGCCGGCGGTTCAGTGCCGGCGGCTGTCGATGAGCAGGCCGACGCCGTCGAGGATGCGGGCGAGGCCGAAGTCGAGCGCCTGATCCTGCCCTCCGGTCGTCCGGATCGAGGCGAGGGCGGCGGTCACCGCCGGGAACCGGTCCTCGCGCCCGGCGAGCACGGCCTGCATCGGCCCGCCCAGCTCGCTCTCCAGCCCGTCCGGCGCGGACGCCGCCGACATCTGCTGGGCCAGGTTGCGGACGTGGCCGCTGAGCGTGGCCGCCACGTCGAGCATCTCGCCGCCGTGCAGCCCGGTGCCGGTCAGGGCGGCGACCGCGCGCTCCAGCCAGGTCAGCTCGCAGGGGCCGAGCACGCGCGCGCCCACGGCGGCCTCCAGCGTCCACGGGTGCTCGCGGAACCGCGTGAACAACGCCTTCGCCCAGGCGTCGAGGGTCTCCCGCCAGTCCGCGCCCGGCACCGGGTCCGGCGGCGCGCCGACGGCGGTGTCGAGCATCAGGGCCACCAGCTCGGTCTTGCCGGGGACGTACCGGTACAGCGCCATCTTCGTCACGCCCAGGCTCTCGGCGACGCGCTGCATCGTGGTCGCCGCCAGCCCGTCGGCGTCGGCCGCGGCGATCCCCGCACCGGCGATGGCCGCCAGCGTCAGCGTCGGCCGCGGCCCCCGCCGCGGCGGCTCCGCCGGCTCCCACAGCAACGTCACCAGATCTCGCATGGTTGCCTTCCTCTCGAAACTGTGTCTAGCATACTCTGTATCCGACGGACACAGTTTGGAGAATGCCATGTCCACCACCGCGCTTCGTTCCCTCCGTGTGCTCGTCAGCGGTGCCGGGGTCGCCGGGCCTGCCCTGGCGCTCCGCCTCGCCGAGCACGGCGCCCAGGTCACCGTCGTGGAGGTCGCACCCCGGCTGCGCAGCAGCGGCTTCGCCGTCGACTTCCGCGGCCCGACCCACATGGCCGTCCTGGAGCGGCTCGGCGTCCTGGCCGAGCTGCGCGCACGCCAGACCCACGGCGGCGCCATGACCTGCGTCGGCGAGGACGACCGGGAGATCTTCACGCTGCCCGCCGCGTTCGCCGGGGGTGACCTGGAGGTGTTCCGGCGGGACCTGTCGCGCGTCCTGTTCGACCGCGGCGCGGACCGGGTCGAGTACCTGTTCGGCGACACCGTCACCGGTCTGCACGACACCGGATCCGAGGTGCGGGTCCAGTTCCGCGCGGCCGGCACCCGGACCTTCGACCTCGTCGTCGGGGCCGACGGCATGCACTCGGCCGTCCGCCGGCTCGCGTTCGGTCCCGAGCAGGACTTCGTCCACCGGCTCGGCTACCACATCGCCGGATGGGAGCTGCCGAACACGTTCGGGGCGCCGGCCGGCGCGAGCCGCTACTTCACCGTGCCCGGCCGGACGGCGAGCATCTCGGCCGACCCGCACGACCCCTCCCGCGCCACCGCGCTGGCGGTCTTCCGCACCGGCGACGCAGACGGCGGCGGGGACGTCGACTGGCACGACCAGGACGCGCAGAAGAAGCTCGTCGCGCACGTGTTCGCCGGCCTGCCCTGGCACGTGCCGGCCCTGCTCGACGCGTTGCCGGACGCCCCCGACCTGTACTTCGACGCGATCGCCCGGGTCAGCGCCCCGAGCTGGACGCGCGGGCGGATCGCGCTGCTCGGCGACGCGGCCTGGGGTGTCACCCTCGGCGGCATGGGCGTGGGGACGGGCCTCGTCGGCGCCCACGTCCTCGCCGGTGAGCTCGCCGCCGCCCGGGGTGAGCACCGGACCGCGCTCGCCGCCTACGAGCAGCGCATGCGCGCATACGCGGGACGGTGGCAGAAGGGCGCCAACCCCGGTCGGTTCCTGGCACCCGCCACCGGCTGGGGGCTCGCCCTGCGCAACCGGCTCTTCGCCACCAGACTGGTGCAGCGGTCCATGGTCGCCGGCACGAAACGCCTGGCCACCGATGCCGCCCTCCCCACCTACCCGTGACGTTACGGGTCGCCGCGGGCGGGTAGTGCGGCGCCGGAACCCACGCAGCCCTGGAGGCAGGACATGGTGGATGCCGAGCCGGCGTTCCGGCCGGTGCGCCCGCGGGACGGATTTCCGGCACTGGAGGATCTCGGGCTGATCGGGGACGGCGCGACCGCCGCGCTCGTCGGGCTCGACGGCGGCGTCGTCTGGCTGTGCGTGCCCGGGTTCGACGCGGAGCCGCTGTTCTGCGGGCTGCTGGACCGCACCGGCGGCGGGCGCTTCGAGGTGGCGCCGGACGGTGTGGTCGAGGCGCGGCAGCGGTACCTGGGCGACACCGGCGTCCTCGTGACCGAGCTGCGGACCGCGACCGGGCTGGTGCGGCTGACCGACGCCCTCGCCCTGCGCTCCGGCGCGGACCTCGCCGACGACACCCCCGCCGACCGGGGTGAGCTGGTGCGGCTCGTCGAGGTGCTGGACGGCACCGCCGAGGTGCGGGTCGACCTGGAGCCGCACGGCGGCGCCATCGCCCGGGCCGCGCTCGGCGGGCTGGAGATCCAGGCGGCGCTGCTGCCCGGCGTGCGGCTGCACCTGCGGTCCAGCCACCCGCTCAACGGCGGGCTGCGCAACCGGTACACCTTGCGCGGCGGCGACCGGATGGAGCTGGTGCTGTCGTGGGGGCGGGTCCACCGCCACCACCGCCTCGACGCCGGCGAGAGCCTCGATCAGACGGCCGCGGCGTGGCGGCGCTGGATGACCGGCTTCGACTACGCCGGGCCGCAGGAGGCGCTGGTCCGCCGGGCCGCCGTCACGCTCAAACTCTGCGACCACTGGGTCAACGGCTCGATCGTGGCGGCGCCGACGTCCTCGCTGCCGGCGCCGGTCGGCGGCGTGCGCAACTGGGACTACCGGTACACCTGGATCCGCGACGCCGCGTTCGCCGTCTTCGCGATGCGCCGCATCGGCTTCGGCGGGGAGGCCGACGCGTTCCTCGGCTGGGTCCTGGACGCGTTCGAGCAGAGCCGTCGGCCGAGGATCATGTACACGCCGGCCGGCGGGCCCGTGCCCGACGAACGGGTCGACCCGGGACTGCGCGGCTACCGCGACTCCGCGCCGGTCCGCTGGGGCAACGGCGCCGCCGACCAGCGCCAGCACGACGTCTACGGCGAGATCCTCGACTGCGCCGACCAGTGGTCCCGGGCCGGCGGCAGGGTCGAGCCCGGGCTCTGGGACGGCCTCGCCGGCCTCGCCGACGCCGCCGCCCGCACGTGGCGGCAGCCCGACCAGGGCATCTGGGAGGTCCGCAACGAGGGGCACGTCTACACGTACTCCGCGGCCATGTGCCAGGTGGCGCTCGAACGGGCGGCCGGCATGGCCGAGCGGCTCGACCTGCCCGGACCGGCGCCGCGGTGGCGGGCGACCGCCGACAGGATCCGCCGGGCGATCGTCGAGGACGGGTGGGACGACCGCGCGCAGACCATCACCGAGCACCTCGGCAATGGCGGCGGGGTCGACGCGAGCCTGCTCGCCCTGCCGCTGCGACGGGTGATCCCGGCCGACCACCCGCGGATGGTGGCGACCACCAGGGCCGTCACCGAACGGCTCGGCGCCGGCGGCGGGCTGCTGCACCGGTACCGCCACGACGAGTCCCCCGACGGGATCCCCGGCGACGAGGGCGCGTTCCTGCTGTGCAGCTTCTGGCTCGTCGACAACCTCACCGGCCAGGGCCGCCTGGAGGAGGCCGCCGCGCTCTACACGTCGCTGTGCGACCGGGCCAGCCCGCTCGGGCTGCTGCCCGAACAGATCGACCCGGCGACCGGCGAGTTCGCCGGCAACTTCCCGCAGGCGTTCAGCCACATCGGCGTGATCGCCAGCGGGGTCAACCTGTCCCGAGCCATGGCGGGAGTCTCGTGATGCTTGGTGAGCTCGTGATCCTCGGCGCGACCGGGGACCTGACCGCCCGGTTCCTGCTGCCGGCTCTCGGCGCGCTGCGCTCCGGCGGGCACCTCGGCGACGGGTTCCGGGTCACCGGCGTCGGCCGGGAGGACTGGACCGACGACGCCTTCCACGCGTGGGCGGCGCAGCAGCTCGACCGGCACGCCCCCGACATCCCGCCGGACCGCAGGCGCGAGGTGGTGGCCGCCTCCCGGTACCACCGGGCCGACGTCACCGACGCCCACGCCCTCGCCCCCGTGATCCCGCACGACCGGCCGGTCGCCGCGTACCTCGCGCTGCCGCCGTCCATCTTCGCGGCGACGGTGTCGGCGCTGCACGCGGCCGGGACCGCGAGCGGCAGCACCGTCGTGCTGGAGAAGCCGTTCGGCGAGAGCCTCGACGACGCCATCGAGCTCAACCGTCTGTTGTCGCGGCTGTACCTGGAGCGCAGCATCTTCCGCGTCGACCACTTCCTGGCGATGGGCACGGTCCTCAACCTGCTCGGGGTCCGGCTCGCCAACCGGGTCCTCGAACCGCTCTGGAGCAGCGCCCACATCGAACGCGTCGACATCGTCTGGGACGAGTCCCTCGCCCTGGAAGGCCGGGCCGGCTACTACGACGGCGTCGGCGCGCTCAAGGACATGCTGCAGAACCACCTGCTGCAGCTGCTGTGCCTGGTCGCGATGGAGCCGCCGATCAGCCTCGGCGACCGGGACCTGCGCGACCGCAAGATGGACGTCCTGCGCTCGATCCGCCCGCTGACCCTGCACGACGCCGCCGAACGGTCGCGGCGGGCCAGGTACACCGCCGGTGGGGGCGTGCCCGCCTACGTCGACGAGCCGGGCGTCGACCCGATGCACCGCACCGAGACGTTCGCGGAGCTGCGGCTGGAGATCGACAACTGGCGGTGGCGCGACACGACCTTCCGGCTGCGGACCGGCAAGGCGCTGCGCACCGCCCGGCAGGAGGTCGCGATCCACTTCCGGGAGGTGCCGCACCTGCCGTTCGCCGGCGACGTCCAGGCGGTGCCCAACGTGCTGCGCTTCGGCCTCGAGCCGGAGTCGGTGTCGCTGCACCTGACCGGCACCACGACCAGCGGCGACGTGCTCACCCCGCTGACCCTCGCCGCCACGCCCGCGCCCGCGCACCTGCCGCCGTACGGGCGGCTGCTGCTCGACGTGCTCAACCGCGACCCGGCGCTGTCGATCCGCGCCGACGAGGCCGAGCAGTCGTGGCGGGTGGTCACGCCCGTGCTGGAGGCCTGGGCCAAGGACCTCGTGCCGCTGTCGGAGTACCCGGCGTTCGCCTGGGAGGTGTGACCGTGGACCTGCGCAGCCGGCAGTGGTGGGACAACCCCGCCAACCCCGACATGACCGCGCTGTACCTGGAGCGGTACCTGAACTTCGGCCTCACCCGCGCCGAGCTCCAGTCCGGCCGGCCGGTCATCGGCATCGCGCAGACCGGCAGCGACCTGGTGCCCTGCAACCGGCACCACGTCGAGCTGGCCGACCGGGTCCGCGACGGGATCCGCGACGCCGGCGGCATCCCCCTGGAGTTTCCGGTGCACCCGCTGCAGGAGACCGGCAAACGCCCCACCGCCGCCCTCGACCGCAACCTCGCCTACCTGGGTCTGGTCGAGGTCCTGTACGGGTACCCGCTCGACGGGGTCGTGCTCACCACCGGCTGCGACAAGACGACCGGGGCGTGCCTCATGGCGGCCGCGACCGTCAACCTGCCCGCGATCGTGCTCTCGGGCGGGCCGATGCTCAACGGGTACATCGGCGGCGAACGCGCGGGGTCGGGCCTCGTCATCTGGCAGTCGCGCCGGCTCCTCGCCGCCGGGAAGATCGACTACGCCGAGTTCATGGACCGGGTGGCGTGCTCCGCGCCGAGCGTCGGGCACTGCAACACGATGGGCACCGCCCTGTCGATGAACAGCATCGCCGAGGCGCTCGGCATGTCGCTGCCCGGCTGCGCGGCGATCCCGGCACCCCACCGGGAGCGGGGACAGATCGCGTACGACACCGGGCGCCGCGCGGTGGACCTCGTCAGGGACGACGTCACGCCGCGCTCCATCATGACCCGGGAGGCGTTCGAGAACGCGATCGCCGTCACCGCCGCCATCGCGGGCTCCACGAACTGCCCCATCCACCTCAACGCGATCGCCCGCCACGCCGGGGTCGCCCTGACGAACGACGACTGGGAGGCCGTCGGCGGCGGCGTGCCGGTCCTCGTCAACTGCGCCCCGGCCGGGACGTACCTCGGCGAGGACTTCCACCGCGCCGGCGGCATCCCGGCCGTGCTCCACACCCTGCTCGCCGTCGGGCGCCTGCACCCCGACGCTCTCTGTGTGAACGGCCGGACGATCGCCGAGAACGCCGCCCCCTCCTCGGACCCGTCGGTGGTCGCCGCCTCGGTCGACGACGCGTTCTCGCCGCGCGGCGGCTTCCTCGTGCTGCACGGCAACCTCTTCCGCTCGGCGATGATGAAGATGTCGGTGGCCACGTCGGCCTTCCTGCCCGCACCCACGGTGACGTGGCGCGCGGTCGTCTTCGAAGGGCCCGAGGACTACCACCGGCGCATCGACGATCCGTCGCTGGACATCGACGAGGGCTGCCTGCTCGTCGTGCGCAACACCGGGCCGATCGGCTACCCCGGCTCCGCCGAGGTGGTGAACATGCAGCCGCCCGCCGCCCTCATCATGCGGGGCGTCCAGGCGCTCGCGACGCTCGGCGACGGCCGGCAGAGCGGCACGTCCGACGCCCCGTCGATCCTCAACGCCAGCCCGGAGGCCGCGATCGGCGGCAACCTGGCGATCCTGCGCACCGGCGACCGGGTCACCCTCGACATGCCCACCCGCCGGCTGGACGCCGAGCTCACCGACGAGGAGATCGAAGAGCGGTGGAGCGCCTACGTGCCGCCGCCGCGCGTCGACCAGACGCCCTGGCAGGAGCTCTTCCGGGCACACACCGGCCAGATGGACACCGGCAGCTGCCTGGACTTCGCCGTCGAGTATCAGGACATCGTGCACACGAAAGGACTGCCCCGTGACTCCCACTGACTTCGCCCCCGGCGCCTCGGGTGCATCGGGCACGATCATGATCGCGGACTCCGACTTCGGCGACGTCTCGATCGAGCGCGACATCGCCTCCTCGGCCGGCTTCCGCCTGGAATCGCGCCAGTGCAAGACCGAGGAGGACGTCATCCGTTACGGTCGATCCGCCGACGGCATCCTCACCCAGTACGCCCACATCGGCGCGACCGCCATGGCGCACCTGCCCAACTGCCGCGTCATCGCCCGCTACGGCACCGGCGTCGACATCGTGGACGTCGACGCCGCGACCCGCCTCGGCATCCAGGTCACCAACGCCCCCAACGACTGGTGCGCCGACGAGGTCGCCGACCACGCCATCGCCCTCTGGCTGTCCGCTGTGCGCAACATCGTCTCGTACTCGGAAGCGACCCGCGCCGGCACCTGGCAGTGGCAGTCCGGCGCCCCGATCTGGCGCCTGCGCGGCCGCGTCTTCGGCATCCTGGGCTTCGGCGCCATCGCCCAGCTGATCGCCGACCGTGCCCGCCCGTTCGGCGTCGAGCTCATCAGCCACGACCCGTTCGTGGAAGCCGAGGTCCTGCGCGCCGCCGGGGTCCGCCCGGTCGCATTCGACGAGCTCGTCGCCGACTCCGACTACCTCGTCATCCAGGCCCCGCTGACCCCCCACACCCACCACCTCTTCGACGAGGCGACCCTCGCCCGCATGAAGCCGACCGCCGTCCTCGTCAACACCGCCCGCGGCCCCATCGTTTCCGACACGGCCCTGGCCCACGCCCTCACCAACCACACCATCGCCGCGGCCGCCCTCGACGACCTGGAGGAGGAGCCGGCCAAGCAGCGCGACTGGCAACCGGACAACCCCCTCCTGCACCTGCCGAACGCCATCGTCACCCCGCACGCCGCCTACTACTCCGAACAGTCCATGCGCGCCGTCCGCACCCTCGCCACCGAGGAGGCCGTCCGCGTTCTGACCGGCCGGCCCCCGCACTCCCCGGTCAACACCCTGGGCCCCAACGAACTGTGAACCCGGCTCCGGCGGCGGTGAGACTGCGTGGAGAACCGGACCCGGGATCTCAGCGCTGGGGCGCGACCAGCCCGGCGTCGTACGCGGCGATCACCAGCTGCAATCGGTCCCGGGCACCGAGCTTGGTCAGCAAACGCGCCACGTGCGCCTTCGCGGTGGCGACGCTGACCACCAGCTCGGCGGCGATCTCGCCGTTGGACAGGCCGCGGCCGACCAGTGTCAGCACCTCCCGCTCCCGCTCGGTCACACCGGTGAGCACCGGGCGCGGGCGGGCCGGTGTGGGCCGACCGGCGAACTCGGCGATCAGCCGGCGCGTGACGCTCGGCGCGAGCAGCGCGTCGCCGGCAGCCACCACCCGGACCGCCCCGAGGATCTCCTCCAGTGCCATGTCCTTGACCAGGAAACCGCTCGCCCCGGCCCGCAACGCGCCATAGACGTACTCGTCATCGTCGAACGTGGTCAGCACCAGCACCCGGGTCGCCCCGCCGGCCGCGGTGATCCTCCGGGTGGCATCGATGCCGTCCATGCCCGGCATTCGGATGTCCATGAGCACCACGTCCGGCCGGAACTGACGAACCAGTCCCACCGCCTCCGCGCCGTCCGACGCCTCGCCCACCACCGCCATGCCGGGCGTGTCGTCGATGAGCACCCGCAGGCCCGCGCGGATCAGCGGCTGGTCGTCGGCGAGCACGACCCTTACGTGTACGGCGCCGCCCGGCGCGTTCACGCGACACCCGCCGGCGTCGGGAGCCGAGCGAATACCCGGAAGCCTCCGCCCGGGCACGGACCCGCGCTGAGCTCTCCACCGAGCATCGCGGCCCGCTCCCGCAAGCCGGCGAGCCCGAAGCCCGGGGCCGCCACCGCGTCGCCGTGTCCCGGGCCGTCGTCGGCCACCTCGACCGCCAGGTCCCGCTCGCCATAGTCCACGGTCACCCGGCAACGGGCGGCGCCGGCGTGGCGTACCACGTTCGTCAGCGCTTCCTGCACGATCCGGTACGCCGACAGTTCGATCTCCGGTGGCAGCAACCGCTGCTCGCCGCGCCGGGAGAGCTCCACCCGCACCCCGGCATCCGCAGTGGACTCCGCGAGCCGGTCGAGGTCCGCCAGACCCGGCGCCGGGTCCCGAGGCGGCACGTCCCCCGTGGCGTCCGGACCGGCCCCGCCAGCCGGGCGGCGCAGCGACACGAGCGTGCGGCGCAGCCCGGCGAGGGTCTCCCGGCTGGTCGCCTCGATCGTGCGAAGCGCCAGGCGGGCCTCGTCCGGCCGGGTATCGATGACCCGGGCACCCATGCCGGCCTGGATGGCGATGATCCCGACGCTGTGCGCGACCATGTCGTGCAGTTCGCGGGCGATGTGCAACCGCTCAGCTGTCACCGCCCGCTCGGTCGCCTGCGCCGCGATCGCGGCCGCGTGCTCGCGGCGCTGCCGCGCCGAGTTGCCGATCGCCCACGCGGCCACCCCGGTCAGCGCGACGATCGCCACGGTGCTGCGGTAGAGCTGGTCACCGGTGGCGTAGAAGCTCACCGCGGCGACCTGAACGGCGACGACCATCGCGGCCGCGGCCAGCGACACCCGTCGCGGCCGGGCCGCCGCCGTCACCGCCAGCGCCACGTCCACCGCGAGGACCTGACTGTATGCGACCCCCCATACATGCGCGGTCACCGTGACCAGCCACGAACCGGCCAGCATCAGCGCCAGCACCGGTAACGGGTACCGCCGCAGCAAGCCGGTCGGCAGCAGCAGTGCCAGCATCGGCAGCAGCGTCCCCCGGTACTCCGGCACCATGGTCAGCAGCACGACCGGGTACGCCGCCGCGCCGCACCAGGCCAGCACCGTCCAGGCGAGCGAGGCGGGCGGGCGCGTCGGCGATCCGGGGTCGGGCATGCGGCGATGCTATGCGAGGCGGCGGCGCCCGGCATCGGCCTGCGGGCGTACGCCCACGGGCTACCCCTGCGCCGGCCGTTGTGTGCCGCGGCCCGATGCCCGGAGCAGGATCACCCGGCACGGTGAACAGCGTGATCGAACTACGCCACCTCACCAAGCGGTACGGCCGCACCACCGCGGTCGACGACCTCACCTGTACCATCGGGCCCGGCCACGTCACCGGCTTCCTCGGCCCCAACGGCGCCGGCAAATCCACCACGCTCCGGCTGATCCTCGGCCTGCACGAGCCGAGCGGCGGGACCGTCACCGTGAACCGGGTCCGCTTCCGGGACCACGCGCGAGGGCTACGCCACGTCGGCGCGCTGCTCGACGCCGGCGACGTGCACGGCGGACGCAGCGCCACCGCGCACCTCACCGCGCTCGCCGTCAGCAACCGCATTCCCCGCCGCCGGGTGGCCGAGGTGCTCGCCGAGGTCGGCTTGAGCGCTGCGGCCCGGCGCCGGGTCGGCGGGTACTCCCTGGGCATGAAGCAGCGGCTCGGCATCGCGGCCGCGCTGCTCGGCGACCCGCCCGTGCTGCTGTTCGACGAGCCGTTCAACGGCCTGGACCCTGAAGGGGTGCGCTGGGTGCGGGAGCTGTTCGGCCGGCTCGCCGCGCAGGGGCGGACCGTGTTCGTCTCCAGTCACCTGATGAGCGAAATGGAGCACACCGCCGACCGGCTGGTCGTCATCGGCCGGGGACGCCTGATCGCCGAAGAGCGCTTGGCTGACTTCGCCGCCCGCAGCGCCAACCCTAGCGTCACCGTACGTACGTCCGCCCCGGCCGCGCTCGGGGCGGCGCTGGCGGGGGCCGGCGGCGCGGTCGACACCGACGGCACCGGCACCCTAACGGTGACCGGCCTGGCCGCGGAGCGAATCGGCGAGCTCGCCGCCGCCCGGGGCATCGCCGTGCACGAGCTGTACACCCGCACGTCATCATTGGAGGAGGCGTTCATGCGGCTCACCGCCGACAGCGTGGAGTACCAGGCCGGGGAGGAGCGATGACCGCCCTGCGCACCCGGACGGCCTCGCCCACCGCCCGGCCGGCGGAGACGGAACCGCGTGCCCGCTTCGCCGACCTGCTCGCCGCGGAGTGGATCAAATTCTGGTCACTGCGCTCCACGGCCGGCGGCCTGGCGCTGATCGCGGTGCTGATCGTCGGCTCGGCCGTGCAGCAAGCGATGTACGACCGGGACAACTGGGGCCGGTGGAGTCCCGAGGAACGGGCCGCGTTCTACCCGCTGCGCGACGCGTTCGTCCACAACTCGTACCTGGTAGCCATGCTGGCCGCCGGCGCGATCGGGGCGGTGACCCTGGTCAGCGAGTACGGCAGCGGCCTCATCCGCACCACATTCGCCGCGGTGCCCGCCCGGCGTTCCCTGCTCGCGGCCAAAGCTTGCGTCCTGGCCGGCGTCATGTCCGCCCTCGGCGCGCTCATCGCGGTCTCGGCGTTCCTCGCCAGCCAGGCCATCCTGGCCGACCACCACGCCGGGCTGTCGATCCGCCATCCCGGCGTACCCCGGGCGATCACAGGCTGCGCGCTGCTGCTGCCGGTCTGCGCGCTGGTCGGCATGGGCATCGCCGCACTGCTGCGCCACCCCGCCAGCACCATCGTCACCACCACCGGGGTCCTGCTGTTCCTGCCCCTGTTCTTCAGCCCGGAACATCGGTGGAGCCGGGAAGCACGAAACACCATGCCACTCGTGGCCTACGACCGGCTGACGGATATCAACCCGCACCCATGGGGCCTGTACCCGCCAAGCCTGGCCGAGGCGTGGGCCGTGTTCGCCGCCTGGCCGCTCATCGCGCTGCTGATC
Source organism: Dactylosporangium maewongense (assembly GCF_039531485.1). Lineage (NCBI taxonomy): Bacteria > Bacillati > Actinomycetota > Actinomycetes > Micromonosporales > Micromonosporaceae > Dactylosporangium > Dactylosporangium maewongense. The sequence continues at coordinate 348,676 of NZ_BAAAQD010000011.1, read as the reverse complement.
GGGCTGGCCGTCGTGCACCGCCGGGACGTCTGACGCCGGCCGGCGAGTGCGGGGCTGCACCGGTGGAAGCCGGCGAAGAACCGGGGCCGGACCTGGTGCCACCCCGTGATGCGGCACCAGGCGCAATCAGGGGTCAGAGGCGGGCGGCCACGGCGGAGCGGAGCTCCGGGAGGCGGGCGTGGAGCAGGCCTGGGCACTGGGTGTTGTTGAAGTCCTTGTGGCCGTAGATCTCGGTGGCGGGGATGCCGTACTGGTGGCAGGTGAACGCGCAGAAGGCGATCAGGCTCGACCACAGCGCGGCCGGGGGTTGTTCGGTGAGGTAGGTGCCCTCGTTCTCGATGCCGATGGCCTGGTCGTTCTGGCCGACGCAGTGGGCGCCCTGCACCATGGTCTGGCTGTGCAGCAGCGCGTACAGGCTGCCGTGGCGGCCCTCGGTGAGCCAGCCGCCGCGGCTGTTGGTGAAGTGCTGGCCGCTGTCGATCCAGCCGTTGCCGTCCATGTGCAGGTCCTGGATCTCGCGGGAGGCGGCGAAGGCGTGCGCGCGGGACGTGTCGGTCGAGTTGGCCAGCGCCGTGTGGTGCACGATGATCTTGTTCGGGCGGTGCTGGACGATGGTGAGCGGGCCGGCCGGTGGGCGGGCTCCCCAGGCCCCGCAGCTGTCGATCGACGGCTGGTCGGGTGCGGCCAGCGCCGCGCCGGCGGAAGGGTCGGCGACGGTCAGCAGCGCCGCGGCGCCGCCGAGCAGGACGGCGCCGCGCAGGGCGTCGCGACGGGTGAGACGGGCCATGGCGCGAGCCTCCCGGAACGTCGGTGCTAACTTACCGGATCCATAGAAGTTCGTAAACTTCCTGCACCGCGGCACATTACACCTGCTCAGCGCGCTGTGTCCATCGAAGTCTGTCACGACAAATTTAGATGGATGCCTATTGAAAGTTTCCCACCACCGTGAGCTAATCGGCGAAGCTATCTGCCACCACCGGAGCAAGGAGGCGCATCGTGTCCAAGAGAGCCCTGGCGGCACTGTCCCTGGCGGCCGCCCTCGTCACCACGGTCCTCACCGGCAGCCCGGCCTCTGCCGCCACCGTCACCTACGGCCAGGACGTCTCGGGCCATCAGGGCAACGTCAACTGGGCGGCGCAGTGGAACGCCGGCTCGCGGTTCGCGTACGTCAAGGCGACCGAGGGCACCTACTACACGAACCCGTACTTCGCCCAGCAGTACAACGGCTCGTACAACATCGGCATGATCCGGGGCGCCTACCACTTCGCGATCCCGAACGGCGGCGGCGGGGCCGCGCAGGCCGACTACTTCGTCGCGCATGGCGGGGGCTGGTCCAAGGACGGCAAGACGCTGCCCGGCGCGCTGGACATCGAGTACAACCCTTACGGCGCAACGTGTTACGGGCTGTCGCAGGCGAGCATGGTGAGCTGGATCCGCGCGTTCCTCAACCAGTACCACACCAGGACCGGCCGCTGGGCGACCATCTACACGACGACCGACTGGTGGGTCACCTGCACCGGCAACTACAGCGGCTTCTGGGCCAACTCGCCGCTGTGGCTCGCCCGGTACAGCAGCAGCCCCGGCACTCTGCCCGCCGGCGCGCCGACGTGGTCGTTCTGGCAGTACTCGAGCACCGGCCCGTTCGCCGGCGACTCGAACCAGTGGAACGGCGCCCTCGACCGGCTCAAGGTCATGGCCTGCAACGGCCCCTGCTGAGCCCAGCGCCCGCGCACGGCACGAACGCCGGCGCCTGACAGCACCGCACCTGCGCCGAGCCACCGCGTCACAGCGGCAGAGGGATCCCCTCGCCGCAGCGGGGCTCGGCGCAGGCCCGCATCAGCCCGAGGACGCGCACCGACGCCCCGTCCAGCGAGTCCGTGGACGGTGCGACCGGCGTGGACGGTGCGGCCGGCGTGGACGGTGCGGCCGGCGTGGACGGTGCGGCCGGTCCCCGCCCGCGGGACCTGCGGGCGGGGACCGGCCTGGAGGGGGAGTAATGCCTCAGCCAGGGCGGACGCCCGTGCCGTCCCTGTGGTGACGGCCCGGCGTTCGCCGGCATGCCGGGCGCCGTTACAACGGAACGGTCCTCCTCACGGATGGGTCGCCTTCAGGACACCCTTGTAATAGACCTCGACACCGCCGGACTTGTACGACGTGCCCAGCGTGCAGCGCGCGTAGGAGCCCCGGGTGTCGCCGGCCCAGCGGAACTGGCCGTAGTACGGCTTGCTGCCGCTGGACTGGGCGGCGCACTTCACGAAGCCGCGGTACTGCCAGTCCGGTCCGTTGCCATCACACCAGCCCCCGTATTGCTGCGGATGACACTCACCGATCCAGCCCTGATCGGCGTGCGCGGTGGCACCCCCTGCCACCGTGAGCGCGGCGGCCGCGGCCACCGCGACGCACGCCCCTGCGATCCGTCGAATCATCGACACCTTCCTTCCCGGTGGACGGCAATGCCCTGGTCGGCGGATTGCCTTGCCTCGTCCACCATGGACGGTGCGGGAATTGACCGACAGTGCACCGGGCGCCGGACAAACAACGCCGGACAACCCGCGGTATCGTGCTGACCCCAGATCGCGGAGGTGCAATGGTGGGCCGACCCGAGAAGCCGGTGGATCCTCAGGCCGGTCCGGTGCAGCGACTCGCGTGGCAGCTGCGGCAGCTGCGCGAGCAGGCCGGCAGCCCGAGCTACCGGACCCTGGCCCGCCGGGCCCACTACTCGGCCAGCACGCTCGCCGAGGCGGCGAAGGGCGACCGGCTGCCGTCGCGGGAGGTCACCGTCGCCTACGCCGAGGCGTGCGGCGGCGACCCCACCGAGTGGAACGCCCGCTGGGAGGCCGCCGCGGCGGACCGGCCGGCGCGGACCGCGCAGGTCGAGGAGCACTGCCCGTACCGGGGACTCGCGGCCTTCCAGCCGGAGCAGGCCGAGTGGTTCTTCGGCCGGGCCGAGCTTATCGACCGGCTCCGGGCGAAGATCGACCGGCTGCCGGTCGTCGGCGTGTTCGGGGCGTCCGGCAGCGGCAAGTCCTCCCTGCTGCGGGCCGGCCTGATCGGCACCCTGCCGAAGACGTGGCGCACGATGCTGATGACCCCGACCGAACACCCCCTCGACGCGTTGTCCGACCTGGTCACGAAGTTGTCCGGCGCCGACCGGCACCGCGTCCGGGAGGAGCTCGGCAGCGACCGGTCCGCCCTGGACGTCGCCGTGCGCGGCGCGCTCGCGGCCGCGCCGCCGGACACCCGGGCACTGCTCGTCGTCGACCAGTTCGAGGAGGTGTTCACGCTGTGCGCCGACCCGGACGAGCGCCGCACGTTCATCGCCGCGCTGCTGGACGCCGCCCGCGGCGAGGACCGCCGCACCACGGTCGTGCTGGGCGTGCGCGCGGACTTCCTCGCGCACCTGAGCCGGCACGCGGACCTCGTCGACGCGCTGCGCGACGAGGCGCAGCTGCTCGTCGGGCCGGTGACCGGCGGCGAGCTGCGGGAGATCATCACCCGGCCGGCCGCGCTGGCCGGGCTGAGCGTCGAGCCGGACCTGGTCACCACGGTCCTCGCGGACGCGGCCGACGAGCCCGGCGCGCTGCCGCTCGTCTCGCACGCGCTGCTGGAGACCTGGCAGCGCCGCGACGGCGCCACCCTCACCCTCGCCGCGTACCACGCCGGGGGCGGGGTCCGCGGCGCGATCGCACAGACCGCGGAGCGGGTCCACGCCGGCCTCGACCCGGCCGAGCAGGCGGCGACCCGCCGGATCTTCCAGCGGCTCACCGCCCTCGGCGACGGCACCGAGGACACCCGCCGGCCGATCGCCCGAGCCGAGCTCGACGGCGTCGCCGACCCGGGCGTCACCGCCGTGGTCCTGCACGAGCTCACCGACGCCCGCCTGGTCGTCCTCGGCGACGGCACCGTCGAGGTCGCGCACGAGGCCCTGATCCGGGCCTGGCCGCGGCTGCACCGCTGGCTCACCGACGACCGCGCCGCGCTCGTCGCGCACCGGCGGCTCACCGACGCTGCCCACACGTGGCGGACGCTGCACCGTGACAGCGGCGCCCTGTACCGGGGGGCGCAGCTCGCCGCCGCGCAGGGCCTGACCGGGCTCAACCAGCTGGAGTCGGCGTTCCTCAGGGAGAGCAACGACCTGGCCGAGGCCGAGCAGGCCGGGGTCCGGCGGCAGGCGCGCCGGCTCAAGCGGCTCGTCGCCGGCATGGCCGTGCTCCTGGTGCTCGCCGTGCTCGGCGGCGCCGTCGCCACCCGGCAGCGCCAGGACGCGCGTCGGCAGCAGGTGGCGACGCTGGCCGAGGAGGTGTCCCTGCGCTCCCGGTCGCTGCTGGCCACCGACCCCGAGCTCGCCGGCCTGCTCGCGGTCGAGGCGGAGCGCCTGCACTCGACCACCGAGTCCCGCGGCGCCGTGCTCAGCGCCGCCGTGGCACCGCGCCGGCGCGAGCTCAACGTCGGCGGGCCGTCGATCTACGCCGTCGCCTTCGACCCCGGCCGCACGCTGCTCGCCTCCGCCGCCGGCGACGGCGCGATCGGCCTGTGGGACCCCGTCCGCGGCACCCGCACCGGCACGCTGACCGGGCACACGGGGCGGGCGGCGAGCGTCGCGTTCAGCGGCGACGGCACCCGCCTCGCGTCGGTCGGGATCGACGGCGCCAAGGGCTCCGTCATCGTCTGGGACACCGCCACCCGGCGGCAGCTGCACCGCTTCGACGCCGACGGCCTCGGCTCGGCGATGGCGTTCAGCCCCGACGGCATGACCGTCGCCGTAGCCAAGGGCGCAACCATCGCGCTGTTCCACGTCGGTACCGGCGGCACCACCGTCCTCTCCGGACTGGGGCACGCCGTGGCGTCGGTGACCTTCAGCCACGACGGGTCGCTGCTCGCCGCCGCCGGCGGTCAGGCGCCCAAGGTGTGGGACGTGGCCGCGGGCACCGTCGTGGCCGAGCTGCCCACGCAGCACGTGTTCTCCGTCGCGTTCGCCGGGGAGGGGTTCACCCTGGCCGCCTCCTCGGAGGACCGGGGCGTCACCATGTGGGACGTCACCGGCGGGCGGGCCACGGCCCTGCCGGCGCTGCCGGGCAACGGCGGATACTCGTGGGCCATCTCCGCACCGGCCGGCGGCCGGCTCGCCGTCGCCGACGAGAACGGCGCCATCACCGTCTGGGACCTGCGTCGCCGCGAACCCCTCGAGACGCTGCAGGACCGCGGCCGCACCGAGACGGTCACCGTCGTGCTGAGCCGGGACGGCACCTACCTGGCCTCCGCCGGCTTCAACGGCACGATCGTGGTGCACGACCTCGCCGCCCGGCCGTTCGGCGCGTTCACCGCCCGGGTGCACGACGTCAAGGTCAGCCCCGACGGCACCACCGTCGCGTCCGCCGGCAGCGACGGGACGGTCCGGCTGTGGGACACCGCCGGGAAGGCGTCGACCGTCCTGAGTGGACACGGCGACGAGGTCCAGGCCGTCGCGTTCCACCCGGGCGGACAGATCCTCGCCGCCGTCACCCGAACCAACACCGTCACCATCTGGGACGTCCGGCTGGGCAAACCCGTGACGGCGCCGCTGCGCACCAACGGGTCGGGGGTCACCACCGACCTCGCCTTCGACCCCACCGGCGGGTTCCTCGCCGCGGCGACCCTCGGCCCCTCGATGTGGGACGTGCGCGACGTCGGCGCGCCGGTCGACCGCACCGCGTCGCTCGACCCGCGGATCGTCACGTCGCTGGTGTTCACCCCCGACGGCCGCCGCCTGGTCGGCGCGAGCGCCGGCGGCTACGTCAACACGTGGGACACCGCGACCGGACGCCTGCTGAGCCGGGTCAACACCGGGCAGAGCGCGGTGCAGGACATCGCCGTCAGCCCCGACGGCGGCCTGCTCGCGACGGCGGGCGACACCCGGACCGTCAAGCTGTGGGACACCGCGACCGGCCGGGAGCTCGCCGTCCTCAGTGGACACACCGCGCCGGTGCAGGTGCTCGCCTTCGACCGGGACGGCCGCCGGCTCGCGTCCGCGGGCGACGACCACTCCGTCATCGTGTGGGACGTCGCCGGCCGGCGGTCCGTCGCCACCCTGACCGGCCACACCGCGCGGGTCCGCGGGCTCGCGTTCACCGCGGCCGGCGCGCTCGTCTCCGGCGCCGAGGACGGCCGGATCGTCAGCTGGTCATTCGACGTCGTCGCCGCGCGGGACCGCATCTGCGCCGGCCGCGCGCTGACCCGGCAGGAGTGGGCCTCGCACCTGCCGTCGGCCCCGTTCCGCCCGACCTGCGGCCGGTGAGCACTCGGAGGGCAGGCCGGGACGCCGAGCTGGATCCGTCGATCGTCGCGGCGGTCCTGGCCCTCGCACGGCCCGCGCTGGAGCTGGCGGTGCTCGAGGACTGGGAGCACGAGGACGACGAGATCGCCGACGGCGGCCGGTACGCCGGCAGCTACGGCGGACTGCCGCGCCTTCCGCCCGGCGTCGACTGGCCGGCCGTCGGCGGCGAGCCGCTCACCCTCCTCGCCCAGCTGCGCTGCGACGCCCTCGCCGGCCTGCTGGGCGCGGAGTGGACGCTGCCCCGTGACGGCCTGCTGCTGTTCTTCGCCGCGGTCTGGCGCGACGAGCCCGACGCCGGCAGGGTGCTCCACGTGCCCGACGCCGCGCCGGTACAGCAGGCGCCAGAACACGCGGAGGTCGTCCCGGCGCAGCCGCTCGGCGCGTGGCCGGTCCGGTCCGTGCCGGAGCTCGACGACCCGGCGCTGCGCACCCTGCTGCACGCCACGGGCCCGGCGCTCATCGACGTGCTCCGGGCGCTCGCACCGGAACACACCCCGCACCAGGTCCTGGGCCGGCTCGGCGACGGCTACCACCCGCAGCGGCCCGGCACCAGGCCGCTGCTCCAGCTGGAGGGCGAGGAAGGCACCGCGTGGGGCGAGCTGGTCCGGCTGGCGTTCGTGGTCCCCGACGACGACCTGCGGCAAGGCCGGCTCGACCGGGTCCGGATGACCTACGAGGTCGCCTGACCGCTCGCCGGCCTCGCATCGCCGGGGTTGCCATCGCGGCGCAAGTCGGGTGCGCGCATTCAGGTGCCGGCCGGACCGCCGATCGTGCCCGGCGTGACCGCCGACCATCGCGCCCCGCTGCGCCACGTCGCCGCCACCTTCGGCGTCACGGCCGCGGGCGCGCTCTGGTACGTGCTGTGGACGGTCACCGGCATCGGCCCGGCCGCCGTGTCCTACCTGCCGCTGCCCCTCGCCGCGGCCGGCGCCGCCGCGGCGGTGCTCGACCTGCTGCGCCGCGCCCCGCTCACCCCGCCGGCCGTCCGGTTCTGGCGGCTGATGCTGGTCGCGTTCGGCCTCGTCGGCGCCGGGTACACGGTCCTCGCCGTCGCCGGGTTCCGCGACACGTCGATCCTGCCGCCGATGCCGCTGCCGGCGGCAGCCCTCGCCGGCGCCGGCTTCCTCACCGCGATGTGGGCGATGGTGCGGGTCCCGCTCGGCATCGCCAGCGCCGGCGAACGCTGGCGGCAGTGGCTGGACCGCGCGATCGCCTTCCTCGGCTGCGGCACCGTCCTGTTCCACTTCGGCCTGGCCCCGGTGATGACCGCGGCCACGCCGTGGAGCACGCAGACCATCGTCCTGCTGGGGCTGTCGCTCGCGCTCGCCGCCGGCGGCATCACCAAGGTCGCCTACATCCGCGGCGGCCCCATCGACCGGTCCGCGCTGCGCCTGATCGGCTCGACCGGCCTGACCGGCGCCGTCGTCGCGCTGCTGCTCATCCACGGCGGCGACGCCGGCTCCGTCGCGGACCAGGCGGTGGTCATGCCGTTCGCGGCGGTGCTCGGCGCCCTCGCCGTGCGCCGCCAGTGGCAGCACGCCGCCGCCGGACGTGGCCGCGCCGGGGCGTGGCTGCCCTACCTGGCCGTCGCCGCCGTCGACGTGCCGCTCATCGCCGTCATCCCCGGCGAGCTGACCACGGCCGACCGGTTGGTGATCGCGGCGTCGGTACTGGTGACAGGCCTGGTCACCGTCCGGCAGTTCGTCGCGTTCCGGGAGAACGCGCGGCTGCTCGCCGACAAGCGCGCCTCCCAGGAACGCCTCGAGCACGACGCCACCCACGACGGCCTGACCGGCCTGCCCAACCGCGCCCTGTTCCGGCAGCGGCTCGCCGCCCAGCTCGAACGCGGCGACGCCACCGTCCTGCTGGTCGACCTCGACGACTTCAAGACGATCAACGACTCCCTCGGCCACGACGTCGGCGACCACCTCCTCATCGCGGTCGCCGCCGTGCTGCGCCGCGAGACCGGCACCGACGGCCTGCCCGTCCGCCTCGGCGGCGACGAGTTCGCCGTCCTCGTCACCGACCCGACCGCGCTCGGCGAGACGATCGCGCAGCGCGTCCTGGACGCCTTCACCGGCCCGCTGAGCCAGCACCGGCTGCTCGTGCACGCCAGCGTCGGCATCGCCACCGCACCCGCCGGCACCGCGCTGGACAGTCTCCTGCGCGACGCCGACGTCGCCATGTACGCCGCCAAGCAACGAGGCAAGGCCAACTGGGTCCGCTACCACGACGGCATGGCGCAGCCCGTCGCCAGCCACGCCCAGCTCGGCGGCGAGCTGTGCCGCGCCCTCGACGCCGGCGAGTTCACCGTGCACTACCAGCCCATCATCGCCATCCGCACCGGCCGCATCGTCGGCGTCGAGGCCCTCGCCCTCGACGACTTCGGCACCGGTGAGTCGTCCCTCAGCCTGCTCCGGGCCTTCCCCGCCGCCATCATCAAGCTCGACAAGTCCTTCGTCGACGGCATCGAGCTCGACCCCCAGGCTCCCCGGAAGCCGACGCCAGGCAGGCCGTCGCCCGCGCGGTCGTGCAGCTCTCCCTGGCCCTCGGCCTGGACACCGTCGCCGAGGGCATCGAGAACGCCGCGCAGGCGGACCGCCTCATCGAGCTGGGCTACTCGCTGGGCCAGGGCTACCACCTGGCCCGCCCCATGCCCGCCGCCGAGATGACCCAGCTCCTGTCCACTCAGCGCGACCTCGTCTCCCCGTCCTGACCCTCCTCGGCGACGAGTGCTCGCCGTTGCGCGATCAGCGAATCCTGAGAGGCAGCGGCCAACGCGCCAGGACGAGTCACGTCAGGCCGTTGCTCGCGTGGGCCGGTATCGCAGGGCGATCACCCCCGACCGGAACTCGTGGCGGTCCACGAGCTCGAGCTGGATGCGTTCGCGCAGGCCGGTGAGCAACGTCGGTCCGTGTCCGGCGAGGACCGGCTGTACAACGAACACGTATTCGTCGATCAGTCCCAGATCTGCCAACGCCAGGGGGAGTGTCACGCCACCCATGAACAGGCCTTCGCCTGGCTCCTGCTTGAGCCGTTGAACGGCTTGCTCCAGGTCGCCTCGCACCAGCTCGGCGTTCCAGTCGGCACCGTTCAGCGTGCTCGACACGACGTACTTCTTCGCCTGGTCGATGGTCTCGGCGAACGGGATCTGCCACTCGCCCATCCAGTCAGGCCAGGCGCCTGTGGCCGGCTGCCGCCACGCCGACTCCATCATCTCGTAGGTCACCCGGCCGAAGAGCAGGGCGTCGGCTCGTTGCATCTCAGCGGTCCAGTACCGCATCGACTCCTCGTCCGGGGCGATCCCTGCCTCGTGATGGCAGCAGCCGTCGAGTGTGACGTTGATCGAGTATCGAAGTGGTCTCATCTCGTTGTTCTCCCTTGATCCGCGCAGCGCGTTTTCACCGGTCCGTACTCAGACTGCTGTCGGCGCCATTTCTCATCGGTGTCCGACCCCACCTCCTTAACACCGTCCGTAGACCGAGCGCGCGACCGGCGTCCGCTGTGGGTGGGATATCGCTGACCGCGAACGTCTCGGGCGGGCGGCGTACGGGGTGCATGGGGCAGCATTGGAGGGATGGAGGTCGGGGGGTCCGCGGGGTTTCTGGTCCGGCTCGGGTGGCAGATCAGGGGCAGGGTCGCGCTCGGGGCGATGTTCGGGTCGCTGTGGTTCATGGGGCTGGCGTTCATGCCGTTCCTGATCTCGCAGGCGATCGACAGGGGGTTGCAGTCGCGGCGGCCGGTGGCGCTGGCGGGGTGGGCCGGGGCGGTGCTGGTGCTGGGGGTGGCGAGCGCGGGGCTGGGGATCATGCGGCACCGGAGCATGACGAAGTTGCGGATGACGGCGGCGCTGCGGACGGCGGATCTGATCATGACGCATGCGACGCGGCTGGGGGCGGCGTTGCCGCGCGGGGTCACGGCGGGGGAGGTCGTCACGATCGGCATCTCCGACGTGTGGACGATCGGGCGGGCGATGAACGTCGGTGGGGTCGGGGTGGCGTCGACGCTGGCGTACACGGTGGTGGCGGTGCTGCTGGCCCGGACGTCGGGGACGCTTGCCGTGGTGGTGCTCGCCGGGGTGCCGGTGCTCGTGCTGCTCGTCGGGCCGTTGCTGCGGCGCACGCAGCGGGCCGGGCTGCGGTACCGGGACCGGCAGGGTGAGCTCAACGCGCGGCTGGTCGACGTGCTGGGCGGGCTGCGGATCCTCAACGGCCTCGGCGGCAAGGACGTCTACCACGGGCGCTACCAGGTCGGGTCCGCGCTGCTGCGGGACCAGGGCTACCGGGTCGGCGGCCCGTCCAGCTGGATCGGGGCGCTCGGCGGCGGGCTGCCGGTGGTGTTCCTCGGGCTCGTCGTGTGGCTCGCCGCGCGGCAGGCCGCGGCGGGGGAGCTCACGGCCGGTGAGTTGGTCGCGGTCTACGGGTACACCGCCATGCTCGTGATCCCCGTCGATGTGATGATCTTCTGTGCGTTCGATGCGACGCGGGGGCTCGTCGCGGCGCGGCGGGTGGTGGACTTCCTGAAGCTGCCCGTCGACGACCCGGGCGGGAAGGCCGCGCCGGACGGGCCGGCCACGCTGCGGGACCCGGAGTCCGGGGTGGTCGTGGAGCCGGACCGGCTGACCGCGCTGGCCGGGGCGCGACCCGAGGAGTCGGCGGCGGTGATCGACCGGCTCGGGCGGTACGGGCCGACCGACGTCACCTGGGGGGACCGGCGGCTCGCCGAGATCGCGCAGGCCGAGGTGCGGGCCCGGATCCTGGTCGCCGAGCACGACGCGGACCTGTTCGCGGGGCCGCTGCGGGAGGTGGTCGCCGGCCGCGACGAGCCCGACGACGACCTGGTCAGCGCGGCGATCCGGACCGCGGTCGCGCACGACGTCGCCGCCGAGCTGGACCGCAGGGTCGAGTGGGGCGGGCGGAACCTGTCCGGCGGGCAGCGGCAGCGGGTGCGGCTCGCCCGCGCCGTCCACGCCGACCCGGAGCTGCTGCTGGTCGTCGAGCCGACGTCCGCGGTCGACGCGCACACCGAGGCGGCGATCGCGGAGCGGTTCACGGCCGCGCGGGCCGGGCGTGGCACCGTCGTGGCCACCACGTCGCCGGTGCTGCTGGACCACGCCGACGTGGTGCACTACCTCGTCGACGGCAGGGTCGCCGCATCCGGTACGCACCGCGCGCTCCTCGCCGCCCAACCGGGCTACCGGGCACTGGTGACCCGCGCGTTCGGCGACGACGCATGACGACGACCCTGCCGATCGCCGGCCAGCGGGTGGTCGGGCGGGCGGCGCTGCGGCTGATCGCGGCCGACAAGCCGTCCGTCGTCGCGATCCTCGTGCTCAACTCCCTGGCGGCGGTCGCCGGGCTCGGCGCGCCATGGCTGCTCGGCCGGATCGTCGACACGGTGACCGGCAAGGGCGGCGCCGTCGACCGGCTCGCGCTCGCGGTGCTGGCGTGTGCCGTCGCGCAGCTGCTGCTCACCCGGTTCGCGCTCGCGATCGCGTACCGGTTCGGCGAGCGTACGGCGTTTCGCATCCGGGAGGACTTCCTCCGGCGCGCCCTCGCCCTGCCGGCGGCCGTCGTCGAGCGGGTGCCGGCCGGTGACCTCGCCGCGCGGGGCACCACCGACATCGACGCGGTCGCGTCGACACTGCGCGACGTGCTGCCGGGCATGACCGTCGGCGCCGTGCAGATCGTGTTCATCTGCTCGGCGCTGCTGGTGATCAACCCGTTGCTCGGTGTGGTCGGCGTGCTCGGGCTGTCGGGGATCTGGTTCGTCACGAGGTGGTACCTGCGCCGGGCCCGCACCGCGTACCTCGCGGAAGGGGCGGCCAACTCGGTGCTCGCCGACGAGCTGAGCGCCACCACGGCCGGTGCCCGCACGATCGAGGCGTTCGCGCTGCGGGAGCGCCGCCTCGCCGCCGGGCACGCCGCGATCGCCGAGACCCACCGCACCCGCCTCGCGACGCTCGGGCTGCGCACGGTGTTCTTCCCGCTCGTGGAGACGTCGTATGCGGTGCCGGTGGTCCTCGTGCTGCTGGTCGGCGGCATGCTGTCGATCGGGGGCCGGGTCAGCCTCGGCACGGTCGTCGCCGCCGTCCTCTATCTGCGGCAGCTCGTCGGCCCGCTGGACAGCATCCTCATCTGGATCGAGCAGCTGCAGAGCAGCAGCGCGTCGTTCGCCCGCGTCGAAGGCCTCGCCGCGATCCCGGCGGCGGCCCCGGCCGCGACGGAGGCGCCCCGCGACGACCGGATCGAGGTGCGCGGCGTGCGGTACGCGTACGAGCCCGGACATGACGTCCTGCACGGCGTCGACCTCACCATCCGCCCCGGTGAACGGCTCGCGATCGTCGGCCTGTCCGGCGCCGGGAAGTCGACGCTGGGCATGCTCGTCGCGGGCGTGGACCGCCCCACCGCCGGCACCGTCACCGTCGGCGGCGTCCCGATCGCCGACCTGCCACCGGACGAGCTGCGCCGGCAGGTCGTGCTCGTGACGCAGGAGCACCACGTGTTCCGCGAGTCGCTGCGCGACAACCTCATCGTGGCCGCCCCCGACGAGGAGCTTCACGAGGCGCTGAAGACCGTCGGCGCCGACTGGGCCGACGACCTCGACCGTGACCTGGCACTGCACCCGCTGGACGGCGCCCAGGCCCAGCAGGTCGCGCTGGCGCGGGTGGTGCTGTCGGACCCGCACACCGTGATCCTCGACGAGGCCACCGCGCTGCTGGATCCGACGGTCGCCCGGACGGCGGAGCGGGCCCTCGCCGCGGTGCTGCACGAGCGGACCGTCATCGCGATCGCGCACCGCCTGCAGACGGCGCACGACGCCGACCGGGTCGCGGTGATGGAGGACGGCCGGATCATCGAGCTCGGCACCCACGACGAGCTCGTCGCCGCCGGCGGCCCGTACGCCGCCCTCTGGCACTCCTGGCACGACGGCGTGTGAGGCACGCCAGCGTGTGAGGCACGACGGCGTCTGATGTTGGGCGGTGTGTGATGCTGGGCGGCATGACCGTCAGCGACGACGCGGACCGCCGGTTCGTCGCGGCCGGCCAGCAGACCCTGATCCGGATCGCCGCGGCACCCAGCGAGCCGGCTCAGCGTTCTACGCCGACGGGATACGGGCCGAGCGGACCGGCGGCTGGAGCGGCCGGCCGGTGCGGAACACGGCGAGGGGTGCCTCGTCGGGCGCGAGGCCGAGGCGCTCGGCGAGCCGGGTGCCGGTGGCCGTGCAGTCCAGGAGCTGGCTCAGCGGGTGGACGGCGAGGCCGCGCTCCGACAATGCCAGCCACACCCGCACGAGGGCGCGCCCGTGCTCGATCACCTCTTCCGGGGTGACGGCGCTGCCGACGAGGACGAGGACGCTGCCGTCGTACCGCAGCAGACCCTTCGACGCGGCGGCCAGCAGCGCGGGGCCGCCGAGCCGGCGGGTGACCCGGTAGGCGCGCGGCCCGATCATCGCGGCCAGTCCGGACGCCTCGACGCGGGACATTGCCATCGCGCGGTCCGTGAGGCCGTCGAGCCGGTACCGCGGATGCTTCGGCGACAGGCGCATCCACTCCCGCAGCTCGGCGACGACGGCGGGGGTGCCGAACATCCACCGGTCCGCCGCCGCGAGCGGCTTGACGAGCGAACGGCTGGGCAGCTGCCGCAGGTCGGCGCCGAGCCCGGCCAGCGCGGCGAGCGTCGCGGTGTCCAGGGTTCCGGGCGCGTACCCGCCCCGCGCGCAGCCGCGCTGCCGCACCGACGCGAGGGTAAAGGGCGTCTCGTACACGGCGGAATCCGGCACCAGGCGGGCGGCCCGCAGCGAGGCGCGGTCGACGGACACCGACGCCCGCACCGGCAGGCCCGCGTCCGCCGCGACGATCAGGCAGGTCTCGACGAACGCGCCGAGGGAGAGGAACAGGTCCCGCCGCGTCGGGTCCGAGTCCGGCAGCGCCCGCGAAGGGTCCCAGTGCACGTCGACCGAGTCGTCGCCGTACCGCAGGACCCACGGCTGCGTGTTGTGCGCGCTCGGCGCCCGCCGGCAGTCGTCCTCAAGCGCCCGGAATTCGGAGACCCAGGTCATGCCGTCACCTCCGCTGCGCTCCGGCGCCGGCCTGACCGAAAGACCGCGCCCATGATTCGCAGCCCTCCGCTGCGCTCCGGCCCGCTCATGCCACCGCCCGTTCGTAGAAGGTGTAGCCGTGCAGCGGGCGGCCGCCCATCCGCCGGTACTGCGCCGCGGACGCCGGGTTGTCGCGCTCCACGTACGTGCTGCGCAGCGTGCGGTAGCCGCCGGCGCGCAGCCCCCGGTACAGCTCGCGGGACAGCAGCGTCAGGTAGCCGCGGCCCTGCTCGTCGGGGACGGTGCCCTTGATGATGAGGACGGCGTCCCGCCGGTGGCGGTTGCGGGTGGCGAGCAGGCGCAGCTGGTTGAGCACGCCGAGCCGGCCGCCGACCTTCATGAAGAACTCCGACACGTCGGGCACGGTGACGATGAACGCGACGGGCCGGCCGGCCTTCTCCAGCCACAGCAGCAGCGCCTCGTCGAGCAGGAACGACAGCCCGTCGGTCTGCTTCGCCAACTCGTCGGCGTCGATCTCGGTGTAGTAGCCGAGCTGCGCGAACGACGCGTTGAGCATCTCCCGGAGGATCGGCAGCTGCGCCTTGAACCGGCGGCGGGAGCCGTGCCGCACCACGAGGTCCTCGGCGGCGATCCGCGCGTCGTCGAAGGCGAACTCGCCGCCCGCGCCGACATCGCACAGCCACGTGTCGGCCTCGAAGCGGCGGGTGAAGCCGTGCCGCTCGTACGAGACGGGGTAGTGCGGCGGGTTCCAGGCGGAGTCGATGAACCCGCGCTCGTCGAAGCCCGACGTGATGACGCCGCCGGTCTGGTTGGGCAGCAGCCCGACCGGGCCGAACAGCGCCTCCGTGTCGCGGCCGCGCTCCGCGACCAGCTCGAACAGCGCCGAGGCCGCGGCATCGTCGGCGAACTCGGTGAGGCCGAAGAGCTGGTGCCGCCGGCCGAGCTTCGCGTCGAACTTCGCGTTGCGGTGCAGGGTCGTGCGGCCGACGACCGTGCCGGACGCGTCGCGGGCCAGGAACAGCTCGACGTCCTTGAACCCGGCGATGACCGAGTCGGCCAGGGGCACGTACCGGTCCCGCGGGTGCAGCCGCAGCGGCAGGTCGCAGAACGCGCGGAGCCCGGCCCGGCCGGTCACGGGCTCGATGTGGACGGTCACGACGCCGGCCGGTGCACGGCTGGGCCGTCCGTCTCGCGGGACAGCGGCGTGTAGGTCTCGATGTGCGCCATCGTATTGCCCTCGGCGCGCCAGACGCCGTTGGTGTAGCCGCTCTCCTCGGCGTTGTAGAGCCGGATGTAGCCGCCGGTGGCGTTGCGGGTGCCGTTGTCGGTGATCCAGCACATGAGGTCGCGGTGGTGTTTGGTGCGCGCGAACTGCAGCAGCGCGTCCCGGTCGCGGAAGAACGCGATGGTGCCGAGCGTGAACGGCCACTGCCAGTAGACGGTGTGCCAGCAGTACCCGGGCAGCCGCTTCATCTGGCGCACCATCTTGAACCAGGTGAACGTGAGGATGAAGATCGAGTGCGGGCCGCGGTAGCGGGTGGCGCCGACGAACATCGCGGTCGCCTGCCCGACCGGTGGCACCTTCGAGAAGTCGGTGGTCCTCATGCGGCGCTCCTGGCCAGGTAGACGTTTTTGATCTTACCGTTGCTGGCGGCGAACGGTCCGGCGCCGTGCTCGTGGACGCGCACGCGCAGGTCCGCCGCGCTGGGGTCCTCGGCGAGGGACTCGGCGAAGTCGCGGCTGACCTCGGCGAGGTAGCGCACCACGCCGCGCCGGCACACGTCGGCCAGCTCCTCCTGTTGCTGCTGCGTCAGGTGTACGGCCTCGCGCAGCTGGATGTGGATCACCGGGCGGCTCTCGAGGTCGGTGTGCTCCTCGAGCGTGAGGCAGAAGCTCTGGATCTGGTGGGCGAGGGGGTTGTCCTGGTACAGGCCGTTCTCCACGTCCTGCGGGTAGATGTTCGCGCCCATGTACGAGATCGTGCTGTCCTTCCGCCCGAACAGGAACAGCAGCGGCAGCTTCATCCGGTCGCCCTCGAACGCGCGCTGCATCTCGGCGTCCTTGCCCACGATGCTGGTCAGCTCCGCATAGGACATCAGCTTGCCCTCGTCGCCGATGTTGTAGCGCACCTTCGGGTTGAGCACCGCGGTCGTGTTGATGGTGCAGAGGATCTCGCCGTCGGCGGTGGTCTCCAGGTACGTCTCGAGCGGGTTGTACTGGAAGATCATCGGCAGCCGGTGCTCGTCGGCGCCGAGCAGCGCCTCCCGCAGCGCCTGGTCGGTGCGCAGGCGGCGGCGCAGCCACACCGTCAGGTCGGTCTCGCCGCCCATGCCGATCGTCAGGTCGCTGGCGCCGTAGCCGGAGCGCACCTTCGTGAACCGCTGCTCCAGGTAGTCGCGCAGCGCCTCGGTCATGCCCTCGCCGCCGACCAGCGCGGACAGCTTGTAGGGCGCCCAGTCGAAGCCGACCGCGTCCATCTTGTCCAGCAGGTGCTTCAGGAACGGCGGGTAGGCGGTGATGACGTAGTCGAAGCCGGGCCCGAAGTGCCGCAGCGTGTCGATGATCTTGTCGAGGTCGGGCCCGGTGTTCTTCACCATCGCGACGCGGGCCATCGCGATGCCGGTGTTGGTGCCGGTCGCCCACGCGCCCATCGAGTAGGCGTTGATGACGAACCGCCGCTTCGACGGGAACACCAGCGTGGTGTAGCCGGCGAGGTTCTTGTGCACCGTCCCGAGCTCTTTCTTGCTGCGGATCCAGTTGTACGGCTGGCCCGACGACCCCGACGACTCGTCGACGACGCTGCCGGCGATCTCGATCCGGCCGTGCCAGCAGCGCTGCTCCTCCGGGTACGCCTTCACGTAGGTCAGCTTCGCGGTCGGCGGGTAGGACGTCAGGTCGAACCAGCGGAACCGCCAGTCGTTGCGGCGCAGGAAGTCGCCGTACGCGGGCACGTCGATGGCCGCGAACTGGCACGTCATCCACGCGTGCAGGCGGGCGAACCGGGCCATCCACGGCCGGTAGTTGCGGGCCATCAGCCGCCACACCGCCGGGTGCACCCGGTAGATCGCGTACAGCCAGGTCAGCCCGAAGCTGCTGATCCGAAGCACCCATTGGCGCACGAACGTCACGACTGTTCCCTTTCTCCCTGACCATCCACACGGACCGGTTACATCCTCGGTTGCCGGCCGTCGTGGCGCCTGAGCCGTCGTACTCGCATCCGGGTAAGTATTGTTGCCGCATGGCCGGGACACTCATGACCGGAGCGACGATCTGGGCCGGCCCGACCTGCACCCCGCAGCCTGGCTGGCTGCTGGTCACCGGCGACAGGATCACCGCCACCGGCGCGCACGACACACCGCCCCCGCCGGCGGACACCATGATCGACGTCGCAGGGTGTCACATTCTGCCCGGGTTCGTCGACACACACCTGCACGCCACCGTTGTCGGGTGGCAGACGCTCGGCGTCGACGGCTCCGCCTGGACCTCGCTGCCCGCGGCGCTCGCCGCGATCGGGGTGGCGGCCGCGGCCGACCCGCACGCGCCCTGGCTGCTGGTTTGGAACGCCCGGCCGTTCCGGTGGCCGCAGCGGCGCCTGCCGACCGCCGCCGAGCTCGACGCCGTCGCGCCCGGCCGTCAGATATTGGTCAGCGGCGTCGACGTCCACCGGGGCACCGTCTCCTCCCAGGCGATGCGGGCGCTCGGCATCACCACGCGGCGGGCCCAGGACGGCGACGTGAGCCTCGACCGCCGGGGCCGGCCGACCGGGGAGATCTGGGAGCAGGCCTACGGCGAGGCCCTCGCCCGCGCGCTCGCCTCCGCCCCCGGCGACCCGGTCGCGCTGACCCGCCAGGCCCTCGACCGGTGCGTGTCGCTGGGCATCACGCACGCGCACGAGGCGTACGTCCCGCCGCAGCACCACGAGCGGATGCTCGGCCTCGCGGCGCCCGCATCGCCGCGGCTGTCGTGGGCGGTCGGTGCCGGCGAAGGGCTGCTCAGCCCCCTGGAAGGGCCGTCGGTCGCGCCGGACGGCGACTACGGGGCGAGCGGGCGCGAGGCGAAGCTGTTCCTCGACGGCGGCGACCGGTGCGCCGTCTGCATGCCGGCCCGCGCGCTCGGCCGGCTCACCTGGCAGGCCGTCAAGGAGACCGTCGCCGCCCGGCACCCGGGCCCGCTGCGCGACGCGATGCGCCGGCGCACCACCGTACAAGGGCGGACCCTGCGACTGGAGTACCTGCGGTACTCGGACCGGGAGCTCGCCGACCTGCTGTCCGCGTACCTGTCGGCGGGGCTGCGCCCGCGGATGCACGCGCTCGGCAACCTCGCCGTGCGGCAGGCCGCGACCGCCCTGCGCGCCGTGGGAGCCCCCGCCGGCGCCGCCGTCATCGACCACCTGGTGCTCCTCGACCCGGCGGCCGTCGACCTGGTCGCGGCGAGCGGGGCGTGGGCGACGGTGCAGCCCGGCTTCCTCACCACGTTCGGCCCGCAGATCGTCGACGGCGGCACCGACCGCTTCCTGACGGTCGTCGGCGGGCGGTCGCTGCTGGACGCGGGCGTGCCGCTGACCCTCGCCTCCGACCACCCGGCGGGGCCGCTCGACCCGCTCGGCAACCTCAGGCTCGCGGTGCGGCGGCCGATCCAGCCGGCCCAGGCGCTGACCCCGGCGGAGGCGGTGCGGGCGCTGACCGTGACGGCGGCCGCGTCCCTCGGCGCGCCGGGCGCCGGCGGCCTCGCCGCGGGGGAGACCGCCGACCTGGCGATCTGCGACGGCGACCCGTTCGACCCCGCGACCCGCGTCACCCAGACCTGGATCTCCGGCCGCCGCGTTTGGCCCGCGGCCGCCACCGGGTAAGTTGCTCCGATCGACGGGTTCGCACTGGGAGACCACGGATTGACCGAGGCGCTGACGCCGCGCTGGCAGGAGGCCGACGAGGCGGTGCATTCGCTGGTCGCCGTCCTGGTGGCGGAGGCCGCCCGGACCGCGGACCGCAGCGCCCGCAAACGCCCCCGCGGCCGGACGCGGTCGAAGAGCACGCGCCGGCACATCGCCGAAGTCGTCCGCGCCCACAAGCTCGCGCCGGGGCTGCGGGTGGACCGGAACATGGTCGCGGCGCTGATGCTGGGCCACCGCGACCTCATCAGCAACCCGGTCCTCGTCGTGGCGGTCGCCCAGGCCTGCGGCATCATCACCGGCCGGAAGCTGGCGCCGAAGCGGGCCGCCCGGCTGCGGGCGGCCAGCGTCCGCGTCGGGAAGCTCATCGCCCGCGCGAACGCCGAGACGATCCGCGTGCCCGCACCCCGGCCCGCTCCGGTCCCGCCCGTGCCTTCGGTTCCGTCCGTGCCTTCGGTTCCGTCCGTGCCTTCGGTTGAAGTTGCGCCTGCCCTCGACGTTTCGCCTGTACCTGACGCCGCCGTGCCCGTGCTGGGGGCCGCATCCGTCCCCGAGTCCGCGCCCGTACCGCACGACACGCCCGTGCCGCATGTCGTGCCGGTGCCGGAGGCTGTGCCCGTGCCCGTGCCCGTGCCCGGGGCCGGGGCCGCGCCGGTCAAGGTCGAGGCCCGGCCGTCCGCGAGGAGGGCGTCGCGAGCCGCGGCGAGGGTGGCGGCACGGAAGCGCCGCCACCGCCGCCAGCGGGCCCGGCGGAGGTGGCTCCTCGTGGTCGGCGCGCTGCTGGTGCTGGTCGTGGCCGTCCTCGTCGGCCTGGCGTCATGAGGTTCACCCCGCTGCCGTGGCCCGGGCTGCGCAACGCCCGCGACCTCGGCGGCCTGCCGACCGCGGACGGCGGTCAGGTCCGGCACGGCGCCGTGGTGCGCGCCGACTCGCCGCACCGGCTCACCCCCGACGGCGTGGCCGCGCTGCGGGCGCACGGCGTCACCCGCATCGTCGACCTGCGCAGCGCCGACGAGGCGTTCCTGCGGCCGAACGTCCTGGCCGCCGACCCGATGTACCGGCTGGTCCCGTTCACCGACCCCGACGACGACCCCGCCGACGAGTTGTGGGACCTGGCCGGCATCGACGAGCTGTACCGCTGCCGCATCGCCGGCGACGCCCGGCGCATCACCACCGCGGTCGCCGCCGTCGCCGACGCCCCGCCGGGCGCGGTCCTCGTGCACTGCCAGGCGGGCCAGGACCGCACCGGCATGCTCGTCGCCCTGCTGCTCCGCGTCGCCGCCGTGCCCGACGACGTCATCGTCGCCGACTACACGTTCTCGTCGGTGTGCTGGGAGTCGCCGGGCGAGTGCGAGCCCGAGTCGATCCAGGCGGTGCTGGACCTCGTCGACGAGCGGTGGGGCGGCGCCGAGGGCTACCTGCTCGCCCACGGCCTGTCACCCGACCGTCTCGGCGCCCTCCGGAGCAGGCTGCGCGACTGACCCGCCCGCCGACCGGCGGCGGCGTGGGGGAGTGGGCGGCGTCGCGTCGGTGAGGTGGGCGAGGACCTTGTCGGCGATGCGGCCCAGCGCGGCGACGTCGGACTCGTCGAGGACGTCGATGAAGTGGCGGCGGACCGAGGCGACGTGGTGGACGGCGGCGTCCTGGACCGTGGCCCAGCCGTGGTCGGTGAGGATGACGGTGGCGCTGCGCCCGTCGGTGGTGGAGGGGCCGCGGGCGACCAGGCCGCGCTGCTCCATGCGGCTGACCTGGTGGGACAGGCGGCTCGTCGACCAGCGGATCGAGGCGGCCAGCTCGCCGAGGGGGAGGCGCCGGTCGGGGGCCTCGGAGACCGCGGTCAGCACGTCGTAGTCGGCGTCGGACAGCCCCGAGTCGGCGCCGAGGTCGCGGGTCAGCTGGAGGTCGAGGAGGCCGCGCATGCGCCGGTACCCGCGCCAGGTGTGCATCTCGGCGTCGGTGAGCCAGCGGGGTTCCGTCATGCCGCCAAGCCTAGGCGATCTGCTTGACGTGTCAAACTAAAGCGAGCTAGCGTGCATGACATGTCAAGCATCAGGGTTGGGGTCGACGTGCCCGCGTCGACGGCCGTGGACCCGGTCGCGGCGGCCCGCGCCGCCGAGGCGCTCGGGTATGACTTCGTGTCCACGTCCGACCATCCGAGCGGCACCGATCCGAGCCACGAGAGCTGGACGATGCTCGCGTGGATGGCGGCGCACACCGAGCGGATCGGGGTCATGCCCAGGGTGCTCGGGGTGCCGTACCGGCGGCCCGCCATGGTCGCCAAGATGGCCGAGACCCTCGACCGGCTCAGCGGCGGCCGGCTGATCCTGGGGCTCGGCGGCGGCTCGTCCGACGAGGAGTTCCGCGCGTTCGGCATCGACGTGCCGTCGCCACGCGACAAGGTCGACGGCCTCGCCGAGGCGATCGAGATCATCCGCGGCCTCTGGACCGGCCCCGCCACCACGTACACCGGCCGCATCCATCACGTCGCCGCCGCGCCGATGGAGCCGAAGCCGGACCGCCGGATCCCGATCTGGCTCGGGACGTTCGGGCCCCGCGCCCTCGACGTGACGGGGCGGCTGGCCGACGGGTGGATGCCGTCGCTGGGGTACGCGTCCCTCGAGGCGCTCCCCGCGATGCGCGACCGGGTCCTGGCCGCGGCGGAGCGGGCGGGGCGCTCGCCCGAGGACATCACCTGCGCCCTCAACGTCGAGGTGCGGGCCGGCGACGACACGGCGGACCGTCTGCGGGCGCTCGTCGCGATGGGCTTCACGGTGCTCAACCTGAAGGTGCCCGGCCCGGGCCGGGACGAGCAGGTGGAGCGCCTCGCCCTCGAGGTGCTGCCGCAGCTGCGCTAACGGCGCAGGTCGTGGCGGCGGTGGGTGGCCTTCGACACGAGCGAGGACGGCATGAGGCGGCGCAGCGGGAAGACGACCGGCGCGTTGCTGCCGACGGCGTAGAACGCCTTCGGCCGTGGCGCCTCGACGGCCTTGACGACGGTGGCGGCGACCCGCGCGGCCGGCACGCCCTTGTGCTCGTTGCGGTCGAGGGCGGCCAGCATCCGCTCGAAGTCCGCACGGTGCGGGGAGTCGTCGGCGACGTACTTCGTGCGGCGCTCGCTGATGCCGGTGCTGATCGAGCCGGGCTCGACGGTCGTCAGCCAGACGTCGAACGGTGAGTACTCGTGCCGCGCCCCCTCCGCGAAGCCTTTCAGAGCGGCCTTCGACGCGACGTACGACGAGCGGTACGCCAGCGGGAAGGACGCGAGCATCGACCCGACCATCACGACCCGGCCGTGCCGGCGCTCCCGCATGCCGGGCAGGAGCAGCTGGGCGAGCCGGACGGGCCCGAGGACGTTGACCTGGAACAGCCGGCGCAGCGCGTCGGCGGGGAGGTCCTCGAACGGGCCGGACTGGCTCTCCCCGGCGTTGTTGACCAGCACGTCGACCTGGCCGGCGGCCGCGGCGAGGGCCTCGATGGACGCGTCGTCCTCGAGGTCGAGCGGCAGGAGCTCGACCCCCTCGGGCGGGTCCTGCACGGACGCGGGGTGGCGGCTGGTGCCGACGACGCGGTAGCCGCGCGCGGCGAGGGCGGCGGCCGTCGCCTTGCCGATGCCCGACGATGCCCCGGTGACCAGCGCGGTGCGATGCATCGCTGCACCATATCGCCGTCAGGCGGCGAGGGCGATCTCGGCCGCGACCCGGTCCGGCTCGTCTCGCTGTCAGGCGGCGAGGGCGATCTCGGCCGCGACCCGGTCCGGCTCGTCTCGCTGTCAGGCGGCGAGGGCGATCTCGGCCGCGACCCGGTCCGGCTCGTCGAGGGGCAGGAACGTGCGACCGCCCGCGACCTCGACGAGGTCGGCGTCGGGGAACGCGTCGCGCAGCCGCCGGGCGAGGCTCAGCTTGAAGAACAGGTCGGCGTCGCCCCAGACGAGGCGGACCGGCTTCGTGAAGGTGTGCAGCCGGGTCGAGACGTCGAGCAGCTCCGCGGGCGAGATCCCGCGCAGGAACGCGGCGGTGTCGCGACGGATCGCCGCGTCGGCGCGCAGCGGCGCGACCCAGCGGGCGGTCAGGGCGGCGTCGAGGGGGTCCCGGGCCAGCCCGCCGTAGCCGGCGATGGAGTGGCGCAGGGCCTTCGCCCGTACCGACGCCGCCAACATGCGCAGCCGAGCGGGCCGCCGACCGGCCTTGACGAGCAGGCCGATGGGCGCCGGAGGGAACTGGTCGAACGCGTCGCAGTTGGTCAGGACCAGCCGCCCGATGCGCTCGTGCCCGGCGTCGATGAGGAACTGGCAGATCGCGCCGCCGGTGTCGTTGCCGACGAGCGTGACGCCGGTCAGGTCGAGCGC
Source organism: Dactylosporangium maewongense (assembly GCF_039531485.1). Classification (NCBI taxonomy): domain Bacteria; kingdom Bacillati; phylum Actinomycetota; class Actinomycetes; order Micromonosporales; family Micromonosporaceae; genus Dactylosporangium; species Dactylosporangium maewongense. The sequence continues at coordinate 325,069 of NZ_BAAAQD010000011.1, read as the reverse complement.
GGCGATGAAGTCGCCGAGGAGCGCCGCGATGCCCCGCGGGGTGAGGTCGGTCCCGGGCGGCCACGGCACGCGGTGCGACCCGAGCGGCAGGTCCGGCGCGTAGCTGCGGATGCCGCGGGCGGCGAGCGCGTCGGCGGTGCGGGTCCACAGCTCGGCGTTGACGAGCAGGCCGTGGACGAGCACGACCGGCGGCAGCGCGCTGTCCTCCGGGCCGGTCACGCGGTATTCGATGCGCCCCTGCGGGATGTCGACGGCGGGCATGGCGCCTCCTCGCGATATGTTCAGTGCATGGCACAAGAAACATACGTACTGTCTGTATGAAAAGCAACCGCCGAACCCAGGAGCAGCGTTCGGAGGCGACCCGGGCCGCCCTCATCCAGGCGGCCAGGCCGCTCTTCGCCGCGTCCGGCTTCGCCGCCGTGGGCACCGAGGCGATCGTCCGCGCCGCCGGCGTCACGCGCGGCGCGATGTACCACCAGTTCGCCGACAAGACCGACCTCTTCGCCGCGGTGTTCGAGGCGGTCGAGGCGGACCTGACCCGCCGCATCGACGACGCGGTGGGCGGCAGCGGGCTGACCGACCCGATCGCCCTCATGCGCCTCGGCGCGGCGACCTGGCTGGACGCGTGCGCCGAGCCGGAGGTGCAGCGCATCGTGCTGATCGAGGCGCCGTCGGTCCTCGGCTGGGCCCGCTGGCGGGAGATCAGCCTCCGGTACGGGATGGGCCTCGTGCAGAGCCTGGTCAGCTACGCGATCTCGGTCGGCCGGATCGCCGAGCAGCCACCGGAGCCGCTGTCGCACGTGCTCATCGGCGCCCTCGACGAGGCGGCGCTCTACCTGTCGCAGGCCGCGGACCCGGTGCGGGCCCGCGCGGACATCGGCGCGGTCCTCGACCGCGTCATCGACTCCCTGGCGGTGTGACGTGACCTCCTATCAGGAGCTCGGCGAGGCCGCCTGGGCGTGGACGCTCGCCCAGGTCGGCACCGACGACGACGGCCCGGTGCTGCCCGGGCCGGACCGCGACCGCGAGACGGTGTACGCGGGCGTGCCCGGCCTGGCGCCCGTCCTCGCCGAGCTGCGCCTGCACCGGCCGCTGACCGGCGCCGAGGCGGCGCTCGCGGACGGGATCGTCGCGCGCGTGACGGCCGGCGTCCCGGACCGGGTCGAGCCGTCGCTGTACGACGGCCTCGCCGGCGACGTCACCGTGCTGCGCCTGCTCGCGCCCGGCTCGGAGCGGATCGCGCTGGAGCGGCTCGCGCACCTGCGCACCCCGGACGGCTGGGAGACGACGTTCGACATCAGGCCCGGCAGCCGCGCGCCGCTGACCGACGTCGTCATGGGCACCGCCGGGATCGTGCACGCCGCCACGTGGGCCGGCGGCGACCTCGCCGACGCCATCATGACCACGGGCGGCGAGGCCCTGCTGCGGGCCGCCGAGCCGACGGCGCACGGGCTCGACTGGCGGATGTGGCCGGGGCACCGCTCCAGCAACCCGAACTTCTCGCACGGCACAGCCGGCGTCGCCGCCGCCCTCGCGGTGGCCGGCCGGGCGCTGGACCGGGCCGACTTCGTCGACGCGGCGCGGCGCGGCGGCGAGCACCTGGCCGCGATCGCGGACCTGTCCGGCGACGGGTTCGCCGTCGAGCACACGATCCCGCGGTCGCAACGGGAGGTGGAGCCCGTCACGTACAACTGGTGCCACGGCCCGGCGGGCACCTCACAGCTCTTCCCGGCCCTCGCCGTCGCCGGCATTCCCGAGGTCGGCGGCTTCCCGGTCGACGACCTGCGCCGCCGCTGCCTGCACTCCGTCCTCACCTCCGGCGTCCCGGCCCGCCTGCGCCCCGGCTTCTGGGACAACGACGGCCGCTGCTGCGGCACCGCCGGCGTCGGCGAAATCCTCCTCGACGCCGCCCAGTCCACTTCGGACGTTTCGCTGCTCGCGGCCGCCCGCACGATGGCCGACGCGTTGGCGGAGCGCGCGCTGTTCGACGAGGCGGGCGCCCACTGGCGGTTCGTCGAGCACCGCCAGGACCCGCCGCTGCTGCCGCCGAACCCCACCTGGATGCAGGGCTCGGCGGGCATCGCCGCATTCCTGCTCCGCCTCGCCCGCGTCGACCGCGACGGCCTCACCGCCCCCGCCGTCGACCGCCCCGACCAGTGGTGGACCGTCCCGCCGGCGGTGCGGGCCGCCTCGTGAACCCGCCGCGCCGGGCAGTGCCACGCTCGCCGGGGTCCGGACTCCGTCAGGCAGGGGCTCCAGCAACCGTGGTTGCGGCACTGGCTGCTGTCGCACCAGCCGGACACGGACCCGCCGCCCGACCTGGGCCACCTCGCGGCACTGGCCGGCGCCGCCGCGGTCCGTGCCGGCACGGACGCGCGGCTGTGGGTGCCGGTCCGCGACGGGGTGGTCCACCTGCCGGGGCTCGGCAGCGCCGTGACCGGTCCGCGCCTGGCGGTGCCACGCTGTCGGTCACCCCGGTCGGCTTCACCGTGGTGGCGTCCGGGCAGGCACCGGTCGCCGTGTCGTGGCTGGAGGACCGGCCCGCCGCGGGGCCGGGCTGGTTGCCGGCACGGCACGCCGGACCCGCCGGCTGGCGCGTGCTGCTGGACGACCTTGACCCCGGCCGGGACTGCCACGGCTGGGCTGTCACCGGCCGCCTCGGCGACGCCGACGTCACCGCATGGGACGGGCGGCTCAGCGAGGCGTGGACGGTGCTCGCCGAGCAGGCACCCGAGTACCTTCCCGCGTTGCGCGCCGGGGTGCGCACCGTCGTGCCGCTGCGGGCCGACCCCGGCGGCGCCCTGCGCAGCGCCACCCACCGCGACGCGTTCGCGGCGGTCGGGTTGGCCGAAGCGGACGGGGCGCAGACGGCCGTGCGGTCCAGCAGTTCTTCGACGACCTGTCCCGGGAGCTGCGCCGGCTGCTGGGCATCGACGGTGAGCGCAGCGTCGGCTTCCTGGACTGGCCGAGTTCGTGTCCCACATGCCGCAACTCATCAGTGAGGCGGTCCGTCAGTACCTGAAGAACGCACCGTCGAGATCCTCGCGCCAGATCCCGTCGCGGCGGTTGCGCCTGACCACCGGCGAGCAGTCGTCCGACCCCACCTTCTGAGAGCGAGTCGATGATGGATCGCAACGGTCAGGTGATCACCTTCTACTCGTTCAAAGGCGGCACCGGCCGGACCATGGCGGTGGCCAATGTCGCGTGGATCCTCGCCGAGCGGGGCAAGCGTGTGCTGGTGGCGGACTGGGACCTGGAGTCGCCTGGCCTGCACCGGTTCTTCAACCCGTTCCTGGACGAGGCCGCGGTCCGGCAGCGTGCCGGTGTGATCGACATGATCCGCGAGGTCGAGAACAGGGCCATCAACGCCCAGCAGCCGCGGGAGTTGCCGGCGGGCTGGGAGGCGCACTTCGCCAACACCCAGAGGTTCGCGTTCTCGATCGAGTACGACTTCGCCGAGGGCGGCAGCATCGACTTCCTGTCCGCCGGCCGGCAGAACCAGGACTACAAGCCGACCGTCGGCGCGCTGGACTGGGACGCCTTCTACGACAACCTCGACGGCGGCAAGTTCTTCGACGCGCTGCGCGCGGACATGAAGCGCAACTACGACTACACGCTGATCGACGGCCGCACCGGCCTGAGCGACGTCGCCGACATCTGCACCATCCACCTGCCCGACATCCTCGTCGACTGCTTCACGCTCAGCGAGCAGGGCATCGACGGTGCCGCGTCGGTCGCCCAGGCGGTCAGCCAGCAGTACCACAACCGCAAGATCCGGGTGCTGCCGGTGCCGATGCGGGTCGACCTCGCCGAGAAGGACAAGGCCGAAACCGGGCGCTCGCACGCGAGGCTGCGCTTCGCCGGCCTCCCCAGCGGGCTCAGCGACGCGGACCGCGACCGCTACTGGTTCGACGTCGAGGTGCCCTACCTGGCCTGGTACGCCTACGAGGAGACACTCGCCACCTTCGGCGACCAGCGCGGGGCGAAGACGTCGCTGCTCACCGCCTACGAGAACATCACCGCCGAGGTGACCGACGGCGAGGTCACCTCCATGCCGCGGCTCGACGAGACACTGCGGACGCAGTGGCGGGACCGGTTCCAGCGCAAGCGGGCCGTGTGGACCGCCGAGATCGTGCTGCGGCACGCCCCGCGGGATCAGGTGTGGCACGAGTGGATCGAGCGGCTGCTCGCCGCGAGCGGCGTCACCGTGCTCGACCCCGCGCAGGCGCAGCGGTCGACCCGGCCGCCGCGGTCCATGGTGATCGTGTCGTCGTCCTATCTCGAGGCGGGCCTGCCGCTGCCGGAGGGCTCGCTGGCGGTCTACGTCGACGAGACCACGCCGCTGCCGGAGCTCGCCGCGGACACCTCGGTGTTCCTCAGCGGGCTGTCGGCCAGGGACGCGGTCGAGAAGGTCACCGGCCTGCTCGGCCGGCCCGCGCCGGACGCCGACGCCGGGCGCTATCCCGGCAGGGGTCCGGACGTCACCAATGCGCCGGTCGCCAACGTGCAGTTCACCGGCCGGGACCTGACGCTCAGCGGCCTGCGCGCGGCGCTGCGTCAGGCCCGCCCCGGCAACCCGGCCGTCGCCGTGCTGTACGGGCTCGGCGGCGTCGGCAAGACCCAGGTGGCGCTGGAGTACGTGCACCGCTTCGGCGCCGCCTATGACCTCGTCTACTGGATCAACGCCGAGCCGAAGATCCTCATCGACAGCGCCTTCGCCGACCTCGGCGAGCGCATGGGCCTGCCCCGCCTGCAGAACGTGCCGCTGAGCATCCGCGCCGTCCTGCAGGCGCTGAGCCGCACCACCGACTACGCCCGCTGGCTGATCGTGTTCGACAACGTCGACGAGCTCGCCGACATCGAGAGCTTCCTGCCGTCCGGCGGCCACGGCCACGTCATTGCCACCACCCGCAACCAGACGTGGGGCGACAGCGCCGAGACCCTCCCGGTCGAGGTGTTCACCCGTCAGGAGAGCGTCGCGCACCTGCGCCGCCGGGTGAAGGACATCTCCGTCGACGAGGCGGCCCAGATCGCGGAGCTGCTCGGCGATCTGCCCATCGCCGTCGCTGTCGGTGGCGCGCTGCTCGCCACCAGCGGCACGACTCCGGCGCAGTACCGGGGGCAGATCGCCGCCGGTGAGACCGACGCCGCCGTCAACGCGGTGTGGGAGCTGTCGCTCAACCGGCTCCAGGCCGAGTCGCCGGGCGCCTACCGGCTACTGGAGGTCTGCTCGCTGCTCGCCCCAGCCATCGCGCTGGACCTGCTGAACAACAACTCGATGCTGGACCTGCTGCGGCGCACGGACGCGACCCTGCCCCGGCGCCCCAGCGCCGCCAAACTCATCCAGCAGCTCAACCGGCTGGCACTGCTCAAACTCGACAGCAGCGCCCGCCGCGTCCAGGTGCACCGGATCCTGCAGAACGTCGTGCGTGCCCGGATGCCGCGGGAGGAGATCGAGTCGACCCAGCGCGACATCCTGCAGGTGTTCGCCAAGGTGCGCCCCGAGGACGACGTGGACAACGCCAGCACCTGGGACCGGTACCGGATGCTCTGGCCGCACCTGGAGGTCGAGGCCGGGCCCGAGTCCCCGGTCAGGTCGCTGTTCGACATGGCCCTCGTGTCCGACGACCCGGCCGTGCTGGAGTTGATCGTCGACCGCATCCGCTACGTGTGGGTCCGCGGCTCGTTCATGCAGAGCCACGACCTCGCCGTGCGGATCGAGCAGGCCTGGCGGGAGCGGCTTGCGACGCTGACCGACGCGGCGGAGCGGGAGCGGCTGCTCGTGCCGCTGCTGCGCGCGCAGTTCAACCACGCCAACGCGCTGCGCGACCTCGGCCGGGTGCTGGAAGCCCGCGACTTGGACACCGAGACGCTGCGGCAGCAGACCGAGCTGCTCGGCGACACGGCGTTCGACACGCTCATGACGGCCGGTGGTCTCGGCGCCGATCTGCGCGCGCTGGGCTACTACGGGCAGGCGCTGGAGCGCGACCGCACCACGTACGCGGCCTGGTCCCAGGAGTACGGTGAGTACTACCCCAGGACGCTCGCGGCGCAGCACAACCTCGCCTCGTCGCTGCGCCTGGCCGGCCACTTCGCCCTGGCCTGCGAGCAGGACGAGCAGGTCGTGCAGCTCGGCGAGGTCGTCCTCGGCCGCCGGACGTTCTTCCACCTCTTCTCGCAGGGCTCGCTCGCCCGGGACCTGCGCGAGCTCGGCGACTACGACCGGTCGATCGGCCTGCTGCTGGAGGTCGTCGCCGGATTCGGGGAGCTCCGCGGCGACGAGGCGGTCTGGACGCTCAGCGCCCGGGTCAACCTCGCGGTGTCCATCCGCAGCGCCGGCCGCGCCCACGAGGCCCAGCCGATCCTGGACGACTGTTACCGGACCCTGGACCGCCAGTTCGGCGCCGACAACCCCGACACCCTCGCCTGCCGGCTGAGCCGTGCCACGAACCTGCTGTCGCTGCAGAAGACTGCGGAGGCGCGGTGGGAGACCGACGCGGTCCGCGCGGCGTACGCCAGCTTGCTCGGCCCTCAGCACCCGCACACGCTCGTGTGCGAGAACAACCTCTCGGCGATCGAGCGGGCGCTCGGCAACCTCGACGCCGCGCTGGTCGCCGCCGAGGCGGCCTGCGAAGGGCTCACCGCCGCGCTGCACGACCGGCACCCGTTCCTGCTCGCCGCCCAGATGAACCTGGCGGTGATCCTGTATGAGAACGGCCGCGTCGAGGAGGCGGTTGCCCTCGCGCTTCGGGTTGCCGACCTGACCGCCGACGCGCTCGGCGTCAGGCACCCCGACGCCCTGCGGGCCCGCGCCAACGCCTCCCTCACGGACTCACCCACGGGCGTCGACCCGCAGGTCCTCGCCGACCTCGATGCGGCTCTCGGCGACCGGCACCCAGTAGTGAAGGCGGTGCAGGAGGGCAGGCTCCTGCACCGCCTCCTGGACCCGCACCCGTTCTAGGCCGGACGGGCGCCGGGCTCGTACGCTGAGCGCCGTGAAGGCGGTGGCAGTGGTGGCGGCGGTGCTCGCGGGGTCGGCCTTGCTCGCCGGGTGCGGTGCGGAACCGCCGCCGGCGCCCATGTCGCCGTCGGCCGGTCCGTCGACCGGTCCGTCGGTGGGGCCAGCGTCGCCGTCGGGGCCCGCGTCGCCGTCGGTGCCGGTGGAGCTGACGCTCGCGTTCGGTGGGGATGTGCACTTCACCGAGCGGACCGCCGGGCTGTTGAAGGACCCGGCGACCGCGGTCGGGCCGATGGCCGAGGTGCTGTCGGCGGCCGACCTCGCCGTGGTCAACCTGGAGACGGCGGTCACCACGCGGGGGACGCCGGAGCCGAAGGAGTTCCACTTCAGGGCGCCCGTCACGGCGTACGACGCGGTCAAGGCAGCCGGGATCGACGCCGTCTCGATCGCGAACAACCACGCGCTCGACTACGGCAGGGTCGGGTTCGCCGACACGCTGGACGGTGCGGCCGCGAAGGGCATGCCGGTGTTCGGGGGCGGGCGGACGATCGACGAGGCCTACGCGCCGCTCATCCTGACCGCGCGCGGGGTGCGGGTGGCGATCGTCGGCTTCAGCCAGATCCACACCCTCGCGGAGAGCTGGAAGGCCGGGCCCGCGACGCCCGGGATCGCCGTCGCGTGGGACGTGCCGCGGGCCGTCGCCGCGGTGAAGGCCGCGCGCGAGCGGGCCGACGTCGTGGTCGTGTTCAACCACTGGGGCACGGAGCGCGAGTCGTGCCCGAACGACAACCAGAAGACCTTCGCAGCCGCGCTCGCCGAGGCCGGCGCCGACATGATCATCGGGGCGCACGCGCACGTGCTGCAGGGCGACGGGTGGCTCGGGCGGACCTACGTCGCCTACGGGCTCGGCAACTTCGTCTGGTACGTGGGGTCCGCCGACACCGGGGTGCTGAAGGTGCGGGTGCGCGGCCGGGACGTGGTCGGGGCGGAGCTGGTCCCGGCGGTCGTGTCCGGCACCGGCCAGCCGAAGGCGCTCACCGGTACATCGGCCGCCGCCGCGACCAAGCGCTTCACCGACCTGCGGCGCTGCACCGGGCTGGTGCCCGCCCCGCCCGCGGCCTGAACGACGGCCGGGGCGGGCACCAGGGTTTCAGACCGCCGCGTTCGCGCTGACGAGGAAGCCGGTGTTCACCCGGGCGCCGCCGCTGTCGTAGCAGGCGACGTCGCGCACGATCGTGTCCGTGGCGCTGTGGACCCACGGCGCGAGCAGGTTGCAGAACTCCGACGTGCCGCCGGACGCGGTCACCTGGACGGTGTCGGGCAGCCCGACCAGCCGCGGGAACGTGACGAGCGACAGCCCGACGCCGGCGCCCATGAGCGTGTTGACGCCGAAGCCGGCCTGCGAGTTGAAGTTCGTCGACGGCGGGCCGACCGGCGGGCGGAACCACAGGTAGCCGAAGTAGCGCGGCGGCCAGCCCGCACCCCACAGCGACTGGTTGTACTGGTAGGACAGCGTGAACCGGGTCTTGAACGGCGCGCCGGTCGACGTGAAGCAGGCGACGTACGCGACCTGGCCGGCGGGGCTCGACGTCCAGTTGCGCACCTTGCACCGCGCCGGGGTGCTGTTGACGGCCGTCACCTGGAGGCTGCCGTCGATCGGGCCGGCGGTGCTGAGGCCGGGCAGCTTGACCTCGTAGACGCCGCCGCCGAGCGGGGTGACGCCGTTGACGGCGCCGGAGGAGTTGAACTGGTCGACCATGGTCCCGGTCGCGTCGTTCCAGTCCACGTAGCCGAACCGGCCGTTGATCGCACTGCTGATGGGGGCGGAGCTGCTGTCGAACAGGGCGGTGAAGGCCGTCGCCACGAGCGCACCGCCGGGCTGGGAGCACTGCACGACGACGATCTCGTCGGTGCCGGACGGGCCCCACTTGACCGCCTGGCAGAAGCGCGGCCCGGAGTTGATCGCGGTGACGTGCACGACGCCGCCCTTGGCGGCCTGACCGGGGAACTTGATCGTGTAGATGCCGACCGGACCGGGGGAGACGCTGGTCGCCGCCGGCCACGTGCCCGACGGGACCGTGGCGGCGCCGTTCCACAGCACGAACCCGACCGCGTCGGGCAGCGCCGCGGCGGCGGGCGAGACGGCGCCGAAGACGGCGGCGAGCGTGGTGACCAGGGCGATGAGCAGGGCGGGAAGCTTCCTGCGCATGTTGACCCTCCTCCTGGCGGAAAGGAGTGGACAGGACACCGCGAACGCAATCACATCTATCAATATCCTGGGAGTGATCAGACGCTATACCGACAGTGCCGTTCCGGCGGCTCCGGCCCGACCCGAGGAGCCGGGTCGCGGCCCGTGGAGGCACGATGGTGGCCATGGACCTTGGTGGCGTGGGGCCGGCGCATGAGACGACGGACCAGCTGGCGGTGCGCCGCGCCAACCTGAGCCGGACGCTGCGCCACATCCGCGCCAACGGGCCGAGGTCGCGCGCGGCGATCGCCGCGGCCACCGGGCTGCACAAGACGACCGTGTCGAGCCTCGTGGAGGAGCTGCTCAGCCGGCGGCTGGTGCGCGAGACCGGGCTCGAACGCTCCGGCACCGCCGGCCGTCCGGGCCGGGCGGTGGCGCTGTCACCGGAGTTGGGCGCGGTCGGCATCGAGATCAACGTCGACTACCTGGCGGTCCACGCCTGCGACCTCACCGGCCGGACCGTCGTCGAGCGGCGGGTCGGGTTCGACGCGCGGCGCCGCGACGTCGAGGGGTGCCTGGACGACCTGGCGGCGGCCGCCGACCGTACCCTCGCCGAGCTCGCCGACCACGGCGTGACCCCGGTCGGCCTGACCGTCGCGGTCCCCGGCCTGGTCGACGTCGCGCGCGGCGTGGTGGTCGTGGCGCCGAACCTCGGCTGGCACGACGTGCCCGTCGTGTCCCGTCTCGCCGCCGGCCTCGACCCCGCGCTGCAGGTGGGGGTGGACAACGACGCGAACCTGGCGGCCCTGGCCGAGTACACGTGGGGTGTCGCCGCCGGCACCGCCGACCTCGTCTACCTGACCGGCTCGGTCGGCGTCGGCGGCGGGGCGATCGTCGACGGCCGGCTGCTGCGCGGCGCCGACGGGTTCTCCGGCGAGATCGGCCACCTGCCCGTCGAGCCCGTCGGCGACCCGTGCGGCTGCGGCCGGACCGGCTGCTGGGAGACCAAGGTCGGCCTCGCCGAGCTGGTCCGCCGGATCACGCCCGAGTTCGCGTACGGCCTCGGCGACGGCCCCGTCCCCGACCCCCGCGAACGCATCGCCGAGGTGCGCCGCCGGCTCGACGCCCGCGACCAGGCGGCCCTGGAGGCGGTCGCCGGGATCGGCCGCTGGCTCGGCCACGGCGGCGCGATCCTGGTCAACCTGTTCAACCCGCGGGTGGTCGTGCTCGGCGGCTACTTCGCCGACCTGGCCGACCACCTGATCCCCGCCGCGCAGGCGCAGCTCACCCGCCTCGCCATGGCCTCCCCGGCCGCCCGCTGCCACTTCGTCGCGTCCGACCTCGGCTTCACCGCCGCCGCCCGCGGCGGTGCCGGCGCCGTCATCGAGCGGATGATCGAAGTCCCCACTTGAGCAGAACGCCGGTCGATCGCGGCATCGCCGGCTGTCACAATGTCCGGATGACGGGCCTCCCCGGTGCTCAGGGCGTCCAGAACGGCGATCACGACGTCCAGTGGGACTTCTGGTGGCACGACCGGCACATCGACGCGGCGACGCCGGAGGCGCTGTCCGCCGAACGCGTCCGCGAGCAGCACGCCGCCGGCGCCGCGATCGGGGCGTTGTACGAGCGGATGCACGGCACGACGGGCTGGCTGGGCCTCCCGACGTCCCTTGAGATCGACGCCCGGGCGGAGCCGGGAGAGGAGTGGTGCTGCTACGCCACGTTCGAGGGCGGGGCGATCTACTGGAAGAGCGCCCACGGCGCCGTCGCGGTGTCGAGGGTCGTGGCGGACCTGCTGGCAGGCGATGCCGGACTGGCCCGGAAGCTCGGCTTCCCGGTCGCCGCCGAGCGGCCGATGCTGCACGACGTCGACGACGGGGTGCAGCACTTCGAGCACGGGGTGGTGACGATCCGCGGCGGTGTGGCCGAGGCGTGGGTTCGGCCTTAGGGAGTCGGGTCGAGGCCGAGGTTGCGGTACCAGACGCCACCCGCGGGCGGGGTCGTGAAGGCGGTCGCGGCGACGGTGTTGCCCTCGAGGTCGTTGTCGTGGACGCGGGGTGACATGCAGGTGCCGTGGGCGGTGGTGCGCAGGCCGTGCGTCTGGGTCCGGTGTCCGCCACGGTCCCACACCCGGTTGTCCCGGATCGTTGGCGTGTCGGTGCGGGCCCCGAGGGTGATGCCGGCCCGCGCCGGTGGCGCGTCCGGCAGCCGGTACGCGGTGCCTTGCCGCGGCGTGGCCTCCGGCCAGGCGGTGGCCGCGCCGGGGCGGACCGGCGCGAGGACGAGCTCGGTCGCGGTGTTGGCCACGACCACGGCCCGCTGCGAGCCCGCGGCGACCATCTTGCCGGCCTGCCCGTCCGGCACCCAGCCGGCCGACGCGTCGCGCACCGACAGCCGCTCGTACACGACGGACGCACCGCCACCGGTGGACGCGGGCGACACCTGGCGGCCGTTGCCGCGGACCCGGTTCCCGGCGATGCAGGCGTCCACGACGGGGGAGTCGACGAACACGCCGTCGAGGGCGTTGCCCCAGATGTCGTTGCCGGTGACGGTGATGTCCGCGCACGAGTGGTCGGCGTCGCCGGGCAGGGGCGGGACGCCGCGGACCGACGGTCCGAGGTTGTGCTGCCAGTACCCGTAGCGGCCGTTGCGACTGATGCGGTTGCCTTCCACGGTGTACGGGCCGGGCGTGTTGCCGATCGCGACGCCGTCCCACACGTTGCCGTCGATGACGCAGCCGGTGGCGATGCCGCCGCGTCCGGCGACGGACGACGTGCCGAGCGCCGAGACGTCGAAGCCCGCCTGATGGTTGGCGGTCATCGTGCACGCCGACACGACGAGCCCGTCGGCGCCCCAGTCGGAGATGCCGAAGCGGTTGCCTTCCGCGTGGCAGCCGACGACGCGGATGCCACGCGGCGGGGTCCAGTGCCACTTCTGCAGCTCGAAGAAGATGCCGCTGGTGCCGTTGCCGACGGTCGTGCACGCGGTGACGGCGAGCCGCTCGGTGTCGCCCCAGCCGCCGATCCCGATGCCGATGCCGGCGCCGCCCTCCTCCTCGCCGTTGTTCAGCCGGCCGCAGCGCACGGCGCGGACGGCGTCCACGACGGTGTCCTGCAGGAAGTCGCAGCCGAACCCGGTCGCGCCGGTGTCGTGGATGTACAGGTCGTGGAATCGGCCCCGCAGGACGTACTGCAGGAACAACCCCTTGGCCGCCACGTCGTAGGCGGGCAGGGTGACGCCCGAGCCGTCGATCTCGAAGTGCGCGAAGGTGCAGTCGGCGAGGTGGTTGTCGCGGCCCGCGCCGTGCTCCCGGGTGGTGAAGACGGCGAGCGGGGTCGGCCCCGTCGGCCGGGACGGGTTGGCCAGCAGGAACCGGGTGGCGCCCGGCCCCGCACCGATGAGCGACACGCCGCTGCGCCACCTGATGCCTTCGTCGTGGATGGCGTACGCCCCAGCCGGGCAGACGATGGTGCGGGGCTGGCCGTCCGCGGCGTAGGCGGCGCCGAGGCTCTCGACGAGCGCGGCGAGCGCCGGCCGGTCGTCGGTGGTCCCGTCCCCGGCGAGCCCGTGCGTCCTGGCGTCGGCGACGAGTGGTTCGGCGATCCGAGTCACCGCGGTCGCCTACCCACCTGACCGTGCGCAAACGTGGTCAGCCCGCCCAGGCGTGAGCGGCACCGCAGCGGGCATGGAGTGAGGGCATCGCAGCGGGCGGGAGTGGGCATGAGTGGGGCGAAGGGTGGGCTCATCCGCCGGATGGTGCTGGCGACCTGCGTGCTGGTGGTGTTCGTCGGCGGGGCGTTCGCGACGCTGCTGGTGTCGATCAGCGAGAACCGGGAGACGGCCCGGCTGTCCCAGCGCTCGCACGAGCTGTTCGCCGCCGCCGACCAGGTCAACCGGCACACCATCGAGCTCCGCGCGGCCCAGGAGTCCTACGCGCTGTCCGGCGACAAGGAGTTCCTCGCCAGGTGGCAGACGGCGCACACCGCCCTGGTCGAGTCGAACCAGCACCTCGAGGCCCTCGCCACCACCGACACCCAGCGGCAGCAGACGCGGCAGATCGCGCAGACCAGCACGGCGTTCGCCGACGAGGTCTCGCGGCCCGCGGTGGAGGCGGCGCAGCGCGGCGACGCCGGCGCCAAGTCGGCATCGGTGCTGCTGGAAGGGGACCGCCGCATCGACCAGCTCCACACCGACCTCAGCGTGCTGCGGGAGACGGAGCGGGACGTCATCCAGGCCCGCGACACGGAGACCGCCGCGACGGCCAACCGGGAGATGATCGCGATCATCGCGGGCATCGCCGGGTCGGCGCTCGCCATCGCGCTCGTCGGCGGCTACCAGACCCGCCTGCTGGTGCAGCCGATCCGCCGGGCCGCCGCGATGGCCGACCGGCTCGCCGGCGGCGCCCTGGGCACCCGCATGCCAGAGACGGGCAAGGCGGAGATCGGCCGGCTGGAGCGGTCGTTCAACGTGATGGCCGAGGCACTGCAGCACAGCGTCGGGACGCAGTCGGCGCTGCGGCGGGTCGCCACCCTCGTCGCCCACGGCGGCACCCCGGGCGAGGTGCTGGCGGCGGTCGTCGAGGAGCTGGGGCGGCTCGTCGGCACGGGCGCGGCGCGGATCGTGCGGTTCGAGGCCGACGGCACCGCGACCGTCGTCGCGGCCTGGGGGGCTCCGGACCCGGAGATGCCGGTCGGCGCGCGCGTGTCCCTGGGCGATGACACCGCCACCGGCATCGTCCAACGCACCGGGCAGACCGCCCGGATGGGCAGCTTCGACGGGGCGACAGCGCTGGTCGCCATCCACGCGCGGGAGCTCGGCGCGCACGCGTCCGTCAGCGCCCCGATCAGCGTGGCCGGCCGCCTCTGGGGCGCGGTGACGGTGTTCGCGATGGGGGACCAGCCGATGCCGCCGGACGCCGAGGAACGCCTCACGGCGGCCACCGACCTCATCGGCACCGCCGTCGCCAACGCCCAGGCCCACGACGACCTCGCCGCGTCGCGGACCCGGGTGGTGCTCGCCACCGACGAGGCCCGCCGGCGCATCGAACGCGACCTGCACGACGGCGTCCAGCAGCGGCTGCTGTCACTCGGCCTCGACGTCCGCCGGATCCAGCACACCGTGTCGGCGCGGCAGCCCGAGCTGCGCGCGGAGCTGTCGGAGGTGGTGGACGGGATCAACGGGACCGTCGACGACGTGCGGGAGATCTCGCGGGGCGTGCACCCGGCGATCCTGACCGAGGGCGGCCTGAAGCCGGCGTTGAAGGCGCTCGCCCGGCGGTCCGCGGTCGATGTGGACGTCGACCTCGACCTGGCGGACCGGCTGCCCGGACCGGTCGAGGTCGCCGCGTACTACGTGGTCGCCGAGGCCCTCGCCAACGCCGCGAAGTACGCGTGCGCCACCCGCATCGAGGTGCGCGGGGCGGTGCGGGACGGCCGGCTCGACGTGTCGGTCCGCGACGACGGCGTCGGCGGCGCCGACCCGGGCCGCGGATCGGGGCTCGTCGGGCTCGCCGACCGCGTCGAGGCGCTCGGCGGCACGATCCGGGTCGACAGCCCCGCGGGCCGCGGCACCCATTTGCGGGTACAGCTGCCGCTTTTGCACACCTGAATGCTCCTTAACCCATTTCGTGCACCCCTTTCCCGCTCCCTCGATCATTGCCGCGTGTCAATATCATCTCCGTGACGGCAATGACGCTCACGTATGCTTCGGGCTGTTCGGGCCACGCGTCCCTCACCCGATCGGGGAGCAACTGCCGATGAGTCAGGTCCTCCGCCGTAACGCGGCGTTTCTCGTCCTGGTGGCGCTCGCCGTCGCCTGCGCCGCCGTGGTGTGGTTCGTCCTGCCGCACGACCGCGAGGTCAAGTCCCTCGCGATCTTCCTGTTCAAGCTGCTGCCGTTCGTCTTCGCCGCGGAGGCGATCGCCCGCCTCGACGTCGAGCTGGCCCGGCGGCTGCACCTGGTGCGGATCCTGGTCCCGGCCGCGTTCTGCGTGTTCTTCCTCTACTTCGTGCCGAAGATCTTCTTCTACCTGGACGATTTCCCGACCGTCTATTACCACATTCTCGTGCTGACGCCGATCGTCATCATGTCGCTCACCCTCGCGTACCGGCTCGGCGGCGGCACACCCGGCAACGCCCGCCGGATCGCCTACGCGATGCTGCTCATCATGGTCTCCGGTCTGGAGGACCTGGCGTTCCTCACGGTCAACGACCACACCGACCCGCAGTGGGCGACCATCCCCGACGTGTGGACCTGGGCGTCGCACATGACGGTGTTCCTCGGCCACCCGCCGACCAAGTACGAGGCGTACGCCTTCATCGCCGTCCACGTCGTCCTCGTCATCCTCGTGCTGGCCGCGCCCGACCGGTGGTTCCGCCTCGGCCGGGCGAAAGGTGACGCGCAGGCGCCGGCAGCGACGCAGTCCACCAGCGTGTGAGGAGACGGGCCATGCCGACACCGACGTCGCTGGTCACCGGGGGCGCCGGGTTCATCGGCGCGAACGTGGCCCGTTGCCTGCTCGCCGGCGGCCACCGCGTCGTCGTCCTCGACGACCTCAGCGGCGGATCGCCGTACAACGTCCCCGACGGCGCCGTCTTCCGGCGCGGCAGCGTCTGCGACCCGGCCGTCGTCGACGCGCTCTTCGCCGAGTTCGGGTTCGACTACGTGTTCCACTTCGCCGCGTACGCCGCCGAAGGGCTCAGCCACTTCATCAAACGGTTCAACTACACCAACAACGTGCTCGGCAGCGTCACCCTCATCAACGCCGCCGTCAACGCGGGCACCGTCCGCTGCTTCGTGTTCACCTCGTCGATCGCCGTCTACGGCAGCAACCAGGTGCCGATGAGCGAGGAGCTGGTGCCGGCGCCGGAGGACCCGTACGGCATCGCGAAGCTCGCCGTCGAGCAGGAGCTGCGGGTCACCCACGACATGTTCGGGCTGCCGTACGTCATCTTCCGGCCGCACAACGTCTACGGCGAATACCAGAACATCGGCGACCGGTACCGCAACGTCATCGGCATCTTCATGAACCAGGCGCTGCGGGGTGAGCCGTTCACCGTGTTCGGCGACGGCGAGCAGGTCCGCGCCTTCACCCACATCAGCGACGTCGCACCGGTCGTCGCCCGGTCCGTGACCACCCCGGCCGCCTACAACGAGACGTTCAACATCGGCGGCGACAGCGTCTACTCGCTCAACGCGCTCGCCCGCGCGACCGCCGCCGCGATGGACGTGCCGCTGCGGGTCACGCACCTGCCCGCCCGCAACGAGGTCCGGCACGCGTACGCCGACCACACCAAGGTGCGCAAGTGCTTCGGCCTGGATGAGGGCGAGGTGCCCCTCGAGGCCGGACTCGCGGCCATGGCGGCCTGGGTGCGCGGGCAGGGGCCGCGCGAGCCGTCGGTGTTCGACGCGATCGAGGTGCGGCGTAACCTGCCACCGTCATGGCGGGCCGTGCTGCGCGACTGAGGTCATTGTCCGAGGTGTACGGGGAGGTCGCATGCGTGAGATCCCACGGCAACGGTCCGGCGAGCCGGCGCCCGCTTCGCTGACCGCGTTCATCCCGTGCTTCAACGAGGAGGGGCAGGTCGACGAGGTCCACGCGACCATCGACGCCGAGCTGTCCGGCTACCCGGGGCTGGAGATCCTGTTCGTCGACGACGGCTCCACCGACGGCACCCTCGCCAAGGTGAAGGCCCTCGCCGCCCGGGACCCGAGGGTGCGGTACGTGTCGTTCTCCCGCAACTTCGGCCTCGAGGCCGCGCACGGCGCCGGGTTCCGCTACGCCGGCGGCGAATGGGTCGTGCAGCTCGACGCCGACCTGCAGTCACCGCCGGCCGAGGCGCCGAAGCTCATCGCGAAGGCACTCGAAGGCTACGACGTGGTGTACGGGATCCGCCGCGAGCGGCACGACCCGCTCTTCCGCCGCCTCGGATCCGCGGCGCAGCAGCGCCTCGCGCAGCGGCTCTTCGGCGTCGACCTCGTCTACGGCTCGTCGGTGTTCCGGGTCGTGCGCGCCGCCGTCGCCCGCCGCGCCGTCGACATGCGCCTGGCCACCCCGTACTTCGTCGCGACGATGCCGCTGCTCGGGGCCCGCTGGGCGACCGTCGACGTCGCGCACCGGCAGCGGCAGGACGGCGGGTCGCGGTGGGCGGTGTGGCGGCTGTTCTCGCACAGCGCCGAGCTGTTATTCGGCTTCTCGCTGCGGCCCCTGGTGTGGCTGTACGCGGCGGTCGCCTGCGCGGTGCCGGTCGTGATCGCCGCGGGACGGCCGGGCGTGGTGGCCGGGGAGGTGGTGCTGCTCGCCGCCGTCGGGATCCTCGCCGCCTATGTGCACCGTCTCGTGCGCGGCTCGGTGCGGCCCAGGCTGTACTACGTGCGGGAGGCCAACATTCCCATCGAGCCGGGGGACATGCTGTACGCGGCACCCCCGGGGTCAGCCGTCTCCGGCCGTCTCGCTGAGACGGAGGCCGCGCGATGATGCTCATTCTGGGGGCGAGCGAGGACCAGCTGCCCGTCTACCTCGAGGCCCGCCGCCGCGGCATCCCCACCATCGGCGTCGACATGCGCACCGACCGGCCCGCGTACCCGTACGCCGACGTGTGGCTGCCGGTCAGCATCAAGGACCACGAGGGGATCGTCGCCGCGCTCGACGGGCGCCGCCCGACCGCCGTGGTCGCCGCGGCCAGCGAGGCCGGCCTGTGGACCTGGCACGAGCTCAGCCACCGCTACCGCCTGCCGTTCCGGTTCCCGGCCGCCGCGGCCCGCGCGTCGCTGGACAAGGCCGCCTTCCACGACGTCGTGCGGGCGACCGGCGTCCCCGGCTACCACTGGCGGCGCAGCGCCGACCGGGCCGTCCTGACCGCCGCCGCGCACGACATCGGCTTCCCCGTCGTCGTCAAGCCACCGGACACCTCCGGCAGCAAGGGCATCACCCTCGTCTCGCACGCTTCGGAGCTGCCCGGCGCGTTCGACTACGCCGCCCGCTTCACCGCACCCGGCGGGCCGCTGCTCGTCGAGGAGTTCGTGTCGGGCCGCAACCTCACCGTCGACGTGTTCATGCGGGCCGGACGGGTCGCGTTCGCCGGCATCACCGAGAAGCGGATGGTGCCCGGCCCGCGCTTCGTCATCGGCGGGCACGCCGCGCCCGCCACCATCGGTCTCGCCGTCCGCGGCCGGCTCGTCACCGCGGCCGGCCGGCTGTGCCGCGCGATCGACCTGTTCGACGGCCCCGCCAACTTCGACGTCATCCTCCGCGCCGACGGCTCGTTCGCCGTCCTGGAAGCCAACGCCCGCCTGTGCGGCAACGCCTTCCCGTTGCTGATGCGGCACATGTACGGCGTGGACACCGTCGCCGCCCTGGTCTCGATGGTCCTCGGCGAGCCGTTCGACCTCACCCCGACCCAGGAGCACGCGGGCATCATCCACGTGCTGGCCTCGCCGCTGCCCGGCGACGCGATCCTCACCGCGGTCGGCGGCGTCACGGAGGCCCGGCAGCTGCCCGGTGTCGTGTGCTGCGAGGTGTACGCGGAGCCGGGCGCGACCGTCCACCCGTTCGACCAGGCGGCGAACAAGATCGGCTACCTCGTCGTCACCGGCCCCGACCCGGCCACCGCCCAGGTCCGCCTGGACGCGGCCCTCGCCGTGCTCCGGCTGGAGTTCACGGCGAGGGTCCCGGTCGGCCGGCTGGGTCAGTCGACGAGCGTGGTCGTCCACAGCGACAGCGAGTAGGAGCTGCCGGCCACGGTCATCGCGCCGGCGATCCGGACGTGCTCGTCGAGGATCAGCCGGTGCGTCTGGTCGCCCTTGACGGTGATGGAGAGGGCGCTGTGCCCGACGTCGTCGATGGTCTCCCGGCCGAGGGTGACGCCCGGCAGGCCGGTCAGGATGCGCAGCAGCGCCGACCGCAGCGCCGGCGGGGTGATCACGTCGGCGGTGCGGGCGAGGTCGCTCACCAGGTTCCAGGCGAACCAGGCCCGCACCTCGTCGGTGCAGCCACTGGGCGGGCACGGCGCGTCGAGCAGCATCGTGCGCAGCCTGCCGGGGTCGGCGGCCAGGCCCGCCAGGTACTCGGGTGTCGGCTGGCGCAGCGACGGGCCGTCCTTGGCGAACGTGGTCCGTTGCTGCTGCACGTACTCGGCGGCGGTGGTGGTCAGGATCAGCCCCTCGGGTTCGTACAGCGACGTCTCGGTCCGGCGGATCCCGTTGTCGAACAGCCGCACCTCCGACCTGATGTGCTGCCCCGCATGGACCTCGGCCGCCGCCGGGCCGGCCAACGCCAGCCGGACCAGCGCATCGACCGGGCGCGCCCACTCCTCGGCTGAGGCCGGCAGGCTCGGCGTGCCCGCGCCTCCGGGCCGCAGCGGAGCCGTGTCGGTGCCGCGGGCGACGAGCGCGACGGCGACGACCAGGCCCACCACGACGACGCCGGCGAGGGCGGGCACCCACGACCTCGCCGGTGAGCGTCGCGCTGTCCTTTCGCCGGTGCCCGCGAGCACCCGCGCCCGGGCGCGGGCAAGGTTGGCCGGCTGGTCGAACCGGGCCCGGAGCGCGCGGATCTCATCGATGTCGCGAACGTCGTTCACGGTGTGCTCCCAGAGTCAGCGTCGGAGTCGGAGTCAGGCGGTAGGTCGATCGCGGCGCGGACGCTCGCCCGGGCCCTGCTGAGCGCGGACCGCACCGAGCCGATCGGGATGTCGAGCGCCACGGCGATCTCGGCATAGGACAGCTCGGCGATCGCGAACAGCAGCAGGACGTCACGCTGCCGGCGCGGCAGCGCGGCGAGAGCGCCGGCGAGCCGGCGGCCGGTCCTGGTCGCGTCGACCCGTTCCGCGCTGCGGGTGTCGTGCGAGTCGACCACCCCCGTCACACCGCCGAACGGGTCGACACCGACCCTGGCCAGGGCCCGGTAGGCCCGCACCTCGTCCCGCCGGTGCCGGCGCAGCAGGTTGGTCGCGATGCCGTACAGCCACGCGAGGGGCTCGCCGGGCCCGGCGATGCGGTCCCGGTGCCGGTGCGCGACCAGGAACACCTCGGCGACGAGGTCCTCGGCGGCGACCGGGCCGACGCGGTGGGCGCAGTACCGGTAGACACGCTCGCTGTATGCGTCGAACAAGGCCGCCACATCCGGTGGCGAGACGTCACGCGCCCCGGTCGTCAGTGCGTTCATGCCCTGTTTCTGCCCGGAGTGCCCGTGCCGGTTCCCCTGCCGCTGCTCCGTCAGGCCGCGGCCGACCGGTTGACGGCGACCGCGGGCGCGTACTCGCTCTGCACGAGCTGGCCCTTGCCGCCGGCGGTGAGGGGGATCCGGTCGCTGAGCCGCATCTCCAGCGGCAGGTCGCCGCCGGCCCGTTCCCGCAACGTCCGCGCGGTGCCGGCCAGGACGGTCTCGGCGGGCAGCGTGCCGTCCGGCACCACATGGACGCGGATCGTCCCGGCCGCGTCCTGCCGCACGAACATCTCCGCGACGCCCGGCTCGTACATCGCGACCCCCAGGAACACGTCGCCGAAGACCTTCCGGCCGTCCGGCAGGACCACGGCGTCGTTCATCCGTCCGCTGGTCAGCTTCAAGGTGCGGAACCGGCGGCCGCACGCGCACGGGTCCGGCTGGATCGCGCCGAGGTCGCCGAGCGCGTAGCGGACCAGCGGCATCGCGCGCTCGCCGAACGCGGTCACCACCACCTGCCCCTCCTCGCCGTCGGGCAGCACGGTCCCGTCCTCGGCGACGATCTCGACGAGCACGCGGTCCTCGGCCAGGTGCGCCCCGCCGCGGTGGCACTCGAACGAGATGTTCAGCGTCTCGTACGCGGAGTACTCGTCGCGGACCGGCACCCCGAGGCGCTCCTCCAGCATGGCCCGGCACGCCGGCACGAGCAGCTCCGACTCCGTCAGCACCAGCCGCAGGTCCTTGCGCAGCGCGGCCCGCTGCTCCTCGGTCATCGTCCGCACCAGCTCGCGCAGGTGCACCGGGTAGCCGATCAGCACCTTCGGTCGGTACGCCAGCAGCCCGGCGACCCAGTCGGCCGGGGGTGTCGTGGTCAGGATGACGTGCCGGCGGAACAGGCCCACCTTCTCCACCAGGCGGCCCGGCATCGGGAACGGCTTGAGGTGCGCGAGCCGGTCCCAGGGCAGGTAGCGGCGGGTCGCGAAGAACCGGCGGACGCACGCGGCCATGTGGTAGTCGTGCGCGTTCATGTCGTGCCAGCCGGTGACCCGGTGCCCGGTGGTGCCGCTGCTGGAGAACTCCACGCATCCGCCCGTGTCGACACCGTCCGCGACGAACTCCCGGTTGGGCGTGGCGCGCATGATCGCCTTGGTCAGCAGCGGCAACCGGGCCAGGTCCTCGATACCGGCAACCTGCGGCAGCCTGCCACGGTAATACGGCACGTGCGCGTTCGCGTGGGCGAGGAACCGGTTCAGCCGGCGCAGCTGGAACCGCCGCAGCCCTGACCGGGTGCCGTACTGCCGCAGCAGCGTCACCGGCACGTACGCCATCTCACGCAGCAACATGGACGTCCTCCTCGACGGGGGTGCGGCGGGCCGGCCGGGCGCGCTTCCCCAGCCGGACGTGGAGCGTGGCGGCCTGCGCGATCTCCGCGGCGGCGAGCGCGATCAGCAGCCCGACGCCGCCGCTGTACGGCACGGCGACGAGCCCGGTGACCGCCGCGGCGGCCAGGCCCATGGCGGCGGCCAGGCCGGTGATCCGGGGTGACCGCGCGTCGGAGTTCTCCACCAGGTAGCCGGCGAAGATGGTCGCCACCAGCATCGGGGTACGGGCGGCGAACAGCACCGCCCACAGCACCACACCCTGGCGGGCGTCGGTGGCGGACACCAGTACACCTGCGGCGGCGACATACGCGAGGTCCGCGGCGATCACCCAGCGCGTGATCCGCCGGGCCGCGTCCCTGCCCGCCGCACCGCGGGCGCCGAGCAGCCGCACCGACGCCCACGGGGTGTAGACGCGCAGCAGGTACAGCAGGAAGTTGATCCCGGCGGACCAGACGACGTCGACGGCGACGAGCGGCCCGACCTGCTCCTTCCACGTCGACACCGTCAGCAGCGCCACCAGAACGCCGGAGCACAGGTACATGCACACCTCGGGGCCGCCCATCAGCGCCACCGTGCACCAGATCCGCCGCAGGAACGCCGGCCGGTGCCTGATGGCGAGCGACGGCCGGCCGAGCCGCACCAGCAGCAGCAGGCACAGCACGGTCTCGGTGCCGACGAGCGTGGCGACGTACCCGAGCGGCCCGAGCCCGAGCGCGACCAGGCCGAGCAGCACCCCCTGCACGACGGTCAGCAGGAAGAACGCCCGGGCGTCGTACCACGGCCGGCCCACCGCCCGATGCAGCCCCACCAGCAGCAGCAACGTCCCGGTCATCGTGCACAGCGCCGCGACACCCACAAACACCGCGACCGGCCCGCCCGGCGCGACGAGCGCGGCGACCACGAACGCGACGAGCGGCGGCACCGGCAGCACCCACAGCAGCGCGGCGGCGGCACGGAGGATGAGCGGGCCGGTCCGCGGCGCCCGCGGCAGCAGCTTCAGGACCGTCTTCTCAGGCCCGGAGACGAGCAACGCGACGACCCACGAGAAGATGGCGACGGCACCCGCGTAGGTCGCGTACCGCTCGGTGCCCCACAGCGGCAGCAGCGCGACGGTCGCCACCAGCTGCGCGGCCCGGTACGCCCCACGGCCCGCGAGCAACGAGACGACGGTCCGCACCCCGATCCGCTCCATCCCGTCCAGTCTCCACACCCCATGGGCATCCGTCTATGCGGGCCGGGTGTCCACTCTCGCGGCGCTCGCCCCGTCGCCGCTCGTCGCTAGGGGGCTGGTTGAGATCCCGGGTGGAGCTGTTCGAGGCGATCCGGCGCGACGCGCGCCGTGAAGCGCTCTCGGATCCGCGCGCTGGCTGAGCGGCATGGTGTGCATCGGCGCACCGTGCGGGAGGCGCTGCGCTCGGCGCTCGTCGAGGCCGCCGGCGGCAGCAACTCACCCAGACCATCGCCCGCTACGGCCGCGTCGACCTCCTCTACATCGACGAACTCGGGTACCTGGAGCTCTGACCGGTCTCCTTCGAAGACCAGTCGCTGCACGCTTGTAGTCGGCTCGACCCACGGCCCTCGGCCGGACCCGCCGCAGGCTCACTCGGGGAAGGCGGCGGACGCTGTCAGACGCTCGACGAACGCACGAAAGTCGGGTGCGAGCAGGAGTTCGTGGTTCATCTCGTCGTCGATCCACACAACCGAGGGGTTGCCTGTCGGTCCACACTTCCGGTAATCGAGGGCGATCCAGCAGTGCCCGTCACCGCTGAGCAGGACGACCGGTGACGGAAGCCCCCATTCCTGCACCAGATACGGGGTGTCGAGCAGCGTCATGGTCTCGGCTTGCCCGCCCAGGCCGATCCCATACAGGCGTTCAAAGGGGACATGATCGTCTGCATAGAAATTCGTCTCGGCAGGGCATGCATCCCACGAATCGGCGATCACACCGCCGTTCTGGAGCCGAAGCAGTCGCAGGAGATCAGGCGGCAACGTGACATCGAGGTGTCGCTCCGCGGCGACGACCAGTTCGTCCGTCAGCGGCGGCAGCCGGAGACGCTCACTGTCCGGGTGCCAGAAACCAGCCGCGACCTGTTCGAACGACCCCACGCCGATCATGATCTCATCCGCGACGATTCCGCGTCGCCGGTGTCAGTCAGTCGACGGCTCATGCGCGGCAGCAGCCCAGGTGGGGCCGGGGTTGGCCAATGTGCACTGTCACACGCATCGCCACGCATCTGTTCACCTCCGGCCGACGCGTCGCAGCATCACAGCGGCGCTGACGGCACCTGCGGGCGCCTACGACCGTCCCGACGGGGCCGCCCGTGACCTCACAGCCATCGGCCGCCTATACGGCGTGCGCGGTGTTCGACGTGTGCCTGCCGCCCTCGGCAATTTCGGGATTGTCATTACCGGTAATCGCGGTCTTCGCGCGGGCGACCGGTGCGTCGGGGTGGCCGAGCGCGTCGAGCAGCGCGGCGGCGCGCAGCCAGGCGGTGCGGGCCTCGGCGGTCCGGCCGAGCGCGGCGTACGTGTCGCCCAGGTGGCCCGTCACGACCGCCTCTTGGTAGCGGTCGCCGTGCTCACGCAGCAGGGCCGCCGCGCGCCGGTAGCAGCCGACCGCCTCGTCGGGCATGCCGCTGCGGTGCCGGGAGTACGCCAGAGTATCCCACGTGATGCCCTCGCCGTGCCGGTCGCCGAGCCGGCGGTGCAGCTCGATCGCCTGGGCGCAGCAGGCGAGCGCCTGCTCGTGCTCGCCGAGGTGTGCGAGGTGCCAGCCGAGCGCGTTGAGGGTCTGCGCGCGCCCGTGGTCGTGGCCGGCCGCCTCGAACATCGCCAGGGCCCGCCGGTCGTCCGCCAGCGCCCGGCCCGGCTCGCCCTGCCACGCCGACACCCGTGCCAGCCCCCGGAACGCGAACCCCTGCCCGGCCAGGTCCCCGAGCCGCCGCGACGCCGCGAGCGCCGCCCGCAGCTGGTCCCGCGCCTGGTCGAAGCAGCGCAGCCAGGTGTACGCCCGGGCCAGCCCCCGCAGCGAGTGCGCGATCGCGGCGTCGTCGCCGAGCCGCTGCGCCGACCGCAGCGCGGTGCGGTGCACGTCGGCCTGGGCGTGCCAGTCGCCGCGCTGGTCGAGCACGTACACCAGGGCCCACGCCAGCTGCCACGCGTGCCGGTCGAACCCGGCGCCGGCCGCGTACCGAATTGCGGACGCCAGCACCTGGTCCTCCGCCGCGAACCACGCCAGCGCCGCCCGCCGGTCCGGACACGCCTGCGCCCCGACTCCGGGCAGCGGGTCCCGCAACGGCTCCAGCCGCAGCGCCGCCGCACACGCCTGCCGCACGTAGTGGTCGAGCAGCCGCTCCACCGCCGGCCGCGCGCCGTCGGTCCCGGCGGCGAGCTCCATCCCGTACAGGCGGACCAGATCATGCATCCGGAACCGCCCGGGCGTCTCCTCGGCGAGGAGGTTCGCGTCGAGCAGCTCCCGGACCGCGGGCCGCAGCGCCTCCGGCCCGCACCCACTCATGCTGGCCGCCGCCCCCGCACCGATGTCGGGCCCGGGCGCGAGGCTCAGCCGCCCGAACAGCGCGCCCGCCGCCGCCGACAGGTGCCGCACCGACCCGGCGATGGCCGCGCGCAGGCTGACGGCAAGGTCCCCGGCATCGAGCGCGTCCAGCCGGGTCCGCCGGGCCCGCAGCTCGTTCACGAGCGTGGCGAGCCGGCAGTGCGGGTCGGTGGCAGCCCGCGCCGCGACAATTCCCAATGCCAGGGGCAGCCCGCCGCACAGGGGCAGCAACGCCCGGACCGCCTCCGGCTCGGCCTCGGCGCGCGCCGCCCCGAGCCGCGCCCGTAGGAGTTCGGCCGCGTCCGGATCGGTCATGCACTCGAGCGTGACGGGATGCGCGCCGTGCGCGGCGACGAGCCCGGTCAGCCGCCGCCTGCTGGTCACCAGCACCGCGACCGTCGGCGTCCCCGGCAACAGCGGCACCACCTGCGCGCTGTCGTGAGCGTTGTCCAGCAGCACCAGCATCCGCCGGTGCGCCACCAGCCTCCGGTACAGCATCGCCTGCTCGTCCGCCCCCGCCGGCAGCGCATCCGCGGCAACCCCGAGCGCGGTGAGGAACATCCGGGTCGCGACCGACGGGCACAGCGGCTCCCCGGCCGGATCGAACCCGCGCAGGTTCACGGACAACTGCCCGTCGGGAAACATCCGCCGGTGCTCATGCGCCCACCGCAACGCCAACCACGTCTTGCCGATCCCGCCGGCCCCGCCGATGACGACAATCCCCCTGGTCGCGTTCGCCGCGTCGGTACCGTCATCGCCGGCCTCACCGAGGTCACCCCCTCGGGTGGCGCCCCGCAACGCCGTCGTCAGCTCCGCAAGCTGCGCCTGCCGCCCACTGAACACCCCCGGCGACCCCAGCACCCCCGGCACGCTCGCAACCCCGAGCCCCGCCGGCAATACCTGAATCCCGCGCCCGTCCTGCACGCTGACCGCGACCCGCGTGCTCGACGCCCCGCGCCCCTCGTGCAGGTCGACCGCCGCGGGCGTGCTCGACGCCCCGCGCCCACCGTGCGTCCCGACCGTTGCCGGCGCGCTCGACCCACCACCTGCGGTCGACCGGTTCGCTGCGCCCGGC
The DNA here is from genome assembly GCF_039531485.1 of Dactylosporangium maewongense. Classification (NCBI taxonomy): domain Bacteria; kingdom Bacillati; phylum Actinomycetota; class Actinomycetes; order Micromonosporales; family Micromonosporaceae; genus Dactylosporangium; species Dactylosporangium maewongense. The sequence goes on along the minus strand of NZ_BAAAQD010000011.1, from coordinate 298,749 downwards.
CCGGCGTCGGTGGCAGACCCGCTGGCGGTGGTTGATCCGTCGGCTGTGGTTGACCGACTTGTCCCGTCGGCTGCGCTCGATCCGTTGGCCCTGCTTGACCTGTCGGCTGCACTTGATCCATCGCCTGCGTTTGTCCTGTTGGCCGGGCTTGATCCGTCGGCTGTGCGCGTACCGCCGGTTGTGCTCGATCCGCGGGCTGTGCTCGATCCGCGGGCTGCGCTCGATTCGCCTGCTGCGGCCGACCCGCTCAGGGGGCCCTGCCGGCTGGTGCTGCCGTCCACGTCCATCAGACCCTGTGCGGTCGGGCGGTCCGCCGCGTCGTTGACCGCCCCCGCCGCCGGTATACATGGTCCGGGCTCGTCCACCTGTATGGTCGGGGTGCCGGGTGCCTCCGTTGCGAGCGGAGTGCTCCGGGAATTCCGCCTGACCGGCAGGTGAGCGGTGGGTTGCTGATTGCTGGTTATGGCAATCCCGTTGGCGGCGGGCGTCTGCGGGTCATTACCGATTACTGGATTGCTGGTAATGGCAATGGTGGAAAGCGGTGGGGACAGGGCGGGGTCGGCTTGCAGGATCTGGCGGTGCAGGCGGCGCAGCTGCTCGCCGGGCTCGATACCGAGCTGGCCGGCCAGCTGCCGGCGCAGCGCATCGTAGCGGCCGAGTGCCTCGCCCCGGCGGCCGCAGCGGTACAGCGCCAGCATCGCCGACGCCGTGATCGCCTCGTCGAGCGGGTCGGCGTCCGCGCGGTCGAGCAGGCCGTCGACGACCGACGCGTGCCGTCCGAGCCGCAGCGCCAGATCGTCCCGGCGCTGTTCGGCGGTCCGCCGGCGGCGGTGGAGGTCGCGGCGGACCGAGTTCAGCCAGGGGGTGTCGAGGCAGCCGAAGGCGTCACCGGTCCACAGGCGAAGCGCCTCGTCGAGCAGCGAAGTCGCCGCCGGGACGTCGTCGGTGCCGGCCGCGCGGCGGACGAGATCGTCGAACTGGTGCAGGTCCACGGCGAGCGGGTCGATCTGCACCACGTACCCGGACGGCCGGCGCACGACCGTCCACCCGCCGGGCGCCAGGCTCTGCCGTAGCCGCGACACGTAGCTGTACAGCGCCTCCCGCGGGTGGCGGGGGAGCCGGTCGCCCCACGCCCGGTCCAGCAGCACGTCGGCGGGGACCGGGCGCCCGGGCTCGACCAGCAGCGCCGCCAGCACGCATCGCTGCCGCTCGTGCCCGATGTCGACGTCCACGGCCTCGCCGCGTTCGCCGTCGGTCCACGCCCCGACGTCGCCCAGCAACCGGATTCGCATCACCCGCATTCACCTCCCGTTGCCATGACGCACGTGCATCTCGGCCTTGCGGGAGCCCTGTGTCGAGAAGCCGACGGGGTTCAATCGGCCGCGGCCGGCGCGGCGGCGGTCACACCGCCGAACCGGCGCCGGCCACGAGCGCGGCGAACGCCCGGTTTGCCGTCAGGCGTCGAGACCCGCGGCGCGGGCCATGTGGGCGGCGTACCAGGACGGCCAGTCGTCGTCGTGGTGACCGAGCTCCTTCTCGTACACGCCGTGCGCGGTGGCCGCGTCCCGCAGCGCCTGCTCGACCTCGGCGACCGACTCGTACACGACGTGGCTGACCCGACCGGGCTGCCGGGAGGTGACCTCCTGCAGCACGAACGCGTTGCCGTCGGGGTCCTCGAAGGACAGGAACGAGCCGTACGACTGCCGCTGCGGATGCGGTCCCGCGACCCGGGCCGTCGTGCCCGCGTGATGGAACACCCCACCCGCGTCGTGGAACACCTCGCTCACCGCGACCCCGCGCGCCACCAGGTCGTCGTGCGCGGCCACGATGTCGTCGACGACCAGGTGCACGCCCTTCGCCGACCCGGGCGCCGCGTCCGTCACGCCGGACCCGACGATGATCGACGCCGCCGAGCCGGGCGGGGTGAAGTGCACGACCCGGAACCCTTCGGGCCCGCTGAAGTCGACGTCCTCCCGGAACCCGATCCGCGTGTAGAACTCCTTCGCCCGGTCCACGTCCGAAACCGGCAGCACCACGATTTCGAGCTTGTAGTCGACCATCTGTCCGCTCCTTCTTGCCGTACCCCCGCGATGCCCCGCGGCATCTGCTGAAGACTGTCGCGCGGAAGCGCCCGGGGTCGCCCCGGTGGAGGACCCTGGCGGGCACCCGGGTCAGCCCCCCGTGCACACCGGCGGCGCGCGGCAGGGCGGAAGTCCGGAACGGTACTGCGACATGTCGGGCGTTCGGAGACAGGCCCGAAACAATGATGGGGGACGCTGCATGGCGTGGAGATCCTGGTGGTGACGGGTATGCAGCCGGTGGGGCGGGTGTTGCCGGCGTTGGACCTGCTGACGCACGGTCGGCGGGTCGCGGGATACGACGTGCAGGCGTGCCTCACCGGGACCGAGCCGGACGTGGTGCTGGTCGACGCGCGCCGGCAGCTGGCGGAGGCGCGGGCCTTCTGCCGGGCGGTGCGCGGTTCGGCGGTGCGGACGCCGGTCGTCTTGGTGGTCGAGGAGGCGGGGCTGGTCGCCGTAGCCGCCGACTGGGGCTTCGACGACGTGGTGCTGGCCGGCGCGGGCCCGGCCGAGATCGACGCGCGGCTGCGGCTCGTGACGCAGGCGGCGGCGGTCGCGGCGAAGGCGGCCACGAGCGTGATCACAGCGGGTGCGCTGCACATCGACCCTGACACGTACGCGGCGAAGCTCAAGGGCCGGGCGCTGGACCTCACGTACAAAGAGTTCGAGCTGCTGCGGTTCCTGGCGCGGCACCCCGGCCGGGTCTACACCCGTGACCAGTTGCTGCGGGAGGTTTGGGGGTTCGACTATTTCGGCGGCCACCGGACCGTCGACGTCCACGTGCGGCGCCTGCGGGCGAAGCTCGGCAGCGAGTACGAGTCGATGATCGGCACCGTGCGCCAGGTCGGCTACACCCTGGTCCTGCCGCCCCGCCCCGAGCTCGAGCCGCTGGCCGAGCAGACGGAGCCGGTGTTACAGCGGGCGTGACCCGGTAGGAGCTGTGCGGCGGGTCACATCGGAGCGTGTCACGTTCCGATGGGGCGGCACGTCTGACAGCGCATGTTCGCAACCTATGTCACGCTCACGATCGTCGCCGCGTTCTTCAGCGGGAGCGCCGCCGTCACGTACCTCATCGGCCACGACTACCCGAAGGCCCAGGCGGAGATGAAGCGCCTGCCGCAGTCCTGGGTGCCGCGGCTGGGAGCGACCCTGGCCGCCGGTTCGCTGGGGCTGCTCGCCGGGTTCGCGGTGCCGGTCGTCGGGACCCTGGCCGCGGCCGGCCTGGTGCTGTACTTCACCGGGGCGCTGATCGCGCACCTGCGGGTCGGGTCGCGGCAGCTCGTCGGGTGGGCGGTGTTCTTCGTGACGATGGTGGCCACGCTCGTCGTGAACGTGGCCTACCACTGGTGACCGGCGGCGCCATGGTCCGCACACCATGAGCGCGCCACCCACTCTCACCACCTCCAGCGTATGGCGGCCCGCGACCATCCGACGACCGAACGCGAAACACCTTTGCCGCGGCCGGGTACGGTGCCCCGCATGGGGATGTACCTCGTCGACGTCCGGCCGGGGAACTGGGAGTACGCGACGCAGCTCGACCGGGCCCTCTCGGAGCGGGGGCTCGGTGCGTACCCGGGGCCGAGCCAGGAGGGAGCGGACCGCTTCGAGGAGAAGCTGTCGCCGCCGATGGACGGCTTCGCCGACCTGTGCGAGCGGCACGGCGCCACGGACGTGCTGGAGGCCGCCCTGTTCGTGCCGGTGCCGTTCGACGGGCTGATCACCCTGCCGGTCGGCAACGCGTACGACGACGAACGCACGGTGGTGCTCAGCTCGCACCGGCTCCGGGACCTGGTGGCGCCGCTCGTCGCCGACGTCCGGCTGCCGTCGCCCCTGCCGCGCGGCCCGCTCGCGCTCGTTACCGGCATCGACGATCCGGTTGCGTTCTATGTGGCGATGTACCGGCAGTCGGCCGAGCACTCGCTGCGGCACGGCTGCCCGCTCACGTACATCTGAGGCCTCCCGACCGGCCCAGGTCATGGGCGGGCGGCTCCGGCGGCGGGCCGTTCGTCCTGGTTCCGGGCCTCGATCGCCGCGACGGTGCTGCGCAGCGCCTTGCGCAGCTGCCCCTTGGCGACGCTGCCGAGCAGGACGCCGATGATCCGGCCCTTGAGGTTCCTGCCTTCGCGGACCACGATCGCGTCGACGGCGGTGGTGCCGTCAGGGCGCCTGGTCAGCGTGTACGTGTGGCCCGACGCGCCGCCCCACACGTTGGAGTCGGTGGTCCGCATCGTCACACGGTGCGGGTCGGACCAGTCGTAGCGCAGGCGTTCCCACACGCCGCCCGAGCCCTCGGTGACGTCGGCGTGGTCGGGGCCGAGCTCGTGCACCTTCAGGTACTCGTCGGAGCTGGCGGGGAACAGCCGCTGGCGGCCCGGGCCGAAGTCGGTGAGCCCGGCGACGAACTGCTCCGGCGTTGCGGTGATGGTCTCGCTGAGGTGGATGGTGGACATGTCGCGCTCCTGTTCGTCGGCTGCCGACAACTGCATCGGCTGACGACAGCGTGCCCGGCCCGGGTGGTCCTTCGGACCCGTGGAACACCCGGGCCGGCACACTGGTGACGCCGGACCGCTCAGGCGAACGCGCAGGTGACCGCCGGCGCGGGGTTCGTGGTGGTCCAGCTCGCGATGAACCCGAACGACGTGGACCCGCCGGCCGGCAGCGCACCGTTGTAGGCGGCGTTACGTGCCGTGGCGACCGCGCCCGTCTGCGTGACGGTGGCGTTCCAGGCCTGGCTGACCTGCTGCCCGCCGCTGAACGTGAGCGTCGCCGTCCACGCCGAGGACGCCGCCGCCGACGCGTTCCGGACGGTGACCTCCCCCTGGAACGCGCCGCTCCACTGCGAGACCAGCTTGTACTCGGCGACGCACTTCGCGCCGCCGGCAGAGGGCGACCCGGACGGCGAGGTGGACGGCGACCGGGACGGCGACGTGGACGGTGACCGGGACGGCGACGTGGACGGTGACCGGGACGCGGAGGCCGACGCCGACGGTGACACCGACCGGGACGGTGACGGCGAGGCCGACCGGGAACCGGACGGTGACGGCGTGACGCCCGAGAGGACCTGCGTCACGGCCGGGAACCAGCGGTCGGCCATCTTCTGGAAGCCGGCGTCGTTGGGGTGCACGCCGTCGCCGGTGTCCGTGGCCGCGTCGAACCCGGTCCACAGGTCCGCGACGACGATCGGCGACTGCGCGGTCGTCAGCCCCGCCGCCCACCCGGGGATCGCCGCGTTCAGCGCGACCACGTCCGCCGGGCACGTCGCGCACGCCGACGCGCTCATCGGGATGATCTGCGCGACCACGATCCGCACCGCCGGGTTCTGCGCCCGCATCTGGCCGACCAGCTTCGTGAACGCGGCCAGCTTCGTGGCGGTCGGGATGTACCCGCCCCACATGTCGTTCGTGCCGAGATGCATCAGCACGACGTCGGGCCGGGCCGCGGCCAGCCACGGCGGCAGCTGGTTGTTGTCGGCGATCCCGGTCGCCGAGAACCCGCCGTGACCTTCGTGGTCGAAGTCGTAGGCGTACCCGGGATTGCACCCGCCGCCGTCGGACACCCCGCCGACGAAGTCGATGTTGGTGTATCCGCTGGTCTGCAGCCGGTGCCACAGCTTGGCCCGCCAGCACCCCGGACCGGCGGTGATCGAGTCGCCGAGCGGCATGACCCGCACGGCCGCCGCCGCCGACACGGCCGGACGGGCAACGACGAAGGACGCCGCGACGAGGAACGCGGCGAGGGTGACGTACATGATGGAACGCAGCGACATGAGAGCACACTTCCTAGGCAAGACGGACGTGCAACAGCACCTGCCCGGCTCCCATGGCATCGCGCGCCGTCGATGCTACCGCACCTGCCCTCGCGTCATCGTCCGCGGCGCCGGTACGGTGTGCCGCCATGGGCGCTCTCGGGCTGCACCTCGGCCTCACGATCCCGCCGGCCTCCGGTGACGCACTGCTCCGCGACGTCTGGGACGTCCTCGCCGGCCGGATGGCCCGCCTCGCCGGCACCGCGCCCAGCGAGGAGATCCTCGCGTACTACCTGGCGTTCCAGTCCTCGGACGGCCTCGCCGACGGCACCTGGTCCGCCACCGCCGGCGCCCTGCAGTTCGCCTTCACCGACGCCGCCGGCCTGTGCGTCGTGGAGATGTACGCCTGCCACCACTGGACGTCCCTGACCGTCCTGGACCGGTGGCCCGCCCTGACCGCCCTTGCCGCCGACCACGGCACGGACCTGGTCCCGCCGTTCGCCACGGACGCGGAGACGGTATTGCGCGAAACCCTTGCGGGCGGCGCCGACCGGGTCTTCTTCCACCACTTCACCGACGAGCACCACGAACGCCTCGGCCACGCCCTGACGGCCGAAGCTCCACAGGACGACCACGAACTGCGCTTCTACGCCCTCGACGAGGCGACCCGCGCCCTGAAGGACACCGGCGCCGACCGCCGGCGCCTCACCGACCTCATCACCACCGGCCGGTGCGCCTGCGACGTCTGCCAGAACCTGCGTTACCTCCGCGACCTGCCCCGCGCCCGCGGCCAGCACGAGTTGCGACCCACCGTCACGCCATTGTGGACGGTTCTACCTAGCAGTACTATGCATCATACTTCTAGGGTATCCAGGGGTGGTCCCGGTGAAAGTGGCGAAGGATCTGGTCGCGGCGTCGGCGACGCCGATGGTGCTCGGGATTCTCGCTGAGGGCGACAGCTACGGCTACGCCATCCTCAAGCGGATCAACGAGCTGTCCGGCGGGGAGCTGGACTGGACCGAAGGGCTGCTGTATCCGTTGCTGCACCGCCTCGAACGGCTCGGGCACGTCGAGTCGAACTGGAAGGCGGTGACCGGCGAGCGGCGGCGCAAGTACTACCGGATCACCGAACAGGGGCTCGCGGAGCTGGCGGAGCAGCGGCGGCAATGGGACACCGTCGTCGACGCGCTGCGGGAAATCTGGCGGGCCCCGCTGGCCGTCGCACCGGTGGAGTGCCCGTCATGACCGACTTCGAAGCGCTGGACCAGCCTGACGAGGCCCTGGAAGCGCAGATCGCGCAGTGGCGGGAGTACGTCGAACGGCGGCGCGAACTGAAGACCGCCGACGCCGACGAGCTCGAGGACCACCTCCGCGGATCCGTCGACGAGCTGGTCGAGGCCGGGTTGAGCGGCGACGAGGCCTTCCTGGTCGCGGTCAAGCGGATGGGCAGCCTCGACGAGCTGTCCCGCGAGTTCGCCCGGGAGCACTCCGAGCGGCTGTGGAAGCAGCTGGTGCTGACCGGCCCGGACGGTGGTGCGGCCGCGGGCGAGACGGGGGCGCGGAAGACGCTGTGGGTCATGGCCGGCTGCGCGGCCGGGGCGGCGGCGACGTTCAAGCTGCCGGAGCTGTTCGGGGCCGACCTCGACGAGGACGGACTGTTCTACGCGACGAACATCAGCCTGTTCGCGCTGCCGTGGCTCGCCGGGTTCCTCGCCTGGCGGCGGCGGGCCCGGCCGGGGCTGATCGCGCTGATCGCCGCGCTGTTCGTGCTCGGCGCGGTCGCCGCCAACGTCTACCCGCTGGACGAGGGATCCCAGTCGCTGGTCATCACCGCCATCCACCTGCCCATCGCGCTCTGGCTGGTCGTCGGGCTGGCGTACGTGGCGGACGACTGGCGCTCGACCCGCCGGCACATGGACTTCATCCGGTTCACCGGCGAGATCGTCATCTACTTCGTGCTCATCGCGCTCGGCGGCGTGGTGATGGTCGCGTTCATGGTCGGCACGTTCAAGGCGATCGGCGTGCAGCCGGAGCGGTTCATCGTCGAGTGGCTGGTCCCGTGCGGCGCGATGGCGTCGGTCGTCGTGGCCGGGTGGCTCGTCGAGGCGAAGCAGAGCGTCGTGGAGAACATCGCGCCGGTGCTGACCCGGCTGTTCACGCCGCTGTTCACGGCCGTGCTGGTCGCGTTCCTGGTCGCCGTGGGGGTGACCGCGGCCCGCATCGACGTGGAGCGTGAGGCGCTGATCCTGTTCGACCTGCTGCTGGTCGTGGTGCTGGGGCTGCTGCTGTACTCGATCTCGGCGCGGGACCCGCTCGCCCCGCCCGGGCTGTTCGACAAGCTGCAGCTCGCGCTGGTCGTGAGCGCCCTGGCCATCGACGCGCTGGTGCTGATCGAGATCACCGGTCGGGTCACCGAGTTCGGCACCACGCCCAACAAGGCCGCGGCGCTCGGCGAGAACGTGATCCTGCTGGTCAACCTGGCCTGGTCGGCGCACCTGCTGCTGCGGTTCATCCGGAGGCAGGGCCGGTTCGCGGCGCTGGAGCTGTGGCAGACCCGCTTCCTGCCGGTGTACGCGGCCTGGGCGTGGGCAGTGGTCCTGATCTTCCCGCCGGCGTTCGCCTTCATGTAAGGGCGTCGTCCGCGCTTGGTTCGGGTGCCGCGGGGAGCAGCACGGTGATCGTGGTGCCGATGCCGGGGTGGGTGCACGGCACCTGGGTGGGCTGCGGGTGGTGGTGGGCGGTGCCGGAACACCAGCGCAGCCTGCCGCCGTGCGCGGTGGCGATGGCGTCGACGAGGGACAGGCCGAGTCCGGTGCCGGGGGTGGTGCGGGCGGCGTCGGCACGGGCGAAGCGCTCCGCGGCGTGCGGCAGGAACTCGGCCGGCATGCCGGGGCCGGCGTCGTGGACGGTGAGCCGCGCCCAGCCGTCGGTCGCGGAGACGGCGACGGTGACAGGTGCCGCGCCGTGGCGCAGGGCGTTGTCGAGCAGGTTGGTGAGGATGCGGTCGACGCGGCCCGGGTCGATGCGGACCGGCGGCGCGGGGCCGAGGTCGGTGCGCACGGCGCCGTCGGTGAGGCCGGCGGCGGCGCGGTGCCGCCGGACGGTCGGCGCGACCGTGCGAGCGAGGTCGGTCGGCGGGGTGCCCGCCGCGGGTGCGGGCTGCACGCCGACGTCCAGGAGGGAGTCGGCGAGGGCGATGAGCCCGGCGGTGTCCGCGGCGGCGGCACGCAGCGCCTCCTCCAGCTCGGCGGCGGGGCGCGGACGCCGCAGCGCCAGCTCCAGCTCGGCGGCGAGCAGGGTGAGCGGCGTACGCAGCTCGTGGCTCGCGTCGCTGACGAAGCGCCGCTCCCGCTCCAGGGCCGCGTCCAGCGCGGTGAGCATGTCGTTGAGGGTGCGACCGAGGCGGGTGAGCTCGTCGTCGCCGGCGGGGACGTCCAGGCGGACACCGGCGGCGCCGTCGGTGATGCGGGCGGCCTGGGCACGGTACCGCTCGACCGGGTCGAGCGCCGCCCGCGCGAGGCGGTAACCGACGAACGAGGCGACCGCCAGGGCCGCGAGGTTCGCGAGCGCGAGCTGGGCGATGAGCTCCCGGAGGGCCTCGTCGCGCTGGTCGCGCCGCACGGCGACCACCACGACGGCCGGCTGCCCGGCCGGCGGTGCCGGGTCCGTGGACAGCGGGGTGGCCAGGACCCGCAACGGTTCGGGGCTGATCGGCAGCAGCGTGCCGTGATCGGCGCGGACCGGGCCGCGCCGCGCGGCCGCGACCTGCCCGGCGGTGAGCAGCGGCCGCCCGGCCAGGCCCGGGCTGGCCTGCAGGACGGTCCCGGCAGGGTCGAGGATCTCGTACAGGCCGCCGGAGACGACCGCGGGATTGCGGGGGCCGAGCGTCCCGTCGTGCAGGGCGGCCGTGACCGCGGCGCTCTCGGCGGCGAGGTCGGCGTCGAGGCGGCGGTCGAGGGCGTACTGCACGCGCAGGTACACGAACCCGCCCGCCCCGGTGAGCACGACCAGCATGGCCGCGGCGAACCCGGCGATCAGCCGGACGCGCACCGGCAGCCGCCGCCACCGCACCGACCCGGGCGCCACCTCAGCCGCCGTCCGGGCGTAACCGGTAACCGGCGCCGCGCAACGTCTCGATGGCGTGCCGCCCGAACGGCTTGTCGACCTTGCCGCGCAGGGTGGCGATGTACACGTCGATGACGTTGGAACGCAGGTCGGTCTCGCCGTCCCACACCTCGTCGAGGATCTGGTACCGGGTGACGCACTGCCCGGCCCGCGCCATGAGCAGCGCGAGGATGTCGAACTCCCGGGCCGACACGTCGATCTCGGTGCCGCCGCGCGCGACCCGGCGGGAAGCGGGGTCGAGGGTGAGGTCGCCGGCCGTGAGCGTGGCCGCGGCCGCGTCGGCGCTGCGCCGGTGCAGGGCCCGCAGCCGGGCGAGGAGCTCGTCGAACGAGAACGGTTTGGTGAGGTAGTCGTCGGCGCCCGCGTCGAGGCCCGCCACCCGGTCGGGGACCTCACCGCGGGCGGTGAGCATCAGCACCGGCACCCGGTGCCCGGCCTGCCGCAGCCGCTGGCAGACAGCGACGCCGTCCAGGCCGGGCAGCATCACGTCGAGGACCACGGCGTCGAAGTGGCCACCGGCCGCGGCGAGCAGCCCGTCCGGGCCGGTGAACCGGGTCTCGGTGTCGTGGCCGGCCTCGGTCAGGCCGCGGGCGAGCAGCTGAGCGAGGCGCCGCTCGTCCTCCACCACCAGTACGCGCATGCCGCCCAGTGCATCACGCCGCCGCGGACGTTCATCCGCTTTTCATCTTCGGCGGCCTGCCGTCCGATGGCCGGGTGGTGTGCGGCCCGCATGACCTGTGGCCTGCCGTGCGGCTTCATGTCTGTTTCATGTCGCCTCCGTACCGTCGGCGGCCATGAGCGATGTGCTGGCGGTCAACGCCGTCGACCTCACCAAGACGTTCGGCCCGCTGACCGCGGTCGACCACATCAGCCTGCAGGTCGCCCAGGGCGAGGTCTACGGCGTCCTCGGCCCCAACGGTGCCGGCAAGACCACCGTGCTGCGCATGCTGTTCGGCCTCATCCGCCCCGACAGCGGCGTCCTTGAGGTGTTCGGCCGTTCCTGGCCCCGCGACGGGGTGCGGACCCTGGACGGGGTGGCCGGCTTCATCGAGAGCCCGAAGCTGTACCCCGGCCTGTCCGGACGGCGCAACCTGCAGCTCCTCGCGGGCCTCGACGGACTGGACGGCGCGACCGCGGCCCGGCGGGTCGACGAGGTCCTCGACACCGTCGACCTGCTCGGCCGGGACCGGGAGAAGGTCCGCGGCTACTCCTTCGGCATGCGCCAGCGCCTCGGCGTGGCCGCCGCCCTGCTCCGCGTGCCCCGCCTGCTGGTCCTGGACGAGCCCGCCAACGGCCTCGATCCCGCCGGCATCCGCGACATGCGCGCCCTCGTCAAACGCCTCGCCGGAAGCGGCATGACGGTCCTGCTGTCCAGCCACGACATGGCCGAGGTCGAGCAGATCTGCGACGACGTCACCATCATGCGCACCGGCCAGGTCGTCTACCACGGCTCCATCGCCGGCCTGCGCGATCGGGCGCCGGTCCCGGCGCACCGGCTGACGACCACCGACGACGACCGCGCGGCCACCCTTGCGGGCGCCCGCGGCCTGGAGGTCGAGCCGGCCGCCGGCGGCCTCGCGGTCCGCGGCGACGAGAAGGCGCTCGACGCGCTCATCGCCGACCTCGTCGGCGCCGGGATCGGGCTGCGCGGCCTGGCGATGTCCGAGACGCCCCTGGAGGCGCTGTTCTTCATGCTCACCGAGCGCCCGCCCACCGCGCCCACCGTGTCCAGCGCGTCCACCGATCCCTCTGCGGCCACCGCCGACCAGGGCCGTCACGCCGTCACGTCCGGAGCCCGCCGATGACCCACACTGCCACCGGCCGCGACACCGCCACCGGCCACAACGCCGTCGCCGTCGCGACGCACACCGCCGGCCACCACGAGCGGGCCCGCCGCCCCGGCACCCTGACCGTGCTGCGCTGGGAGGTCGCGAAGCTCGCCGCGCAGGCCCGCGCCCGCTACCTCCTGCTGGGCTGCCTGATCGTCCCGCCGGTCATCGTGGCCGTGTTCACCGGCCAGCAGCCGCCGTCGGACACCATCTACGGCCGGCACATCCACGAGAGCGGCCTCGCCGACGCGCTGCTCATCCTCGCCTTCGCCCACCAGTGGCTGCTGCCGCTGCTGGCGTCGCTGGTCGCCGGGGACATCTTCGCCAACGAGGACGGCCACGGCACCTGGAAGACCATCCTGACCCGCTCGGCGAGCCGCGGCCAGATCTTCGCCGCCAAGACGCTGACCGCCGCCGGCTTCAACCTCCTCGCGCTGCTCGTCCTCGCGGCCAGCACGATCGCGGGGAGCCTGCTCATCGTCGGCACCCAGCCGCTGCCCGGCCTGTCGGGCCAGCTCATCCCGGCCGGGACCGCGCTGCCACTGGTCGCCGCGGCCTGGGCGACGGCGATCGCGCCGCTGCTCGGCTTCACCGCGCTGGCCCTGCTGCTGTCGGTACTGTCGCGCAATCCCACCGCCGGGGTCGCCGCGCCGGTCGTGCTCGGCTTCGCCATGCAGCTGCTGTCCACGCTCGGCGGCCTGGACCTGGCCCGGCGGCTGCTGCTCACCACGGGCTTCGAGGCCTGGCACGGCCTGTTCACGCAGCAGCGGTTCACCGGCCCGATCGTGCAGGCCGGCGCGGTCGCTGCCGGCTGGGCCGTCGTGTGCCTGCTCATCGGTTACCTGGCGCTGCGCCGCCGCGACGTCATCGGAGGCTGACCGACATGCACCGCACCACATCGCGCATCCGCCGGCTCGGCCCGACCACGGCCGTCCTCGCCGTCGTCGCGGCCGTGTTCGCCGCCACCGCCGGCCACGGCGGCGAGGACATCACCAAGCCCCGCCTCGAACGTGCGATCGCTCCGACGTTCGCCAACCTCTACGTCCAGCGCTCCACGATCCTCGGCAAGACCGGCGTCACCGTCGCCTCGATCGACGCGCACGCCGCCTGCGACCGCGGCGGCCCGAAGGTGCCCGACACCGGGCCCGGCGCCAACTGGATCTGCATGATCACGTTCACCGACGACGCCGGCCAGCGGCAGGAGGGCAAGTTCGAGGTCACGGCCAACGCCGACGCCACCTACGTCGCCGGCGGCCCGTCGAAACTGGTCGGCCTGGCCACCATCACCGACACCCGCGGCGTCGACGTGACCAACCCGGCGTTCGAGTTCGACGGCGCGTTCGACCCCGACACCTGACCGGCGCCGCGGGGCACATGACGTGGCTGCGGCCGGTGAGCCGGTCCCCGGGCGACCCGGCCGCAGCCACCTTCCCGGATTGTCGCGGCTTATGATCTCTTGCCATGGCGGCAGACGGGGTGGCTGAGGCATTCGAGCGGTTCGCGCGGCACATGTACGAGCAGGCGCCCGACGGCTGGCACACGGCGGTCCTGTCGGCCGACATCGTGCGCAACGGCCACGGCGGCGAAGGGGTCCGCTACCTCCGCGAGGACGGCACCGGCATCTATCAGCCGTCGATGGACCACCGGGCGGTCGGACCGGTCCTCGTCGAACTGTTCCACGACCTCGCCGCCGGCGAACGGTTCCGCAACGTGCTGGCGCACCTCACCCTCGACGCCGCCGGCCGGTTCGACGCGGCCGCCCGGTTCGACCTGCGCGGCTCCAACGTCGGCAACACCTACACCGCGGTGCTCCGCGACGGCCTGCCCCCGGAGTCGCTCGACCCGGAGCCCGTGGCGGCGGACCCCTCGTACGCCGGCGACCCCGACCGGGCCGTGACGCTCCTGCGCGCGCTGGACCAGGCGGACCTCAACCCGCCGGCCACCGAGGAGGCCATCGCCGCGGCGGAGGCGGCACTCGGCTTCCCGCTGCCGCCGGACCTGCGCGCGCTCTACACCGTCGCGGACGGCGGCGGCGACGACATCATGGACGGCCTGCGGTGGCTGACGCTGGCGGGGCTCGGCAACGCCGACCTCACCTCGGCACCGCAGCCGGGCGGCTGGACGACCCGCTGGGACCGGGTCGTGCTCGACGCCGAGCCGTTCGACACCGTACGCCGGGCCACCGGCCGCCCCGGATGGATCCCGTTCGCCGAGGACTACGACGGCAACTTCCTCGCCGTCGACCTGGCGCCGGCCCGGCTGGGCCGCCCCGGCCAGGTCATCCGGATCGGCAACTCCCACGCCGACGGCCCTGAGTACGTGGCCGACTCGGTCACGTCACTGCTCGCCGGAGCCGCCGCCGACCCCGACGCCGACGCCGAACCGGTGGTGGTCGGCCCGCACAGCCTGCGGCCCACGGCGCAGGCTGTGCGGCTGAAGGGGGCCGGCATCGACAGCGCACCGCTGGCCGGGCTGCGCCACCTGCGCCGGCTGTGGTCCAGCGGCCCGATCGACCTCACCCCAGTGCGGCACCTGCCGGTGGAGTGCCTGCAGATCAACGTCGGCAGCTCCCTCGCCCCGCTGGCCGGCCACCCGACCCTGCGGACGCTCACCCTGTGGCCCGGCGCCACCCCGGTCACCCTCGCCCCGCTGCGCGACGTGCCGAACCTGCACGGTCTCGCCCTGGCCGGCGCCGCCACCGTCACCGACCTGGAGACCGTCGCCGAGCTGACCGGCCTGTGGTACCTGGAGCTGTCGTTCGACCAGTGGCAACGGATCCGTCCGGCGCTCGACCGCCTCGACAACCTGCACGCGGTGACGCTCGGCGGCAACCCCACCGCCCGCCAGGCGATCGAGTGGCGGTCGTTCTTCGACTCCGACCCACACGTCACGGCCCGCCTGTCCCGCGCCGCGACCGGCCTGGCCGGTTAGGGCGCAGCCAGCGGATCGCGAGGTCCGGCGCCGGCGCGGCAGCAGGTGCCGTGCGCCGGCCGAGGCCCACGGCGGGTTCGACTGGAAACCAAAAGCCGACTCGACGCTCGCGCGGGCGCATCAGCACGCCGCCGGGGCGCGGAAGGGGAGATCCGCAGGCTGAGCCGCCCGGCCGACCACACGTCGGGCCGGTCCCGCGGTGGGCTGACCGCAAGGTCCACCTGGGTTGCGAGCAGAGGGGCAGAAGCCGCTGTCGATCATGCTGACCGCCAGATCGGGAGGCCCTCACCGACAATCCGGTGGCGTCGCTGGCCCAGGCCTCGGTGGCCCAGCCGGTGGGGCGTGCCGGCCGCGGAAACGGCCGGACGACGGTGGACCAAGCGCATATGCCGAGAGTGAACCGGGCGGCGTTACGGACCCGCAGTCGGAGGACGGACCAGGTCGCCAACCGGGCGTGGAAGGACCCCACGATGTGCGGCCACCCGCGTCCGACCCCCGGGTTGAGGGTGTCGGCACCGGAGGCGTCGTGGGTGGACGCGTGGGCCTATCCCGTCACGGATCCTTCCGTCGCGCTGAAGGCCCGGAAGCCCTCGATGTAGGCGGCGTCCACGGCGGGCAGCGGGAAGCTCTCGTTGTCGGCGAACCAGAGCTCGTTCTCCAACCAGTAGCGGCACAGGAACGCCTCGAACGACTCGCCGCAGAAGACGACCTCGTCCGGTCCGGGCTCGCCGTCCGGGTCATCCCAGTCCTCCGGGACGTCAGGGTCGTCGTACGCGGACGGGCCGAAGTGGCTCGGCGAGCACACCACGGCGTGGTCGCTGCCGTCAGCGGCGACGTACAGGTACCAGTACAGGCATCCCTGCTGGTCGGCGAGGAACCGGATCAGATACCCGTCGGCGCCCGGTGCCGCGACGGGTGCGGCACTGACGTCGACGAAGCACGCCGTGCACGAGCGGATCCTGCGCTGTAACTCGCCGTCGCCCGCGAACTTCACGAACGCCGGCGGCAGCGGCAGGCCCAGCGCCGCACACGCGGACAGCAGCGCGGGGAGCTCCTTCGCCGGGGCCGAGCCGATGCCCCACGCGTCGGGTGCCGGCTGTGAGGCGAGCCAATCCAGGTCCCCGGACATCGCGAACGGCACGGGCGGCAGATCGTCGAACTCATACCTGCCATAGGTGCTCATCGGCGTCCTGCTGACGCCCCACCAGAACGGACGAAACGGCGAATCCTGCGCCAGCACCGAGCACCTCCGAACCACACCCCGAACCCGACGCCGTCAACATAGCGCCCGGGTACGACAAGAATCCGGCGGCGAGAGACCCGCTACCTGGCGGTCGCGGCCCTGCAGGTGCGGCGGGTGTCGCGCCACGCGATCCAGGCCGCCCGCAGCCGGGGCGACGCGACGGCCTCCCCGCGGCGGCGGGCGCGCAGCTGCCCGACCAGCCACGCCGGCGCGGCCGCCTGCTCGACGGCGAGGGACTTCGTCAGCAGCTCACCGGTGCGCAGCGCGTGCCGCCCCCGCGCCATCGACGTGAGGCCGAGGTCGATCATGAGCGGGCTCAGGAAGATCCACGGCCGCCGTGACGCCCACGCCCAGTAGCCGGTCAGCTCCGCGCGGGCCGCCTCCCGCACGTCGTCGCCGGTCACCGCCGGGAACAGCGCCTGCGGCGCCCGCCCGAACACGGCATACCCGTGGTGCGCCAGCTCGGCCCTGGAGACCAGGGACAGGATTCTCAGCACCAGCAATCCGTGTGTCCACGTCGGGTGTTGTACGCCGATGCCGTCGCGCCCGCCGACGTCGACGTAGACGCAACCGAGGTCGAGCCCCGCGGCCGTCGTGGCATCCAGGCGGCGGTGCAGGGCCGCCAGCTGAGCCTGCCGGTCGTCGCCGACGGGGCCGTCGGTGACCGCGACGAGGTCGAGGTCGCTGACGCCCGGCACGTAGTCACCCGTGGCCAGCGACCCGGCGACTAGCAGGTCGGTGACCCAGCCGAGCGCCCGCAGCTCCTCGCCGAACGCCGCGAGCGCTACCGCGTGGTCGGGCATGTCCAGCGCATCATGTCGGAGGGCCCCTTCAGCTCGCCGCCGCCCGGCAGCGACACCAGCGTGCCGACGGCCGTCGTCCCGTCGGCGCTCATCCCGCTGTACAGCATGAGCGCCCGCGACCGGCCGGGCAAACGGCAGCGGCGCCGGTGCGCGACCGATTACCGGTTAGCGGATTGCAGGAAACCGGTAATGGCGACTCAGTGGACGTTGGCGGGGTCCACGTCGCGGGAGGTGGCGCAGGCGGTGCACTGCACCGTGTGCTTCACGCGCAGCGGGATCAGCGGGATGAAGAACAGCGACAGCTTCAGGACCCGCTTGTAGAGCGGGTGGGCGGCCGTGTTGCCGCAGTGGGGGCAGCGCAGGGTCAAGGTACGCAGGTGGGTCACGCGCCAGCCCCAGCCGAAGATCAGCACGCGGCCATCGTAGCGGCGGGGCGGCGGGTCGTGACGGCGGCGGCCGTGAGGGTGAGGGCGGACAGGCAGGCGAGGAAGAGCATCGCCACGTACGGGTCCTGGATCTCGATGCGGCTGTTCGCGAGGTCGTCCGCGGGGGTCAGGGCGGCCGGGACCAGGTCGGGGATGAGGCGCGGCGGGCCGTACACCGACAGGAGCACGACACCGCCGAACACCAGCAGCGGGGCGAGCACGCCGACGGACAGGGCCGCGAGGGCGCCGCCGCGGGCGAGGAGGGTGGCGGCGACGCCGCAGCCGATCGCGAACAGGGCGCCGCCGACGTTGGTGGGCAGCGGCGGGAACGCGACCTGCAGCGCCAGCCAGACCCCGGCGGCGGCGCACGCCGCGGCGACGCCGGCGGCCAGGGCGCGGCCGGTGACGGCGGTGCGGGCGGCGGTCAGGGCGAGGAACCCGATCAGGTAGCTGGTCAGGAGCACCGCGAAGATCGGCACGGCGGTGCGGGCCTGCTCGTCGGGTGGGCCGTGGTGGCCCGCGGCGGCGGCGAACGCCGCGGTCAACGCCGCGACCAGTAGGCAGCCGCCGGCGCGGACGGCGCGGGCGGTCCGGCCGGCGGCGACCGGGCCGAGCGCGCGGGCCGCGAGGG
The DNA here is from genome assembly GCF_039531485.1 of Dactylosporangium maewongense. NCBI lineage: Bacteria > Bacillati > Actinomycetota > Actinomycetes > Micromonosporales > Micromonosporaceae > Dactylosporangium > Dactylosporangium maewongense. Next base: position 280,939 of record NZ_BAAAQD010000011.1, on the reverse strand, counting down.
CGACCGCGAGCAGGAGCGCGATGACGCCGACGACGCCCCACCGCAGCGGCTGGTACGCGATGCCGGCCGACCACCGCAGCACCCCGGCGAGGACGGCGACCGCCGCGAGCGGGTAGGCGAGCGTCCGCAGCACGGCCGGCTGGCAGACGACCGCCGCCACGCAGCCGAGGGCGTGGCTGCGCCGGTCGCGCCCGGGCGGGATCGCGGCGGACTCGGCCAGCATCGCGCGGCCCCAGTCGCGCCGCGACGCGGGCAGCAGCCGTACGACGAGGGCGAGCAGGGCGGCGCTCACCAGGCGGCCCTCGGCTCGGTCCGTGTGGGCCGGACGGGCGCCGCGAGAGGCTCGAGGTCGGCCGCCGCTGTCACGCCGGCGCCGGTCAGCCGGTACAGGTGCCGTGGCGGTCTCCCGTGCGGCGGGTCGGTCTCCCAGGACGCCTCGAGCAGGCCGCGGTCGGAGAGCCTGATGAGGATCGGGTAGAGGGAACCGGCCTTGAGCCCGACCTCCTGGCCGAGCTCATAGCCATACCGCCACTGCGTGGGGTCCGCGGCCAGCGCGCGCAGCACCGCTGCGGTCTGCGGGGACGGGCGCCTGACTCGCTGCACACGCTAACTCTACCTATGTAGTCAAGCGGCCGCGCGGGCCCTCCGTTCCGCCGCGTGGATCAGGACGGAGCACCACATCCGGTATGGCCTCCACGCGTCCGTCACGCGGGCGATGTCCTCGTCCGTCGGGGCGGCCGGCAGGTCGTACCGACGCCGCATCCCGGACATGGTCATCTCGTCGCCGGGCAGGGCGTCGACGAGACCCGCGCCGCGCATCACGATCGCCGTGGCGAAGAAGTCGCCCACGCCGCGCAGCCGCCGCACGTCGGCGAGGGCCTGCCGGACGGGGAGGCTCCGCAGCCTGGCCCGGTCGAGCAGCCCGTCGAGGGCCGCCTGCGCGACGCCGTGCAACCGCCGCACCTTCTCGCCGTCGATGCCGGGGACCTCGGTGATGCGCAGCAGGCGCTGCGGCGACGGGAACGCGTGCGCGGTGACGCCGCCGATCTCGAACGCCTCGCCGTGCTCGCGGGCCATCCGCTGCCGGATCGCCCGGCCCTGCTCGATGCGCATCCGGTGGGCGATGATGAACGCGCAGGCGGCCTCGTAGGGCGAGTGGAAGAGCACGGGGCGCAGGTGGGCGTGCTGCCGCTGCAGGGCGCCGATGACCGGGTCGCGCTCGCCGACCTGCGGGTAGCCGCTGCCGTCGACGTCCAGGGACAGCACGGCGAGCGCCTGCCGCCACGCCTCGTCCGGCCCCTGCACCTCGCCCTCGACCCGGTCGGGCGCGGTCTGCCGCAGGAGCACGGCGGCGGAGTGCGTCCAGCCCTCGACGGGGAACGCCATGACGATCGTCCGGTCGTCGCCGGCCGGCTGGATCCACCCGCCGAAGTACTCGTTCTGCCTGGCCAGGTCGTAGGGCCCGGTGATGTGTGCGTCCATGCGTGCAGCGTGCTCCGTAGAACCAGACAACCCCTGTCATGTTTCAACGGATATTCTTCGGCTCGTGCGCGCCGATCGACTGTTGTCCCTGGTCCTGCTGTTGCAGGCCCGCCCGTCCTCCGCGGCGCCGGAGCTGGCCGCGCGGCTCGGCGTGTCCGTGCGCACCGTCCTGCGCGACGTCGCGGCGCTCAGTTCCGCGGGGATTCCGGTGTACGCCGAGCGAGGGCGCGGCGGAGGAATCCGGATGCTGCCGGCGTACCGGGCAGGCCTCGCCCACCTGAACGCCGCGGAAGGCACCGGCCTGGCCGTCGGGCAGTCACGCCTCGCCGGCGAGCTGGGCCTCGGCGACGCCCTCGACACCGCCATCGAGAAGATCATCGGCGCCGGCGGGCAGGCACTGCGCGGCGGCCTGGCCCAGGGCCGCCGCCACGTGATCGTCGACGTCGACCCGTGGATGCGCTCCGGCGAGGCGGTGCCGCTGCTGCCCGCCATCCACGACGGCCTGCTGCGCGGGCGCTGCCTGTCGCTGGACTACGAGGACAGCGACGGCGCCCGCTCGCGGCGGACCGTCACCCCCGCCGGCCTGGTCGCGAAGGCGGGCATCTGGTATCTGGTCACGTCGGAGCCTGCGCTGGTACGGGTGTCGCGCGTCCACGAATGCACGGTGCTGCCCGCGCCGGCGGTGCTGCCCACCGGCTTCGACCTGGACGCGGCCTGGGCCCGGCTGCGCGACCGGGTCGAGGCGCGCCCACGACCGCTGACCGTGCTGGTCTCGGTGTCGCCGCCCGCGGTCGCGCTGGTGCGCCGGGTGCTCGCCCGCCACCTGGCCCCCGCCTCCGGCGCTTCTTCGTCGCACCTGGTGCGGCTCTCCTTCGCCGGGGTGCCGCACGCGGTCGGCAGCCTGCTCGGCTTCGGCGCCCAGCTGACGGTCGTGGACCCGCCGGCGGTCCGCACCGCGATGCGGACCGCCGCGGAGGCCGTCGTCGCGCTGTACGCCGACCCTTAGTCCTTGAGCGGCAGCTCGCTCAGGAGCGTGAACTCGTACTCGATCTGGCCCGCGTCCGCCGGGTCGTCGGACGCGACGAGGTAGGACTCGACGCGGAAACCGAGGTTGAGCACGTCCGCGGCCCGGACGTGCTCGACGAGGTCCTCGGCCGCAGTGAAGTACGTGGTGTAGATGACCGACGGGCCGTCGCCCGGCTCCCCGGCCGTGTCCTCGCCGGTGTCCTCGGCGAGTTCCTCGCCGGTCTCCTCGGTGACGTCGTCGGCGTCGGCGTATGCGTCGGTGGTGGCTTCTTCTGAGGTGATGTCGATGGTCACGGCGGGAGCCTACGCGCCGCTGTGGCGAGTCTCATCTCGAGCGGAAAATGTCGGTGGTCGCCTCTATGCTCTGCTCGCTTTGGTTTTCCTCACGGGGGAGCGCGACCCACCATGCAGTTGCGACGCACCATCCTTGCCCTGGCCCTGTCCACGACGGTGGCCCTGACCGCGGCCTGCTCCTCCGAGGACCCGTCGCCCGCCGCCCAGGGCTCGGCGAACGCTGCCGCCAGCGCGGCCGGCACCAATGCGGCCGGCACCAGCGCCGCGGCCGCCCCGTCGCAGTCCGTCGACCTGAAGGCCAACACGGAGGCCGTGTGCAAGGCGGTCGTCGCGGCGTATGACAAGGAGAAGGAAGCGGTCGTCGCCGTCCTCACCGAGCTGCTCACCGCCGCCGCCAAGGACGACAAGGCCGCCATGGCCACGGCGAAGTCGAAGGGCAAGGTGGTCTTCGACCGCCTGAGCGCCTCGGTCAACGCCGAGCTCGAGAAGGCCGCCGACCCGCAGGCGAAGGCCGCCCTGCAGAACTTCGTGAAGGCATTCTCGAGGGTTCTCGAGTCCGACAACCTGGCGAGCGACGCCTTCCAGACCGAGATGGACAAGGCAACCGCCGAGGCCACGAAGTACTGCCCCGCCCTGGACGCCTGACCTACGCCCCAGCCGCCCAGCCGCTCGCTTCGGACGCTCAGCCGCACGGTTGGCCACTCACCGCGGCCGACCGTGCGGTGCCCGCTCCGCCCGGCCAGCTGAGTCGGCGCCTGCCGACGCTGCACGGCGCTGACGGGCGGCGCCGTGCCGATCGCGCACTCCCGCTGTTGGCCTTGGTACGGACGAGGTGGCGGCTCGCTCCAGACGGCTCAGTGGGCAGTGGCCACCCCGCCGCGGACGGCGAGCCGCAGACCTTGAAGCCCATCGGCCCCGGCGCGTCGGCCGCGGCCGGCACAGGTGCAGCACCACGGCGCCGGCGGTGCCGTCGGTCATCTGGCGGCCTTCGCCGTGCTGACGGTGGCATTGCTGCGGTCGCTCGACCAGGTGGGCGGTGGCCGGTCCGTCCTGGACAGCCGGGCCAGGGGTGACAGCTTGTTTCAGACGTGCGGCAGCGGAACGTCTCGTAGGTCGGCCACGTCTCCGAGTGGGCCGACGGGATCCACGTGAAGGTGCGTCTCGAGGAGGACAAGCTCTGCCTGCTGGTGACCGTCGAGGTCCATGCTGAAGGTCACCAGCAGGCAGTCGCCCTCGTCGACAGCTATCGCACGCCGAGTGGCTCGTGTACGGACCTGTTGCGTGACTGCGCCCGCTGCGGAGCTCGCGGTCGGTGACGGCGTGTCGGGGTGCCGGACCGTCCGGCACCATAGCCGTGTGACCAAGGGGCCGTGTAGCCGCGCCGGGGCGACCTTCGGCGACGGGCAAGGGTCGCGTCCGCTGGCGTGGTGTAGGAACGGCCAGGGTAGATCCAGATTGTTGGATGTTAGGCCGCTGCGAGTTCGGCGGCGGCGGGTTCGGGGTGGTTTCCCTCGGTGGTGATCAGGGTGAGTCGTGCCTTGGCGAGGATTTCCAGGCCCATGTAGCGGCGTCCTTCGGTCCACTCATCGGTCTGCTCGGCGAGGACCACGCCGACGAGGCGGATGATCGCGGCGCGGTTCGGGAAGATCCCGACGACGTCGGTGCGGCGGCGGATCTCCTTGTTCAGCCGCTCTTGTGGGTTGTTCGACCAGATCTGGCGCCAGACCTCCCGCGGGAATTCGGTGAACGCCAGGAGTTCTTCACGGGCGTCGTGGAGGTGCTCCGCGGCGGCGGGGAACCGTTCGCCGATCGCGGTGACGGCGCGGGTGTACTGGGCTCGGACAGTGTCGGCGTCGGGCTGGTCGAAGATGGTGCGGACGAGGGTCGCGACCCACGGCTGCGCCGTTTTCGGGACCTTCGACAGCAGGTTGCGCAGGTAGTGGGTGCGGCAGCGTTGCCAGGCGGCGCCGGGCAGGGCGGCGCCGATGGCGTTGACGAGGCCGCGGTGGGCGTCGGACACGACGAGCCGGACCCCGGACAGCCCCCGGGCGGTCAGCGAGCGCAGGAACGCCAGCCAGCCGGCGCCGTCCTCGTCGGATGTCACGTCCAGGCCCAGGACTTCCCGGCCGCCGTCGGCGTTGACGCCGATCGACGTGGCGGCCCGACCATGAACATCTATGACATCTACGGCGCGAACGCCTGCTCCGCCGCCGAACTGGCTCGCATCGTCGCGGACCGTCTCGGCCTGACCTTCGCCGGACACGAGAGCGACTACCGGGGGATCTACTACCGCGCCGAGGCCCCGCCGTGCCAGATCGAGGTCCAACCCAACGCCATCCCAGGCGACGATGGCCAGAACGATCTCTACGCACCCGATCACCCGTGCATGCGGACACGCCTGCTGGTGACCGGCTCCCAGCGGTCACCAGGCTACGATGCAAGGCTCAATGCCCTCGACGCTCTCCAGCCACTCGAACGAGAGTCGAGTTTGAGGGTCCGCTGATCCACAACTTCTGACGATTCCTTGTAGTCGATTGCCGGTAATCGGTTGCAGGTAATTGGTGGTCGGGCGTGGTGCGATGCGAGGGCGGCGTCCTACGCGTGGCTGGTGGCGGGGCGGGTTGTGGGTTGTGGGGTGGTTCGCAAGGTGGGGGAGAGCTTGGCGACGGCGAGCAGGACGGCGCCGCAGGTGGCGACCAGCAGCCAGCCGGGGCGGGACGCGGCGGGCAGGCCCGCGGGGGAGGACGACGCGACCAGGCCGCCCGCAACCGCGATTCCGAGGGCCGCGCCGAACTGGCGGGCCGTGGAGGTGATGCCGCCCGCGACGCCCGAGCGGGACGGTGGGAGGGCGGCGACGGCGGTGTTCGTGATCGGGGTGTTGGCGAAGCCGATGCCGACGCCGAGCAGCAGGAACGCGAGCAGCAGCACCGGCAGGGCGGTGTCGTCGGACAGGGTGGCCAGGCACAGGCCGCCGGCAAGGACGAAGGCGCCCGCGAGGAGCAGCGGCGGGCGCGGGCCCGCGCGGCCGACCAGGTAGCCGGACAGCGGCGCGCACACCGTCGCCGCCAGGGCCATCGGCAGCGTGACCAGCCCCGCGGCGGCGGGTGACAGGCCGCGGGTGTGCTGCAGGTAAAGCGTGCTCAGCAGCAGCGTCAGGTTGAGACCGGCGAAGAGCACGACGGCGCCCAGGACGGCGGCGGTGAAGGGGGCGTGGCGGAAGAGGCGGACGTCGAACAGGGGCGACCGGCGGCGCAGGGACGTGACCACGAACCCGGCGGCGGCGGCCAGGGTGACCGCTGACAGGCAGACCGAAACCGGAGCGGTCCAGCCCGCGTGCGGCGCCTCGATGAGCAGGGCCACGGACCCGCCGGTCAGCGCGACCAGCAGCACCTGCCCGGGCACGTCCACCGGGCGGGGCTGCGGGGACCGGGACTCCGGCACGTACAGGGCGGTGAGGGCCAGGACCGCGGCGATGAGCGGCACGCTGACCCAGAACACCGACCGCCAGCCGAGGGCGGAGACGAGCGCGCCGCCCGCGACTGGGCCGGCGGCCATGCTGGCGCCGAAGATCGCGGCCCACACGCCGATCGCCTGGGCGCGCTCCTTCGGGTCGGTGATGACGCTGACGACGATCGCGAGGGCGACGGGGCTGAGCATCGAGCCGCCGACGCCCTGCACGACGCGGGCGGCGACGAGCCACCCGAGGGACGGCGCGGCCGCGCACGCCACCGAGGCGAGGGCGAAGACGACCAGGCCGATCTGGAAGATCCGGCGGCGGCCGAAGCGGTCGGCGAGGGCGCCGGAGGAGATGAGCAGGCTCGCCAGGACCAGGGTGTACGCGTCGACGGTCCACTCCAGGCCGCGGGTGCCGACGTGGAGGCCGGCGCCGATCGACGGCAGCGCGACGTTGACGATCGTGGTGTCGAGCCCGACCAGGAACAGGCTCGTCGAGCAGATGGCGAGAACGGTCCAGCGCCGTGCGGTGTCCATGGCCACGATGATCGGCGCGCACCTCGTACAGGCCGCAGAGAATTTGCGAAGATTGCAAAATGGACGCCGAGGTGGAGCGGCTCATCGACGGGATCGGGCCGCGGCTGCGGGAGCTGCGCCGCCGGCGGGGGCTGACCCTCGAGGCGCTGTCGGCGCGGACCGGCATCTCCGTCAGCGGACTGTCGCGGCTGGAGTCCGGGAAGCGCCGCCCCACGCTGGACCTGCTGCTGCCGCTGGCCCAGGCGCATCAGGTGGCCCTCGACCAGTTGGTGGGGGCACCGGCGACGGGGGATCCCCGGGTACACCTGAAGCCCCAGCGAAACCGGAGCGGCAGCGTGGTCGTCGCGCTGACGCGCTACCCGGGACCGGTGCGGGTGTTCAAGCAGGTGCTCGAACCGGGCGAGCCCAGGCTGGTCACCCACGAGGGCTACGAGTGGCTGTACGTCCTCGCCGGCGAGCTGCGGCTCATCCTCGGCGAGCAGGAGCTGACGCTGCGGCCGGGGGAGGTCGCCGAGTTCGAGACCCGCACGCCGCACTGGTTCGGCCCGGCCGGCGAGCACACCGTCGAGGTCCTGCACATGTTCGGGCCCCAGGGGGAGAAGGCGCGGGTGCGTGCGAGACCCCGCTCCGGGAAACAATGAAGGCGGCGGGGCAACGCCCCACCGCCTTCAGGAAACGAACCGGTCAGACCGCGACCGGGTGCGCGTCGGCCACGACCGGGCGCTGGCTGCGCTCGGTGAGGTAGCCGAACAGCAGGCCGAGCGTGGCCCAGGTGACCGCCTGGGTGCCGAGCGACGCGAGCCGGAACTGCCACAGCAGCACCGGGGAGAAGCCGTCGGGCACCTCGTTGACCGCGGGCAGCAGCGCGATCGCGACACCCACGACGGCCGCGGCGCCGACGACCGCGAGGATCGTCGCGTTCCACGTGCCGAAGCGCGGCTGCAGCGACCGGCTGACGACGATCGCGCCGAGCACGGCGGCGACCCCGATGACGATCATCAGGAAGTACAGGCCGGTCCGCTGCTGCAGCGTGTCGGGGTTGCCGGTCGCGGGCGGGTTGGCCGGGTACTTCAGGAACGGCACGAGCGCCACCCCGACGAACCCGGCGAGGGCGACGACCGCGGCCGTGGCGCGGGCGCTGATCCGGCCGATGCGCCCGAGCGTGACCGCGACCGCGATGGCGAACAGGCCGCCGATGGCGACGCCGTACACGACCGAGGCGGTGGCCAGGCCGAGCGTGCTCTGCACGGTCCGGCTGACCGGCCCGTGCTCATGGTCGGTGGCGTGGACCTCTTCGAACGCGATCGCGTCGTTGATCGGGCCCTCGCCGAACAGGTAGGCGAACAGGAACGCGGCGACACCGGCGACCAGGCCGGTGATCATGCCGCGGACCAGGAGTGTCCGGGCATTCAACATGCTGGCGCCCCGGCTCAGTGGCAGGGGAAGCCGAGCAGGTGCCGGCCGTCGTGGACGAACTCGTGCACCGTCGAACCCGAGACGACCGAGGTGATGCCCTGCTCGGCGCCGACGAAGTAGAGCAGGACGACGGCGAGGACGACGCCGAACGTGGCCCACGGCAGGATCTGCCGCAGCGGGATCGGGGCCGGTGCGGTGGCCGGGGTGGGAAGAGCCGAGATCGATGCCATGATGCAGCCTCCTGCGGGATTTCGCGTCCCATCGAGCGTTGTCGTGACCGTGCCCGGGTCTGACTCCCACCTGCGTGGTTACAGCGGCGCGACCGTGCCGGGCTTGCACCGGCTTCCGTTCACTGTCACGTGTATGTTTCGGACGGTACGGACGCGGTTCCGGCGTGTCAATCGGACAGCGCCTCCGTCAACCCGCCGGTGGGCGCCGCACCGCTGGTCAGCGCGGCCGGCGCCCGGGGGCGAGGTGATCAAGTTCTCGGCGGGGTGAGGGCGACGAGGTCGGTGCCGACCTTGTGCAGTCCGTCGAGCCGCCGGTCGAGGGACGCGCCGCTCGGGCTGAGGAACTCGGCGTACTTCGCCCAGACGGACCTGCCGTTCGCCATGAACGCCCACGGGTAGTGCTTGTCGGCGGCGGCGACGACCTGCGGGCCGTGGTCCGCCCACTGCGGGTCGGTGCCGCCGGTCAGCCGCGCGCCCTCCTTCTCCTTCGGCTGCACCGACAGGCTCGGCACCTCACCTGGCAGGGCGAGCACCAGCGCGGTGTGCCGGTTGTCCTTCTCGGTGAAGTCGAACACGTAGAACGCGCGGTCGCGGTACGTGCCGCTGACGACGGCGCCCGCGGACGGCTGCGACTGCGACCAGCCGAGCCGCTGCGCGAGCGTGGGGTCGGAGTGTTCGAAGGTGTAGCCGCGCCGCTTCGCCCACCGCTTCCGGCCGATCCGCGTCCGCACCGACGACACGAACCCGGCGCCCGAGATCAGGCAGATCAGCGTGCCGCCGCCGCCCGCGATCCACGCGCCGGTCCCGCCGTCGGTGAAGGCCGTGTCCCACCCGAGCACAGCGGTCACGCCGGTGACGACGAAGATGAAGAAGCGGGTCTGGTACGGGGCGATCGCCGCCTGCGGCTCGTCGGCGCCGTACCGGATCACCTCGATCAGCGAGAGCACGAAGTACAGCAGCGTCAGCCCGCCGATCAGCAGCGCCGCGGTGCCGGCGATCCGCCACGCCCGGTCCCGGCCGGCGAGCTTCTCCGGGGAGTTCTGTCTCGCGTGCCGGTCGACCATCGTCTGGTAGGAGCCGCCCTCGTCGCCGCTGCCGCCGAAGACCAGGCACGTGTCGCGCGGCCGCATCGTCTTGCCGTCGCAGGTCGGCGTGTAGTCCGCGATGCGCTGCGCCGACTCCTGCTGCCGCTGCGCGGCCGTGCTCGTGCCGGCCGCCACCATCTGCCATCCGGCCAGCAGGAAGACGCCTGCCAGGACGATCCGGACGAGTAACCCCGTGTGCCGTCGCTTCACGCCGGCATGTATAGCAGCCGATGCCTGGCCGCTGCTGCCCCGTGGCCCGGGATGCGTGATGACCGCTGCCGGGATCGAGGCGTCACGATAGGCTCGGACCGTGGGCGTCATGATGGACTACTTCGCCGCGACCGAGCAGGAGCTGGCCGCCCTCGACCTCGATCTTGGCCCGGCCGGCAACGACTGGCCGTATGTCGACTGCAAGGGCTGGATCCTGGAGGTCGAGGAGTTCGCCGCGGAGATCGACGGGCGGGATCCGAGCGAGTTCGGCCGGGACGAGCCGCTGCGCGGCGCCGACGACCCGGAGTTCCTGGGCCCGTGGACGGTGCGGATCAACGCGGAGCTCGTCGACGCCCTCACCCGGCTGGAGGAGGGGCAGATCCGCGGCTACGCGGACCGGTTCCTGCTGGAGGACTGGGAGGCCGGGCGGCTCGTCGCGCTCGCCGGGCTGGCCAGGTCCGCGGTCGCGCAGGGGCGGGCGCTCTACTCCTGGTCGTCGGTGTAACCGGGCACGAGCCGGCCGTCGGCGTGGTCGGACGCGGGCCGGTCGTCCTTGTCGTTCTTGTAGCCGGACACCAGCAGGGTCCACAGCTGCTCGCGAACCTCCGGCGGGAGCCGGTGCCCGAGCTCGCGGCGCCGCAGCAGCACGAACCCGTTCGGGTCGCGCGGCCGACCGGTGCGGGCGAACTCGATCGCCTGCACGGCGAGCGCCGGCTCCGGCCACGTGCCGTCGGGCGCCGTGTGGATGGCGTCGACGGCCGCCGCGGCCCGCGCGTCGACGTCGTCGATCAGCGCGTACTCCGCCCCGTCGGCGGGCCAGCGCTGCGCACGCAGGTCGATGTCGCGGAAGTCCACGTCGACGAGGTCCGCGTCGGTGAAGTCGTTGCCGCGCCATTCGTTGCGGGCGCGGACCGGGCCGCCGTCCGCCCCGCCGGGAGCGCCGTTGAATACGGTGTGCCACACCCGGCCACGGAACACGCATTCCACGAACTCCGCGCATTCGGTGTCAAGCTCCCGGATCCGGGCACCGTCGAACAGGCAGCGCTCGAAGCGTGCGTCGCCGAGGTACGTGTTGCCCAGCGGGAACCTCGTGCGGTGGAACACGCAGTCGACGAATCGCGTCTGGCCCTGATGGCCGACGCTGAACTTTCCGAAAGAAGTTTCCGAGAAGTTACATCGCAGAAATGTTCCGCCATAGGCACCGAACGTGTCGAACGAGCGACCCGAGAAGTCGACGTCGGCCAATTCTACGTGACGGTGTTCCACCCTCAGCAGATCCACGTCTGGACGTTACCAGCCACCCGCACACCCGGCCGGAGTCGATTCCCGACCCCAACCGTTCGGCGCCGAATGTGGTCTTTGTCCGGTACGGCGCTCAGCCGTCGAGCCGGTCCCGCAGGGCCAGCAGCGGCCCGTCCCAGTCCCGGGCCAGGGCGGCGAGGAACTGCTGCGCCACCTTCATCGACGCCGAGTCGAGGCGGAACCGGACCCGCCGCCGCTCGCCCGGCTCGGCGACCACCAGGCCCGCCTCGGCCAGCAGGCCCAGGTGCTTGGCGATCGCCTGCCGGGTGATCGGCAGCTGCCCGGCGAGCTGGGTGGCGGTGGCCGGCCCCCCGGCCGCGAGCGCGGCGAGGATCCCCCGCCGGCTCGGGTCGGCCAGGGCGACGAAGACCTCCTGCGCCACCGCCTCCGGATCAGGCCTGCCCATCGAGGTACGCGACGAGCTCGCCGAGCTCACTGGTCCAGCCCTTGGTGTTTCCGGTGTACGCGGTGTTGTGCACGGTCTCGTCCGGCACCTGCGCGAATCCGCTCTCGATCATGGTCAATGTGGTGCCGTCGGCGGAAGGCGTGAGTGTGAACTCCACCTGGTTGCGTCGCGGGTCCTCCTGGGGAAGGCCGTAGATCGGCCAGGTGTAGGCGAAGACGTGCGGCGGCTCGACGCGCGTGATGGTGAGGGTGGCGGTGTCGCCGCTGTCCCAGATGAGCCTGGCCGTGCCGCCGACGCGCAGGTCGACCTCGGCACGGTTGCCGAACCAGGTGCCGAGGCCCTCGGCGGTGGTCAGCGCCGCCCACACCTTCTCCGGCGGGTGGGCCAGCTGCAGGGTGCGCTCGATCCGGTCGGGGAATGTCATGTCCGCCTCCATATAGCAACCGTTTGGTTGCTTCTGAAGTTATAGCAATCACCTGGTTGCGTCAAGCGGACCGTACGATCACCGGCATGCTGGGAGTGCACTTCGCCATCACCGAGCAGCAGGAGCGCAAGCTGCTGCAGGCCGCCGAGAAGGGCGACGACGCGGTCGGGGGGCTGGTCGGCGACCTTGAGGAGGAGTGGGACGACGACGCCATGAAGGTCGACTCCGACAAGGCCTGGGACGCCGTCCACCGCTGCCTGGGTGACGGCACGCTGGATCCGGACGGCGGGGAGTACCCGCTCACGCACGCGGTGCTCGGCGGGCGGGACCTGCACGAGGACTACTACGTCATCTACGTCACCGCCGACGAGGTCCGCGACGTCGCCGCGGCCGTGCGGGGACTGGACCGGGCGTGGCTGCGCGAGCGGTTCGACGCGATCGACGACCCGGACTACCGCGGCGCCGGCGATGCCGACGACTTCGAGTACACCTGGGACAACTTTGCCGACATCCAGGCCTTCTACGCCCGGGCGGCGGACGCGGGCAGGGCGGTGATCTTCACGGCCACGTGAAGACCACCGCCCCGCTGCTGGGGAAGGGTCAGGCGATCGGCTCGACCCAGATGTTGCGGTAGAACAGGTTGGCGCCGGGGTCGCCGTGGTCCTGCAGGCGGATCTTGCCGGCGGACGGGCCCTCGGCCGCGCCGTTGCCGGTCGGACCGTCGATCGCCACGTTGTTGTGCACCGTGACGCCGTTCCACACGACCGTGACCCGGGCGTTGTCCGTCTTGGTGCCGGAGGCGTTGTACTTCGCCGCGCGGAACGTGACGTCGTACGTCTGCCACGTCTGCGGTGCGGTCGCGGCGTTGCTCGTCGGCGCGATCTTGTTGTAGATCGACGCGCAGGTGTCCAGGCCGGGAGCGGAGGGGACCCCGAACGAGTCGAGCACCTGCAGCTCGTAGCGGTCCTGCAGGTAGATGCCGCTGTTGGCGCGCTGCTGCCCGGTCACGTCGGACGGCAGGTTGGGCAGCCAGAACTCGATGTGCAGCCGGAAGTCGCCGAAGCTCTCCCTGCTGCGGATGTCGCCGCCGAGCACCTCGACCCCGCCGTTGCCCAGCGGCCACGTCACCGCGGCGCCGCCGGAGCCCTCGAACCTGCTCATGTTCTGGCCGTCGAACAGCACGACCCGGCCGGGGTTGGCGCCGCCGGACGCGTACGCCTCGAACTCGTAGATCCGAGCGGCACCGTTGCCGTCGCTGGCCGGGGTGGTGACGTTCAGCCGCAGGTACCGCGCCTGCACGGCGGTGAAGTCGTGCGTCGTGGAGCCCAGCGTGTTGCCGGTGACCGTCGCGACCGTCGTCCACGCGGTGCCGTTGGTGCTCACCTGCAGGTTGAAGTCGCGGGTGTTCCAGGCGCTGTTCTCGCCGCCGGCGCCGGCGTGCTTGAGCATGATCCGGCCCACGCTCTGGCTCGCGCCGAGGTCGACCTGCATCCACTTCGACGCGCCGAGCGAGCACCACTTGTCGGTGTTGCCGCCGCTGACGCTGCCGTTGACCGCCTTGTCCGGGCCCTCCGCCGTGGCGCACGAGCTGTCGGCCGTGGTGGCCTTGCCCTGCGCCAGGTTCCCGGTCGCCGGCGGCGCCGTGCCGCCGTACGCCTCGAGCTCGTAGACGCGCGCGGCGGCGTTGCCGTCACTGGCCGGGGTGGTGACGTTGAGCCGGATGTAGCGGGCCTGCGTCGCGGCGAAGTTGTGCGTGGTCGTGCTCGCCGTGTTGCCGGTGACGGTCGCGACCGTCGTCCACGCCGTGCCGTTGGTGCTCACCTGGACGTTGAAGTCCCGGGTGTTCCATGCCGTGTTCTCGCCGCCGGTACCGGCGTGCTGCAGCACGACCTTGTTCACGCTCTGGCTGGCGCCCAGGTCGACCTGCAGCCACTTGGTGGCGCCCTGCGAGCACCACTTGTCGAGGTTGCCGTTGGTGGTGGTGCCGTTGACGGCCCGCTGCGGGTTCTCCGACGTGCTGCAGGAGCTGTCGGCGGTGGCGGGCTTGCCCAGCGCGAGGTTGACCGGCGGGACCTGGCCGGGGATCGCGTTGAGCGTGTACCAGACCTCGGTGCTCCACAGCGACTGGCCGTTGGCGGCGGCGAACGGCTTGGGCGAGCGGATGTGCACGACCCGGCCGGCCTTCAGCCCGTTGATGACCAGGGTGACCTTCTTGCCGTCGGCGGACAGCGTCGCCGAGGACACCGTCAGCGTCTCCTCGTCGATCTTCGGGCCGCCGTAGGCGGCGGTCGGTACGTACCGCCACTGCTTCACCCGGTACTTGCTGGCCAGGGCACTGGCGGTGGCGGCCGACAGCGGCTGGGTGTACTCCAGCTCGAACCCGTTCGACGTGGCCCGGGTGGCGAGGATGTCGAAGACGTTGTTGCCGTTCGGGGTCAGCTTCTGCAGGCCGTACAGCAGCTTGCCGGACTGGCCCCAGTTGCCGCCGGCACCGAGACCGCCGACGTACACCGCGCCGTCCGGGCCGACGTTGACCTCGGAGACGCCGGCCTCGAGGCCCTGCGTGAGCCGGAACAGGGCGCCCTGGTACTCGCCGTTGACCTTCTCCACGTAGGCGCGCTGCAGGCCGCCGTAGGTGACGTCACCGATGAGGAACTGCCCGGAGTACAGGCCGCTCTGCATCAGCATCGGGGTGCTGGGGGAGTTGCCGATCTCGTTCTGCGGCAGCCACAGCACCGGCTGGCTGATCGGCGCGTTGTCGAACGGGCCCTGCGGGTTGAGGAAGTGGTTGTAGAAGCGGCCCTGCTGGATCTGCAGCAGCTTCGACGCGGGCTGGTAGCCGCCCTGGTTGTCGGTGACGAAGATGCTGTTCTCCGGCCCCCAGCCGATGCCGTGCGGCGTACGCAGGCCGCCCGCGACGTAGGTGACCTGGCCGTTGCTGGCGTTGATCTTGATCGTGGTGCCCCGGTTGGCGATGCCCTGCGGGTTCGTCGTCGCGCCGCCGTAGTCGATGGACACCGACAGGTTCACGTAGAAGAAGCCGTCCTGGTACAGCAGACCGAACGCGAACTCGTGGAAGTTGCCGTCATACGGCCAGGTCGCGACGGTCTGGTACTGGTCGGCGACCTCGTCGCCGGTGGTGTCGACGAGCCGGGTGAGCCGCGCCTTCTCCGACACGTAGACGACGCCGTTGACGACCTTCAGACCCATCGGCTCCTTGAGGTTGCTGCCGATGCGCTTGGTGGTGACGTTGGCCGGCGAGGTCGCCCCGCCGGTGTTGCCGAGGATCCAGACCTCGCCCGCCTGGGAGGTGCCGGACTGGTCGCTGCCGCCCCAGGTCGAGATGACCATGCGGCCGTCGGGCAGCCAGTCCATGCCGGTGACCTTCGGCTCGAAGCCGCTGGGCCGCAGGTTCGTCAGCGTGAAGTTCGGGTGGACCGAGGTCAGCGGCAGGCCGTCGCCGGGAGAGTCGCCGGCCGTCTCGCACTCCTTGCGCCCGGGCGCGGTGACCCGCACGACCCCGGCGTCGGTGCTGAGCACCGAGTTGGGCACGGTCACGAACGACGACGAGCCCGGGGTCTGCCACTGCAGCGTGAGCTGCTGCCCGCCGCCCGCCTCGAAGAAGTCGATGCGCAGCGAGTGGTACCCGGTGCCCAGCTGGACGGCGCCGTCCTTGGCGGTCGCGCCGTGCAGCCCGTCGTGGTTGATGACAACGTTGTCATCGACCACGAGACGCGAGCCGTCGTCGCTGATCAGCCGGAACGTGTAGTTGCCGGCCGTGGCGATGTTGACGTTGCCGATGACCTGCGTGAGGAAGTTGTCCTCCAGACCGAACTGGGCCGAGGTGGTCCAGTCGACGGTCGGCATGAGCTTGTCGACGTTCGGCGTCTGTGCGGCCTTCAGCGTGCAGAGGTTGCTGAGGGGTGTCTGCAGGTCGAAGGTGCGCATCGTGACGCCGGGCTCCTGTGGCGGCGGTGCGGCGGCGGCGCCGGCCGAGGGCAGGACCAGCGCCGTGGCGACAAGGGTGGAGGCGAGGGCACCCACGATCGGGATGCGCATGCGCCGGGGCGGGACGGGCACGGTTCCTCCAGGGAAGCGGGACGCTCCGCCCGAAGCACGGCATGCCGCTGACGACGGCGCGCTTCGGACAACGGGCGGGCATCAGTGTCGATGTCCTGCGGGTTGCCTGGCACGCCGATGCCTGGCGCGGTCAATCTATGGGGCTTTCATATCTGTGTCTAGATGTTTCGATGGGGATGCGCGAACTTTCTTACACCGTGATCGGAAGATTTAAGTTTTGCGATCGCATAAGTTGGTCGGGTGACGTTCGACGTTGACCGATGGTGCCGGCGCCACCTCGGCGCACCCGTCGCGGAGGTCGTGTTCAGCGGCGGTCATCTGTCGCGTGTGTACGGCGTCCGCCTGGCCGACGCCCGTGCCGTGGTCGTCAAGGCGCGGGCGCACTCGCCGCGGCTGGACGCGTGCACGGCGGTCCAGCGAGCACTGTGGCAGGCGGGGTTCCCGGCACCGGAACCCCTCGCCGGCCCGGTCGCCGAGGACGGCGTCGCGGTGACCGCCGAGGTGCTCGTGCCCGGGGGAGCGACAGCGCCGTTGACCGAGCCCGCGCGGCGGTTCGCGACGCTGCTCGCCCGGTTCGTCGCCCTCGCCCCGTCCCCGTCGACCCTCGGCACCCTCACCCCCGCGCCGCCATGGACGGCGTGGGACCACGACGTGCCCGGCATCTGGCCGGCCGCCGACGACCGCGACGACGACCTCAACGCCGCACCCCCGACGCCGTGGCTCGACGAGCTCGGCGCCCACGTCCGGGTGCGCCTCACCCGCTTCGCGCAGACACCGGCCGGCCGCCGGCTCGTGACCGGCCACGGCGACTGGGAGGCCCAGAACCTCCGCTGGACCGGCGACGACCCCCTCGCCGTGCACGACTGGGACAGCGTCATCGCCGCCCCCGAGGCCGTCGTGGTCGGCCTCGCCGCCGCCGTGTGGCCCTGCGGCATGGTGCCCCGCGCCGCCACCGTCGACGAGACCGCGGAGTTCCTGGACGAGTACCAGCGCGCCTCCGGCCGCGTCTGGCCGCCCGACGAGCTCGGCGCGAGCTGGGCCGCCGGCCTGTGGGTCTCGGCGTACAACACGAAGAAGGCCACCCTGGACGGCCTACCATGGCTGTCCCAGGACGAGGCCGCCCGCCGCCTCACGCTCAGCGGGACCTGAGCAGGGCCCCGCACGATGTCGAGTCGCCCTCCGCGCGGCAATCGCGTCCGCTTGATCCGTGAGTGAGACCGACAGGAGACGAGTGGCACCGTGAACCTCCTCGGACGGATCATGTTCGCCGTTCCCAACGCAGTCGTGTTCATCTGCGACTTCAACAACCGGCGGCCGTCGCCGGAATGGGACGGTCCGGAGCAGGTTGTGGCCGCCGGATCCGTGGAGGCGATCCAGATCAGCGTCGTCCACGGGCAGGTGGGGCTGGCCGACATCCGCGTGGGATGGGGTGAGCCTTCCGCCGGACTGACCGCTGCGTACGAGGGCGGGCTCGACCTGGAGTTCGGACAGCTGATGGTGACCGACGTCGACGACGAGAACGCGCTGGTGATCGGGGTCGAGCCCGGACGGAGGACGGTCAGGGTGTTCATCGACTCGGCGCCCTGGCCGTCCACGATCGAGATACTCATCGACCAGCCGTGATGGCAGGCAGCCGCGCGGCGGCTCGCGTTCAGCGGGACCTGAGCAGCAGCACCCCGCACGAGACGACGAGGCAGACCAGCCAGGCCGCGAGTGTGACCAGCCCGCGCCGCCGCCGCGTCCGGGCGCCGATCTCCCCGTCGACGTCCACGCCCGGCAAGGTGGCAACGGTCGATGCGGCCGCCGCCCCCGCTCACAGGTCGAACAGTGTCTCGCGCTGCGGTGGGTCCAGCACCTTCCGGAGGCTGAGCACGGTCCGGCGCCAGGCCGGGGCGTTCTCCGGGTCGGCCCAGTCGTCGTCGTGCCACGCCTGGGTCGCGGTGATGCGGTCCAGCGCGTCGACGGCGAGGCCAGTGAACGACCGCGGGAACGGCGGCATCGCGGTGGTGGGTCCGTAGGAGCCGTGGATCGGCTCGCCGCCCTCGCGCTGCGCCGCGACCAGCGCGGCCGCCGCCACCGCCCGCGCGGCCTCGATGACGCCGAACTCGCCGCCGGGGCAGGAGGCGATGTCGGCGTCGGTGGTGGCGGCGGTCCGCGTCAGCAGCTCGCCGACCATGGCGACACGCTGCTCGGGCGCCGCCTCGTCGAGCTCGCCGGCGAAGTCCGCCGCGGCATCGTTGCCGAACGGCGTGCCGTCCCAGAAGCTCACCGGACGGGGTCAGCCGGTTTCGCCGTCGATGCGCTGGCGGAGGAGGTCGGCGTGGCCGTTGTGGCGGGCGTACTCCTGGATCAGGTGCAGATAGACGGCGCGCAGGGACATCGGGCCGCGCAGCGAGTCGATGAAGCTGTCGTCGAGGGAGGCGGACGCTACCGCGGCACGGGAAGACCGCCATTCGGCGACGAGCCGGTCGTAGTCGGCCTCCGCCGTCTCGCCATCGGCCTCGTCGAAGGCGGCGTCCTTCGCGTCGGCGCGGCGGTACAGGAACGGCACGGGCGTGCCGCGGAAGCGGGTGTTGAACCACTCACGCTCGACGTCGGTGACGTGGCGCAGCAGGCCGAGCAGGGACAGGGTCGACGGGGGACAGGAGCGCTGCGCCAGCTCCTCGCCGGTCAGGCCGGTGCACTTGCCCACGAGCACGGCGCGTTGCCAGTCGAGGAAGCCTTCGAGGAGGGTCCGCTCGTCGGCGACGAGCGAACCCCCGAACGGTGGCGGCTCGGGTGCGGTCCACGTCATAGGTGGATCATGCCATGCGCCGAAACTCAGCCGAGGATGTCCGGTTTGACCGAGAGGAGGGTGTCCTCGACGGCGGCGACGACGTCGCGCGGGGCGTGGGCGAGGAAGAGCGCGGCGAGGGCGAGGTCGACGACCCGCGTGTAGTGGGCGTCGGTGACCCCGAGGCCGCGGTGCGACTCGCCGAGTTCGCGGCCGGTGTACTCGGCCGGCCCGCCGAGCACCTGGGCGAGCAGCGCCGCCATGTGCCGCTTGAGCGACTCGACGGTGACGCGCTCGAAGTAGGGGGACAGCTCCTCGTCGGTGAGGATCCACGTGTACAGCTGGTCGACGACGTGCTTGATGGCCGGGCCGCCGCCGACCCGGGCGTACATGGAAACCGCGGTCGTCATCATCGCCTCACTGGGGTGAAAGGGCATCGACGGGCGGCAGTGTAGCCACGGTTTGTTTCGGCCGATGACCGAGTCGTGTCGCAGCGGGAACGGTGACGTGGCAACGTATGCGGTATGTCCGTCCATCCCCGCGCCGGAGCTCAGGCGCAGCGCTCCGACCTCGTCGACGTCCCGCGACTCATCACCAGCTACTACGCCGAGCACCCAGACGTCGAGGACCCCGCGCAGCAGGTCGCGTTCGGCACGTCCGGGCACCGCGGTTCAAGCCTGCGCCGCTCGTTCAACGAAGACCACATCGTCGCCGTCAGCCAGGCGATCTGCGAGTACCGGGCGGCCCAGGGGTACACCGGGCCGCTGTTCCTCGGCAAGGACACACACGCCCTGTCGGAGCCCGCGACGGTCAGCGCCCTCGAGGTGTTCGCGGCCAACGGGGTGCAGGTGCTCGTCGACAGCCGCGACGGGTACACGCCGACGCCGGCGCTGTCACACGCGATCCTCACCCACCGGCACCTCGGGGCGGACGGGGTCGTGGTCACCCCGTCGCACAACCCGCCGGAGGACGGCGGCTTCAAGTACAACCCGCCGCACGGCGGGCCCGCCGACACCGACGTCACGAAGTGGATCCAGGACCGGGCCAACGCGCTGCTCGCCGACAACCTCAACGGCGTCAAGCGCATCCCGTACGCGCGGGCGAAGGAGGCGGCCGGACGGTTCGACTTCCTCGCCGCGTACGTCGACGACCTGCCGTCCGTCATCGACATGGCCGCGATCGCCGACGCGAAGGTCCGCATCGGTGCGGATCCGCTCGGCGGGGCCAGCGTCGCGTACTGGGGCGCCATCGCCGAACGGCACAAGCTGGACCTGACCGTGGTCAACCCCGACGTCGACCCGACGTTCGGGTTCATGACCCTCGACTGGGACGGCAAGATCCGGATGGACTGCTCGTCGCCCAACGCGATGGCGTCGCTGATCGGCAAGCGCGCCGACTACCAGGTGGCGACCGGCAACGACGCCGACGCGGACCGGCACGGGATCGTCACCCCCGACGCGGGCCTGATGAACCCCAACCACTTCCTCGCCGTCGCCATCCAGTACCTGTTCCAGGCCCGCGACGGCTGGCGCGCCGACGCGGCCATCGGCAAGACGCTCGTGTCGTCGTCGATGATCGACCGGGTCGCGGCGGATCTCGGCCGGACCCTCATCGAGGTCCCCGTCGGGTTCAAGTGGTTCGTGCCCGGGCTGCTGGACGGCTCCGTCGGGTTCGGCGGCGAGGAGAGCGCCGGCGCGTCGTTCCTGCGCCGCGACGGACAGGTGTGGACGACGGACAAGGACGGCCTGCTGCTGTGCCTACTCGCCGCGGAGATCATCGCGACGACCGGCCGGTCGCCGAGCGAGCACTACGCCGACCTCGTCGCGCGGCACGGCGCCCCGGCGTACGCGCGGATCGACGTCGCCTCCACCCGGGAGGAGAAGGCGGTGCTGGGCAAGCTGTCGCCGGAGCAGGTGACGGCGACCGAGCTGGCCGGTGAGCCGATCACGGCGAAGCTGACCGCCGCGCCCGGCAACGGCGCCCCGATCGGCGGGCTGAAGGTCGTCACCGCGTCCGGCTGGTTCGCGGCGCGGCCGTCCGGGACCGAGGACGTGTACAAGGTGTACGCCGAGTCGTTCCAGGGCCCGGAGCACCTGGAGCGCATCCAGCAGGAGGCCCGCGGCGTCGTCTCCGCCGCACTCGCCGGCTGACCGGAGCCGGCAGGGAACGCGAAGGCCCGGCCGCCGCGGCGGCCGGGCCCTCAAACGACTTCGAGCAACGGTGGATCAGGCGGCGCGGGCCGCGGCCGGACGCTGCTTGAACGCCCGCTGCAGCTGCACCACGATCGACCACGTCACCTCGCCGACCGGGCGGGCGCCGTTGACCTGGATGAGCAGCTCACGCTGCTGGTAGTAGTCCAGCAGCGGCCGGGTCTTCTCCTCGTACACCTTGATGCGGTGCTTGATGACGTCGACGGTGTCGTCTGCGCCGCGGGCCCGGGCCAGCATCCGGCGGGTCAGCTCTTCCTCCGGGACGTCGAGATGGACGGCGATCTGCACGCCGACGCCGAGGGCACCGGCGGTGCGGTACGCCGCCTCGGCCTGCTCGACGGTCCGCGGGAAGCCGTCCAGGACGTAGCCGCCGTCGGTGTTCGCCGCGAGGACCGGTTTGCGGAGCATGTCCATGATGATCGAGTCGGGGACCAGCTCGCCCTTGTTGACCAGCTCCTCGACCGTGCGGCCGATCGTCGTGCCCTCCGCGATGTTCCTGCGCAGGAGGTCGCCGCTGGCGATGTGGGTGATGCCGAACTGCTGCGCGATGAGCTGCGCCTGGGTGCCCTTACCGGCCCCGGGTGCGCCGATCATCAGGATCCGCTTCGCGCGTGGTGCCGCCGACTGCATTGTCATCTGCACACCCCTTCTTGGCGTTTGAGGTGAAAAAGGTGGTGAAACGGGTGCCGGCCGACGCCGATGGTCCAGCATCCCACCTCGATGTCCGAGGTGGGCTGTGTGTCAGCTGTGAATTACCGCATTGCGATCCATGGGTCCGGTAGGGAATACCGGACCCATGGATGGGTAACCGGACCTACCGGGTGCCGAGCAGGTCCACCACGAAGACGAGCGTCTCGTTGGGCTTGATCAGGCCGCCGCCGGCACCCCGGGCGCCGTAGCCCAGGTGCGGCGGGATGACCAGCTTGCGCCGGCCGCCGACCTTCATGCCGGCCACGCCCTGGTCCCAGCCGGCGATGACCTGGCCCTGGCCGAGGCCGAAGTCGAACGTGCCGCCACGGTTCCACGACGCGTCGAACTCCTTGCCCGTCGACAGCGAGACGCCCACGTAGTGGACGCTGACCTGCTGACCCGGGCGGGCCTCCGCGCCGTCACCGACGGTGAGGTCCTCGATCACCAGGTCGGCGGGCGGCGGGCCGTCGGGCAGGGTCACGTCGGGCTTGCTGAGCGCCATGCGAAAACTCCTCGGCGGGATGCGGTTGCTGCGGTACCTTGCAGCGTCCATCCTGCCGTACGCGCTGACGTGTGGCGCGCGACCACCCCGCAAACAGCCCTTGGATGAGGCGGAGGGCGCGTCGTACATTGAAGGCGATGACGGACGGCAAGCGCCCCTGCGCGCCGGTGCGGCAAGCGTACTGGCTGGTCATCGGCGCCCTCGCGCTGGCCGCGACGCAGGCGGTCGCGGCCGCGATCCTCCTCGCCCGGTTCGGCGCCGTCCACCGGGCACACGGGCCGTGGTCGGTCGCCGAGCAGGCCCAGGCCGACAGCGTCCACGCCCGGCTCGCCGTCGCCGTCGTCCTCGGCGCCGGGATCGCCGTCCTGCTCGCCGGCGCCGCGCTCGCCGTCCCGCGCCGCACCACCCGCACCCGCACCGCCGTCGGTGGCGCCGCCGCGTTCGCGGGGACCGCGCTGCTGCTCGGCGTCACCCTCGCCGCCGACAACGCGGTCCTCGCCGCCGGTGCCGCGGAGCTCGCGGACCTGGAGCGGCTGCTGCCGGTGTGGTTCTCGGCACTGTCGTCGGGCGTGGTCACCGGCGTCGTCGTCCTGCTCGGCGCCGCGCTGCTGCGGATGGGCCGGGACGCCGCCGTCGAGTACTACCAGCACCACCGCCCGCCGACCCGCTGGCGCGGGTTCACCTCCTGGCACGACATCGTCAACCGGTGATCACGGCTTGGTGAACGGGGTCGCCCGGCGCGGTGGCGGTCCTTACCCTGGCGGCGGTGAACGACGACCTCCGGCTCGACCCGCCGCCCGCCGCCGTCCGGCAGGCGTTCTGGCTCGCCGCCATCGGGCTCCTGCTGATCCTCGCCAAGACCGTCGCCGGCGCCACGCTCCTGGCCGGCTTCGACGACACCTACCAGGCCATCAAGCCCTCGAACCCGTTCGACGTCGGCGACGAGGTCGCCGACGCCATCGAGCTGCGGCTCACCGTGGCCGTGCTGCTCGGCGCCGCGCTGACGCCCCTGCTCGGTCTCGCCACGGCCGCCGTCGCCCGGCGCGCCGACACCAGCCGCGGCCTCGTCGGGGTCCTGGCGCTCGTCGCCGGCGGCGCGCTCGTCCTGGGCGTGGTGTTCAGCCCCGAGAACGCGGCCAGCCCCTTCGACGCCGCCTCCCTCGCGTGGCTCGAGACGCTGATCCCCGCCTGGTTCCAGACGCTGTCCTCGGTGGCGGTGTTCGGGGTGGTGCTGCTGTTCGGCGTCGCGTTCCTCCGGATGGGCCGGCCGGCGGCCGCCGGGTACTACCAGGACTACGATCCGGACGCACGGTGGGGTGGCTACGGGTCCTGGCTGGATCTCCTCCGCCGCGGCTGATGAGCGCCCACCCGGCGCGGCCTACCCTGGACGGGATGGCCGCCAGCCCAGCCCAGCGCCGCCGCCCGGCCGCCCCCGTGCGGCGGGCGTTCTGGCTGGTCGTGGCCGCGATCGTCCTGCTCGGCGCGCAGACCGCCGCGGCCGCGGTGCTGCTCGCCCGGTTCGCCGGGGCCTACGCCGCGCACGGCCCGTGGAGCATCCGCGAGCAGGAGCAGATCGACAGCATGCACATCCGGCTGGCGCTCACCGTCGTGCTGGGCGCCGGGATGGCGTTGCTGCTCGTCGGCGTCGCGACGGCGGTCCCGCGCCGGCACACCGGCACCCGGCTGCTGGTCGGGTCCGCAGCCCTGCTCGCCGGGGTCGTGCTGCTGCTCGGTGTCGTCGTCAACCCCGACAACGCGCTGCTCGCCTACGGCGCGGCCGAGGAGCAGCACCTGTACAAGGTGCTGCCGCTGTGGTTCTCCGCGCTCTCCTCGACCGCGGTCACGGGCGTGCTGGCGGCGCTGACCGCCGCGTTCGTGCTGCTCGGCCGGGACGCCGCCCACGACTACTACCAGTACCACGGCCCCGACAACGCCTGGACCGGCTTCAGCGGCTGGTCGGCCGGGACCCGCCGGACCTAGGCTCGGGCGTCGAGGAGGGTGTCGGGGAGGGCGTCGAGCATCGCCTCCGCCACGCCGGTCGCGCTGGCCGGGTTCTGGCCCGTGACGAGGCGGCCGTCGCGGACGACGTGCGGCTGCCACGGCGCCGCGCCGGTGTGCCGCGCGCCGAGCGCCTCGAGGCGCCGCTGCAGGGAGAACGGCACCACCTCGGTCAGCCCGACCGCCCGCTCCTCCTCGTCGGTGAACCCGGCGACGTCCCGGCCCGCGAGGAGGTGCCCGCCGCCGGTCAGCGTGACGCCGACCAGCCCGGCCGGCCCGTGGCAGACCGCACCGACGACGCCGCCCCGCTCGTACACCTGCCGCACCAGCGACTGGAGCGCCGTGCTGCCGGGGAAGTCCCACATCGTGCCGTGCCCGCCGGCCAGGAACACCGCGGCGAACGCGGCCGGGTCGACGTCGGCGACGGCCGGGGTGTCGTGGCCGAGTGCGGCGAGGAAGTCCTCGTGGCCGTCGGTGCCGCCGTCGCGGGGCGGGTCGCCGCCGAGGACCGACGCCACCGTCACGGTGTGCCCGGCCTTCGTGAACACCTCCCACGGGTGCGCCGCCTCCGACACGTAGAAGCCGGTGCTCCGGCCGGTGTCGCCGAGGGTCGCGTGGCTGGTCAGGACGATCAGTGTCGCTGTCATGCGGACAGCTTCGCCCGCCGGAAGCCATCGGCGCCAATAGTCTCAGCCGGGCATTACCATAGGAATTCCTATGGCGATCTCCCTCGACCTGCTGCGCACGTTCCTCGCCGTGCACCGGGAGGGCTCCGTCACCGGCGCCGCCCGCCGCCTCGCCCTGTCGCAGCCGACCGTCACCGCCCAGCTCCAGGCCCTCGAGGCGGCGCTCGGCCGGCCGCTGTTCGTGCGGCAGCCCCGCGGCGTCACCCCGACCCCCGCCGCGGACCTGCTCGCCCGGCAGGTCGCCGGCCCGCTCGACGACCTCGCCGGCGTCGCCGAACGCCCCGAGGAGGGCACCGTCCGGCTCGGCGGCGCCGCCGAGTTCCTCACCGACCTGGTCCTGCCCGCGCTCGCCGGGCTCGTCGCCGGCGGCCTGAAGCTGCGGGTCACGCTCGGCCTGTCCGACGACCTCGCCGACGCGCTCGGCACCGGCGCCCTCGACCTGGCCGTCCTCACCAGCCGCCCGCGCCGCCGCCAGCTGCGCGCCGAGCCGCTCTACGACGAGGAGTTCGTGCTCGTCGCCGCGACCGCCCGCGACGTCGCGACCACGCCGCTGGTCAGCTACGCCGAGGAGCTGCCGATCATCCGCCGGTACTGGCGCAGCGTCTTCGACCAGCGGCAGCACCGCACCGCCGACGTGGTCGTGCCCGACCTGCACGCCGTCCGCGCCCTCGTCCTGGCCGGCGCCGGGTGCAGCGTGCTGCCCGAATACCTGGTCCGGGCAGACCTCGAGGCGGGCCGCCTGGTGCTGTTGCACGACCCGCCGGTTCCGCCGCTGAACACGCTGTTCCTCGCCCACCGCGACGGCCCGCTGCCCCCCGCCGCGGCCGCGGTCCGCGCCCGGCTGCTGGCCACGTTCCGCGGTGTTTCGCCAACCGAAACGTTGCCGCGCTAGGTTCGAGCGGTGACCCAGCCTTTGGACCTGCCCCGCACCGTGGGCGAGCTGCGCGCCAGCGGCCACCGGTTCCGCACCGTCAAGGAAGAACTGCGCGACAACCTCCTCGCCAAGCTCCGCAGCGGCGAGCCCCGATTCCCCGGCGTCGTCGGCTACGACGACACCGTCCTGCCCGAGCTCGAGCGGGCCATCCTGGCCGGCCACGACCTGGTCCTGCTCGGCGAGCGCGGCCAGGGCAAGACCCGCGTCATCCGGGGCCTCGTGTCGCTGCTGGACGAGTGGACCCCGGTCATCGCCGGGTCGGAGCTCAACGAGCACCCGTATGCGCCGATCACGCCCGCGTCGCGGCGCCTCGCGACCGAGGCCGGCGAGGCGCTGCCGGTCGACTGGCTGCACCGTTCGATGCGCTACGGGGAGAAGCTCGCCACCCCGGACACGTCGGTCGGCGACCTGATCGGCGACGTCGACCCGATCCGGGTCGCGCAGGGCCGGACCCTCGGCGACCCGGAGACCATCCACTTCGGACTCGTCCCGCGCACCAACCGCGGCATCTTCGCCGTCAACGAGCTGCCCGACCTCGCCGAGCGCATCCAGGTGTCGCTGCTCAACGTGCTGGAGGAGCGCGACATCCAGGTCCGCGGCTACCAGCTGCGCCTGCCGCTGGATGTGCTGCTCGTCGCCAGCGCCAACCCTGAGGACTACACCAACCGCGGCCGGATCATCACGCCGCTCAAGGACCGCTTCGGCGCCGAGATCCGCACCCACTACCCCCTCGACCTGGAGCTGGAGACCGACCTGATCCAGCAGGAGGCGCAGCTCGTGGCGCAGGTCCCCAGCCACGTGATCGAGGTCCTGGCCCGGTTCACCCGGGCCGTGCGCGAGTCGCCGGCGGTCGACTCCCGCTCCGGCGTGTCGGCCCGCTTCGCCATCGCCGCGGCCGAGACCGTGGCCGCGTCCGCGCTGCGCCGCGGCGGGCTGCTCGGCGACGACAAGCCCGTCGCCCGGGTCGGCGACACGGTCAGCGTCACCAGCACCCTGCGCGGCAAGGTCGAGTTCGACAGCGGCGAGGAGGGCCGCGAGATCGAGATCCTCGCGCACCTGCTGCGCACCGCGACCGCCGACACGTTCCGGTCCCGGCTCGCCGGCCTGGACCTGTCCGGCTTCACCGACCTCGTCGCCGAGGGGCAGGTCATCGAGACCGGCGAGCTCGCCGGCGCCGACGACATCCTGCAGCAGGTCGGCACCGTGCCCGGCCTGGCGAAGGTCCTGGAGCGGCTCGGGCT
Source organism: Dactylosporangium maewongense (assembly GCF_039531485.1). Lineage (NCBI taxonomy): Bacteria > Bacillati > Actinomycetota > Actinomycetes > Micromonosporales > Micromonosporaceae > Dactylosporangium > Dactylosporangium maewongense. The sequence continues at coordinate 253,960 of NZ_BAAAQD010000011.1, read as the reverse complement.
CGGCGACGCGCCCAGCCGCGGCGAGGCCGCCGCGGGCATCGAGTTCGTCCTGGAAGGCCTGCACCTCACCAGACGGCTGTCCAAGGACCTCACCGAGGACGGCCGCACCGTCTACGGAGGCTGAGCACGTGCGTCACAACAGGTTCCGGTACGGGGCGTGGCGGGGCGGGCCCGACCCGCTCGCCCCGCCGTATGACGTGCGCGCCGCCGTCGATCAGGTCGGCGCCGAGGTCCTCGACGGCGGCAGCCTCCGCGACGCCCTGCGCAACCTGCTGCGCAATGGTCCCCAGGGGCCCGACGGCGGCCGCGGCCTCGACGACCTCCTCGCCAGGGCGCGGCGGCTGCGCCGGGAGGCTCTTCGACGCGGCGATCTTGATGGCGCTGTCACCCGTGCGCAACAGCTCCTCGACCAAGCGGTCGCCACCGAACGCGACGCTCTGTCAGCGGTCGATTCTGACGACGCCCGCTTCGCGGAGACACAGCTGGCCAACTTGCCGCGGTCGACATCTCGCGCAGTTGCTGAATTGTCCGAATACAACTGGACTTCGCCCGAGGCGAAGGCGCTCTACGACCAGATCCTCGACCAGCTGCGCGACGAGGTCGTCGGGCAGCGGTTCCAAGGGATGAAGGACGCCCTGCAGGACCCGGCGACGCGCGAGCGCATGCAGCAGATGCTGCAGGACCTCAACGGCCTGCTCGCCAAGCACGCCCGCGGGGAGAACACCGACGACGCGTTCGCGCAGTTCATGGCGCAGCACGGCGACTTCTTCCCCGAGCGGCCCGGATCGGTGGACGAGCTCGTCGACGCGCTCGCCCGCCGCGCCGCCGCGGGGGAGCGGCTCATGCGCTCGCTCAGCCCGCAGCAGCGCGCCGAGCTGCAGTCGCTGATGGAGCAGTCCCTCGGCAGCCTCGCCGGGGAGATGGCCGCCCTCACCGACAACCTCCGCGCGCTGCGCCCCGACCTGAACTGGGGCCGCGGCGAGCGGGTCCGCGGCGACCGCGACCTCGGCTACGGCGAGGCCGCCGGCGCCCTGGAGGAGATCGGCGACCTCGACGACCTCATCGACCAGCTCGGCCAGGAGCACCCCGGCGCCACCCTCGACGACGTCGACGTCGAGTCCGTCGAACGGCAGCTCGGCCGCTCCGCCGCCGACGACCTGCGCCGGCTGCGGGAGCTGGAGCAGCAGCTGCGCCGCCAGGGCTGGGTCACCCGCGGCGCCGACGGGCTCACGCTCAGCCCGAAGGCGCTGCGCCGGCTCGGCGGCACCGCCCTGCGGACCGTCTTCGCCGACCTCACCGCCGGCCGGCGCGGGCAGCACGACCTGCGCGACGCCGGCGCCGCGGGCGAGCTCACCGGGGCGTCCCGGCGCTGGCAGTACGGCGACGAGCAGCCGATCGACGTCGTGCGCACCATCGGCAACGCGGTGCGCCGCCAGGCCACCGGCGGCACCGCCGTCCTGCCGATCGGGCTGGACGTCGAGGACTTCGAGATCGCCGAGACCGAGCGGCGGGTGTCCGCCGCCGTCGCGCTCTGCGTCGACCTGTCCTTCTCGATGATGGCCGACGGCCGGTGGGGCCCGATGAAGCAGGCCGCGCTGGCGCTGTCCCACCTCGTCGCGACCCGCTTCCCGCAGGACGCCCTCCAGATCATCGGGTTCGGCCGGTACGCGACGAAGCTGTCCGTCGAGGAGCTGGCGGCCGTCGAGCCCGACTACGTGCAGGGCACCAACCTGCAGCACGCGCTCATGCTCGCGGGGCGGCACCTGCGCCGGCACCCGGGCTCCGACCCGGTCGTCCTCGTCGTCACCGACGGTGAGCCGACCGCGCACCTGCTCGAGGACGGCACGTCGTACTTCCGCTGGCCGTCGACCCGCGAGACGGTCACCGCGACCGTGCACGAGGTCGACCAGCTCACCCGCTACGGCGCGGTGCTCAACCTGTTCATGCTCGGCGAGGACCCCGGCCTGCGCCGCTTCGTCGATGCCGTCGCCCGGCGCAGCGGTGGGCGGGTCTTCACCCCGGACGCCGATGACCTGGGCAAATACGTCGTCTCCGACTACATCCGAGCCCGCCGGGGCCGCCGCGGGTGATCGGTGTTTCAGAAGTCGAGGGGGAGGGGTACCTGAAGAACGTCCATGCAACACCCCCTCCTCCCCGGGAGCTGAAGATGATCGTCCTCGGCCTGATCCTGTTCCTGCTCGGGCTCTTCCTGCACGTCGGCATCCTGGAAACGATCGGCATCGTGTTGCTGATCGTGGGCGCGGTGCTCTGGATCCTGGGTGCCGTCGGCCGTCCCCTCGCCGGACGCCGTCACTATTGGTGACCCTCTTACGCAACCCGATGGCCGGCGGTCCCCCCCGCCGGCCATCGCCGTTTCCGGGCACTTGCCGACTATGGCCATACGGCCCTATAGTGGAGTCGCTGGCGCCGCGACGGCCCGCCGAGTTCTCAGCGCATTCTTTCTGCCCTTACGCAAAGAATGGCGCTGACCTGCGGGCGCCCGCCGGCTTCGTTCGGATGCGAAAGGTCGGCGGCGGCCCGCAGAATTCGCTGGGATTGATCGCTATTTCCGGCGCTTCCCGCCTCTCATGATGTTGGCTTGTCACCCGGGTGAATGATCCACCCGGGGCAGCGGTCCGACGCCATGGAGGCTCGAATGCGCACCACAGGACATCGGCACAAACGCACCGGGGCAGCGGCCGACGCGGCCCTCATTCTCGCGGCGCTCGCGGCCGTCTTCGGGTTCGCGGCGCTCGCGGTGGCCTGGGGGCTGGACCCCATCCAAGTGGCCGCGCTCGTCGCGGCCGTCACCGCCGCCGCCGGGCGGCTCGTCTCCCGGGTCAGGCCCCGCCGGCCTGGTGGGACGCAGTGGGGGCCTTCCGCTGCAACGGAAGACCCCCGTCCCCAGATCGCTGAACCCTCGAGAAGGTCCGACCGGGAGCTCCACGGTCCTTACGACGGCCCGCTCGGCGGGTCGAGTGACCGTTACGTCACTGAATGCGGCGACGTTACCTCATTGTTGTCATCGCATCCAAGACCCGACAGTGTGGATGCGAATGAGGTCACGGCAGTGACGTCCGCCGATACGGTAGAAGCCGATGAGCCGGTCGGCGACGGTGGCCACCGACTGGACAGTCACACCTCCGCCGCGCGGCCAGTCCGGTCCCGACCGGCCTACTGATCGGTAGGCAATTACTCGCGACGATGTGTCGGCAATCCGGACCGCGCATGACTGGTAACCGCGCGAGCCGGATGGCAAACTGCCGCAAGTCGGGATGCGTGCCGTGCGGCTGCAAACGGACGGCGCCATGACGCTTCCCCCGACCCGCAGATCGCTGATCCAGGTGAGGCGACGCCCTACCGCCCCTCAGTAGGGCGTCCCCGCCGGAGCGAACACCCTCGAGAACTGTCGGAAAGCACCGGAACGAGAGCGAGCCCGTCCATGCTCGACGCCCGTGGCGATGACGGCCACGCACCCCACCCCACCGACGCACGACGCCGCGGCCGCCCGGTCAAACCGGTGGTCGGCTACCACCCGCCCGCCGACTTCGCCCACCGGATGCGGCGGGCCCGCGAGGCGGACGGCAACCCGTCCTACCAGGTCATGGCGCAGCGCGTGAACAGCAACCAGACGACCCTGTCGAAGGCCGACAGCGGCCTGCAGATCCCGTCCTGGGAGCACCTCGAGCTGTACCTGAAGAGCGTCAACGAGGACCCGTCCACCTTCGACGAGTGGCGCGCCGCCCGAGCGGACGCCATCAGCCGGGCGGCCCGGTTCCAGCCGGACCTCGGCGACGACGCCGACCGGCTCGCGGCGCGGCGCGCGCTCAGGTCCCTGATCGCGGCGCAGGGCGTCGACGAGCAGACCATCGGCCGGCGCCGGGCGGAGACCGAGGAGCACGGCGCGCCCGCCGAGCTGCCGGACCCCGTCCCGGCGGCGCAGCGGCTGCGCCCCCGGCCGCTGCTACCCACCCGGTGGACCGACGACGAGCTGCTGTGGCGGCTGTACCTCAGCGGCGGCACCCCGGACGCGGCCGAGCAGTGGAAGGCCCGCCTCGAGCAGCTGCCGCCCGGGCCACCGCCGTGGCGCCGCCGCGGCGTGGTCGTGCCGGCCGTCGCTGCGGCCCTGGTCGTCCTCACGGTCGCGGGCCTGTGGCTGGCCGGCGGCACCGGCGATACGCCGGCCCGCACCGGCGTCGCGGCGTCCGGCGGGCCGGCGCGCACGCCGACCCCGCCGCCACCGACCCTCACGCCCGGCGCGCCGGCCCAGGCGGAGCTCGACGCCGTCATCGCCGCGATCGACCCGGCCGAGGCGGCGGCGGGCGACCACGCGCACGTCGACGTCGTCATCACCACCTACGGGCCGCCGCCGGAGTACCTGAACACCACGAGCAACGTGAACGAGGAGCTCGACTGGTCGCCGGCGGCACCCGGCCGGGTCAGGACCTACGGCACGGGGGCGACGTCGTCGCCGGAGCCGCTGCCGCCGGGCCCGCCCGCCGGGGCGGCCGGGCCGCCGAGCGCCGACCCGGTCCAGCTGCAGCGGACCCTGGAGGGGGTGGAGCGCCCCGGCGCCGCGGCACTCCTGCGGCGGCTCGGGGAGCTGTGCGTCGCCTACCCGCTGCGCGCGCCGGAACGCATCGCGGTGCTGCGGATGCTGCGCGGCACGCCCGGCCTCGCATACCGGGGCAAGACCATCGCTGACCGGCTGGGGCTGCCCGGCAAGGCGTTCAGCGCCGACGGCCCGGACGGCGTCCGCGAGACGGTCGTGTTCGACCCCGGCACCGGCCGCCTGCTGGTGCACGAGTCCACGATCCAGCGGCAGAACGGTGTGCCGGTGACCACCCGGCAGATCGTGTACGTGCGTTCGGTGTGGGACGACCAGCCGGACTGAGCGGTGCTGCAACTTGCAGATCGGGCCGGTCGCCCCCGTGGCGGCCGGCCCTCGGTCACCGTCCGTCAGTCGCGCCGCGACGGCCCGCAGGTCGGCGAGCCCGCGACAGGACGTTACGGTCCGTACGACGATTGATAAATCGTTGAGAATTCGACGGAGGTGACGAGCAGGCAGTACGCCGGAACGTATTCATTCATGGCACAGTCTGTACACGGCCATGGTGACCACGCTCGGTGGCGAATACGGTCGCGCCAACGGCGTGCACCTGGAGCGGTCCGGGGGGATCCGCGGGTGACACGCAGTCACCGCACCGCGTCCCGGTCCGCTGAAACGTGGGGGTTCAGCCATGATCCGTGCCCTGACACTCGCCTGCTTCGCCGTCGTGGCGATCACCACGACCGCCGCGCCCGCCGCCGCGGCACCCGTCACCGCCGGCGCCGCGTCGTACCTCGCCGAACACCCCGGCGGGACGGTCGTCGGCGCCAACGAGATCAGCTACGACGGCGGCCGGTTCGTCGTCACGCTGGCGCCGCCCGCGCCGTCACCCGAGCACGTCGACGCGTACGTCGACTGCCCGTCGGGATGGTTCTGCTTCTACGACCGCGCGGACTTCGGCTACCCGCGCGGCAAGCTGTCCTCGTGCGGGTGGCAGAGCCTCGCCACGTACGGCTGGCAGGGCCGCGTCGAGTCCGCCTACTACAACCTCAGCCGGGGCAGCGTGCAGTTCTTCGACTACGGCACCGGCCTGTTCAGCGTCGGCGTCGGGTACCGGTCGATCGACTTCGTCGGCGGCGCCACGAACCGCGCCACCGACGTGTACCGCTACTGCTGACGCCGCCTGAGGCCCGGGCGCGACACACCGGGCCACCCCGGCGCTACTGCTGACGCCGCCGGAAGAGCCGGCCGAACCGTGACGGGGAGGCCGGCTTCTCCGTGCGGGCGGGCGCCGCCGGTACACCCGACACCTCACCGGCGAGGGCCAGCATGTCCGGGACCATGCCCGGCACGATCCGCACCAGCGCCGACAGCGAGTCCCTGATCGTCACCGCCCTGGTCCGCGACGCCCGCACCGCGGCCAGGAACCGGCGGCCGACCGTGTCACAGACCTCCACCCGGCACGCCGGGTCCAGCCACGCCGCGACCGTCAGCGCGAAGAGCGCCGCCTCCGTCGTCCAGTCCTCGACGCCCCACGCGAGGTCGGTCAGCAGCCGCCGCTGCGCTGCCGTGTCGCCGGGGTCGGCCGGGTTGCGCAGCTCGCCGCAGTGCAGCAGGCCGAGGCACGCGAACACCTGCGCCGACCGCTCCCACCAGCCGTCGGGCAGCTCCGCGAACCGTTCGGGCCGCGCCGGCGGGTGCACCAGCAGCGACAGCAGCTGCTCGACCGGCAGCTCGCCGAGCGGCATCGCGTGGTCGTAGGCGGCGACCGGGTGCGGCCACACCGGACCGGCGATCCCCGCCAGGAGCGCCTGGCTGGCCGCGGCGGCGGGCTCGACCGTCGGATAGGCGGTGGTCCCGTCGTACCGCCACAGCACCCGCACCTCCCGCAACGGCCGCACCAGGTCGGCGGCGGGCGCGCCCTCCACCCGCACGGTGACGCCCGGCAGCTGTCGGCGCAGCACCGCGAGGGCGCTGGGCACCTCGAGCGCCGACAGCGACATCCCGCCGTCCATCGTGCCCCGCTCGCCGGCCGGGATCCGGTGCAGCGTGTTCACGCACGCCTCGGTCGGGCCGGTGACCCGGCCGAGCCAGGGGAGCCGCTCGCACGCCTGCGCCAGGTCGGCGTGCTCGTGGCTGACGACCGGGTGCTCGCGGATGAAGTCGGCGAGGGCCACCAGGTGCCGCGCGTCACCGTCGCGCTGGAACCGCAGCCGGTGCACGGTGTGCACCGCACAGTCGTAGTCCGACCGGCGGCGCATCCCCTCCTCCAGCAGCTCGATCGCCTCGTCGACGCGGCCGGAGTCGGCGAGCCAGTTGGCCATGTCGGCGCACAGGTCGACCTCGTCCGGCGCCGCCCGCCACGCCGCGCGCATCACCTTCAGCGCCGCGTCGAGGCGGCCGTCGGCGCGCAGGGCGTACGCGTACCAGACCGACGTCAGCTTGTCCGGGTGCAGCCGGTGCCCGCGGGCGCCCCACCGGACGGCCTCCGCCGTGTCGCCGAACCGGCGGCCGAGCCCGGCCGAGGCCCCGTGCAGCAGCGCGTGGTCGGGGTGGGCGCGCAGCGACCGGCGGGCGAGGTCCAGCCACACCTCGTTGGCCTTCGCCACCGGCGGCGGCGCCGGGTCGCCGAGCCGCTGCATCACCCCGACGAAGAGCCTGGCGAGGTCGTCGGGGTCCAGGCCGGCCGGGTCGGCGGCCCGCACCCAGCTGACGTCCGCCCACGGCTGCTCCGGGTCGAACCCGGTCGCCTGCGCCAGCATCCGCAGCGCCCCGATCGGGTCGGCCTTCGCCGTCACGTGCGCCCGCGCCACGACCGTGCCGATGAACGCCGGCTCCCGCAGCGGGAACAGCTCCGCGACGTCGCCGCCGGCCCGGACGGTCAGCGCCGCGAGCAGCTCGTGCACCTCCGGCAGCCCCGGCGCCCACGCGATCGCGCCGGCGATGTGGTTGGCGGCGTGCTCGAGGTCGTCCTCGGCGAGCGCCACCCGCGCCAGGGACAGCTCGCCGTGCGCCTGCGCCACCGGGTCTTCGACATCGTCGGCCACCCGCGGAGAGTAGAGCACGCCGAACGGATGACGTCGGGCGGCGTGTGGGCAGCGTCGGTCGTCGATGCGCGGTAGCGTCGCCGCATGACCGAGGTCCGACCCATGCGCGAGCTCGCACCGCACCTGGTCTGGGAGGCGGTGCTCCTGCTCGCCGCCGGCGCCGTCGTCGCCGGCCTGCTCAACGCCAACTCCGCCGTGTTCAGCCGCGGCCAGTCGTGGGCGGGGCTCGCGATCCTGGGCTTCGCCGCCTGCGGCCTGGCCCTGTCGCTGCGCACCGCCACCCCCAACCTGGCGATCGGCTCGATCGCGGTCCTCGCCGGCTGGGTGTACGCCGACCAGGTGAACGACGGCACCTCCGTGCCGGCCGCGTTCCTGGTCGCGGTCCTCGCCGCGTTCGGCGTCGGCCTGGCGCTCGCCCTGCTCACCGGCCTCACCGCGCTGCCCGCGTGGGCGGTGACGCTCGGCGGCGGGTTCGTCGTCTCCGCGGCGCTGCTGCAGGCCACCGAGGGTCGGCTGGTCCCGGTCACCGGCGCCGCCCGCGCTTCCGGCGGCTTCGGCGCGTGGGTCGCCGTCTTCGTCGCCGGGTCGATCGCGGGCGCCGTGCTGTTCGCGCTGCCGGCCGTCCGCCGCGGCCTCTCCGCGAACCGTCCCTCGGGCGGCGAGGACCCCGCCCGCTGGCGGCCGGCGAAGCTGACCGGCGCGCTGGTCGGGGTGGCCGGCTCGGCGGCGCTCGCCGGCGTCGCGGGGGTCTTGTCGACGCGGCTGACCAGCGCGGCCGTGTTCACCGAGACGGGGCACCTGCCGTATGCGCTCGCCGCGGTGCTGCTCGGCGGGGTCAGCGTGGTCGGCCGCCGGGCGGGCGTGTTCGGCGTCGTCCTCGGTGTGTTCATCGTCGACGGGGTGCGCCGCTGGCAGCTGATCGAGGGGGCGCACGCGGCGACGACGCTGCTGACGACCGGGCTGCTCGCGGTGGTGGGGCTGCTCGCGGTCTGGCTGCTGGAGCTGGTCGGGCGCCGGCTGGCACCACTGGCGGCCGCCCCGGTGGGGAGTCCTGCCACCGGTGTCCTGCCGGTTGCTCCTGGGTTCGCGCCGCCGCTGGTGTACGACGTGAGCCCGCCCCTGTCCGGACCGCCCTCCGGGTATCCGCCGGGTCCGGCGCCGGCGGGAATCCCGGCGCAGTCGACCGGCTTTCCCGCGCCGCCGCCGCCGACCGTGGACGGTCCCGTGTTCGGGCAGCCGACGTACCCCAGCCCGCCGCCGGAGCCGCACCCGGGTGCGATCCCGCAGCCGTGGACGGTCCCCAGCATGGGCGGTCCCGCTCCGCAGGTGCCCTCGCAGCCGGCCTCGCCGCCGGTCAGCGGCCCGCCGAACTCGGACCCGCCGGCCGGCTACCCGCAGAACCCGCCGCCTGCCTGGCCCCCGCAGAACTGACGGTCACATCGACGGCTCGACCAGCGCGGGGTGCCGGGACCCGGGCGGGGCGAACCACGCCTCCTTGGCGTCGCGCACCGCCATCTCCACCCTCAGCCGCGAATAGGGCTCCATCGGCGGCAGGTCGGCCGGGTCGAACCAGCCGACCTCGAGCGACTCGTCGTCGTTGACGGTGGCGGTACCGCCGGCGACGCTGCACAGGAACGTCACATTCAGGTATTCGCACCGGTCGCCGTTGGGGTAGTGCACGGGGTGCATGGCGACGCCGAGGAGCCGCTCGACCCTCACCTCGACGCCGGTCTCCTCCCGGACCTCGCGCACGACCGCGTCGGCGGGCTGCTCGCCGGGCTCGACCACGCCGGCCAGGACCGCCCACCCGCCGGTGTCGCTGCGGCGGGCGAGCAGCAGCCGGCCGCGGTCGTCCACGACGATCCCGCTGACCCCGGGCAGGAGCAGCAGGTCGTGCCCGATGTGCGCGCGCATGGTCCGGACGTATCTAGGAACTCCCATGCGGCGAACCTACCCGGACCGTGCCCAGCACCCGTGTCACCGTCACCACGATGACGACCCGCTGCGGGTTGGGGCGGGGCGTCCTGTACCGGTCGGCGTAGCGCCGCTCGGCGTCCGCGACCGCCTCAGGGTCGGCGTCGATGACGGCGGTGCCTTCCAGGGTCGTCCAGCGACGCCCGTCGACCTGGCAGATCGCGACCCGCGGGTTGGCGCGGACGTTGCGGACCTTCTGCGACGTGCCCGACGTGATGATCCGGGCGATGCCGGTCGTCTCGTCGTAGGTGGCGCCGACGGGCGCGACGTGCGGGGTGCCGTCCCGGCGGATCGTCGTGACCGTGCACAGGTGCCGTTCGGTCCAGAACTCCTCGCTCACCTGACCGTGACCTTCCCGTCGTGCACGTCGACGTGCCGGGTCGTGTGGACCGCCGCCAGCATCCGCCGGTCGTGGGTGACCAGCAGCAGCGTGCCGGGGTACCCGTCGAGCGCGGACTCCAGCTGCTCGATCGCCGGCAGGTCCAGGTGGTTGGTCGGCTCGTCGAGCACGAGCAGGTTTACGCCGCGCCCCTGCAGCAGCGCCAGCGCCGCCCGGGTCCGCTCGCCGGGTGACAGGCTCGCCGCGGGACGCAGCACGTGGTGCGCCTTGAGGCCGAACTTCGCCAGCAGCGTCCGTACGTCGGCCGGCTGCTGGTCCGGCACGGCCTCGCAGAACGCGTCCAGCAACGGTTTCGCCCCGACGAACAGGCCGCGGGCCTGGTCGACCTCGCCGACGACGACGCCCGGCCCGAGCGCCGCGGTGCCGCTGGCCAGCGGGACGCGCTTGAGCAGCGCGGCGAGCAGCGTGGACTTGCCCGCGCCGTTCGCACCGGTGATCGCGACCCGGTCCGCCCAGTCGACCTGCAGGTCCACCGGCCCGAGCGTGAAGTCCCCGCGGGTCACGACCGCCCGGTTGAGCGTCGCGACGACCGCCCCGGCGCGCGGCGCGGCGGCGATCTCCATCCGCAGCTGCCACTCCTTGCGCGGCTCGTCCACCACCTCGAGCCGCTCGATCAGCCGGTCGGTCTGGCGGGCCTTCGACGCCTGCTTCTCCGTCGACTCGATCTTCTTGCCCTTGCTGACCTTGTCGTTGTCGGGCTGCTTGCGGCGGGCGTTCTTGACGCCCTTCTCCATCCACGCGCGCTGCATCCGGGCCCGCGCCTCGAGGTCGGCCTTCGTGTCGGAGTACTCGTCGTACGCCTCCCGGGCGCGCCGCTTCGCGATCGCCTTCTCCTCCAGGTACGCCGCGTAGCCGCCGCCGAAGAAGTTGACCTGCTGCTGGGCGAGGTCCAGCTCCAGCACGCCGGTGGCCGTGCGGGCCAGGAACTCCCGGTCGTGGCTGACGATCACGGCGCCGGCCTTGAGGCCCTGGACGAACCGTTCGAGCCGCTCCAGGCCGTCGAGGTCGAGGTCGTTGGTGGGCTCGTCCAGCAAGAAGACGTCGTACCGTGACAGCAGCAGCGACGCCATCCCGGCGCGGGCCGCCTGCCCGCCGGACAGCGCCGTCATCGGCAGGTCGAGGTCCACGGCCAGCCCGAGGTCCGCCGCGACGGCCACGACGCGCTCGTCGAGGTCGGCGCCGCCGAGCGCCAACCAGCGCTCCAACGCGTCGGAATACTCGTCCGGGTCCTGCTCGATCCGCTCCGCGGCGGCGTCCATCCGCCGCTGCGCGTCGGCGACCCCGGTGCGCCGGGCCAGGAACTGCAGCACCGTCTCACCCTCGCGGCGGTCGGGCTCCTGCGGCAGATAGCCGATGATCGCGGTCGGCGGGTTGAGCCCGAAGCCGCCCGCCTCGGTCGGCAGCAGCCCGGCGAGCGTGCGCAGCAGTGTCGACTTGCCCGCCCCGTTGGCCCCGACCAGGCCGATCACGTCGCCGGGCGCGACGACGAGATCCAGCCCGGAGAACAACGCCCGATCGCCGTGACCGGCCGCGAGCTCCTTCACCACCAGCGTGGCGCTCACCAGTTACCTCCGCAGTTTCTGTCGTACCCCGCGCATATTGTGTCTCAGTGCGCGTCACTGGGTAGGCGGGAGTAGCCTGATTTCCGGAACGCCATCGGCTCGTAACGTTTATTTGGGGGACCGCCTTGAGTTCGACGACAGGCGAAGACACGCTGACGCACCGCCAGATCATGACGATCCTCGGCGGGCTGATGATGGCGATGTTCCTGGCCGCGCTCGACCAGACCATCGTGTCCACGGCGATGCGCACCATCGCCGACGACCTGGGCGGATTCTCCATCCAGGCGTGGGCGACGACGGCGTTCCTCATCACGTCGACGATCGCGACCCCGCTCTACGGGAAGCTGTCGGACATCTACGGCCGCAAGCCGTTCATCCTCTTCGCCATCGGCATCTTCATCCTCGGCTCCGTGCTGTGCGGCATCGCCGGGACGATCTACCAGCTGGCCGCCTACCGCGCCGTGCAGGGCATCGGCGCCGGCGGCCTGTTCTCCCTCGCGTTCGCGATCATCGGCGACATCGTCCCGCCCCGGGAGCGCGCCAAGTACCAGGGCTACTTCCTGGCCGTCTTCGGCACGTCCAGCGTCCTCGGCCCGGTCCTCGGCGGCTTCTTCGCCGGCACCGACGAGATCCTCGGCGTCACCGGCTGGCGCTGGATCTTCTACATCAACGTGCCGATCGCCCTCGCCGCGTTCCTCGTCGTCATGCGTGTGCTGCACATCCCGCACCGCCGCCAGGACCACCGCATCGACTGGCCCGGCGCGGTCGCCCTCATCGTCTGCCTCGTGCCGCTGCTCACCGTTGCCGAGCAGGGCCGCGAGTGGGGCTGGGGCTCCGGGCGTTCCGTGCTCTGCTTCGCCATCGGCGCCGTCGGCCTGGCCCTGTTCCTCGTCGCCGAGTGGTCCTACAAGGACGAGGCCCTGCTGCCGCTGCGCCTGTTCCGCGGCCGCACCTTCTCCGTCGCCTCGACCAGCAGCTTCATCCTCGGCATGGCCATGTTCGGCGGACTGCTCACGCTCCCGCTCTACCTGCAGATCGTGAAGGGCGCCACGCCCACCGAGGCCGGCCTCATGCTCCTGCCGCTCGTCCTGGGCATCATGAGCGGCTCGATCATCTCCGGCCAGGTCATCGCCCGCACCGGCAAGTACCGCAAGTTCCCGATCATCGGCTCGCTGCTCATGGTCGCCGCGCTCGCCCTGTTCTCCCGCATCGGCGCCGACACCCCGCTGTGGCAGACCATGCTGGTCATGGCCCTGATGGGCCTCGGCCTCGGCGGCAACATGCAGCCCGTGATCACCGCCGCCCAGAACGCGGCGAACCCCCGCGAGATCGGCGTCGCCACCTCCACCGTCACGTTCTTCCGCTCCATGGGCGGCACCCTCGGCGCCGCCGTCTTCCTCTCCGTCCTGTTCAGCCTCCTGCCGGACAAGATCAAGGGCGCCTTCACCGCAGCCCAGACCACCCCCGAGTTCCAGGCCGCCGCCCGCGCCCACCCCGACCAGGTCCAGGCCATCCGCTCCGCCGGCACCTCGGGCAGCGCGAGCGCCTTCAACGACACCTCCTTCGTCAACCGCCTCGCCGACGCCCTCTCCCACCCCTTCAAGGTGGGCTTCTCCGACGCCATGAGTGTCGTGTTCCTGGTCGCCGCCGGCATCATGGTCGTCGGCTTCGTCGTCATCCTCTTCCTGCCCGAGATCCCCCTCCGCTCCCTGTCCGCCGCCCAGCAACGCGCCGCCGAAGACGCCGCCTCCGGCGCTCCCTCCACCACCGGCGCTCCTTCGCCCGCCCCCGGCACTCCTTCCACCGTCGCCTCGGGCACTCCTTCCGCCGTCGGCTCGGTTGCTTCGCCCTCCGCCGCCTCGGGCGCTTCTCCCACCGCGGCCTTGGATGCTCTGCCTGCCACGGACGCTGTGCCCAACGGCGCACCCGCCTCTGCCGCCCCGGGCGCCTCGCCTGCGGCCTGGGGCGCTTCGCCCGCCGCCGACGCTTCGTCGGCCGCCCCCGCCACTTCCACCTCGACTCTGTCCGGCAACGGCCGGCCAGCCGCCTCAGGCGACAGCAACGGCAACGGCTCGGGTCGCATCACCGATCTCAAGAAAGCGGCGACGGGCGCCCACGCCGCGGAGGGCATCGCCGACGCCCACCCGGATCACGCCCCCCACCATGCCGCCGGCGCCCATGAGGCCGACGGCCAGGCCGCCCACGGCGAGGTGGAGCCCCGCCACGCCCGCTGACCTGCCCGCCACCCGCTCCTGACCCCACCCGCTGCCCGCGCTGCGACCAACCACCGCCGGGCGCCGGCCGCGGTGGTTGGGCCTGGCAATGGCCGCCCGCGGGGGGGCCGTTGGTCGGCCTCGCCGTTGGTGGCGGCGGGCAGCGGTCACGGCTGTCCGCGTGGCGGTGCCCGCCGCGTCGAGCTGGCTGCGCCTGCGGCGGGTGGTCCGTGGTGGGGAGCCCTGCCGCGCCCCGCTGACCTGCCCGCCGCTCGCTCCTGACTGACCTGTTGCCCCGGGTCGCGACCCACCACCGCTGGGTAACAGCCGGGACCCTAGCCCTGGCAACGGCCCGTCCTGGGGTGGCCGTTGGTTGGCCTCGCCGTGGTGGCGGCGGGTGGGTCGTGGTCGTGTGCGTGGCGGAGTCCGAGTGGGTCTCGTTGGCTGCGGGTGGTCGCGGCTGGTCCGTGGTGGGGAGCCCTGCCGCGCCCGGCTGACCTGCTCGCCGCTCGCTCCTGACCCACTTGCTGCCCGGGCCGAGACGGACTACCTCTGGGCGGCGGCCGCGGGCCCCTGGACCCGGCGATGGCCGTCCTGGGGTGGCCGTTGGTTGGCCTCGCCGTGGCGGAGGCGGGCAGTGGTCGTGGCGGTGTCCGTGGCGGTCCGTGGCGGTGTCCGCTGCGTCGAGGTGGCTGCGCCTGCGGCGGGTGGGCGGTGGTGGGGAGCCGTGCCGCGCCCGGCTGACCTGCCCGTCGCTTGTTCCTGACCCACCTGCTGCGCGCGCCGCGCCCGCTGACCTTGCCGCCCGCTTGCTGCTCACTCGTCCGCTGGCCCCACTGCCTCCCGCTACCGCCCAGCCGCGGACGCCCGGAAAGGGCGAACGCCCGTGAGCGGCAACAGACTGGGCTCGGGTGGCGTTGGTTGGAGCGGCCCAAGGTGATTGCGCTGGCCGCTTCTGCATCACGGCATGAGCGCGACCGCTGACCTCGCCCCCGCGGGTAGCAGACGCCGTGGGCAGGATGCTGTGGGGCGGGGCCGGGGTCCGTCTGCAGCGGGCAGCGAGCCGAGGTGAAGGCGCCGGCGTGGGTGCAACGGTCGATCACACGGAGTCGGGCGATGGCATCAGCCCGGGTCGGCCAGCGAGGTCAAAGCAACCGGGTTGGGGGCCGACGCTGCGTAGCGTTGCCGATCCGCACCACCTGCATGGTCCGCATCCTGTCGCCGGTGTCCATGAGGCCGATGGCGAGACCGCTCATGGCGAGCCAGGACCGTGCCACGCCCTCCTGTCTCACTTCCCGCCCCGCTCCTCACCTCCGCCACCATCGCCAGGGCTGACCCAGTAGCCGCCCGGCCACGACAGGCATGGTGGCAGACCAGCCCAGGCCCCAGCCGAGGTGGATGGTCGAGGTGGGCATGAGCAGCCGCGACGTGAGCCGTAGCCGTTCGACGTGCGCCGTCCGACAGCCCGCGACAGACGTTGGTCAATGCCCCGGTATGTGGCCTTTGCGCAATCGACGTTGCGCGATCCACGTACAAGATGATCTCTGAAATGAGGGTGGATCGCGCAACGTCGATCTGATCTGGGCGGTGAGGCGGCGGTCGAGGGGCTGTCCACCTAGTATCCTAGGAAGCGGGAGGCGCAGAGCGCCGCGTCACACGTGTGGGACCCGCCGCGTCGGTGGTAGGGCGGACAAACGGTGCAGCGGTACACTGGCCGACTACAAGGGACCATGGAAGGGCCGGGGCGATGCAGGACGAGACGGATCCGGGGCGCGTCGCGTTTCTCGCGCGGCCGCATCGGCCGGCGCTTGTGTCCCGGACCCTTGCCGAGCTGCGGGGGCCGGTCCGCGGGGTCGTGGAATTGCCGCAGCGGTTGATGTGGAATCCGCGGCGGGACTTCGACCTGGACAAGCCTGACCTGCTGCTGTGGATGTACGAGAACGTGCTGCGGGAGGCGATCCGCGTCGAGGAGCTGCGGCGCTGGGTCAACGGGCGGCGGCTCGTCAGGGTGTGGCCCGAGCTGAACCTGCCGCGTGGGGTCCGGCTGGCGTGGGAGGCCCGCCATCAGCCACTGCGGCTGAGGTGAGCACGACCGACCCGTTCTACACCGAGGTTGCCAGGATCGCCCTTGCGGTGGGGGAGCGGCACGGGTTCGTGCTCGGGGGCGGGTTCGCGTGGCTGATGAGCGGTCTTGTGTCGCGGCCGACCGAGGACGTCGACCTGTTCACCGACACCGACGGCGGGGCCGGGCGGGCCGCGGACGCGGTGTGCCGGGCGTTGCGGGGCGCGGGGTACACGGTGCAGGAGGAGGAGGCCGATGACCTTCTCGACCTGTTCGCCGGGTTCGACCAGCGGGAGTTCACCGTCGGTGACGGCGCCAGGACGGTGCGGTTGACGCTGAGCCGGCTCGACCGGAGCGAGAGCCCGGTGATGATGGACGTGGGCCCGGTCATGCACCGTGACGACCTCATCGCCACGAAGGTGGCGGCGCTGGTGAACCGGCGGGAGGTGCGGGACTACATCGACGTGGCCGCGGCGATCCAGCACTACTCCGTGCCGCAGTTGCTCGAGCTGGCCCGGCGGCAGGACCCGGGGCTGGAGGACGAGGACGTGTCCGCCGCGGGCCGCTACCTGGACCGGCTCGACGACGGCCGGTTCGCCTACTACGGACTGGCCCTGGACCGCGTCGCCGAGCTGCGGCAACGCCTGAAGAGCTGGCCGAGATAAGCGAAACGTATTAAGCGAAACGTATAAGCGAAACGGATAAGCGAAACGTCAGGCGCGGGCCAGCGAGGCCTCGTTCGACAGCACGTCGGCGAAGCCGCGCAGCGTGCGGTCGACCTGGCGGCGGGCGGCCTGGCCCTTGCCGGTGACGTACGCGGAGCCGGTCAGCTCCATCCGTTCGCGGCCGTTGGTGCCCAGGACGCGGGTCAGCAGGACCTTGCCAACGCCGTCGACCTCCATGACGACCGGGTGGGCGCGGTGCTCGCCGAGACCGCACCGGTGACCCCGGGCGCACCATTCGGGGTGGTCGTACGGACGCATGAGGCAACCTCCAGAAGATGAGAACGCGTCAACTTCATCGACGGTACGAGCGGTTACCAGCACGTACTACGGATTGTGACGTGGGCTACCGCAGCGTCACCGGTACGAGGGAACGGCGCCGGTGAGCCGGGTCACCTGACAGGCAGGCGCCGGGAGGCACCCGCTACCGTGTGCCGGTGCCGAACCGCCGGAGGGGTTGTTGACCACCTATCAAGCGCAACGGCGATCCACGGACGTCAACCCAGAAGGCCCGCGGCGCCCGCAGGGCAAGCCGCAGGCGCCGGCCGCGGACCGGTTCCGGCCCGACATCGAGGGCCTCCGCGCCGTCGCGGTGCTGCTGGTGGTCGCCAACCACGCCGGTCTCGGGCTCGTGCACGGCGGGTACGTGGGCGTCGACGTCTTCTTCGTCATCTCCGGGTTCCTCATCACGCTGCACCTGTTCCGGGAGCTGCAGCAGACCGGGCGGATCCGGTTCGGCGCGTTCTACGGGCGGCGGATCGTACGACTGCTGCCGGCGTCGACCGTCGTCGTCATCGCCACGGTCGCGGCCGCCTGGACGTGGATGTCGCCGGTGCAGGCGAAGGCCGTGGTGTTCGACGCGCTGTCGGCGGCCGCGTACGGGATCAACGTGCGGCTGGCGGTCCTCGGCACCGACTACCTGTCCGCGGAGCTGGAGCCGTCGCCGCTGCAGCACTTCTGGTCCCTCGCGGTCGAGGAGCAGTTCTACTTCATCTGGCCGCTGCTGCTGCTCGCCGCGGCCAGCAGGACGGCGAGCCGCCGGCGGGCGGCGATCGCGCTCACGGGGCTGGGCGTGGTGTCGTTCGCGGTGTGCGTGTGGCAGACCGGGCACTCGCAGCCGTGGGCGTACTTCGGGATCCAGGCCCGCGCGTGGGAGCTGGCGGCCGGCGCGCTCATCGCCCTGGCGGCGGAGCGGCTCAAGGCCGTGCCCGGCGCGGCGGTGGCGACGTGGCTGGGTGTCGGCGCGATCGTCGCGTCCGCGGTCATGTTCGACGAGACGACGCGCTTCCCCGGCATGGCCGCGCTGCTTCCGGTCGGCGGCGCGGTGCTCGTCATCGCCGGCGGCACCGCACGACCCAGACACGGCGCGGTCGCGATCCTGGGGACCGCGCCGATGCAGGCGATCGGCAAGCTCTCCTACAGCTGGTACCTGTGGCACTGGCCCGCGCTGATGCTCGCCCCGCACGTCGCCGGCCAGGAGCTCGGCACGTGGACGAAGGCGGCGGTCGCGGCCGGCAGCCTGATCCCCGCCTGGCTGTCGCTGCGCCTGGTGGAGAACCGGGTCCGGTTCAACCCCGTGTTCAAGCGCCGCCCCGGGCGGGGGCTCGGCCTCGGTGCCACCCTCACCGCGCTGACCTTCGGTGCCGCGGCGATCTTCCTCGGGCTGCCGAACGAGGTGAAGGGTGAGGGCACCGCCCAGGACACGGCGAAGGCCCTGTCGCAGCAGCCCGCGGTCTCGGAGGCGCAGCAGCTGGCCGACGCGCGCAAGAAGCTCCTCGAGCTGATCGCGACCAGTGCGACCGTGACCGCGATGCCGCAGAACCTGACGCCGCCCGTCACCGCCGCCGCCAACGACCGCCCGGAAGGGTCGAAGGGCTGCCTCGCGTCGCTCGACGAGACGACTATCAAGACAGCCCTGAGCCAACAATGCGATAGACACGGCGACCCGCAGGGCACGGCGACGATGGTGCTGTTCGGCGACTCGCACACGGAGCAGTGGTTCGACGCCTTCGACGCGGTGGCGAAGAAGCGGCACTGGCGGCTCGTCGTGCTCACGAAGTCGGGGTGCACGCCCGCTGACGCGTACACGATCAAGATCAACGCGCGGCGGGCGTTCACGGAGTGCGCGACGTGGCGCGAGGAGGCGTTCACGAAGATCAAAGAGCTCAAGCCGGCGTTGGTACTGCTGTCGACCCGCACATACACGGACCCGCCCGTCGACAAGGCCGGCGCGCCCGCCGGGGACAAGGCGGAGGCCGACGACCTGTGGTCCGCCGCGCTGATCCGCTCCGCGAAACGCATCCAGCAGCTGGGCGCGAAGCCGGTCATCATGCAGGACACCCCGGACCCGCGCGGTACCAGCGTCCCCGACTGCGTCGCCGCCCACCCCGCCGCGATCCAGCAGTGCGCGCTGAAGGTCACCACCGCGATCTACGCGAGCCGCAGGACCGCCAACGCCGACGCTGCCAAGGCGGCCGGCTTCCCGGTCATCGACCCCACCACCTGGTTCTGCACCGACACGGTCTGCCCGGTCATCGTCGGCAACGCTCTGGTGTACCGCGACGGCAGCCACGTCACGGCCAGCTACGTCAAACTCCTCACCCCGCTGCTCCAGGCGGAGCTGCCGAAGTAGCATCGGGCCGATTCGCTGATCCGAGGGGGCGGGAGGTCGGGGCGTGGAGCTGGCGGACGCCGGCTGCGCGCCGCCGCGGCCGACCTGTCCCAGGTGCGGGACCTGCGGGCCTGGCTGGTCACCGTGGCCGCCCGGACGTCCTACAACGTGCTGAAGTCGGCGCGCGTCCGGCGCGAGTCGTATGTCGGGCCCTGGCTGCCCGAACCGCTGCTGACCGGGCCCGACGCCGCCGCTGCGGTGCTCATGGACGAGTCGGTGAGCACCGCGCTGCTGGTGGTCATGGAGACGCTCACGCCCGCCGAACGCGTCGCGCTGGTGCTGCACGATGTCTTCGACGTTCCGTTCGGCCGGATCGCCGGGGTGCTCGGCAGCACGCCCGCCGCCGGCCGCAAGCTCGCGTCCCGGGCACGGGCCCGGGTCGCCGCGGTCCAGGAACGGCCCCGGGTGTCCAGGGCCGAGACCGAACGCGTGCTCAAGGCGTTCAAGGCGGCAGCCGACGCGGGGGACATCGCCGAGCTCGTCCAGCTGCTGGATCCCGGGGCCGTCCATGTCGCCGACGGCGGCGGCAAGGTGACCGCCGCGCGCAGGCCGGTCCGGGGCGCCGAGACGATCGCCCTGCTGGCGGTCAGGCAGATCGAGATCAGGCGCCCCGACACGTTCCAGATCGTCGAGGTGAACGGATCGCCGGCCCTGGCGACCTTCTGCGGCGACGTGCTGGTCTGGCTCGACACCGTGGAGATCGCCGACGGACGGATCACGACGTGGCGCAGACTGGCCAATCCCGAGAAGCTCGGTCACATCTGAACCCGCTGCGTGGGGAGATCGAGGCGGCGCTGGACGAGCTGGGCGTCGAACGCCGCCTCGGGACGACGGTGACGGAGATCGGCGATGGATACGCCGTCCTCTCCGACGGCACCAAGGTCGAGGCGGACGCGGTGGTCTGGTGCGCGGGGATCACGGCCAGCGAGCTCACCCGGCAGATCTCCGGCGACGTCGACGATCTCGGCCGGGTGCCGGTGGACCGGCAGCTGCGCGCCCTTCCCGAGGTGTTCGTGGCCGGGGACACGGCCGCGGCGGCGTTCGACGCCGAGCACACGGTCATGCAGGCCTGCCAGCACGCCACCCCGTTGGGCAAGGTCGCCGGGTACAACGCCGCGGCCGACCTGCTCGGCGTGCCGTTGCGCGACTTCACCCCCGGCCCGTACGTCACCTGCCTGGACCTGGGCGGTGCCGGCGCGGTCTTCACCCGGGGCTGGGACCGCAGGGTGATGGCCTCGGGCGCCGCCGGCAAGGAGGTCAAGCAGCGGATCAACCAGCACATCCACCCGCCGGTCGACGACGCCGCGAAGATCCTCGCGGCCGCCGACCGCGTCCACATCGAGCTGCCGTTCTTCCCGCGCGACGAGTAGAACGTGGCGGGATCAGTGGGTGTTCTCGTGCTTCCACAGGTCGATGAGGCCGCGGAAGTGGGCGATGAACCGGTCGTGCTCGTGCGGCGGGTACGTGGCGCGCACCGTCGACACGAGCAGGTCGTCGAAGTCGGGGGACGCGACCCACTCGGCGACCAGCGCCGGCACGTGCGGCAGTGCGGTGTCGCAGAACTCGCGGTAGTCGTCGACGGCGAGGTAGTCGTCGGCGATGCGGCGGTACGCCGTGAGCTTGTCGCGGTAGCCGAGCGACGCGTCGTCGGCGACGGTGAAGTAGCGGGCCGTGTCGAGGTCCAGGCCGGGGCGCCGGCCGGTGACGACGCAGAACGCGGACCAGCGCACGAGCGCCGTCATCGCCCACGGGAAGTAGTAGTGCAGGCTGGTGAGGGCGACGTCCGGGCACGCGTTCGCGTAGTCGATCGGGTACACGACGCCGTCGCGGACGAGGGACTCGCACGAGTTGAACTCCCAGCGGAAGAACGCGTTGACGAGCCGGGAGATCGTGACGACCTCGTCGCCGACCGTCGCGTCGAGGAAGTCGTGCTCGACCGCGTACCGCTCGTGCATCGGCAGCTCCGGCCGGAACTTCATCACCATCGTCTCCGGGCCGATCGTCAGGGAGCGGGTGAAGACCTCGTACCCCTCGATCGACTGCTGCAGGTGCATGAGGCGCTCACCGGACTGGTCGTAGGCGGTGTGCAGCGCGGTGGAGTCGGCGATCCGGGACACCCCGACCCAGGCGCCGCCGTCGTAGGGCTTCATGAACAGCGGGTAGCCGATGCGGTCGGCGACCGCGTCGAGGTCGAACGGCTGGTTGTAGCGTTCGGCGGTGTACGCCCACTTCGCGTGGTCGACCGGGTTCTTGTAGGGCACGAGGACCGTCTCCGGCACGTGCAGCCCGAGGCGCATCATCGCGCAGTACGCGGCGTGCTTCTCCATCGACTGGAACGTGAACGGGCTGTTGAGCAGGTACACGTCGTCCATCAGCGCGATCTTCTTCAGCCACTCCCGGGGGTGGTAGTACCAGTACGCGAGACGGTCGATCACGAGGTCGTGGGTGGGCCGGTCGCGCAGGTTGAACGGCTCGATGCTCACCCGCGCGGTCCGCAGCCGATGGTCGGTGCCGTCACGGCCGCGGATCGGGCCGATCCGGCCGATCAGCGTCTCGAACGCGCGGGGCCAGTCCTGCTCCGTGCCGAGCAGCAGGCCGATGAGATGGTCCATCCGTGAACTCCCGTCCATCCGTGAACTGCCGCAGCAGTGGTGGCAGGTGCGGGCCGAGCGCGTCGCGCCAGGTCGTCATCGAGTGACCGCCGGGCACCTCGATCAGCGGCACGCCCAGCCGCCGCGCCATGGCCCGGTTGTTGTGCAGGTTCTCCTCGTCCCGCCCGCACGTCAGCACCGTCTCCGCCGCGGTCGGCGCGGCGACGTCGACGAAGTCCAGGATCCGCCGGTACCGCGGAAACCCCGACTCCTGAGGGTCCAGCTCGGCGGTGAAGAAGCTCCCCGACTGCAGGAACAGCCCGGCGAAGGTGCCGGGCCGGTGATGCTCCGCGTGCAGCAGCGCGAGGGCGCCGAGGCTGGCGCCGAGCCCGACGCGCGGGCCGGCCGGCAGCCGCGGGAGCACCCGGTCGACGAGGGCGTCGGCGTAGGCGGGGTTCGCGGAGTACCACTCGTTGCGGTCGCCGGGGGACAGCAGCGCGACGTGCGTGCCGCGGGCGAGGGTGGACAGGGCGGCGCCGTCCTCGTAGGCGGGTCCGTCGTGCGCGACGAGGACCACGGGCGCGCCGCCGGCCGGCGACACCACCCGGACCTCCAGGGTGCCGCCCAGCACCGGCACGCACAACGCGGTCACTCACGCACCATAGGGCAGGTGCCCGCCGGACGCAGGGCTCACGGGCTTGACGTCCGGCGGGGTGTCGGGCATGACGATCCACAGGATCGGGTACGCGAGGACCGCGGTCCCGCCGGTGAGCAGGACGGCGAGCAGGAACACGGCGCGGGCCATGGTCGGGTCGACGCCGAAGTACTCGGCGAGGCCACCGATGACCCCGGCGAGGGTACGGTCGGCGCGGGAACGGCGGAGGCGCTTGATCTCGGTCATGTGCTCAAGGTTGCCCGCCGGAGCCGCCCGGCGACCTCGGGTGAGGCCCTGAACGATCCCTGAGACGCCACCCCGAGCGGGTGACCGCCTCCTCTACGATCGCAGTCGTGGACGTCGATGATCGGGTGCGCCAGGCGTTCGCGGCGGGGGAGCGGCTGAGCCTCGGCGGCGCGGAGGTCGACGCCGCGCTGCTCGTGGAGCTGCTCACGGCGGAGCCGCCGAGCCGGCGCGCGGCGCTGCGACTGCACGCGGCGAAGGTCACCGGCCGGCTGGTGCTGTCGTTCGCCGAGGTGACCTGCCCGCTGCTGGTCCAGGAGAGCGAGTTCGCCGAGGCGCCGGACCTGTACTGGGCGCGGCTGGCGTTCACCGGCTTCCGCGACACCACGATGCCGGGCCTGCAGGCCGCCGGCGTGACGATCGCCGGGCACCTGCGGATGTCGGGCGTCCGCAGCACCGACATGATCAACCTGAGGGACGCGAAGATCGCCGGTGGGCTGCTGCTGGAGCGGGCGCGGCTCAGCGCCCCGGGCGGCACCGTCCTGTCCGCGGAGCGCAGCCAGATCGGCGGGGACCTCGTCGCCGAGGAGGGCTTCCGCGCCGACGGCACGATCCAGCTCTTCCAGGCCACCGTCACCGGCGGCGTGCACCTCGACGGCGCCACGATCGTCGCGCCCGCCGCCGCGGCCACGCCGCCGGACAGCCGGGCGGCCGCCTCCCGGTTCGGCGGGCGGAAGGGCCTGGACCTGGACAGCGCCACCGTCACCGGCGGCGTGTTCCTGCGCCGCGCCGACGTCGAGGGCGAGGTGAGCCTGCGCCACTGCACGGTCGGCGGGGTCGCCACATTCTCCGGCGCCACCCTGCGCAACCCCGGCGGTGTCGCGGTACGGCTGGACCGGGCCGACGTCGGCGGCGGCGTCCACCTGCTCGGCGGCGTCAAGGTCGACGGCGAGACCCGCCTCGTCGGCGCCCGGGTCGGCCGGGGCCTGCGGATGGCCGGCGCGTCCCTGAGCAACCCCGGCGGGCTCGCCCTGCGCGCCGACAGCTGCACCGTCGAGGGGCCGGTCGAGGGCCGGGAAGGGTTCACCGCGACCGGCGGGGTGTCGCTCGTCGAGGCGCGGGTCGGCGGGGCGGTGTTCCTCGAGGGCGCCCGCCTCGACAACCCGGACGGCACCTCGCTGCGCGCGACTGGGATCGTCACCGGGTCGCTGATGAACTGCTGCACCGGCTTCACCGCGACCGGGCGGGTCTCGATGAGCGCGGCGCGGATCGGCGGCAAGCTGTGCCTGCAGGAGGCGCACCTGGCGGCGCTGAAGTGCACCGGCGCGGAGGCCGGCGAGGTCGACCTGCGCTTCGCCGCCCCGCCGACCGGCCCGGTCGACCTGCGCTACGTGCGGGCCTCCCTGGTCCGCGACGACCCCGCCACGTGGCCCGCCGACCTGCGGCTGGACGGCCTCACGTACCAGACGCTGGACCCGCTGCTGGAGCCGCGGCGGCGCCTGGACTGGCTCGCCAGGACCGCGGACGGCCTGCCGCCGCAGCCCTACGAGCAGCTCGCCGCCGTCTACCGGCAGCTCGGCCACGACGACGACGCCCGCACCGTCCTGCTCGCCAAGCAGCGCCGCCGCCGGGCGACCCGGCCGTGGTGGACGCGGTCCTGGGGCTGGCTGCAGGACGTGACCGTCGGCTACGGGTACCGGCCGCAGCGCGCCGCGGGCTGGCTGCTGGCGCTGCTCGTCGCCGGCACGACCGTGTTCGCCACCTGGCGGCCGGCGCCGGTCGATCCCGGTCAGGCGCCGGAGCTCCACCCGCTGGTCTACACCCTGGACCTGCTCCTGCCGATCATCGATTTCGGACAGGAGTCGGCGTTCCGGCCGACGGGTGCCGGGCAGTGGCTGGCGTTCGGCCTCATCGCCGCCGGCTGGACCCTCGCGACCACGGTCGCCGCCGGGTTCACGAGGGTCCTGAGCCGCAACTGACCGCCGGGACCGAGGCCGCGATCGGGACGACCGGGCTACCGGGCGTCCTGGCGGGGGATGAGGACCTCGCGGACGATGAGCTGGATCGCGGCGACGACCGGGATCGCGATCAGCGCGCCGACGACACCCATGAGGGCCACGCCGAGCAGCACCGACAGGATCGCGGCGAGGTCGCTGACCTTCACCGCCCTTCGCATCACCGTCGGGTAGATCAGGTAGTTCTCCACCTGCTGGTAGATGACGAAGAAGATGACGCAGGCGATGCCCGCCGGGATGCTGGTGGCGAACCCGACGATGCTGACCACGACCGCGCCGAGGGTGGCGCCGATCTGCGGGATGAGGTCGGTGATCGCGACCAGGACCGCCAGGGCGTAGGAGTACTTGATGTCGAGGATCAGCAGGAACACGAACGACGAGATGCCGGCGATGACCGCGATCGCGAGCGCGCCGCCGAGGTAGGCGCCGACCTTCATGAGGATCTCGTCGCCGAGCAGCGCGACCCGCGAGCGGCGGGAGGCGGGGACGAGCTTGTAGCCGCCCTCCTTCAGCCGGTTGAACGCGGCCATGAAGTACAGCGTCAGCACGACCACGGTCACGATGTTGAACAGGGCGCCGAAGACGACCTGCGCGCCGCCCCAGACCCCGCCGAGCGCCTTGGTGACGTTGCCGGCGGTCGCCACCGCCTTCAGCTGGTCGAGCAGCTTGTAGTCCTCGTTGAGCTTGTTGAGCTGGTCCTGGTGACGCAGGTTGTCGATGTAGGTCGGCAGGTTCTCGACCAGCGCCCCGGTCTGCGTCACCAGCGGCGGGATCAGCGCGAGCAGGCCGCCGCACAGCAGCAGCATCGCGCCGATGCCGACGGTCGCGACGGCGAGGACCCGGGGCACGCCCCAGCGGGTGAGGCGGACGACGGCGGGGTTGAGCCCGATCGCCAGGAACATCGCGATGAAGATGAGCACCAGGATCGACCGGACCTGGTCGACCGCCTGGTACAGGCTGTACGCCAGGAGCAGCCCGAGGCCGCCGAACAGGCCGATGAGCAGCGGCGAGCGCCGCATCGGCGGGCCGGGCGTGCCGAACCGCGGCGGCGGCACGACGATGATGACGTCCTCGTCCGCGACCGGCGGGTCCCCAGGGGTCTCCTCTTCAGGTAGTTCTTCGAGGTCCTGATCGACCGACATCCCGGGCTCCCGCTGCAGACGATGAAAGAAACGACCTTGGGGCAGGGTACCGGGTGACGTCCAGTGAAGGTCGGTAGCGTAATGGGATGGCTGATCTCGTGTACCCCCCGGTCATCGCGCTCGCGAAGACGATGTTCCGGCTGCTCAACATGCGTATCACCGTCGAGGGGGCCGAGCACGTGCCGACCACGGGTGGTGCGGTCATCGCCTGCAACCACGTCTCCTACCTCGACTTCATCTTCTGCGGCCTGGGCGCCAACGCGTCGAAGCGGCTCGTGCGGTTCATGGCCAAGGAGTCGATCTTCCGTCACAAGATCGGCGGCCCGCTGATGCGCGGGATGCGGCACATCCCCGTCGACCGGGAGGCGGGCATGGCGTCCTACAAGGCGGCGCTGGAGAACCTGAAGGCCGGCGAGGTCGTCGGCGTGTTCCCGGAGGCGACGATCAGCCAGTCGTTCACCGTCAAGGACCTCAAGAACGGCGCCGCCCGGCTCGCCGCGGCCACCGGCACGCCGCTGGTGCCGATGGTGCTGTGGGGCACGCAACGGTTCTGGACCAAGGGTCACCCGAAGAACCTGAAGCAGCGCGGCGTGCCGATCACGATCATTGCGGGTGAACCGCTGCACCCGACGCGCAAGGACAACGCCGACGCCGTCACCGCGGAGTTGCGGACCCGGATGACGGCGATGCTCGACCGCGCGCAGCGGGAGTACCGGGACCGTCCCGAGGGCGTGTTCTGGCAGCCCGCGCACCTCGGCGGCACGGCACCGACGCCTGAGTCGCTGCTGGCCGCCGACTAGTCGAGCGTGTTTCACTCTGTACCGATTCCGCCCCTGACACCAACGGAGGTTCCGTGACGACCGAGCCCACCGCCACCCTGGCCCTGCTCAACGAGCTGGAGCCGGTGGTCGAGGCCAACCTCAACCGTCACCTGGCCACGGCCAAGGAATGGTTCCCGCACGAGTACGTGCCGTGGAGCCAGGGCCGCGACTTCGACGGCCTGCTCGGTGGTGAGGCGTGGGAGCCCGGCCAGTCGAAGCTGTCCGACGTTGCGCGCACCTCGCTCATCGTGAACCTGCTCACCGAGGACAACCTGCCCAGCTACCACCACGAGATCGCCCTGGTCTTCGGCCGTGACGGCGCGTGGGGCACGTGGGTGCACCGGTGGACGGCGGAGGAGGGCCGGCACGGGATCGCGATCCGCGACTACCTGCTGGCGACGCGCGCCGTCGACCCGGTCGCCCTGGAGCGGGCCCGGATGACGCACATGGCGGGTGGGTTCAGCAACGCGTACGAGGGGCTCATCGAGTCGGTGGCATACGTGTCGTTCCAGGAGCTGGCGACCCGCGTGTCGCACCGCAACACCGGCACCGCCAGCGGCGACCCGATCTGTGAGCAGCTCCTGGCGAAGGTCGCCAACGACGAGAACCTCCACATGATCTTCTACCGCAACCTGCTCAACGCCGCGTTCGACGTCGCGCCCAACGCGGCGATGCGGGCAGTGACGAAGGTCGCGAAGTCGTTCCAGATGCCGGGCCACACCATCGAGAACTTCGGCCGCAAGTCGGTCCAGATCGCCATGGCCGGCATCTACGACCTGCGCCTGCACCACGACGACGTCCTCGCCCCGGTGCTGCGGCAGGTCAAGGCGTTCGAGCGGACCGGGCTGACCGGCGACGGCGAGGCCGCGCGCGAGGAGCTGTCGGCGTACCTGGCCGACCTCGACACGCAGGCGAGCCGCTTCGTGGAGCGGCGGGAGGCCACTCGGGCGCGGCAGACCGCCCGGGCCGCCGTCTGAACGCGGTTACTCTTCGGGTACGCTCCAGCGACCGTTCCGTGCCCGTCACTGCCCGTCTGACCGTTTTTTACGCGGAATTCGGGTTGTTGACGGGTGCGGAAGTAACTCCCCGTACCGGAAGGCAGCATCGTCATGGCCAGACGCGTGATCCATGAGCTGATCGACGACCTCGACGGCGAGCTCGCCGACGAGAGTGTCAGCTTCGGCCTCGACGGCGTGCAGTACACGATCGACCTTTCCGCGAAGCACGCCGCTGAGCTGCGCGAGGCCCTCGCGTCGTTCATCGGCGCCGCGACCAAGGTCGGCCGTCTCACCCCGGCTCCCACCGTCCCGGCTCGTCCGGGTGGCCGGGTCCGGCCGGTCCTGTCCGCCCGCGCCGAGCGGGAGCAGAACCGGGCCATCCGCGAATGGGCCCTGTCCAAGGGCATCGAGGTGTCCGACCGCGGCCGGATCCGTTCGGATCTCGTCGAGCGGTTCCACGCCGAGGCAGGACATTGAAGGTTCGTGTCACCACACACTGAGGGCATCCGCGGCACCGCGGGTGCCCTCAGTGTTCGACCCTAGTGTTTGAACCTCCGTGACGCGCCCACCAGCAGCATGCCGGCGATGACGAGGGCCGCGCCCGCGCCGGCGGTCCGCCCGACCGGGTCGCCCGTGACGGCCAGGACGCTGCCGCCGGCGTCGCCGAACGCGGTCGCCTCGTACTCCACGGCGACGGTCACCGCCATCGTCAGGAACCGCGGCTCCCCGCCCGTGTCGACGCCGGCCGCCACGAGCGTGTGCGGCCCGCCCTTGACGGCCTCCGGCACCGACACCTCGGCGCTGAACGTCCCGGCACCGTCGGTCATCGTCGTGGCGAGCACGATCGGCGTCGAGTAGACCGCCACCTTCACCGTCGAGTGCGGCGCGAAGCCCGACCCGGTCACCGTGAACAGCTCACCCGGCGCGACCTCGTCGCCGCTGGAGCCGCCGAAGTGCCCGATCCCGGCCGGCAGGTCCGCCGGCACCGTCACCTCGTGCGGCACCGCGACCTTCGCCGGCTCGCTCCACGCCGAGTTGCGTCCGTGCCGGCCGATCGCCATCACCGTCACCGAGTAGGTGTCGCCCCACTTGAGCCCGCTGATCGTGCACGAGTTGCCGGTCACGGTCTCGCACACGCCGTGGTCGCCGCCGGGCGCGGTCGCCAGGGCCTGGAACCGCGCCACCCCCGTCCCGGGCGCGCCGGCGATCCACGACACGGTGATCGCCTCGATCTTCGCCTCCGCGGTCACCGCCGTCGGCTCGCCGGGCGCGACGCTGGGCGTGCCGGTCGCGGTCACCCACCCCGACTCGCCCGAGACCGCGCCGTCGCTGCGGACGCTCACGGTGTACGAGGTGCCGTTCGCCAGTCCCTCGATGGTGCAGGTCGGGTGGGTGGTCACGCAGTCGCGGCCGGGCTCCTCCTCGACGTGGACGGTGTACCCGCCGACGGCGTGGTCCGGGTCCCACGGCGCCCGCCACTCGACGAGCAGCTTCTGGTCGCCGGGGGTGACGACGAGGTTGACCGGCTCGGGGATGTCCGTGGACTGCGCGGCCGGGCCGCCGGCGACGACCGGTGCCGACGCCGCGCTCGGTGCCGAGTCGCCGCCGGCGCCCTGCGCCACGACCCGGAACGTGTACGCGGTCCCCGGCTCCAGCCCGGTCACCGGGCACCAGGTGGTGGCGCCGTCCCCGGTCGCGCAGGTCTTCGACGCGTCCTGCACGGCGGTCACGACGTACCGGTCGACGCCCGCGGCCGGTGTCGCCGGCCCGGTCCACCCGACGCGCACCGACGTCGCCGACGTGACGGTGGCGTGCACGCCGGTCGGTGGCGCGGGCGGCCCGGCGACGACGACACCCGACGTGGCGGGGGCGGAGGGATCGGACGCGCCGGCGCCGCCGTATGCGACGACCTTCACGGTGTACGACCCGCCGGCCGCGACCCCGACGCGGATCTCGCAGGTGCCGGTGCCGGCGGTGGCGCCGAGGCAGCTGCCGGCGACGGACCCCTGCTGGTCGTACGCGGTCGCGACGTAGTGGTCGACGCCGGTCCCGTCGTGGGTCCACGCCACCCTGAGCCCGCCCGGCACCGGCACCACGACGACGCCGGTGGGCGCCTGGATCGCGGCCATCACCCCGGCGGTGTTCACGTCCACGCCGGCGTCGCCGGCCGGCTCGGCGTCCGCCGGTTCCGTGCCGGTGGCGTCGCCGTCGGAGGGGCCGCCGCTCGCCGAGTTGGTGGCGGCGGGTTCTGTACCGGTGGGCTCGACGGACGGCGCGGCGCCGCCCGACGGGTCGGCGGAACTGCCGGCACTCGTCGGGTCGCCCGCGCCCGCGTCGCCTGAGGGGGCACCGGGGGCTGGGCCGGGCTCGGCGACCGGTCCGGCGGCGGTCGCGTCGTCGACCACGGCGTCGGCCGGGTTGCCGTCAGCGTCAAGCGGCACGTGCCCCGAAGCCGCCCCACCCGCCGGTCCCGTGCTCCCCGCCGGGCTCTTGCTGCCGGCCGGGTCCGCGCTGCTCGGCGCCGCATTCGACGGCCGGGCGCGCTGCTGCGCCTGCGGCGCCTTGCTGGAGGCGGCCGGCGCGGGCGCCGGCACGGTCACCGCCGCACCCGACGGCCCAGGGGAGGCGGTGCCGCCGCCCATCAGCCCGGCGAACGCCGGCCCTCCCGTGACCACCAGCCCGACGAGCCCGGCGGTCACCAGCGCGAGGCCGGTGCGCGCCCGGCGGCGGCCCGGTCCGCGGCGACCCGCGGCACTCGACGTCAACCCGGACTGCGCACGCATCCCGTCCCCCGTCACGACGACCGTCACGCCCCTCAAGACGCGAACACGTTTCGCAATCTAACGACTACGTTGCGTGTACATCGTGAAAACCGGAGATCCGGGTCAGCTGACGGTGCAGGTGAGGCCGCACCGCGTCGCGATGCACCCCGACTACTGCACGCCTGCCCCCGCGGCACTGTCCGGCCCGGGTCCGGTCCTGCCCACCTGCCCACCCGACACGGCCCGCGCCAGCCGCTCGCGCAGGCCGTCGCGCACCCCCGGCCAGTCATCGTCGACGATCGAGTACACGACCGTGTCCCGCCACGACCCGTCCGCCCGCCGCCGGTGCTTGCGCAGCACCCCTTCCCGCGCCGCCCCGAGCCGTTCGATCGCCCGCTGCGCCCGTACGTTGCGCACGTCGGTCACCAGCCCGACCCGGACCGCTTCGAGGGTGTCGAACGCGAACGCGAGCATCAGCAGCTTCGCCTCGACGTTCGCGCCCGTGCCCCACCAGCGCTGCCCCAGCCACGTGTAGCCGATCGTGACCGAACGCAGCCCCGGGTCGGGGTCCGCGAACGAGGTCGTCCCCGCCACCTCCTCGGTGACCGCGTCGACCTGCGCGTAAGGCAGCCGCTCCCCACGCGCCCGCCCGGCCAGCGCAGCCATGATGTGCTGCCGCGCGTCCTGTACGGTGACCGGCCGGGCGAGCGCCCCACCCGCCGGGCTCTGCCAGCGGAAGATCTCCGCCGCCTCCTCCGGGCTTCCGGCCGCCCGGAGGTACCCCTCCGCGTGCTCGACCCGCAACGGCTCGAGCCGCACCCGGCTCCCCACGAGCTCCGGCATCGCGTACCACAGACCCTGATCAATCACGCCCGCATCATGACACCGGCCGGCGTCCCGCTCGGCCCCGACAGCGAGCTCCTGGGGTTCCGCGGAACCCCAGGAGCTCGGTGGTCACGACCTGCGGGTGGAGCAGGTGGTCGATGAGCGGGTCACGGGTGGGTGATCGCGGTGAGCACGTCGAGGCGGGCGGCCCGGCGGGCGGGGAGCAGGCCGGCGACCAGGCCGGCGGCGAGGGTGACGGCGACGACGAGGGCGAGCTGCGCGACCGGCAGGACGACCGCCGCCTCCGCGGCCGCGCCGAGCTGCCGCACCGTGCCGGCCCCGAGGGCGACGCCCAGGCCGACCCCGACCACGGTGGCGAGGGCGGCGAGGAGCGCCGCCTCGCCCCGGACCATCGTGCGCAGCTGCGTCCTGGTCATGCCGACCGCGCGCAGCAGGCCGATCTCGCGGGTCCGCTCCGACACCGACAGGGCCAGGGTGTTGGTGATGCCGAGCAGCGCGATGACGATGGTGAGCAGCAGCAGGGCGGTCACCAGGCCGAGGACCTGGTCGATGGTGGCGGTGCGGCCGGCGACGGCGGCCGCCTGGTCACGGACCTCGGCGGTGGGCATGTCGGCGAGGGCCGCGGCGAGGGCGCGCTGCCCCGCGGCGAGGCTCACGCCGCCGGCCAGCTTGACGAAGACGCTGGCGTCGACGTCCTCGGCGTAGTGCTTCGCGTACGTGTCCAGCGAGATGATGTAGTCGGTCTGCAGGGCCTGCGCGTCACGGTCGCGCAGGAGGCCGACGACCGGCAGGTCCTGGGTGCCGGTGCGGGAGAAGGTCATCGGCAGCCTGTCGCCGACGGTCAGCCCGCGTTCGGCGGCGACGTGCCCGGCGAGGATGACGCCGCCGGTGTTCAGCGCGTCGAGGCTGCCCGCGGTCAGCTTCAGCGCGGTGACCCGGGGCAGCGTGGCCGGGTCCACGGCGGTGAGTGCCGACACGGTCTCGCCGTCCTTCCAGTGCCCGTAGCGCAGCCGTGACGCCACCGCGACCTCCGGCAGCCCGGCCACGTGGTGGTGGACCGTCGCCGGCAGACCGCCGAGCATCTCGTTGCGGGCGCTCTCCACCACGAAGTCCGCGCTGACCGTCTCCGCGTAGGTCTGCTGCACCGACCGCTTCACCGAGGTCGCCAGCACGGCGGTGAAGCTGACCAGCGCCAGGCCGAGCGCGAGCGCCAGCGCGGTGGCGGCGGTCCGGCGGGGGGTCCGCGCCGCCGACTCGCTGGCCAGGCGGCCCGGCGTGCCGAAGCCGTGCAGCGGCCGGCCGAGCAGCCGTGCGGCGGCCGGCGCGAGGGCTGGCCCGGCCAGGGTCAGCCCCACGATCAGGGCGACCGCGGCCGCGGCGAGCAGTAACGTGCCGCCGGCGTTGAGGATCGCGGCGGTGACCCCGGCGACCCCGGCGGCCGCCGCGACAGTGCCGGCGACGGTGCGGGCGGTGCCGATCGGCTCGGCGGCCGCCGACCGGCGCATCGCCGCCACCGGGGCGACGCGGGCGGCGCGGCGGGCCGGGCCGTACGCGGCCAGCACCGTGACGAGCACACCGACGGCGAGCGACACCAGCACCGTGCGGAGGGTGATCACCATCGCGCCGTCCGGCAGCGCGATGCCGAACACGCCGGCCAGGCCGCGCAGCCCGATCGCGGCGCCGATGCCCGTGCCGAGGCCGAGCGCCGACGCGGCGACGCCGACGAGGAACGCCTCGCCGAGCACCGACCCGAGCACCTGGCGGCCGGTCGCGCCGGTGGCCCGGAGCACGGCCAGCTCGTGGGTGCGCTGGGTGACCACGATCGAGAACGTGTTGGCGATGAGGAAGGCGCCGACGAGCAGGCCGGCCGCGGCCAGCGCCAGCAGCATCACCTCCAGGTAGCCCACCTGGTTCTGGGCGGCGGCGGAGGCGGCGGCCGCGACGTCGCGGCCCGCGGTCACCTCGTAGCCGGAGCCGAGCGCGGCACCGATGGTGCGCCGCAGCGCACCGGTGTCCACGCCGTCGGCCGCCGTCACGGCCAGCTCGCTCACGCCGTCGCCGAGCCCCAGCATCCGCTGCGCGGTCGGCAGGCTGACCAGGGCCACCGTGCTGTTCGGCAGGCCGGGCCGGTCACCGAACCCGGCCAGGCCGACGACCTGGGCGGTCAGGTCGGTCCCGGCGTGGACGGTGACGGTCTGCCCGAGGGTGATGTGGTGGCGGTCGGCGGTGGCGGCGTCGATGACCACCTCGCCGTCGGCGGCGGGAGCCCGGCCGGCGCGCAGCGTGAACGCGCCGACCGGCGGCGGGGTCCAGGACTGCAGCAGGGACGGGCCGGAGGGGACGATCGCGGTGCCCCCGGCGACCAGCAGGCCCTGCCCGCGGACGATCGGTTCGGCGCCCGCCACGCCCGGCAGGGCCCGGACCTGGCGGACCGTCGCCGCGCTCAGCGGGTCGCGTTCGACCTCGACGCCCATCGCCGAGTCGAAGGCGGCGGCGTCGCGGACGGTGAGGTCGGTGCCGGCCGTCGCGGTCCGGAACTGGTCGTCGAGGACCTGCCGGGAGGTGTCGGTGAGGACCAGGGTGCCGCTGACGAAGGTGACGCCGAGGACGACGGCGAGCATGGTGAACGCCAGCCGGGCCCGGTGGGCCAGGGTGGTGCGCAGGATGAGGAGCCACATGGCCGTCAGCGCTCCTTCCGGGTGGTGGTGACGGTGTCGAGGCCGGACATCCGGGACAGCACGGCGGCCACGGTGGGCTCGGCGAGCTCGTCGACGACCCGGCCGTCGGCGAGGAAGACGACCCGGTCGGCGTACGCGGCGGCGTGCGGGTCGTGGGTGACCATGACGATCGTCTGTCCGAGGTCGTGGGCGGCATGGCGGAGGAAGTCCAGCAGCGCCTCGCCGGAGCGGGAGTCGAGGTTTCCGGTGGGTTCGTCGGCGAACACGATCTCGGGGCGGGTGACGAGCGCCCGGGCCACCGCCACCCGCTGCTGCTGGCCGCCGGACAGCTGCGCGGGCCGGTGGTGCAGCCGATCCGCGAGGCCGAGGGTGGTGACCAGCTTGTCCACCCAGTCGGCGTCGGGTCGGCGGCCGGCCAGCCGCAGCGGCAGCTCGATGTTCTCGGCCGCGGTGAGCGTCGGCACCAGGTTGAAGCTCTGGAAGACGAACCCGATCCGTTCGCGGCGCAGCAGGGTGCGCTGCCGCTCGCTCAGGCGGGTCACGTCGGTGTCGCCGAGCAGGACGTGGCCGGCGTCGGCGTCGTCCAGCCCGGCGAGCGTGTGCATGAGGGTGGACTTCCCGGAGCCGGATGGGCCCATCACGGCGGCGAACTGCCCGGCCGGGATGGTCAGGCTGGCGCCGTCGAGGGCGTGGACCGCGGTGTCGCCCCGCCCGTACGTCTTGACGACGTCGCGGGCCTCGACGGCGATGGTGCGGTGGGGTGCGGTGCTGATGCTCATGGACGTGGCTCCTCAGGTCAGGATTCGGCCGCGGCGGTACGCCGGCGGATGGGGATGCGGAAGCGTGCGCGGCGGGCGGAGCGGTACGCCTCGGCGTCGCGGATCAGGTCCGCGTGGCGTTCCCGGACGTAGTCGGTGAGGAAGAGGGGGTGCACGACGGACCTCCTGGCGTCGTCGGCGGTGTGCTGACACGCCGAAGACTCGCGGCACCGGCTGTCCGTGCCCTGGCCGGCCGCTGAGCGGCGGCGGACAGCGAGCGGACAGCGGCCCGCGGCACGCTGTCCGCATGCGTGACGAAGTGACTGTTGCCGTGCCGCCCGACCTGTGCCGGCGCTGCGTGCGGCTGCTCAGCCGGCACGTCAGCGACGTGCCGGGCGTGGTGTCCCTGCACGTGGGCGGGGGACTGCTGGCGGTCTCCGGCGACGTGGACGCCGCAGAGGTGCGGGCGGCCCGGGACCGGGCCGGCTTCCCGGTGCCCGGCGGCTAGCGGCAGGTCAGTGGCCGGCGGCCGCGGCGTAGGCCGCCCGCAGCTGGTCCCGGGCCCACGGGAACTCCCGGTCTTCGAGGAGCTCCAGGGCCCGCCGCAGGTCGTCCGCCGCGGCCGCGGCGTCGCCGCGCGTCAGGGCCAGCCTGGCCCGCCCCCACGCCGCCCACGCCGGGTTGCGCGGGTTGCGGACCCGCCGGGAGATCTCGTCGGCCTCGGCCAGCTCGGCCGGTACGCGCTCGGTCTGGCCCAGGTCGAGCCGGGTGTGCGCCAGGTGCACGAGGGCGAACGCGAGGCCGTGCAGCGAGCCGTACGCCCGGCACTCGTCGGCCGCGGACCGCAGCTGCGCCAGGGCCTCCTCGAGCCGTCCGGTCTGGCGCAGCGCGACGCCCAGGTGGGCGCGGGCGGCGCTGCTCATCATCCGGTCGTCGGCGGCGCCGAGCAGGTCGAGGCTGCGCCGCCAGTCGCGCACCGAGTCCTCGAACTCGCTGCACCGCAGGTTGATCAGCGCCTCCACGTAGTAGGTCATGGCGTGCCACCAGCCGTGGTCCTGGTCGCCCAGGTCCTCGCGGCTGCGCCGGATCAGCGCCCGGTGCTCGTCGGGGTCGCCGCCGTACTGCCCCTCGAAGGCCACGACGATGCGGGAGACGGCGGCCTCGTGGTCGAGGCCGAGGGCGGTGAACAGTGCGAGGCTTTCGCGGGCGGCGGCCCGTGACTCGGGCGTGGGGTAGTAGACGTACAGCAGCGCCAGCCCCTGCAGCGCCCGGGCCCGGGCGACGTCCGACCCGCCGCGGTCCAGCAGCGCGGTGATGGCGCGGACGCCCTCGTAGCGGGGACCGTAGTTCCAGAACGGCACGAGGGCGGCGGCCAGGCGCAGGCCGGGCTCCGGCGACTCCGCGGTGCGCTCGATGCAGAACTCGATGGCTGCGCGCAGGTTGTCCTGATCCTCCACCAGCAGGTCCCACGCCGGGCCGGTGTAGCGCACGAGCGGGCCGTGCTGTTCGGCCATCGCGATGCAGTGCGCGAGATGCCGCCGCCGGCAGTCGTCCTCCTCGCCGGCCTCGCGCAGCTTCATCCACGCGTACTCGCGGATCGTGACCAGCAGCCGGAACCGGCCGGTGCCCGGGTCGGCGGTCACCAGGGACTGGTCGACGAGGCGGAACAGCAGATCCGGGATGTCGGCGGGCTCGCTGCCACCGAATCCGCACACCTGCTCGGCCGCCGCCAGCGTCCAGCCGCCGCGGAACACGGCCAGCCGGCGCAGCAGGCGCCGCTCGCCCTCCGGCAGCAGGTCGTGACTCCAGTCGATGGTCGCGCGCAGCGTGCGGTGGCGCGCCTCGCTGCTGCGCGGCCCGGCGGTCAGCAGCGCGAACCGGTCCCGGAGCCGGTCCGCGATCTCAGCCGGGGGCAGCGCCTTGGCCCGGGCCGCGGCCAGCTCGATCGCCAGCGGCATGCCGTCGAGCCGGCGGCAGATGGACGCGACCGCCCGCGCGGCGTCGGCGTCCAGCTGCAGGCCGGGGCGCACGCTGCGGGCGCGGTCCAGGAACAGGCGGACGGCGGGGGAGGCGGCGATGGCGTCCGCGGCGGCGGTCTCGTCCGGCACGGCGAGCGGCCCCACGGCGATCTGGGTCTCGCCGGCGACGGCCAGGGCCTCCCGGCTGGTGGCCAGCACCCGGACGTCGGTGGTGGCCTGCAGCAGGTGGTCGACGACGACGGCAGCGGCGTCCACGACGTGCTCGCAGTTGTCCACCACGAGCAGCGCCCGCCGCTGTTTCAGGTGCTCGGCGACGGCCTCTGCGGCCGACGCGCCGGGGCCGGGGGTCTGCACGCCGAGCTGGGCGGCGAACGCCTCGGCCACGTCGGCGTCCGGGGCGAGGGCGGCGAGCCGGATGATGTGCACGGTGTCGGCGATCGCCGGCTCGACGAGCCGCGCGGTCTCCAGGGAGAGGGTGGTCTTGCCGACGCCGCCCGGGCCGGTGAGCGTGACCAGGCGGGCGGCGCGCAGCTCCTGGAGGGTCGTGCGGAGGTCCGCGTCGCGGCCGAGGAAGGACGACAGGCGAGCGGGCACGGCCACGGACGGGGCGGCCGGCGTCGCTGCCGGCATCGCCGGAGCCGCCGGGGTGGCCGGCGGAATCTCCTGGCGCAGGATGGCTTCGGTCAGCGCCCGCAGGTCCGGTGACGGGTCGATGCCGAGCTCCTCGGCGAGCCGGTGCCGCAGCCGCTGCTCGACGGCGAGCGCGTCCGCCTGCCGGCCGGCCCGGTACAGCGCCAGCATCAGCAGCCGGTGCAGCCGTTCGCGCAGCGGATGCTCCGCGACCATCGACTCCAGCTCGCCCACGACCGCGGCGTGCCGCCCGGTGCCCACCAGCAGCTCCAGCCGGTCCTCCAACGCGGCGAGCCGCAGCTCCTCCAGGCGCAGCCGCTCGGCGCGGACCCAGTCCGTCTCGCCCACGTCGGCGAGGGCCGGCCCGCGCCACAGGCCAAGCGCCTCGTCGTACGCGGCGAGCGCGGTGTCCTGGTCGGCGGCCGTCCGGGCCCGGGCGACCGCCTTGTCGAAGCGGTGGGCGTCCACCGCCTCCGGCGGCAGGGTGAGCTGGTAGCCCGGGGCGCGGGTGGTGAGCACGGCCGCGTCGAGCCCGGCGGATGCCAGCACGCGGCGGAGCTTCGACACGCGGATCTGCAGCGCGTTCGCCGCGTCGGCGGGCAGCTCCTCGCCCCACAGGGCGTCGGTGAGGGCGTCCGCTGACATCACCCGACCCGGCGACCCGGCGAGCCGGGCGAGCAGCGCGCGCACCGACGGCGCCGGGGACACCGGTGAGCGGCCGGGTGCCTGGACCTCGACCGGTCCGAGCACCCGGATCAGCGGCTCTGACATGTCTCACCCATGGTGCCGACGATCATACGTGCGGCGGCGGGTCAGCCGGTTCGTACAGCCGTCCGGTCGTGACCGGCCGCGGCGGCGGCGTGCCCGGCGATGAACTCGGCGTCGCGGCCGACCCAGCCGAGCACGGCCGAGCCG
This sequence comes from Dactylosporangium maewongense, assembly GCF_039531485.1. NCBI lineage: Bacteria > Bacillati > Actinomycetota > Actinomycetes > Micromonosporales > Micromonosporaceae > Dactylosporangium > Dactylosporangium maewongense. Next base: position 215,727 of record NZ_BAAAQD010000011.1, on the reverse strand, counting down.
CGGGCCCGCTGCCACGGCAGCCCGACGAAGTACAGGCCGGGCCGGTCCGTCACGCCGCCGCGGTGCACCGGCGCGCCGCGGTCGTCGAGGACCGGTACGTGCAGCCACGGGTAGCTCGGCCGGAACCCGGTGGCCCACACCACCGTGGCGACGGGGTGCCGGGTGCCGTCGGCGGACACCAGCGCGTCCCGTTCCGCGTCGACGACCCGTCTCGTACGGCGAACGGTGCGCAGCAGGCCCCGCACGTCCGTGCCGATGATGGGGTTCTGCGCCCGGATCCGCGCGCCGATCCCGCGCTCCCCGGACAGGCCCATCGTGCCCAGCCGGGAGAACCACCAGAAGATGTCGCGGCCGAGCAACCGCTGCGGCAACGCCGTGCCCAGCTCGTCGTACGCGATGGTGACGCGCCGGCCGGCCGCGGCGAGCTCGGCGGCGATCTGCACGCTGGTGTTGCCGGCCCCGACGACCACGACGTCGCCGTCCGGGATCCCGGCGGGGTTGCGGTAGTCGCTGCTGTGCAGCTGGACGACCGACGGGGCGAGCCGGGCGGCGACCGCCGGCACGCTCGGCGTGTGGAAGGCGCCGCCGGCCACCACGACCTGCCGCGCCGTCCACTCGCCGGTGCCCGTCTCCGCGACGAACCCGTCGTCCGCGGCCGGCCGGAGCGCGGTCACCGCGCAGCCGGTGTGCACCGGCAGCGCGAAGTGCTCGGCGTAGCCGGCCAGGTAGTCGGCGACCTCGTCCTTGCCGGGGTGGCCGTCCGGGTCGCCGGGGAACGCCAGGCCGGGCAGTGCGTCGAAGCGGCGCGGGGTGAACAGGGTCAACGAGTCCCAGCGCCGCCGCCAGGCGTCGCCGACCCGCGGGTGGGCGTCGAGGATGGCGCAGTCGATCCCGGCCCGGCGCAGGTGGTGGCCCGTCGCCAGGCCGGCCTGGCCGCCGCCGACGACCAGCGTGTGCACGTCGGTGGTCATCGGGCGGCCTCGTAGCCGGCCTCGGCGATGGCGGCGCGGATCGCGCCGGCCTCGCCGCCGGTGACCCGGACGGTCCTGCCGGTGATGTCGACGTCGACGTGGCAGACGCCGGGCACTGCCGCGACCTCCTGGCGGATGGCGGTGGCGCAGTGGCCGCAGGTGATGCCGGGCACGGAGAACAGCTGCTCGTTCATGGTGGCTCCTCTCGGGTGGCGCTCCATGGCGGGGCGCCGGACGTGCCATCACCGTGCGGGCCGCCGCTGTCCGGCGGCTGTCCGTCCGCGCCCCGGTCCTGTCCAGCGCGGCCAGCGCGCGGACAGCGCGCCCCGGCAACGTCTGCGGCATCGGCCCGCGCGGCGGGCCCGACGAGGGAGGACGACATGACGACACCGACGGCGGTCTCGTGCCGGCTCGACATCGGTGGCATGACCTGCGCCTCGTGCGTGGGCCGGGTGGAGAAGGCGCTGATCCGCCTCGACGGTGTCGAGGCGGCGGCGGTGAACCTGGCGACCGAGGTCGCGACCGTCACCTACGACCCGGCCCGCGTCGGCACGCAGGACCTGGCCGAGGCGGTCCGGGCGGCCGGGTACACCGCGGCGCCACCCGCGGCGCGGCAGCCGGCCCGTCAGCCGGCCCGTCAGCCGGCGCGGCGCACCGAGGAGCCGGTCGACGACCGGGACCGGGAGCTGGCCGGGCTGCGGCGGCGCTGGCAGGTCGCGCTGCCGGTGGGCCTGGCGATGATGGTGCTGATGTACGTGCCGCTGCCCATCGACACGATGGACTGGCTGATGCCGCTGCTGCTGGTCGTCGCGTCCGTCGTGCAGGTCTGGGCCGGCGGGCCGCTGTTCGCCGCGGCGTGGGCCGCCGCGAGGCACCGCGCGGTCACCATGAACACCCTGGTGGCGCTGGGCACCACGGTCGCGTACGGCTACAGCGCGTTCGTCACCCTGTGGCCGGCGACCGCGGAGCGGGCCGGCCTGCCGCTGCACGTGTACTTCGAGATCTCCGTGGTGGTGCTCGCGCTGGTGCTGATGGGCCGGTGGATGGAGGCGCGGGCGATGCGCCGGGCGGGCGCGGCGATCCGGGCGTTGATGGACCTGCAGCCGCCGACCGCCCGGGTGGTCCGCGGCGGGGCCGACACGGAGGTGCCGCTCGCCGAGGTCGTGGTCGGTGACCTCGTGCGGGTCCGCCCCGGCGAGAAGGTGCCGGTCGACGGCGTCGTGACCGAGGGCGCGTCCACGGTCGACGAGAGCGTGGTCACGGGGGAGAGCCTGCCGGTCGACAAGACCGCGGGGGACCGGGTGATCGGCGCCAGCATGAACGGCACCGGGTCGCTGCTGATGCGGGCGACCGCGGTCGGCGCGGACACCACCCTCGCGCAGATCGTCCAGCTGGTGGAGCGGGCGCAGGGCGCCAAGGCGCCGATGCAGCGGCTGGTCGACCGGGTGTCGGCCTGGTTCGTCCCCGCGGTCATCGCGACGGCGCTGCTCACGTTCGCCGGTTGGGCGGTGTTCGGCCCGGACGGCGAGGCGCTCACGCTGGGCCTGGGCACGGCGATCGCGGTGCTGATCATCGCCTGCCCGTGCGCGCTGGGCCTGGCGACCCCGACCGCCACCATGGTGGGCACCGGCAAGGCGGCCGAGCTGGGCATCCTGCTCTCCGGCGGGGAGGCGCTGGAGCAGGCCCGGCGGCTGACGACGGTGGTGCTGGACAAGACCGGCACGATCACCCGCGGCCGTCCGGCCGTCACCCGGATCCGCACCGTCGGCGCGCTCACGGCCGACGAGCTGCTCGCCCTCGCCGCGTCGGCCGAGACGGGGTCCGAACATCCGCTGGGCGAGGCCATCGTCGCGTACGCGCGGCAGCGGGGCGGCACCGTCCCCGCGGCACGGTCGTTCACCGCGTTGCCGGGCCACGGCGTCGAGGCACGCGTCGGGGACCGGGCCGTCCTGATCGGCAACGCCGCGCTGATGCACCGCGACGGGATCGCGGTCGCGGCGCTGACCGCCGAGGCGGACCGGATCGCCGCCGAGGGCGGCACCCCGATGTACGTGGCGGTCGACGGCGACCTGGCCGGGCTGATCGCCGTCGCCGACACGGTCAAGCCGGAGTCCCGGGAGGCGGTCGCCCAGCTCCGGGCGCACGGCCTCGACGTGTGGATGCTCACCGGGGACAACCCGCTGACCGCCGCGGCGGTCGCCCGCGAGGTCGGCATCGAGCACGTCATCGCGGACGTGCGGCCCGAGGACAAGGCCGCGCACATCGCTCGGCTGCAGGACCGGGGCTCCGTGGTGGCGATGGTCGGCGACGGTATCAACGACGCGCCGGCGCTGGCCCGGGCCGACCTGGGTATCGCGATCGGCACCGGCACCGACGTGGCGATCGCGGCGAGCGACATCACCCTGGTCGGCGGCGACCTGCGCGGCATCGTGTCGGCGATCACGCTGTCCCGGCGCACGGTCACCACGATCAAGCAGGGCCTGGTGTGGGCGTTCGCCTACAACGTGCTGCTCATCCCGATCGCCGCGGGTCTGCTGTACCCGGTCACCGGGACCCTGCTCGACCCGTCGCTGGCGGCCGCCGCGATGGCGATGAGCTCGGTCAGCGTCATCACGAACGCGGCCCGGCTGCGCGGCTTCGACGCCGCCCGCACCGGCCTGTGGACCAGGCTCGGCGACTACGCCTACCTGGCCGGGATCGCCGTGCTCGCGGTGAGCCTGGGCGCCGGGCTGACCGTGCTGAGCCGCACCGAGGCAGCCGGCCGTGGCATGAACGGCGTGCTCGCCTGGGCGCAGAGCACCGGCATGCCGATGCGGCCCGCGATGAGCGTCATGATGACCACCGACACCCCGCCGCGGCCGGTGGCCGAGGACGACGTCCGGGTGCTGGTGGACGTGCCGGCCGGCACGCTGCCGGGCAGGCCCACCACCGCGCGGATCCGGATCACCGACGCCGTGACCGGCAGGCCGGTCACCGACGTCGGGCGCAGCCACGAGGCGTGGATGCACTTCATCGTCACCCGCGACGACCTGGGCACGTTCCTGCACATCCACCCGGAGCCGACCGGGGCACCCGGCGAGTTCCGGACCGAGCTGACGTTCCCCACCGCGGGCCGCTACCTGATCCACACCGAGTTCCGCCGCCGCGGGGCGATGGCCGACCTGATCGACCGGCACGAGGTGGTGGTGGACGGCCCCCGGCCGGAGCCGGCCGGACCGGCCGGGGCGTCGCCGCGCACCCAGGTCGTCGGCGGGCTGCGGGTCACCCTGGACGGCGACGCGAAGCTGGGCGGGAACACGTTCACGTACAGGTTCGCCGACGCCGCGACCGACGCCCCGGTGACCGGGCTGCGCCCCTTCCTGGCCGCGGCCGGCCACGTGGTGGTGATGCCGCTGGACGGCTCCGGCTTCGCCCACGAGCACGCCGAGGCCACCGATGAACGGGGCAGGCCGGTGTTCGCGCTGCCGTCGGCGCGGTTCGGCCCGGACCTGACGGTGCACGCGGACCTGCCCCGGCCGGGCCTCTACCGGATGTGGGGACAGTTCCGGGACGCCTCGGGCACGGTCCGGACGACCACGTTCACGGTCGAGGTCGAGCCTTAGGCCCGGCAGAGGCGAGGCCCTCCGGGATCCCGGAGGGCCTCGCGCGGTCGCCGCGGGCTCAGTCCGCCGGCATCAGGATGGTGCTCAGCAGCCGCCGGGTGCGGCCTTCCGGCGGCAGCTCCGCCCGCCGGGCGGCCGCCTCGCGCTGCTCGGCGATCAGCTCGGTGAGCTCCTCGTCGGTCAGGTGCAGCGCCAGCTGCCGGTAACCGACCAGGTCGCGGCCCAGGTCGACGTCGCCGCGGGCGAGGTAGCGGTCGAAATCGGCGAGCAGCCCGGCGGTGAAGGCGGCGAACGCTGCGCGGTGCTGCTCGACGGTCAGCTGCGTGGCCGCCTCGGGGCCGACGATCATGGCCTCGCTGTGCAGCCGGTAGGTGCGCTCGGCGGCGCCGCGCACCCGGCGCTCCTCGACCACCTCCAGCACGCCGGCCTCGGCCAGGGTGGCCACCTGCCGGTAGAGGGTCGCGGTCGCCACGTCGGGGAGCAGCTCGCGCAGCCGCAGCGTGGTGAGGTCACGCCCGCCGAGAAAGGCCTGCACGATCCGCAGCCGGACCGGATGCAGCAGCAGCTCCGCCGTCGTCATCGTCATCACGCCTCCCCGACCGTTCTCAAACTTGACATCGTTCGCATCGCTGAGAATAGTACAGGGCATGAGCGTCGTGTCCATGACCGAAGCCGCACTCACCATCGAGCTCACCGCCGCCGAGAAGGTCGCCGGACTCCGCGGCGACGTGACCATCCCGCTGACCGCGATCACCGCCGTCGAGGTCGTGCCGGACGCCCTCGCCGCCGGGCGCGGGCTGCGCGCCCCGGGCCTGGCGGTGCCCGGCCTGCGGAAGATCGGCACGTGGCGCACGTGGGACGGCGCCGAGTTCGTCGTCGCCGGCCGTGGCCAGGCCGGGGTGCGGCTCACGCTGACCGGCCACCGGCTCGCCTCGGTGCTGCTCGGCGACGACGACGCCGAGTCCCTGGCCGAGCGGATCCGGGCCGCCCGATGACCACCCCCGTGCGCGAGGTCGAGCTGCGCCTCCCCGGTGCGGACCGGGACCTCGCGGGCGCGCTGATCCTGCCCGGCGGTGCCGGGCCGTTCCCCGCGGCGGTGCTGGTCAGCGGATCAGGGCCGGTCGACCGCGACTCGAACGCCCCGAGGCTGGCGATCGACTCCACCCGGCAGCTGGCGCACGCCCTGGCCCGGGCCGGCATCGCGACGCTGCGCTACGACAAGCGCGGCGTGGGCGGGAGCCGGCTGCTGCGCGACGGCACCGTCGAGGGCAAGGACGGCTGGATGCGGGCCGGGCTGTTCGACAACGCCGACGACCTGGTCGCCGCGTTCACCGCACTCGCGGAGCGCCCCGACACCGACGCCGGCCGGCTGTTCCTCGTCGGGCACAGCGAGGGCGCGACCCTGGTGACCATCGCCGCCGCCCGGATGTCAGACGCGCCGGCCGGACCGCGCCCGGCCGCGGTGGTGCTGCTGGCCGGCGCCGCCCGGCCCGGCGACGCCGTGCTGCGCTGGCAGGCGGGCATGCTCGCCCCCACGCTGCCGGCGCCGGTCCGGGGCCTGCTCAAACTGCTGCGCACCGACCTGGTCCGCCAGGTCAGCCGCAACCACGACAAAATCCGCGCCACCGGCACCGACATCGCGCGCATCGGCGGCGCGAAGATCAACGCGAAATGGTTCCGCGAGTACCTCGACCACGACCCGCGCGACGACCTGGCCCGGCTGCGGATGCCCGTCCTCGCCGTCACCGGCACCAAGGACCTGCAGGTCGACCCTGCGGACCTGGCCGCGATCGCCGAGCTCGTGCCCGGCCCGGTGCAGACCTGGGCAGCACCGGACGTCACCCACCTGCTGCGCACCCAGCCCGGCGCGCCGTCGCTGCGCGCCTACAAGGAAGAGGTCCGCCGTCCGGTCGACCCCGCCGTCCTCGACCGCGTCACCGGCTGGCTGGCCGACCAGGGCGTGGCCGCGGACACTCATTGACCGCCGGGGCGGGGAGACAGGTGGGCGCGCTCACCCTGGGGGCCGAACATCGTGAGCAGCTCCGCGGGGTGGGGGCCGGCGCTGCCGATCCAGTGCGGGGTGCGGGTGTCGAACTCGGCGGCCTCGCCCGGGCCGAGCCGCAGGTCCTGCGTGCCGAGCACGAGCCGGACGTGGCCGTTGAGGACGTAGAACCACTCGTGCCCGTCGTGGGTCTGGAGCTTCACGGTGCGGGAGCGGCTCGCCGGTGGATAGATCACCTTGTACGTCTGGACGCCACCGGGGCGGTTGGTCAGGGGGATCACCGTCATGCCCGAGCGGCGGACGGGGCGCAGGTGGATGCGGGGGTCACCGGTGGGCGGCGCGGCGACCAGGTCGTCGAGCGGGACACCGTGGGCGCGGGCGAGGGGCAGCAGTTGCTCGAGGGTGGGGCGGAGCTTGCCGGTCTCCAGCCGGGACAGGGTGCTCGCGGTCAGGCCGGTCTCGGCGGCCAGGCCGGCGAGGGTGGCGTTGCGGGAGCGGCGCAGCGCGCGCAGGCGCGGCCCGACCCCGGCGAGCACGTCGTCCTCGGCACCACCCATGCCACCAGCATGCGGATCCGCAACAAGACTTGCAACCAGGCAACGGGCGCCGCGACGCTGGACGGCATGAGCGAGGCCGAACACTTCTGGGACGAGCACTACCGCACGCACAGCGCGCCCGGGCAGCGGGCCAACCCGCTGCTCGTCGAGACCGCCGGGGAGCGCACCCCCGGCACCGCGCTGGACCTCGGCTGCGGGGCCGGCGGTGACACGTTCTGGCTCGCGCGGCACGGCTGGCGGGTCACCGCCGTCGACGTCTCCGGCACCGCCGTCGAGCGGATCCGGGCCCGCGCCGGCGACCTCGACGTGACCGCCGAGCGGCACGACCTGGCGACCAGCTTCCCGAGCGGGACGTTCGACCTGATCTCCGCGCAGTACCTGCAGACCCCGCTCCCGCTGGACCGCGCCCGGGTGCTGCGGACCGCGGCGGCGGCGCTGCGCCCCGGCGGGCTGCTGCTGGTCGTCGACCACGGCTCGATCGCGCCCTGGTCGTGGAAACAGGACCCGGCCACGCGGTTCCCCACACCGGACGAGGTCGCCGCCGACCTGGCGCTCGACCCGGCACGATGGGTCAAGCGCCGGGCCGACATGCCGCAGCGCGTGGCGACCGGCCCCGGCGGGCAGACCGCCACCGTCACCGACAACGTCCTGCTGATCGAACGGACCGGGTAGCTACAAGACGCGCCGGTACATCGCGAAGTCGCCTTCGGGCGTCACTCGAGGTTGTCCCGCGACATCGGCGGGCCGATCCGCAGGTCGCGGAACGTCGCCTCGAGGCCGGCGCCCTCCGGCGAGCAGCACATGACGCCGACGTCCACCGTCTCGGGCAGGTCGAGGTGGCCGAGGCGCAGCAGCTGCCACGGCCCGTCGCCGGCGCGGCAGTGGACGGTCAGCGCGCTGCCGAAGCGGCTCACCCGCACGGCGGTCTCGGCCGCGGTGCCGGCGACCGGCGCCATCGACACGTCGGAGCACCCGCGGGTGAACACGGTGCCGACGTGCAGGGCGCCCGACGTGAGCTCCACACCGGTCTTCAACCAGGTGCGCTCGTCGGCGCGGACCATCATGCCGGCCTGGTCGAAGCGGGTCGTGTGCCGCGCGGACACCCGCACCTCGGCTGTGAAGTCGCCGGACACCGGCCGGTGGAAGAAGTGCCCGTTGTCGGTGGTCCAGCCGTAGAACGTCTCCCGCCAGAAGTCGGTGCGCGGGCCGGTGACGGCGCGCAGGACACCGTCCTCGACCGACCAGCTCGGCGGCTCGTGCAGCCAGGTCATGGTGTCCAGCACAGTGACGATCTTAACCGTCCTCCTGCCGCGGGCGGGGCCCGTGAGCCGACGGCGAGGAGTCATCCCTTGAGGTGGTCGCCGGGGCGCCGGGAACGGGGACGATTCAGGGCATGGGGAAGATCCTGTTCGTGATGACCGGGGCGAGCTACTGGACGCTCAGGGACGGCACCAGGCACCCGACCGGCTACTGGGCCGAGGAGTTCACGGCGCCGTACGCCGCGCTCACCGGCGCCGGGCACGAGATCGTCGTGGCGACGCCCGGCGGGGTCGTGCCGCACGTGGACGTGATGAGCCTGCGGCCGGCGATGGCCGGCGGCGAGCAGGTCGCCCTGGAGCAGGAGGGCGTGATCCGCGGCGCAGGGGAGCTGCGGCGGCCGGTCGCGCTCGCCACCGCCCGCCTCGAGGACTACGACGCGGTGTACTACCCCGGCGGGCACGGGCCGATGGAGGACCTGTGGCAGGACGCCGACTCGGGACGGCTGCTGACCGCCGCCCTCGCCGCCGGCATGCCCCTCGCCGTGGTCTGCCACGCGCCGGTCGCCCTGCTCGCCACCCGGCGCGACGGGGTGTCGCCGTTCGCCGGGTACCGCGTCACGGCGTACACCAACGACGAGGAGGAAGCCGTCGGGCTGGCGAGCCGGGCGAGGTGGCTGGCCGAGGACGAGCTCGTCGCCATGGGCGTCGAGTTCAGCCGGGGCGAGGTCTGGAAGCCGTACACGGTCGTCGACCGCAACCTGTACACCGGCCAGAACCCCGCCTCGGCGGGACCGCTCGCGCGGCAGCTGCTCAGCGGCCTTTCCTGAGCGGGACGGACGCCGGCGGCGCCGCGGCGGCCGCTCAGCGGGCCGTCCTGAACCGGACGAACGCCGACAGCGCCGCCGCCGCGAGGGTCGCCGCCGCCACGCCGCTGGTGAGGCCGATCGCCGGGGCGGCGACCAGCGCCGGCAGCAGCCGCACCGCGACCGCCCCGCCGAGCGCCCGGGTCGAGGCGCTCCACGCGAGGACCGTCGTCACCGTGCCCGGGGCGGCGTCGCGGGCGATGCGGGCGTCCATGCCGCCCTCGAACGCCGTCATCGACAGCCCCGACAGGAACTGCGCGAAGAACAGCCCGAGCAGGTGCGCCGGGGCGAGCAGCCAGCCGGCGAGCATGCCGACGCCCCACAGCGGCCAGGTGACCTGGATCGGCAGCCGGAGCCGGTCGACGAGCGAGACCGCCGACGACGACAACAGGCAGCCGGCGCTGAACGCGATCGCCGCGCCCGCCACCGCCGTGTGACCGTGCAGCTCGCTGGCGAGGGCCACGGACAGCAGGGTGGGCCCGGCCGCGAGGAGTGTGACGAACCCGCCACCGGTGAGGACCGGCCACGGCAGCCGGGGGCGGCGCCGCCGGACCCGGGTCCTGGCCGGGCCAGGTCCGGCGTCGGCGCCGTCGTCGACGCCCGCCGAGTCGCGGACGCGCGCTCTGCGTGCGGTGAGGATCGTGGGGACGAGGCTCAGCCCGTACACGAGAAACACCGCCAGCTGGAAATGCCCCCGCAGCGGCAGCAGCGCCGCGACGCCGGCCCCCGCGGCCTCGACGGCGGCGATCGACAGCGCGTAGCGGGTCATCGCCTGCGGCCGGGCGTCGACGGCGGCGACCTCGGCCCGCATCGCGGCGAACCCGGCGTAGGCGGCGATGTGCATGACGACGATGCCCGCCGCGACGAGCTTGCCGTCCCAGCCGGCGAGCAGCGCGGCGAGCGTCGCCACCCGCAGCACGCCCTCGGTCCCGCCGGCGAGCAGCAGCAGCGTGCGCCCGTGCAGGTGCCGGGCGAGCCGGCCGGTGACGGGCGCGGACAGCACGACGCCGATGAGCATGGCGGCGTTGAACAGCCCGGCGAGGGCGAGCCCGCCGCGGTCCACGGCGACGAGGTTGAAGACGGTCCAGCCCAGCGACAGGCCGAACGAGTCGACGAGCCCGGACACCATCAGCTCGCGCAGCCGCCCGGCGCGCCGGCGCCCGCCGGGGGTCACACTGCGATGGCGGGACGGGCGCGTGGGCCGGTGCGTCCGCGGGGGCGCAACGGCCGTGGCCATCAGCTGCCGCCCACCCGGGCACCGGGCAGGTGCACCGGCACCCGGGACGGGGCGACGCCGCCGACGAAGACGGGCTCCGGCGGTGGGAAGCCGTTGAAGTTGGAGGCGTAGCTCAGCGTGTACGCCCCGGCGGAGCCGATGTAGAGCTGGTCGCCGACGTCGATCGTGGACGGCAGGTTGACGCCGTAGAACATCGTGTCGGAGCTGTCGCAGGACGGGCCGGTGACGGTGAACGGCAGGTGCGGCACGAGCGCGTGGTCGGTGCGCGACGTCCACAGCGGGAACCGCCACTGCTGCACCGTCTGCTGCGTCTCCATCATGCCGTGGTAGGCGCCGATGTCGAGGTACAGCCAGTTCTCCCCGGCCCGGACCTCGCGGCCGAGCACCGAGGACACCATGACGGAGCTCTCCGCGACCAGGTGCCGGCCGGGCTCCGCGGCGAGGACCGGCGGCCGGTACGGCAGCAGCTCGTCGAGGGCCGGCACGATCGCGTCGGCGATCTGGGTCAGCGACGGCACCCGCTCGACGTAGCGGGCCGGGAAGCCGCCGCCGAGGTCGAGCATCTCCAGGTGGACGCCGTCGGTGGCGAGGGCCGCCATCAGCCGGCCGGCGGCCGCGATCGCCTGCCGCCACGCGCTGGTGGTCGCGCACTGCGAGCCGACGTGGAACGTGACGCCGTACGGCCGCAGGCCCAGCTCCCGCGCGAGCAGCAGCAGCGCCCGGGCCTCGTGCGCCTCCGCGCCGAACTTCCGCGACAGCGGGAAGCTGCTGGTTGAGTCGTCGACGCGCAGCCGGATGTAGACGGCGGCGCCGGGCGCGAGCTGGGCGAGCTTGTGCAGCTCACCCTCGGAGTCGAAGCTGAAGCGCCACAGGCCGGCCTTGCGGGCCTCGACGATCGCGGCGGGCGGCTTGATCGGGTTGCTGTACAGGACCTCGGCGGGGTCGACGCCGATCTCCTGCAGCATCCGCAGCTCACCGATGGAGGCGACCTCGAAGCCGGCGCCGAGCGAGGCGAGCGTGCCGAGGATGTCGGTGCTGGGGTTGCACTTCATCGCGTAGAACGTGGACACGCCCGGGATCGCGGCGGCGAACGCGGTGTACCGGTCCGCGACGGTGTCCAGGTCGACTGCCAGGAACGGCGTGGGCACGTCGAGACCCGCCAGGGCCCGCGGCCCGAGGGCGGCCGGCCAGTGGCCGGGCAGGTCCAGACGCGCCTGGTCGGTGATGGCAGCCGTCATCAATGAGCTCCTTCTCGTGATGCCTGGTGATCGCACGTCGGGGCGCGGCGGCTCGCGCCTCGCCCCACGGTGAGATCGGCACGCGCCGGCGGTTCCTGGACATGAGTGGCGTTGCTGGACGGGGGCGAACCCCACGCGGCCGCACCGGTGCGGCAACCGGGACCTCAGGCGGCGAGAGCGGCCGGGTCGCGCAGCAGGGCGCCGGCCTCGTCCGCCGGGAGCGGGCGGGAGAAGTAGTAGCCCTGGGCGAGGTCGCAGCCCATCCGGCGCAGCGCGAGGAACTGCGCGTACTGCTCGATGCCCTCGGCGACCGTCGCCATCCCCAGGCTCTGCCCGAGCTGCACGATCGTGCGGGCGAGGGCCGCGTCGGGGGTGGCGCCGCCGATGCGCTCGACGAAGGAGCGGTCGATCTTCAGCGTGTCGACGGGGAAGCGGCGCAGGTATGCCAGGGACGAGTAGCCGGTGCCGAAGTCGTCGATGGCGAGCCTGACACCGATCGCCTTGAGGCTGAGCAGGACCGCGAGGTTCTCCTCGGTGTCGGTCATCAGGACGCTCTCGGTCATCTCCAGGCACAGCCGCTCCGGCGGCAGCCCCGTGTCGGCGAGGACGCCGGCGACGATCGCGGGCAGGTCGGTCTGGTCGAACTGGCGGCCGGAGACGTTGACGGCCATCGTCAACACCCGGTCCGGGTCGCCGGCGCCCCACTCGACGCCCTGGCGGCACGCCTCTGCCAGGACCCACTGGCCGAGGGGGCGGATGAGGCCGGTCGACTCGGCGAGCGGGATGAAGTCGGCGGGGGAGATCATGCCCCGGACGGGGTGGTTCCAGCGCACGAGCGCCTCGAAGCCGGTGACGGTGCCGGAGCGCAGCTCGATCGTCGGCTGGTAGTACAGGACGAGCTCGCCGGTGCCTTCAGCGCCTCCAGTACCTCCAGTGCCTCCAGCGCCTCCCGTGCCTCCCGTGCCCTCCAAGGCGCGGCGCAGGTCGGCGGCGAGCTGCAGCCGGTCGACGAGCCCGGAGTGCATCGCCGGGTCGTAGCGGGCGAAGGTGCCCTCGCCGGCGGCCTTCGCGCGGTACATGGCGAGGTCGGCGTTGCGCATGAGCTGGTCGGCGTCGGCGGCGTCGGGGCCGGTGAGGGCGATGCCGATCGAGCCCCGCACGTGGATTTCCGTATTGTCGATATCGAATTGCAGGTCGAGGGCGTCGATGATGCGGGTGGCGAGGTCGTCGGCGTCATCCGCGTTGTCCACCACGTCGATGAGGACCGCGAACTCGTCGCCGCCGAAGCGGGCGACGGTGTCGCCGGGCCGGACCGCGGCGGCGAGCCGGTCGGCGACCTGCACGAGCAGCTGGTCGCCGGCGGCGTGGCCGAGGCTGTCGTTGACCTCCTTGAACCCGTCGAGGTCCAGGAAGAGCACGGCGATGTCGGCGTCGCCGCGGCGGCGCAGCGCGAGCTCGACCCGGTCCTTGAACAGGGCCCGGTTCGCGAGCTTCGTGAGGCCGTCGTGGAACGCCTCGTGGACGAGCTGGTCCTCGAGCTCCTTGCGTTCGGAGATGTCGCGGGAGTTGAGCACGAGACCCTGCACGTTGGCGTCGGCGAGCAGGTTGGTGATGGTGACCTCGGCGAGGCGGAAGTGCCCGTCGGCGTGCCGCATCGGGATCTCCACGACCCGGCTGGCGTACGGGGTGTCGGCGACCGCGCCGAACGCCTCCTCGAGGCGGGCGCGGGCCTCGTCGGGCAGGAAACCGGTGAGCCGCTGCCCGGCGACGTGCTCCCGGTCGTAGCCGAAGACACGGGTGATCGACTCGGACTGGTAGGTGATGGTGCCGTCGACGGCGACGACGGTGACGACGTCGGAGCTGTGCTGCACGAGCGCCTGGAAGCGCTGCTCGCTGGCGCGCAGCTCGGCGGTGCGGGCCTCGACCCGGTCCTCCAGGTCGCGGGTCAGGTTGCGGTTCTCCAGCAGGGTGAGCAGCTGGCGGCCGACGATGAGCAGGATGATCGCGGACCGTGACCAGGACACGACCGGGTCGTGCGCGCCGTGCCTGAGCACCTCGAACGTGCTGGTGCACAGGGCGCCGAGGACCGCGATGTAGGGCAGCATGACGCCGAGCGGGCGGGTCAGCGCGTCGGAGTCACCGGCCGCGTGCTCGAGGTCCGGTTTGCGGGACGCGACGAGGATCAGCACGAACCCGACGAACCAGCCGAGGTCGAGCACGGCGCCGGAGCCGTAGTTGTCGATGAGCGTCAGGTACGCGTAGCCGCTGTCGGACACCGTGAACGCGGCCAGCCCGGTCCCGACCAGCGGCAGCGACATGGGCCGGTGCCCGCCGGCACGCAGCCGGGCGAGCATGAACAGCACCACGGTGAGCACGACGACGTCGCCGCCCGGGTACCAGAGGGTGACCAGCAGCGCGAGGAAGCTGTCGGCGCCCTGCCGGGCGAGCGGGCCCAGGATCAGGATCCAGGTGATGAGCAGCAGCGACGCGGCGATCATGAGCCCGTCGAGGATGCTGCGGGCCTGCTGGGCGACGCTCTGCCGGCTCATCGGCAGCACGAGCAGCCCGGCCGCGGTGAACGGCATCATCCAGAAGTAGCCGGCGTCCGCGAGGGACGGGAACGGCACCTCGGTGCCCTGGATCGTCTCGTACCAGATGCAGAACATCTGCCCGACGCCCCAGGAGAACGCGCCGAGCCCGGTCAGCGCCCACGACCAGCGCACCCGGCGCGCGACTGGGCGCTGGGCCTCGCCCAGCGCCTTCGTCAGGCACCCCCACGCGGCGGCGAGCGCGGCGGCGAAGAGCGCGACGTTGGACGTGTTCTGGGCGACGATGGGCCCGCCGGCGCCGGTGACGAGCGCGACGAACAGCAGGGCGGTGACGGCGGCGGCGGTCCCGCACAGGATCGCGTACCCACGCGTCGGGACGACGTGCCGCAGCCTGCCCAGCAATGTCGCCTCCCGTCGCGGTTCCAGTCCAGCGCCGGAAAGATCGGGTGACGGGCAGGAGAGCTGAGGCGTCGCGGGGCCCGGCAACCGCACCGCACCCGGAATTACGGAATTGCTGGTTACGCGAAATCGAGGGGGTCGGCGAAGAGCGGCTCGAACGCGAGCTCGGCGGCGCCGAGCAGGGCGGCGTCCTCGCCGAGCACCGGGGTCCGCAGCCGGACGTGCTCGCGGCAGGCGGGCAGCGCGTTGCGGTTGAGGCGGCTGCGCACCTGTGCGGCGGATGCGAGGTACACCTCCCGCAGCGTGCCTCCGAAGATCACCATCTCCGGGTTGAAGATGTTGACGAGGTTCGCCACGCCGAAGCCGAGCCAGTCGCCGACCTGCCGGACCGCCGCCTGCGCCGAGGCGTCGCCCCGCCCGGCCGCGTCGACGACGGCGAGGATGCCGTCGCGCCCGGACGACGGGTTGCGGCCGGCGGCGGCGAGCAGCGCGTGCTCGCCGATCTCGGTCTCCCAGCAGCCGTGGGAGCCGCAGCTGCACGGCTTGCCGGCGGGGTTGACGACCATGTGCCCGACCTCGCCGCCGTAGCCGCCGTGGCCGGTGACGGGGCGCCCGGCGGCGATGATGCCGCCGCCGACGCCGGCGTCGCCGTAGAGGTAGACGACGTTGTCGCAGCCGACGGCGGCTCCGCGGGCGTGCTCGGCGAGCGCGGCGAGGTCGGCGTTGTTGCGCACCTGCACCAGTGCCCGGGTCGGCGCCGGCTCGGGACCGTCCGGCTCGCCGAGGTCCTCGTCGGTGTCGTCGGCGGCGTCGGTCCCGCCGGGTCGCCCGGGCCGCGCGGATTGCGCGGACCGGGTCAGCGCGCCGGACGGGTCGACCAGGTCGTGGGCCTGCGGCGTGCGCTGCGCGGGCACGATGCCCGCCGGGGCGGTGCGCACGCCGGTGGCGGGGAACAGGTCGACGCCGGTGCTGATGATGACGTCGGCGAGGGCCTCGCCGAGCGGCTGGTCGACCCAGCCGAGCTCGGGGCCGAGCCGGACGAACCCGTCCTCGCGGCGCACCATGGCGGAGACCGCCGCGGCGCTGCCGACGAGCCTCGCCCCCGGCGGGGCGGCCTTCTGCATCTGCCGGACGAAGTCGGCGATCGGCGCGACGACCTGGGCGGCGCTGCGGTCGCCGCGTTGCCGGACGGCGGCGTGCCGGTCGAGCACGACCCCGCCGAGCCCGACGCGGGCGGCGACGATCCGGTCGACCTCGACGGCGAACGCGAACACGTACACGTGCTCCGACTCGGGCCGCACGACCAGGGAGGGCCGGCCGGCGCGGCCGCGCTGCTCGCGGGGGACGCCCTCGCTGACGAGCCCGGCCGCCGCGAGGTCGGCGGTGAGCGCGCCGATCGTGCTGCGGTTGAGTCCCAGGCTCGTGGTCAGGTCGGCGCGGGACATGGCGCCGTGGAGGTGCACGGATCGCAGGAGAGCACCGAGGTTGCTCCTGCGGATCTCCTCCTGGCTGGGGCCGACGCGCATGCTCGACTTTCTCGTTGATGGCTGCCGCTAACCGTACGGCCGTCCCGCTGGCCGGACCAGAGCCGTTCTGGCAGCTGTTCCGACCGGCGGGACGGCGCGGCTATCTCAGCCCGGCTGATGCGGCCCGGCGGCGGGACAGGGCGTCGATGCCGGCGGCGGCGAGCAGCACGACACCGGTGACGATGAACTTCTGCCCGGCGCTGTACTGCATGAGGCCCATGCCGTTCTCGATGACGGCGACGACCGCGCCGCCGAGGACGGCGTCCAGGACCCGGCCCTTGCCGCCGAAGAGGCTGGTGCCGCCGATGACGGCGGCGCCGACGGCGTAGAGCAGCACGTTGCTGCCGCCGGTGTTGGGGTCGACGGACGCCTGCCGGGACGCGGCGATGATGCCGCCGACGGCGGCCATGCCGGAGCAGATGACGAAGACGGAGATGCGGATCGCGTCGACGTTGATGCCGGCCCGGCGGGCCGCCTCCTTGTTGCCGCCGACCGCGTACAGGTGCCGGCCGTAGGCGGTGCGGCTGAGCACGAACGTCCAGATCACCAGCAGGATGCCGATGAGCAGGACGACCATCGGCACGCCCTTCTGCGAGAACAGGATGTTGCGGCCGCGTTCGAGGTTGAGCACGTAGACGCCGACGCCCATGAGCGCGGCGATCGAGCCGACGCGCAGCGCGATCACCGACATCGGCTCGACGGCGAGCCCGCGGCGGGCGCGGCTGGTGCGCTTCCACAGCTGCAGCGCGGTCAGGGCGACGATCGTCACGCCGTACAGGATCCAGCCCTGCAACGGGGTGAACCGGCCGTCAAAGTTGATCATCTTGATGGTCGGGTCGTCGACCGAGATGATCGTGCCGCCCTTGATGAGCAGCAGCACCGCGCCCTGGAAGGCGAGGAACGCGGCCAGGGTCACCACGAACGACGGGATGCCGATCTTCGACACCAGCAGGCCGATGACGAGGCCGATGGCGACCCCGGTCACGACGGCGCCGAGGATCGCCACGTACCAGGGGAACCCGTGCGTGGTGAGCAGGGTCGCCAGGACCGCGGCGCAGACGCCGCTGGCGTACCCCGCGGACAGGTCGATCTCGCCGAGCAGCAGCACGAACACCAGGCCCATGGCGATGACCGTGACGGCGGCACCCTGGGAGAGCAGGTTGGCGAAGTTCGCGGCGCTGAAGAACACGGGCCGGGCGACCGAGAAGATGATCGTGAGCGCGATCAGGCCGAGGATGGCCGGCAGCGCGCCCATGTCGCCGCCGCGGACCTTCGCCAGGTACGTGCGCACGTAGAGGCCGAGGGTCGCCGGCTGGCCGTCGGTCGACTTCTCCTCCGGCGGCACGGTGGACACGGTCATGCCGTCGCTCCGTTCTTGCGCAGGCCGAGGTCGCCGCTGCGACCGGCGGTGATGAGCTCCACGACCTGGGAGTGGGTCACGTCGGTCGCGCTCACCTGGGCACACATCTGGCCGAGGTACAGGGCGGCGATGCGGTCGGCGACCGCGAACACGTCGTTCATGTTGTGCGAGATGAGCACGACGGCGAGGCCGTTGTCGGCGAGGCGCCGCACCAGCTCGAGGACCTGGGCGGTCTGCGCGACGCCGAGCGCGGCGGTCGGCTCGTCGAGCACGACGAGGCGGTTGTTCCACAGCACGGCCTTGGCGATCGCGACCGTCTGCCGCTGGCCGCCGGACAGGCTCGACACGTGCTGGCGGACCGACTTGACGGTGCGCACCGACAGCCCCGCGAGGGTCTCCGCGGCGCGCTGCTCCATCGTGATGTCGTCCAGGACGATGCCGCTCTTGATCTCGCGGCCGAGGAACATGTTCTGGACGATGTCGAGGTTGTCGCAGAGCGCGAGGTCCTGGTAGACGATCTCGACCCCGAGCGCGGCGGCGTCGCGCGGCCCGTGGACGCTGACCGGCTTGCCGTCGAACAGGTACTCGCCCGAGTCGATCGAGTAGATCCCGCCGAGGCACTTGACCAGGGTGGACTTTCCGGCGCCGTTGTCGCCGACGAGGGCGGTGACCTGGCCCGCGTACGCGGAGAAGTCCACGTCACGCAGGACCTGGACCGGTCCGAAGCTCTTGTTGAGCCCACGGACCTCCAGCAGAGGTGTGTCGGTCACGATGCTCCTTCTTGCATGTCCGACGACGGGTGGTGACGGCAGCGCGCAGGCCCGGTGTCCGCGCGGGGGGAACGCGGACACCGGGCCGGTCGGCTGGTGTTACTTGATGCCCGCCGTGGCGCACTTGGCGGCGAAGTCGCCGGTGCACAGCTCGGCGACCGTGACATAGCCGTCGTCGACGACGTCCTTCACGTTGTCCTTCGTGATCGACTTCGGGGTCAGCAGGACGGCGTCGACCTCACGCTTGCCCTCGGGGTCGGTCACCTTCTGCGAGGTGGCGCCCTTCTCACCCTTGGCCAGGCCGATGGCGAGCTTGGCGGCGGCGTCGGCCTCCTGCTTGACGGCCTTGTAGACGGTCATGCACTGGTCACCGTTGAGGATGTTCTGCAGGCCCTGGACGGTCGCGTCCTGGCCGGTCACCGGGACCTTGCCGTTGAGCTTCTGCTTCTTGAGGATGTTGATCGCGGCGTTGCCGAGGCCGTCGTTGGCGGCCAGGACGCCCGCGATGTTCGGCGTCGAGGTCAGCATCTGCTCGAAGACCGTGCCGGCGGTGGTGTTGTCCCACTCCGCGACCCACTGGTCCGGGCCCTTCACGTACTCGGCGCTGTCGTACTTGGCCTTGAGCACGCCGTCGTAGCCCTGCTTGAACAGGGTCGCGTTGTTGTCGGTCTGGGAGCCGTTGAGCTCGGCGATGACCGGCTTGGTGGCCTTCGCGTCGGTGAGGCACTTGACGAGGCCCTCACCCTGCAGCTTGCCGACCGCGACGTTGTCGAAGCTGACGTAGTACGCCGCCGAGCCGCCCAGCGTGAGCCGGTCGTAGTCGATGGTGGCGACGCCGGCGGCCTTGGCCTTGTCCAGCACGGCCTTGCCGGTGCCGGAGTCCAGGTTGACGATCATGAGGACGTTGACGCCGCCCGTGATCATCTGCTCGGCGATGGTCTGGAACGCGGCCTTGTCGTTCTGCGCGTTCTGGATGTCGTAGTCGACGCCGGCGGTCTTGAACGCCGCCTCGAGGTATTTGCGGTCCGCGGTCTCCCAGCGGGCCGAGGACTTGCTGTCAGGCAGGATCACGCCGATCTTCGGCTTCTTGGCGTTGCCGCCGCTGCCGGGATCGGCGGCCTTGTCGTCGCCGCAGGCGGTGAGACCGCCGGTGGCGAGGACGCCGACCGCCAACAGGGAGAGGATCCCTCTGCGCATTGCACGGGTCCTTTCGGATATGCGCCTCAGGGCGCTGGGGGGTTTCGGGGGCGGGGGGCACCGTCGGGGTGTCTTCGGGACGACGGTGATTGTTGTGTCCGGCAACGTATTCCTCCGCGACCGGTGGGCACAAGTCCACCGCGATTTCGAAAATGTTGTTGGCGGTAACAATTGCGCAACGCCGACGCAACCGCTCCCGCCGGCATGATCATCGCCGGATTCGGTTGCCAACTGGTTGCGTAGAACGTGAAACCTGAGCGTTGTTTCCGCTTCGCTCCATTCGCCGTGGCTATCCTCGAGATCATGATCACTCCGCCGTTCGCGCCGGAGATCCTTGCCGAGTTCCCGGAGCTGACCGCGCTCGGCCGGACCGCGACCCGACTGCACCCGCGCCGTGCCACCTCCGGCGTGCCCGGTGCCGGTTCCGGTGCCGGTTCTGGTGCCGGTTTTTGGGGGCCGGGCGCCGCTTCCCGCGCGGCAGGTGCCCCCTTCGGCGTGGCCGACGCCGGCGCGCCGCACGCCGCCCGGGTGCCCGATGCCGCCGTCCACCCGCCCAGGGCGGGGGACAGCCACGTCGGCGGCCCCCTGGCGTGGCCGGCCGACGAGCCGTGGCCGCTGTGCACGCACGAGCTGCGCGACGGCCGCCCGCACGCCAGGCCGAACCCGCTGATCCCGCTCGCCCAACTGTGGGCGTCGGACGTCCCCGACCTGCCCCGCACCGACCCGCACGGCGACACCTTCGACGTCCTGCAGGTCCTGTGGTGCCCGGTCGAGCACCTGCGCGACACCGCCGGCCCCGCAGTGCAGATCCGCCGCCGGCGCGCCGCCGACCTGCCCACCGACCTGCTGACCGACCCGCCACAGGGCGACGTCCAGCACGCCGGCTGGCTGCCGACGCCGTGCCTGCTGCACCCGGAGCAGGTCACCGACTACCCGTGCGCCGACGCGCTGCCGCCGGCCCTCCGCGACCGCATGCCGCCGGGTGTCGCGGCCGGGTTCGTCGCGCCCGGCTGGAAGGTCGGCGGCTACCCGCGCCGCCCCGGCGGGTTCCCGTGCCCGCACTGCGGCACGCCCAGCGAACTGCTCCTGGTCATCTCCGATCACGAGTACGACGACGAGTCGTTCCACTG
This sequence comes from Dactylosporangium maewongense, assembly GCF_039531485.1. Taxonomy (NCBI): domain Bacteria; kingdom Bacillati; phylum Actinomycetota; class Actinomycetes; order Micromonosporales; family Micromonosporaceae; genus Dactylosporangium; species Dactylosporangium maewongense. The sequence goes on along the minus strand of NZ_BAAAQD010000011.1, from coordinate 195,067 downwards.
GATCCCCCTCGAGGAGCAGGACCTGGACTGGTCCGCCCCCGACGGCGACGCGCACCAGCGCCCGACGGGCCTGCGCCTCACCACCGACGTGCACCTGTTCACCTGCCCCGGCTGCGGCGCCACCCACGTGAGCTGACCGGTTCAGTACCGCGACAGCTGGCCGGTCGGCGACAGCACGATCCGCGGGTTCGCCGCCGGGTTCAGCCACCGCAGCAGCGCCACCAGGTCACCGGTGGGCAGCGCGACGCAGCCGAGCGTCGGGTTGCCGTTGGTGACGTGCAGGAAGATGCCGGACCCGCGGCCCGGCGTCGCCGGCATGTTGTAGCGGATCACCGCGAAGTGGTTGTACTGCGGGCTGATCTGCCACAGCGGCTCGCTCGGCCCGCCGGGGTTCGCCCCGTGGTGGAACGTGTTGTAGCCGGGGGAGTCGCTGTTCTCGTCCCACCAGTCGTCCTGCACCACCCGGTGGTAGGTGTACTTCACGCCGGGGTTGGCGGAGATGCCGTACATGGTCCCGTCGAAGCCGAACACGCCGGTCGGGGTCGTCTTGTCGCCCTCGTGCTTGGCGCCGCTGAACCCGTTGGCGCCGATCTTCGCGGTCATCGCCGGCAGCGCCGGCTGCCACGCCCCGCCGGTCTTCGCGTAGGCCTGCAGGCTCGCCGTGGTCGCGGACGCGCTCGCCGCCTGCACGATCACGACCTGTGTCGTGCCGGACGGCAGCGTCCTGAGCCGCGACGCGTCGTTCGCCGCGACCGCCGCCGCGGCGGTCTTCGACGGCGACGGCTTCTTCGACGCGGAGGCCGACGCGGACGGTGACGCCGGTACCGACGGTGACGCCGCCACCGGTGTCGTCTCGGCCTCCAGGGGCGGCGCCGCGGCCTCCGACGCGGACGGGCTCGACTCCGGCTGCGCGGATCGGGAGGGCTTCCCGCCGCACGCCGTGAGCACCAGCAGCAATGTGGCGAGCGTGAGCAGGGCCTGTGGGGCGCGTCGTCTGCGCTGGTCAACCGGCACGACACATAGTATCGGCCGCATGCGCAACCGTTCCCGCACCCGCCCGGTCGCCGCCGTCCTGAAGTTGACGCTGGCGTCGGCGCTGGTCCTGCCCGTGCTCGCGGGTTGCGGGGGCGGATCCGGGGGCACCGCCGCGAGCGGGTCGCCGCCGTCACGGGCCGTCGCGGCGAGCCCGTCGACCGCGTCGCCGAGCGCCGCGTCGCCGAGCGCCGCCGGTACACCGGCCTTCGTCGGCACGGTCGAGGTGCTGTCCGCCGAGGCGCGGCAGCGGATGACCGGCGTGTCGTGGCGGCCCGGCTGCCCTGTCGGCCTCGACGACCTGCGGCTGCTGCGGCTGTCCTACGTCGGCTTCGACGGCACCGCCAGGGTCGGTGAGCTGGTCGTGCACCGCGCCATCGCCGACGCGGTCGTGCGGGTCTTCGGCAGGCTCTACGCGGCGCGGTTCCCGATCCGCAGCATGCAGACGATCGAGGCGTACGGCGGCAGCGACGACGCGTCCATGGCCGCGGACAACACGTCGGCGTTCAACTGCCGCAACGTCCCGAACACCACGCACTGGTCCAACCACGCGTACGGCCGCGCGATCGACGTCAACACCGTGGAGAACCCGTACCTGCCGGGGAAGCAGATCATGCCGTCCGCCGGCAAGGACTACCTGGACCGGCGTAATGTCAGACCCGGCATGATCGTGGCCGGTGACGTGGTCGTGACCGCGTTCAAGGCGGAGGGGTTCGCCTGGGGAGGCGCCTGGAAAACCGGCGTGGATTACCAGCATTTCGAAAAACCGTAATGGGGTGCCGCGCGGGGTGAGGCCGGTGGCACGGATCCCATAGCGCCGTTCGGGGGAGCCGCGGGTGGCGGCCGATCGACATACTGGCGCAATGTCACGTACGGCGGCCTTCCGCCTCTCCATCGCTGCTGCCCTGGCCCTGGTCGTCGGTGGGGTCGCCACCGCCGCGTACGCGCTGCGCGACACCGCCTCCGAGACCCCGGACGTGACCGCGACCGGGGCGCCCGCCGAGCCGGCGTCCCCGTCACCGGCGAAACCGGCGTTCACCGGCTGGTCGGACCCCGCGATGGTCGGCAAGCCGTACGGGACGAAGGTGCAGGGCCTGCTGACGTTCCGCGGCAACCCGACCCGCACCTACTACGGGCAGGGCCCGGTGCCGCGGGAGATGCCGGTGCGCAAGTGGCAGTTCCCGAAGACCGGCGGGTTGTGTCGCATGTCGGAGGACAAGGGCAAGACGACGCAGTGGTGCGGCAACGGCTGGACCGGCCAGCCCGCCGTGTTCGAGAAGGACGGCCGGACGTGGGTGGTGTTCGGCGCGTACGACGGCGCCATCCACTTCCTGGACGCCGCCACCGGCGAGCGGATCATCCCGGACTTCCAGACCGGCGACATCATCAAGGGCACCGTCACCATGGACCCAGACGGCTTCCCGCTGCTGTACTCCGGCTCCCGCGACAACTACTACCGGGTCATCGCCCTGGACCGGGGCAAGCCGACCGAGCTGTGGAAGCTGTCGGCGAACGCGGTGAAGCCGACGATGTGGAACGACGACTGGGACGGCTCCGGCCTGATCATCGACGACTACCTGTTCGAGGGCGGCGAGAACAGCCAGTTCCACATCGTGAAGCTCAACCGCGGCTACGACGCCAACGGCAAGGTGACCGTCGACCCGAAGCTGGTGTTCAACACCCCCGGCTGGGACCAGCAGCTGCTCAAGGACTTCGGCGACACCAACGTCTCCATCGAGAACTCCGTCGCGATCTACAAGGACGTCGTGTACTTCGCGAACTCGGGCGGGCTCGTGCAGGGCTGGGACATCAGCGGCCTGAAGGCCGGCAAGACCCCGACCCGCGTGTTCCGGTTCTGGACCGGTGACGACACCGACGCCTCGATCGTCATCGACGAGGACGGTTTCCTGTACGTCGGCTCGGAGTACGAGAAGGGCAACGCCCGCTCCAAGCAGGTCGGGCAGATGCTGAAGCTCGACCCGTCGAAGCCCGACAATCCCGTCGTCTGGTCGGTCAAGGACCAGGGCAGCAAGCCCGCCGGCATCTGGGGCACACCGGCACTGTTCAAGGACATCGCCATCTTCGACACGACCGGCGGCGACGTCATGGGCCTGGACCGCGCCACCGGCGCCGTGCGGTGGAAGTTCCACGTCCCCGGCAACGAGACCTGGCAGTCCCCGGTCGTCGTCGACGACACCCTGTTCATCGGCGACTGCTCCGGCGTCATGCACGCCTACGACGTGAAGGACACCAACGCCCAGCCGACGCTGCTGTGGGAGCTGAAGATCGGCGGCTGCATCGAGTCGACCCCCGCCGTCTGGAAGGGCGCCATGTACTTCGGCACCCGGGCCGGCGCCATCCACTCCTTGTCGGTCTCCTGACCCAGTATCCTAGGATGCGTTACGCGACGTGCGCGCCGGCACAAGCTGAGGATCCTGACCACCGCGCCGGGATGCAGGCCGACTGCATCCCGGCGGAGCTGGTCGCCCGCCTGGTGGAGCTCGGTCACGCCGGAGAGGTGGAGCTGCAGGCGGGGCGCGGCGAGTGGTTCTGCGCGCTGCACCTGGCGCGGGACCACGCCGGGCGGGGCCGGCAGGAGGAGGCCCTCGCCGTCCTCGCCCCGTTCGTCGCGACGGGCCGGTGGGTCGCGGTGGAGACCGCCGCGGGGCTCCTTGAGGGCTGGGGGCGGGCCGAGGAGGCGATCGCGCTGACCCGGGCGCACGCGTCCGGCGGCGGCGTCGCGGTGGCGTTCGCCGCCCGGCTGCTCGCCCGGCACGGCCGCGGCGACGAGGCGTTCGACCTCCTGGCGCCGCACCTCGCGGACCGGACCGCCGCCGAGGCGCTCGTCGACGTCGCCGGGACGGTCGGCCGGGACGAGGAGGCGGCCGTGCTGCTGACCGCCCGCGTCGAGACGCCCGGCCGTCGGGACTGCGGCTGCCCGCGGATGGAACCCGGCAATGCGGTGGAGCTGCTCGCCGCGATCCGGGAACGGCAGGGCCGCGTCGACGACGCGGTCGCCCTGCTGCACGCCGGGGACGTCACGCCCGACCTGCTGGCCGACCTGCTCGCCCGCCACGACCGGGTCGGGGAGCTGCGGGCGTACGCGGCCTCCGAGGTCATGGGTCACGCCACGGACCGGCTCGCGGCGCTGCTGGAGGAGCGCGGCGACGTGGACGGCGCGGTCGACGTGTACCGGCGGTGGCTGGAGGGGCCGGGTTGTGACGTCCGGTTGTCGCTGGCGGAGCTGCTGCTCCGGCACGGCAGGGACGACGAGGCGCTCGAGGTGCTGCGCGCGCTCGCGGACGGCCCCGGCGGCACGGAGGACGTCGTCGTCTACGCGGTGTGCGGGTACCACACCGACCGCGGCCGCCCGGACGAGGCCCTCGCCCACCTGGACCGGCTCAAGACCCGCGCCGGCGGCGAGGACTGGCAGTACTTCGGGCTGCGGCTGCACCTGATGGCCGCGTGCGGACTGCTCGACGAGGCGGTCGACCTGGCGCGGACCGACCCTCCCGAGGGGGAGCCGTGGTTCGCGGTGATGACGGTCGCCGCCATCCTCGCCGACGCGGGCCGCACCGAGGAGGCCCTCGCCGTGCTGGAACGCGACGCGCCGGACCTCGTCCGCGACCGGGCGGGGCTGCTCATCGAACTCGGCCGGGTCAAGGAGGCCGTGGCGCTGCTGCAGGCGCCCGTGCCGCAGCCGACCTGGCAGGAGCCGGTCGACCCGGTCGACGAGCCGCCCTTCTGACCGGCCGGGCTACAGTGTCCGCCGTGGACGCCGAGGATCTTGACTACCGCGCCCGCACGCCGCGGCCGCGGGCCGGGACGAGGAGGCCGCGGCGTTGCTGACGGCCCGCATCGAGGCGGGCGGCGCCCGGCCGCACCACTGTCTCGAGTGTCTCGAGCCGTTCAACGCGTTGGACCTGCTGGCCGCGATCCGGGAGCGGCAGGGCCGGGTGGACGAGGCGGTCGCCGTGCTGCGCGACCGGGAGGCGACCTCGGTGAACGGCCGTGACGCGCTCGCCGAGCTGCTGGCCAGGCACGACCGGGTATCACGGGGACGCCGCGCGACGTCTCGCGGAGCTGCTGGAGGAGCGCGGTGACGTGGAAGGCGCGATCGCCGTCTACCGCGACCCCGGCGACTCGGGGTCCCGCCGGGTCTTCGGCCTGTCGTATCTCGCGGAGCTGCTGGTGCGGCACGGCCGCCCCGACGAGGCGACGGAGGTGCTGCGGGAGCTCGCTTCCACGTGCACGGACGACTGGAGCGTCGACGAGCTGTGCACGCACCTCGCGGCCCAGGGGCGCGCCGGGGACGGGCTGGCCTTCCTGGATGCCCTCGGCTTCGACGAGTGGGAGTTCTTCAGGATGCGGCTGGAGCTGATGGCCGGCTGCGGCCGTCTGGACGAGGCCCTCGAACTGGCGGCCGCGCACCCTGAGGGCGGCACCGGCTACGCGGCCGAGACCGTCGCTGGACTGCTCGCCGGCGCCGGACGTACGCAAGAGGCGGTCGACGTGCTCGAACGCCCCGGGTCCGGCTGGGGGAGTCGGGCGCTTGCCGGCTACCTGCTCGACCTCGGCCGGGTGAAGGACGCCGTGGCGGTGTTGCAACGGCCGGTGCTCAGGCCGACCTGGCCGGCTCCGGTGGGACCGGTCGATGGGCCGCCGTTCTGAGCGTCGCGTTCTAGGCTGTATGAGGGTGACAGCACGAGGCGGTGCGCAAGCTGGCACTTCGCGCCGTACCCTGTGCGCACGAAAGTTTGAGGGGTCCAGCAGCAAACCTTCCGACCGGACGGTAGGCTCTGGGCTCCGCAGCGATACAGGAGGCCGTAAATGGCTCGTGCGACGTCCGCCCGGCCGGAGTCGACCCGCCGCCGGCAGCGGTGGCCGGACGGGTACGACCCGGAGAACACCCGCAAGTCGCTGATCACGAGCGCGCTGGACCTGTTCGAGAAGCGCGGCTTCGACCGCACGTCGGTGCAGGAGATCGCGGACCAGGCGCAGCTGACGAAGGGTGCGTTCTACCACCACTTCGAGAGCAAGGACGACCTGCTGCGGCACATCCAGGAGGAGTACCTGGAGGCCCAGCTCACCGCGATCCAGCAGATCGAGGCCGGCAGCGACGACCCGGCGGTGCGGGTGCGCGAGCTAATCCGGTTCAGCCTGACCAGCGTGGCCGAGTACCGGGCGCACGTGACGATCTTCTACCAGGAGCGGCGGTACCTGACCGGGGAGCTGTTCGCGGAGGTGACCCGCAAGCGGGACCTGGTCGAGGCGGCCTTCGCCGGGATGGTGCAGGACGGCGTCACGCGGGGTGTGTTCCGCGCGGACGTCGACGCCCGGATCGCCACGTTCGGTCTGGTCGGCATGTGCGCGTGGGCGTACCAGTGGCTCAACCTGAGCGGCCCGCTGAGCGTGGACGAGGTGGCGCGCCAGTTCAGCGCCATGGTCCTGGAGGGCCTGTACGCCTGATGGGCAGGGCGAACCCTTGAGGGGGCCGCTCCCGGTGTGATAGATACCTTCCAGTCGGAATGATTGGAGGGTCCATGACACGGGCGGTTCGGGCAGGCATGGACTTCGTCACCGCGCTGGACCGGGGCAGCCTCGGCGGCCTCGCCCGGCTGTGCGCGCCCGGCGCGACCTGGTGGGTCGACACCGGACCGGACCGCCGCGGCGGCGACCCGGCGGTGTCGCCCGGCGGCAGCGGCCGGTTCCCGCTGCACGGGCTGATGCGCATGGACGACAAGCTCGCGCTGATGCGGTCGCTCGGCCCGAAGGCGTTCCCGACCGGCTGCCGGCAGATCCCGCGCCGGGTGATCGCCGGGACCGACGTGTGCGTCATCGAGGTCGAAGGCCACGGCCTGCACGCCTCCGGCCTCGAATACGCCAACCGGTACGCGTTCGTGTTCGACGTCGACGCCGCCGGGGCGATCGTGTCGGTGCGCGAATACCTCGACACCATCCACGCCCAGCACGTCGTCGGCGCCGGCGCCCCGGTGCCCCGCACCACCCTGGACCACGTGCCCGGACCCGGCGGCCAGCGGCCGGGCAGCCGGGCGGAGGAGCTGGCGCTCGCGCTGTGGCCGGCCCTCGCCCGAGGCGACGTCGATGCCTTCGCGGCGCTGTTCGACGCCGGCGCCACCTGGTGGACCGACTCCGGCCGGGACCGTGAGCGCGGGCGGCTGCACCGTACCGGCGACATCACCGCGAACGGCCCCTTCCACGGCACCGTCGCCATCGCCGACAAGCTCACCGCGATGCGGGCCAGGATCGCGTCCGGTGCCTACGCCTCCGCGGCCGTCACCGTCACCCCGCACCGGTGGGTCGCCGACGACACCCTCGTGGCGATCGAGGCGAGCGGCGACGCGACCCTGGGCGGCGGGCCCCAGCAAGAGAACCGGTACCAGAACCGCTACCTGTGGGTCGTGGACACCGCCCCGGACGGGATCGCGCAGGTCCGGGAGTACTGCGACACCCTGCACATCGCCGACCTGATGGGCTACGACGCGGAGGTCGGAGCATGACCGGGCTTCCCTTCACCGACCTCAACCACGTCCTCACCACCACCCGGTCGGTGCGGCTGCGGCTGGACTACGACCGGCCGGTGCCCCTCGACGTGATCGGCGAGTGCCTCCAGCTGGCGGTGCAGGCCCCGACCGGTGGCGCCGCCGAGGACTGGCGCTGGGTCGTCGTCGGCGACCCGGACCGCAAGGCCGAACTGGCCCGCCTGTACCTGGACGCCTACCTGGAATACGTGCACAAGCCGCTGCACAGCGCCGAGGGCGCCGAAAGCCGGATCGTGCGCGGCCGCCTCGGCGGGGTCGACGAGCACGGCGCGGTCAGCGCCCGGACCGCGCGGATCCTCGGCGGCGCCGAGCACCTCGCGCACCACATCGGCCGGGCGCCGTTCCTGGTCATCCCGTGCGCGACCCGGCCCAACCCGGCCAAGGGCGGCCCCGGCACGCACTCGGCCGTGTACGGGTCGCTGTATCCGGCGATCTGGCAGTTCAACCTCGCGCTGCGGGCCCGCGGGCTCGGCACCGTCATCACCACCCTCCACCTGCACCACGCCGCCGCCGCGGCCGAGCTGCTCGGCATCCCCGACGACGCCCTGCAGATCACCATGCTCCCGATCGCGTACACCCAGGGCACCGACTTCAAGGTCGCCGCCCGCAAGCCCGTCAGCGACGTCGCCTTCCTCGACCGGTGGGGCGACCCGCTGCCCTACGAGGACAAGCCCGTCGACCGCCTGACGGGAGAGGACACCGCATGACCGTCCCCGCCGTGATCACCGACATCGACGAGGTCCTGACCACCACCCGCGCGGTGCGGCACCGCATGGACTTCACCCGGCCCGTCGACCGCGCCGTCGTCGAACACTGCCTGCGGCTGGCCCAGCAGGCGCCGATGGGCTCCAACCTCGAGGACTGGCGGATCGTCGCCGTCGACGACCCGGCGCTGAAACGCCGCATCGGCGCGCTATACACCGAGGTGTGGCACCAGACCGTCGAGGGGCCCCTCGCGGGCGGTGAGGCGGCGACGACCACCCGGCTGTCACCGTCGGTGCGGCCCGACCCGGCGTCGCAGGCCCGGCAGGCGCGGATCCTGACCGCGGTCAAGTACCTGGTCGACCACCTCGAGGAGGTGCCGGTCCTGATCGTGCTGTGCAGCACCAAACCGGTCCCGCAGCGCCCGGTCGGCGGCACCGCGTCCGGCTACTACGGCTCGATCTTCCCGTTCGCCTGGTCGTTCCAGCTGGCGCTGCGCTCCCGCGGCCTGGGGTCGGTGATGGCGACCGCGCTGGCGCACAAGGCGACGCAGGTGCGGGAGGTGCTCGGCCTGCCCGACGACTGGCGGCCGATCACGCTGCTGCCGGTCGCCTACACCAAGGGCCTCGACTTCCGGCCCGCAGCCCGCGCCGACCTCGGCGACGTGACGTTCTGGAACGGTCCCACCGAGCGGGCCGGGTCCGCGTGAGGGCCGCCTACGTCACCGAGCCGTCCCCGGCCGACCCGGTCGCCGCGATCCGGGTCGGCGACCTCGACACCCCCGCGGTCCCCGACGGCTGGGTCCGCGTCGACGTGCGGGCCGGCGCGCTCAACATGCACGACCTGTGGACGCTGCGCGGCGCCACCCGGCACCCGGGCACCGGCCCGCACGTGCTCGGCAGCGACGCCGCCGGGGTGGCCGGCGGGCAGGACGTCGTGGTCTACCCGGTGCTGCCCGCGCCCGGCGGGAACGGCGGGCGGGCCGTCGCGCACGCGACCCTGCTGCCCGACGCCGGTCACGGCGTGCTCGCCGAGCACATCGCCGTCCCCGCCGCACACGTCCTGCCGCGCCCGGCGCACCTGGACTGGGCGGAGGCGGCGAGCCTGCCGACGGCGTGGCTGACCGCGTACCGGATGCTGTTCACCAAGGCCGCCCTCGCCCCCGGGCAGGTGGTGCTGATGCAGGGCGCCGGCGGCGGCGTGGCGACCGCCGCGGTCAGCCTGGCCGTCGCGGCCGGCGCCACCGTCGTCGTCACCTCCCGGTCCGAGCGGAAACGGGAGCGGGCCCTCGAGCTCGGCGCCGCCGCGGCGTTCGACACCGGCGCTCGGATCCCGGAGCCCGCCGACGTCGTCGTCGAGACCGTCGGCGCAGCGACGTTCGAGCACTCGACCCGCTCCACCCGCGTCGGCGGGACGATCGTCGTCTGCGGCGGCACCAGCGGCTTCACCGCGAGCCTCGACCTGACCCGGCTGTTCGCCCGGGAGATCACCGTCCACGGGTCGACGACGGGATCCCTGGCGGAGTTCCGGGCGCTGCTCGACTTCGTCGCCGAGCACCGGCTCCGTCCGGTCGTCGACAGCACCGTCGACCTCGCCGACATCTCCACCCAGGCCACGCGGATGCTGTCCGGCGCCGCCTTCGGCAAGCTCTGCGTGCGTGTCGCATGACCGCTCCAGAGCGCGGGCCTGTGGTGGTGACCAGGCGAGGGGCGGCGCTGTGGGCGCGGATCGACCGGCCCGGCGCCGGCAACGCGTGCAGCTCCGCGGTCATGGCCGGCCTGGAGGAATGGCTCGCAGCGGCCGACGAACCCGGCATCCGCGTCCTCGTACTCACCGGCACCGGCCGCAGCTTCTGCGCCGGCGCCGACCTCGCCGAGGCCACGGCACTGCTCCGGGACCTGACCGCGCTGCGGAAGTTCCTGGACCGGGGCCGGAGGCTGGTCCGTGCGGTCATGGCCGCCGGTGTACCGACGATCGCCGCCGTCAACGGTGCCGCGTTCGGCGGCGGCCTCGAACTGCTGCTCGCCTGCGACGTCGCCGTCGCCGCGGACACCGCCCGGATCGGTGACCGGCACATCGCCGTCGGCCAGGTCCCCGGCTGGGGCTCCAGCGTGCTGCTGCCGCTCGCCGTCGGGCCGGCGGCCGCCCGGCGGCTGCTCATCGCGGGCGAGACCTGGACCGGCGAGGACGCCGCGCGCCGCGGGCTCGTCAGCGAGGCGGTCCCCGCCGCGGACCTCGACCGGCACGTCGAGGCCCTCGCCGAGCGGATCGCCGCCCTGGACGAGGCGGCGGTGCGGCGCATGCTGCGGGTCGCCCGGCCGGTCGTCGCCGCCGACGCGTGGGACCGCGAATGGACCACCCTCACCGAACACGTCACCGCCCTCGCCACCGAACACGCCACCGAACACGTCGTCGAACCGGAGTGACCATGCGACCCGTCCGTCTCACCACCGTGCCCGCCCCCGGCGACCTGCTCGGCCTGGTCGGCCGGGAGCTCGGCGCCAGCGAGCCGCAGGTGCTCACCCAGGACCAGGTGGACCAGTTCGCCGACGTCACCAGGGACCACCAGTGGATCCACGTCGACGTCGAACGCGCCCGCTCCGGCCCGTTCGGCACGACGATCGTGCACGGGTTCTTCACCCTCGCCCTGGTGCCGCGCCTGCTCGCCGACATCCTGGAGGTGCAGGCCTACTCGATGGGCGTCAACTACGGCCTGGACCGGGTCCGCTTCGTCAAGCCGCTTCCGCCGGGCGTCCAGATCCAGGGCACCGCGACGCTGCTGTCCGCGAAGCCGATCGAGGCCGAGGCCGGTCGTCCCGCCGGCGTGCAGGCGAAGGCGTCGGTGGTCGTGGAGTTCGCCGAGACCGGCGAGACCTGCTGCGCCGCGGAGATCCTGTTCCGCTACTACAGCTGAACCACAGCGGACAGGTCAGGCGGCGCACGGCCAGAGCCGGACATGCCGGCCACACCCGCGGACATCGAACTATGTGCCTGGCGTCGATGGTTCGCCGGCGCCTGGTCCCCCTAGCCTCGGCGGACACACCCCGCCGCCACGGGAGGATCCATGAGATTCCTCGTCCGCTCCGTCACGGCCGCCGCCGTGACCGCCCTGCTCGTGCTGGCCGGCGCCGTGCCGGCGCGGGCCGCGAACCCGCCCACCAAGCCGCCCGTCGCCGGATCGCTCGGCACCTACAACGTCTCGTCCGTGTACGTCGCCGGCGTCTCGTCCGGCGGCGCGATGGCCACGCAGCTGCACGTCGCGTACTCGTCACGGATCCAGGGGGCGGCGATCTTCGCGTCCGGGCCGTACTACTGCGCCCAGAACAACGCCGGCCAGGCGCTGTACGGCTGCATGGACAACGTGTGGCCGACGTACCTGACGAATCTGCAGACGTACACGCGCACCTGGGCGGCATACGGCTGGATCGACCCGGTCGGCAACCTCTCCGGCCGGCCCGTCTACGTGTTCCACGGCAACGGCGACACCACGGTCAAGAAGTCCGTCAACGACGACCTGGTCCGCTACTACCAGCATTTCGGCGCGAGCGTGCAGTACGACAGCGGCTCGCCCGCCGGGCACGCCTGGGTCGGTCCGTACGGGACGGTCAGCTGCTCGGCCACCGCGTCACCGTTCCTCAACGACTGCGGCACCGACCCACAGAACGCGTTCCTGCGCAAGCTGTTCGGCTCGGTCAACGGGCCCAACACCGGCGCGCTCGGTGGCCGGCTGATCAGCTTCAGCCAGAACACCTTCGCCGTCAACGGCTACGCCAACGGGATCAGCATGGGCGCGACCGGTTTCGCGTACGTCCCGTCGGCGTGCACCGCAGGCCAGTCGTGCCGCCTGCTCGTCGCGCTGCACGGCTGCAAGCAGGCCTACACCGAGGTCGGCACAGCCTTCGTCGACCGGGCCAATCTCAACCAGTACGCCGACACGAACAGCATGATCGTGCTGTATCCCCAGGCGCTCGCCACTGCGGTCAACCCCAACGGCTGCTGGGACTGGTGGGGCTACCTGGGCGCGACCAACTACCCGATCAAGGGCGGGGCGCAGCTGGAGACCATCATGAACATGGTGCGCCGCCTGGACGGCTGAGCGGTGCTCTGCCGCGCCGGGCTCACGGCGCGTCCACGGTCGACTTCCTGGACGCGCCGTGAAGGGCGACCCGGCCGGGCCGGGCGTCACACCGGGCCGGGCCCGCCCCCGCAGCCCTGCACGATGTAGGTCGAGTAGCCGGCTTTGATGCCCCAGTCGAGGACGACGCCCTGACAGTTCGTGGTGTGCCCGCCCTGTTGGTGGGTGCGCGCGGCGTCGGAGTAGAAGAGCCAGCCGCACATCGTGTCGGCCGGACACGCGCTGTACGCGGCGGCCGGCGTGACCGGCGCCAGCACAAGCGAACCTGCGACCACTGCGGATGCCAGCGCGAAGCGACGGAACAACGAAGTCATAAAGTGATGGTCGCCAATGTACTGCCGAAGTGCAAGAGCTCCAGGTGGACGCTCAATCCGGCGGGCGGCTGGGCGGACCTACTCGGTGGGGCCGGTGGGGGCGACGAACCGGCCGCGGTAGAACGACAGGGCCGGGACCTTCGTCGGCTTCAGGTGCACGTGGTCGACGTCCACCAGCACGATGACGTGGTCGCCGCTGGTGATCACCTCGTCGCGGACCCCGGCCAGGATCGCCGGGGTGCCGGGCAGCAGCGGCACGCCGTCCGGGCCGGGCGCCCAGGACACGCCGCTGAGCTTCTCCGCGCCGGACAGCCCCGAGGTCGCGAACCGCCGGGCGATGTCCTCCTGGTCCTGGCCGAGGATGTGGATCGCGATCCGGTCCGCCGCGACGAGCACCTTGAAGCTCGACGACGACGTCGCCACGCAGAACAGCACCTTCGCCGGGGACAGCGAGACCGACGTGAACGAGTTGACGGTCAGCGCCGCCACGGCACCGCCGGCCGCCGTCGCGGTCACGGCGGTCACCCCGGTGGGGAAGTGCCCGCAGACCTGGCGGAACTCGGCGGAGTCGAACAGGGGCTCGGTCGTCATCGGTCCACCGCCGGGGGAGAGGAGTTGGGAGCGTCGGGGCGCAGGCCGCCTTCGAGCTGCACCAGGCACAGGGTGTGCCCACCGGGGTCCTTCACCAGGTGGAGCCGCCCGTGCGGGCTGTCGACGGGGCCGACGGTCGGCGTGCCGCCCAGGTCGGACACCCGCGCCAGCGCGTCGTCGAGGGAGCCGACGTTGAAGTACGTGATCCACTTCGACGGGATGATGTTCGGCCACTCGTTGTCCAGTTCCAGGACGCCGGCGACGGGCACGTCGCCGAGCATGAGGACCGTGTACGGGCGGGCGGTCGGCGAGTCGTCGCGCTGCTGGGTGGCGTAGCCGAACAGGTCCTGGTAGTAGGCGACCGAGCGTTGCGGCTCGCCGGTGTCCAGCTCGTTCCAGCACAGGGCGCCGACGGTGTTGAGCGTCTGCACCCCCGCCCGGGACTCACCCTGGTACAGGCCGAACGCCGCGCCGAACGGGTCGACGACCACGGCGCCGGTGCCGGCCGCCGGCAGGTAGCGCGGCGGGGTGACGAGCTCCCCGCCGAGCGTGACGGCCTGGTCCGCGGAGCGTGCGACGTCGTCGACGGCGAAGTAGGCGATCCAGCCGCGGGGCCGGCCGCCGTGCAGGCCCGTGGCGTCGGAGATGCCGGCGACGTCGTGCCCGTCGACGCTGCACATCCGGTACGTGGTCGCGCCGAGCTGCTCGTGCCGCACGGTCCAGCCGAGCAGCGCGCGGTAGAAGTCCTCGGCCTGCTGCGGGTCGGTGGTGCACAGCTCCACCCAGACGGCCTCACCGGCCTGGAACGGCGGGTTCACGCGGTCACGCTCGCGACGATCGTGCGGGCGGAGACCTCGTAGGCGTGCTCCGGGGAGCCGGTGGCGAGGCTCGACTCGACCACCTCGACGACCGCGCGCAGGGTGTGCGGCGGCACGGCGGCGAGCGCCTCGACGAGGGCGTCGACCTCGCTGTCGAGATCGTCGTCGGCGACCACCCGGGCGACCAGGCCCCAGCCGAGCAGTTGGTCGGCGGTTGCGGTGCTCGCGCCGGTCGCCAGCGCGTACGCGTGCGGGCGGGGGAGGGCCTGGGCGATGGTGTGGCCGACGCCGGCGGGGGCGAAGCCGAAGCGGGCCTCGGGCAGCGACAGCCGGGCGCCGGCGGCGGCGACCGGCAGGTGGACGGCGCTGAGCAGGCCGGCGCCGAAGCCGATGACGTGCCCGCGGACCGCGCTGACCACGGGCACCGGCAGCCGTCTGATGCGGTGCAGCGCGGCGTCGCTGTCGCGCAGCCCGGCGGCGACCGCCTCCTGGGTGGTGTCGGCGAGCGCGGCGAACGACGTGGTGTCCCAGCCGCCGCAGAAGTGCCGGCCCGCCATGTCCAGTCGGATCACGGCGCAGGTGCCGTCCGCGGCGGCGGTCTCCATCGTGGCGACGAGCCCGGCGAGGGCGCCGTCGTCGAAGCAGTTGCCGCGGGCCGCGTTGTCGTAGCGGACGCGGGCGACGCGACCGTCGTGTTCGCGGGTGAGGGTGATGGCCACCGCCGGATCATACATACCAGTCGGTATGAAGACAACGATGCTGGCAGACGGGGGTGTGTCACGCGGTCGTTACGGACCTGACACCAGTTGGACCTGTTGACTTGATACCGGCTGGTCGGTACTTTGTGGCCAGCGTCACGGCCGCGGCTCGCGGCGACATGACGGGTCAATCGTTGTGAAGGACGTCCATACATGCTCATGAGCTCCTTGCGATCCCGGCGGCCTCTGGCGCTGGTCGCCTCCCTTGCCCTCGCCGGCGCCGGCCTCGCCGCCTGTGGTGACTCGAAGCCCGGCACCGCCCAGTCGGCCGGCCCGTTCACCGTCCGGGCGCTGCTCGCGGCCCAGCCCGCGACCCTCGACCCGATCGTCGGTGCGCGGTCGGCCCAGATCGTCTGGGCCACCATGCTCGAACCGCTGATCAACACCGACGCCGGCCTCAAGGCCGTCGACACCGGCCTCATCACGAGCTGGACCCGCACCGACGCGACCACCTGGACGTTCAAGGTCCGGCCCGACATCAGCTTCAGCAACGGCGAGAAGGCCGACGCCGCGGCGGTCGCCAACACCCTCACGCTCACCCGTGACACCGCGGCGTCGCAGCTCAAGTCGTACTTCACCAACGTCGCCGACATCGCGGCGCCGGACGCCACCACGGTCGTGGTGAAGACCAAGACCTCCCAGTACAACCTCGCGGACCTGCTCACCACCGTCTACCTGGTGCCGCCGAAGTACTACCAGGAGAAGGGCTCGGCGGGCTTCGCCGCGGCCCCAATCGGCACCGGCCCCTACGTGTGGGCCGGCTCGAACGCGGGCCGCGACATGTCGGTCAAGAAGAACCCCGACTACTGGGGCCCGAAGAAGGCGATCAACGACGGCATCACCTTCACCTGGGCCAACGAGGCCGCGCAGCGGCTCGCCCTGATCCAGAGTAAGAGTGTGGACGTCTCGTTCGACCTCCCGCCGGCCCAGGCCACCACGGCCAAGAAGGCGGGCATCACGGTGACGAGCACCGAGACCGCGATCAAGATCATCGCGTTCCTCGACTCGACGAAGCCGCCGTTCGACGACCCGAAGCTGCGCGAGGCGGCCGCCCTGGCCATCGACCGGGACGCGATCGTCAAGGGCATCTTCGACGGCCAGGCCGTCGCCGACGCCGGCCTGCTCAACGTCAGCCCCGGCCAGAAGCCGGCGCAGAGCGTGACCGCCGACCCGGCCAAGGCCAAGGAGCTCGTCGGTGCCGCCGCCCCGGCGGTGCAGATCCACTACCCGGCGGCGCAGTACACCAACATCGAAGAGGTCTCCCAGGCCGTCGGCGGTGCCCTCGAGAAGGCCGGCTTCAAGGTCACGTACGTGCCGATCGACTACGGCACCCTCGTGAAGCGGGTCGTCGGCCGTCAGGTCCCCGGCATCTCGATCTTCGCCGGCGTGCCCAACGTCGCCGTCCCGGACTTCTTCGCCAGCGGCTTCATGAAGACCAAGTCGATCACCGGCAACTGCCCGGACCCGAAGATCGACGACCTGGCCCAGAAGGCCCTGGAGCAGACCGACGCCGCCGCGGCCGCCCCGATGTACGAGGAGCTCAACACGATCGGCGTGGTCGAGAAGCACTGCTACGTGCCGCTGTACCGGCAGGTGTTCAACTACGCCACCGCCGGCGGCGTCAAGGGTCTGGTGTTCGGTCCGCTGAACACCGTCGACTTCACCCAGACGACCCACTGACAATGTCCGACGTCGTGCAGAACGGGATGCCGGGCGGCGACGCCCGGCACCCCCACGCCCTGGAAAAGACCCCAGCCAGGACCCCGGATCGGGGTGCGCCGGTGCTGGAGGTCGACGACCTGGTCGTCGAGCACCGCAACCGGCGCACCGGCGAGGTGTTCCGGGCCGTCGACCACGTGTCGCTGCGCATCGGCGCCGGCGAGAGCGTCGCGGTCGTCGGCGAGTCCGGCTCGGGCAAGACCACCCTCGCCATGGCCGCGACCGGGCTCGGCACCCGCGGCGAGGGCGACATCCGGCTCCTCGGGCACTCGCTGTCCTCGGTCGGCCGCAAGCAGCTGCGCCGGCTGCGGCCCGAGGCGCAGGTGGTCTTCCAGGACCCGCACGGCTCGCTCGACCCCCGCCAGTCCGTGCGGTCCGGGCTGCGGGAGCTGCGCTCGCTGCAACCGGAGCGCACCTCCTGGATCGAGGACACCGCCCTGCTCGAACGGGTCCGGCTCGAGCCGTCGATCCTCGACCGCTACCCGCACCAGCTCTCCGGAGGGCAGGCGCAACGGGTCTGCATCGCCCGGGCACTGCTGATGCGGCCCCGGCTCATCGTCGCCGACGAGCCGACGTCCGGGCTCGACGTCTCCGTGCAGGCCGACGTGCTGGCCCTGCTCAAGGAGATCCGCGCGACGACCGGCGCGGCCCTGCTCATGATCAGCCACGACCTGGCCGTGGTCCGCTCGGTCTGCGACGTCGTGCACGTCATGTACCACGGCCGGGTCGTCGAGTCCGGGCCCTGCGAGACCGTCTTCGCCCGGCCCCAGAACGACTACACCCGCGAGCTGCTCGCCGCGATGCCAGGAGCGCGATGGAGGTCACGGCAATGAAGACCAGCCCGGTCCCGGCGGCGAACAACGTCGCACCCACGCTGACCAAGGCCGGCATGCCGGCGGCGCCGCCCGGCGGGGCGACCCCGGCGAAGAGCGGCCGGTCCAGGCGGGCCGGTGCGCTGCGCCGCGCCGCCGCCCGGATCGCCGCCCTGCTGGCGTCGCTGCTGATCGCGCTGAGCATGGCGTTCATGCTCGGCCGGCTGTCCGGCGACCCGACCACGACCATCCTCGGCCCGATGGCGACACCCGAGCAGCGCGAGGCCCTGCGCCACGAGCTCGGCCTCGACCGGCCGCTGCTGGTCCAGTACCTCGACTACCTCAAGGGCGTCTTCACCGGCGACCTCGGCCAGTCGCTGCAGTTCTACCAGTCGAACACCTCGATGATCATGGACCGGTTGCCGTTCACGCTGCAGCTCGTCGCGGCCGGCATGGCCCTCGCCATCCTCATCGGCGTCCCCCTCGGCGTGCTCGCCGCCAGGCGCGAAGGCACCTGGTGGGACCGGGCCGCGTCGACCGTCGCGCTGCTCGGCCAGTCCGTGCCGGTCTTCTGGTTCGGGATGATGCTGGTGGTGCTGTTCGCCGTGAACCTCGGCTGGCTGCCGGCCGGGCAGTCCGGCACCCCCGCACACCTGGTGCTGCCGGCGCTGACGATGTCGGTGTACCCGATGGCGCAGATCGCCCGCCTCACCCGCGCCTCGATGAGCGAGGCCCTCGCGGAGCCGTACATCGACGCCGCCAAGGCCCGCGGCATCCTCGGCCGCCGGGTGGTGTGGCGGCACGCGTTCAAGAACGCCATGATGCCGATCCTCACCATCGTCGTGCTGCAGACCGGCATCCTGCTGTCCGGCGCGGTCGCCGTCGAGTACGTGTACTCCTGGCCCGGCCTCGGGCAGCTCGCCCTGCAGGCCATCCAGTTCCGCGACTTCCCGCTCGTCCAGGCGATCGTCGTGTTCGGCGCGCTGGTCTTCGTCCTGCTCAATCTGCTCGTCGACGTCATCCATTCGATCGTCGACCCGAGGGTGAGGTGACGGCATGAGCCAGTTGGAGCTTGAACTCAAGCCGGCCGAGGCGCCCCGCCGGTCCAAGCGGACGTCGGCGTTCTGGCTGGCGGTGCCGATCGCCGTGGTCGCCGTCGCCGTGTTCGTCCTGCCGCTGACCGGCCTGCTCCCCGCCGCCGGCCAGGACCTGAACGCGACCCGGCAGCCACCCGGCTTCCTGAGCGGCGGCTCCTGGTCGCACCCGCTCGGCACCGACAAGCTCGGCCAGGACCTGCTCACCCAGTTCGTCGAGGCGGGCCGGCTGACCATCATGATCGGCCTGGTCGGCGCGGTCGTCGCGATCGGCCCCGGCACCCTGCTGGGCCTGCTCGCCGGGTACTTCCGCGGCTGGGTCGACCGGGTCATCTCCGTGCTCATCGACGCCCAGCTCGCGCTGCCGTTCATCCTCGTCGCCCTGGCGATCATCGCGAACCGGGGCAGCTCCCTGCCGGTGCTGTTCCTGGTCCTGGCGCTCACCGGCTGGGCCGTCTGCGCCCGGGTCACCCGGTCGGCGACCCTCGCGATCCGGGAACGCCAGTTCGTGCTCGGGCTGCGCGCCGCCGGCGCGTCGGAGCTGCGCATCGTGTTCCGGCACATCCTGCCCAACCTCGGCGGCACGATCGTCGCGCTCGGCACCCTCCAGGTCGGCACCGCGATCCTGATCGAGAGCGCGCTCAGCTTCCTCGGCCTGGGCGTGGTGCCCCCGATGAACAGCTGGGGCTCGCTGCTGGCGGCCGGCCAGGACGAGCTGAGCACGGCCTGGTGGATCGCGTTCTTCCCCGGCTTCGCGGTCACCGTCCTCGTGCTGCTGGTCAACCTGCTCGGCGACGCCCTGCTCACCCACTACGACCCCCGCAAGAGGCGCCGATGACCAGCCTGCTGCACGTGTCCGGCCTGTCCATCTCGGCCCGCCTCACCGCCGGGCACCTCAGGCTGCTCGACGGCGTCGACCTCGACGTGGGCCGCGGCCAGATCGTCGGCGTCGTCGGCGAGTCCGGCAGCGGCAAGACCACCCTCGCCCGCTCCGTCGTCGGCCTGCTCGAACGCAACGTCACCGTCGAGGCCGGCACCGTCGAACTGGCCGGCGACGTGGTGGTCGCCCCCGGCGTCGACCGCACGGACCGGATCCGCGGCACCGCCGTCGGCATGGTCTTCCAGGACGCGTCCCGGTCGCTGAACCCGCTGATGAAGGTCCGCACCCACCTCGGCGAGGTGCTGCGCCGGCACGTCCGCGACATCGGCAAGGCCGACGTCGAGCGGCGCTCCGTCGAGGTCCTCGAACAGATGCGGATCAGCGACCCGGCCCGGGTCCTGGACAGCTACCCCCACCAGCTGTCCGGCGGGCTGCGCCAGCGGGTCGCGATCGGCCTCGCCGTCGTCACCCGCCCGGCGCTCGTCATCGCCGACGAGTGCACCACCGCGCTCGACGTCACCACCCAGACCAAGGTCGTCGCGCTGTTCCGGACCCTGGTCGACGAGCTCGGCATCGGCCTGCTGTTCGTCACCCACGACCTGATGCTCGCCAGCGACCTCTGCGACCGGATCGCGGTGATGAGCCGCGGCCAGGTGGTCGAGCAGGGCGGCGTCGAGGACGTGCTGGACCGGCCGCGGCAGGACTACACCCGCCGGCTGCTCGCCGCCATCCCCTCGTGGACCTGACCGCTGTGGACCCGACCTCTGTGGAGCGTTCCTTGACTGACCAGGGTATCGACGCGTACGCGGCCTACCTGCCCGCCTACGTGCTCACCGACAACCGCCTCGACCCGGCCGGCGGGCCCGCCCCGGCCAAGGGCCCGGCCCGCAGCGTCGCCGGCTACGACGAGGACGTGATCACGATGGCCGTTGAGGCGCTGCGGCACCTCGCGGCCGCCACCCCGGCCGGCCGGCACCTGCTGCTCGCCACCACCAGCGCACCCTACGAGGCGAAGACCTCCGCCGGGATCGTGCACGAGGCGCTCGGGCTCGACCCCGGCGTCAGCGCCGTCGACCTGCGCGGGCACCGCTCCGGCGCGGCCGCCCTCGACCTGGTGGTCCGGGCCGGTGCCGTCGCCGCCGCCGCCGACCTGCGCACCACCCGCCCCGGCGCCCCCGACGAGCTCGCCCAGGGCGACGCCGCGGCCGCGTTCGCCGGCGGCGCCGGGCACGCCGCGGTGCTGCTGGCCCGCGCCGGGCACACCACCGAGATCCTCGAACGGTGGCGGCTGCCCGGCGAACGCCACGACCGGGTCTGGGACGAGCGGTTCACCGCCGAGATCCTCGCCGCCGCCGGCCTCGACGCGGCCCGCCGCGCCCTCGCCGAGGCGGCCCTGGACGCCGTCGACCACGTCGTCGTCTCCTCCTCCAACCCGCGGGCGGCGGCCGCCCTGCGCCGGGCGCTGCGCGGCACGGTGCCCTCCCAGCAGGACGCCGCCCTGGAACGGGCCACCGGCTTCACCGGCGCCGCCCACCCGGGGCTGCTGCTCGCCGCCGCGCTCGACGACGCCGAGCCGGGACAGACGATCCTGCTGCTGTCCGCGACCGAGGGCGCCGACGCGTTCGTGTTCCGCGCCGGCGACGGGGTCCGCGACGCCCGCAGCGGCCCGTCGGTGCGCGACCAGCTCGCCGCCCGGCAGGTCCTCGGCTACGGCCGGTACCTGCGCTGGCGCGGGCTGCTGGACGTGCAGGGCCCGGCCCGCCCCGCGGCACCGGCCCCGGCGGCGCCGCCGATGCACCGCCGGGCCGGCTGGAAGTACCGCCTCGAGGGCAGCCAGTGCGGCGCCTGCGGCCGGGTCACCACCCCGCCGGGCCGGGTCTGCGCCGCCTGCGGCATCGCCGGGGCCGGCGAGGCGAAGGTGTCGCTGCGGGACCGGACCGCCCGGGTCGTCTCCGTGACCCGCGACCACCTGACCACGATGCCGGAGCCGGAGGTCGCGGTCGTCATCGCCGACGTCGACGGCGGCGGCCGGCTCAGCGCCTACGCCACCGACGTCCCGCCCGGCGACGTCACCGTCGGCATGGCGATGACACCGACGTTCCGCCGGCTGTGGACCACCGACGCGATCCACAACTACTTCTGGAAGCTCCGCCCGGCCCCGACCCCGGACCCGACTCAGGACCCGACTCAGGACACGGAAGGAACGCACTGATGGGCAGCAGGCGCACCACCCATGACGTCGCGATCGTCGCGATGGGCTGCACCCCGTTCCGCGACCACTGGCACTCCTCCGCCGACGACCTGCTCGTCGACGCCGTGCAGGAGTGCGTCGGGTCGCTGCCGTCGGTCACCCTCGACGACGTCGACGCGTTCTGGGTCGGCACCCAGGGCTCCGGCATGTCCGGGCAGACCCTGGCCCGGCCGCTGCGGCTGACCGGTAAACCCGTCACCCGGGTCGAGAACTACTGCGCCACCGGGTCGGAGGCGTTCCGCAACGCGGTGTTCGCGGTCGCGTCCGGCGCCTACGACATGGTCATGGCGACCGGCGTGGAGAAGCTCAAGGACTCCTCGTACTCCGGGCTGTCGGCGGTGTACCCGCCCGCGGACGGCACCGACGTCGACTGGACCGCACCCGCCGGGTTCTCCCTGCTGGCCCCGGCCTACCAGGAGGCGTACGGCGTCGACGCCCGCGACATGCGCAGCGCCCTGACGAAGGTCGCGATGAAGAACCACGCGAACGGCGCCCTCAACGAACGCGCCCAGTTCCGCAAGGCCGTCACCGCGGAGACCGTCGAGCGCTCCCCGCGCATCGCCGGGCCGCTCGGGGTCATGGACTGCTCCGGCGTGTCCGACGGTGCCGCCGCCGCCATCATCGTGCGGGCCGAGGACGCACACCGGTACACCAGCAAACCCATCTACCTCAAGGGGATGAGCTTCGTCGCCGGGTCCGGTGCGGGCCTGGCGTCGGACGGCTACGACTTCACCAGCTTCCCCGAGGTCGTCGCCGCCGCCCGCCAGGCCTACGAGCAGGCGGGCGTCACCGACCCTGCCGAGCAGATCTCCCTGGCGGAGGTCCACGACTGTTTCACCCCGACGGAGGTGGTGCTCATGGAGGACCTCGGGTTCTCCGAGCGTGGCAAGGCGTGGCGGGACCTGCTCGACGGCCGCTACGACCTCGGCGGCGCGCTGCCGGTCAACACCGACGGCGGCCTGAAGTCCTTCGGCCACCCGATCGGCGCGACCGGGCTGCGGATGATGTTCGAGTGCTTCACCCAGCTGCGGGGCGAGGCCGGGGCCCGGCAGGTCCCCGGCGCGAAGCTCGCCGTCGCCCAGAACCTCGGCGGCCAGCCCGGCTCCTGCGTCGCGTTCGTCGCCGTCCTCGGGAGCGAGCGGTGAGCGCCGTGAAGCTGGACGGGCGGGTCGTGATCGTCACCGGCGCGGGCAACGGCATCGGCCGGGCGCACGCCCTGTCCCTCGCGGCGCACGGCGCGTCCGTCGTCGTCAACGACCTTGGCGGCGGCGTCGACGGTACGGGCACCGGCGGCGCGGCGGACAAGGTCGTCGAGGAGATCCGCGCGGCGGGCGGCACCGCGACCGCGTCCACGGACTCCGTCGCGACACCGGCGGGCGGCGCGGCCCTGGTGCGGACCGCCGTCGACGCGTACGGCACGGTCGACGCCGTCATCCACAACGCCGGCATCCTGCGCGACCGGACCCTGGCGAAGCTCACCGACGACGACGTGCAGGCCGTCCTCGACGTGCACCTCACCGGCGCGTTCAACGTGCTGCGCCCCGCCTGGCCGGTCATGGCGGCGCAAGGGTACGGCCGGGTCGTGCTCACCAGCTCGTCCTCCGGGCTGCTCGGCAACTTCGGCCAGTCCAACTACGGCGCCGCGAAGGCCGGCCTCGCCGGGCTGATGCAGGTGCTGTCCCTGGAAGGCGCCCGCCGTGGCATCCTGGTCAACACCATCGCCCCGACCGCCGCGACCCGGATGACCGACGGCCTGCTCGGCGAGCTCGCCGACCGGTTCGACCCGCGGCACGTCGCCGCCGTCGGCACGTTCCTCGCCTCGGAGCAGTGCACCCTGACCCGGCACATCCTCACCGTCGGCGGCGGCCGCGTCGGCCGGATCTTCCTGGGCGTCACCCCCGGCTGGTACGGCGGCGAAACCCCGGCGACCCCCGACGACATCCTCGGCGCCCTCGACGAGATCTGCTCCCTGGACGGCTTCATCGTCCCGGACAGCGGCGCCGACGAGGTCGAACTGATCCAGCAGGTACTTTCCGGAAAGTGAGCGATTGATGCCGGTCAGCGAAGTGCATCACGTGGCCATGACCGTGTCCGACGTGGACCGGGCCGCCGACTTCTACGAGAAGGCCCTCGGCTACCGCAGGACCCTGCGCAGCGACGTCGGCGGGCCGGGGATCGAGGTGTCCCTCGGCCTGCCGCCCGGCACCACCGGCAAGGTGCAGTACATGCAGGGCCCCAGCAAGATCGGGCAGCTCGAGCTCATCGAGTGGAACGGCACCAAGACCCGGACCGCGACCGGCGGGCACCTGGAGCTCGGCACGTTCCTGCTCAGCTTCGAGGTGCCCGTCGAGGAGATCGGCGACCTGCACCGGAAGATGACGGAGCTCGGCGCGGAATGCCTCGGCGAACCCAACCGGGTGCTGCTGGAGAACTACGGCTACATCACCGCGTTCGCGGCCCGCGACCTCGACGGCAACCTCCTCGAGTTCGTGTCGCTGCCCAGCCGGGAGGAGATCCTGGCGTACCGGAACGGCACCGCGAACTGATGGGCGCCGCGAACTTCGCCGAGACCCTGCGGCTGCAGGCGCTGCGGCGCGCGGACCGGGAAGCCCTCGTCGACGGCGCCGACCGCTGGACCTACGCCCAGCTCGACGCCGACGTCGACCGGCACGCCGCGGCCCTGCTGTCCGCCGGCATCGGTGCTTCGGACCTGGTCGGGGTGCTCGGCCGCAACACCGCCACCTACGTCCTGGAGCTGCTCGCCATCGCCCGGATCGGCGCGATCTCGGTGCCGCTGAACTGGCGGCTGCACGTCACCGAGCAGGCCTACGTCATCAACCAGGCCGGCATCACCTGCCTGCTCTACGACGACGACTTCGCCGACACCGCCGCGGAGCTCTGCGCCAAGACCGGGATCGCGACCGCGGTCGCCAACGGCGCGCAGGTGGTCGGCGACGCGCAGCCGCTGTCCGCGCTCCTCGACCGGCAGCCGGCCGGGATCCGGGTCCCCGACGCGGAGAAGGCACCCGAGGACATCCACCGGCTGCTGTACACCTCCGGCACCACCGCACACCCGAAGGGCGTCATCCACACCTGCGGGAACCTCACCGCCAACCACCTCGCCCAGGTCCTCGAACTGGAGCTGACCCAGCACGACCGGATCCTGATCTCGGCGCCGCTCTTCCACGTCAGCGGGCTGGAAGCACCCGGGCTGGCGATCTTCACCGCTGGCGCGACGATGGTGCTCACGCCGACGTTCAAGGCCGCCGACATCGCCCGGATCGCGACCGGGGAACGCATCACCGGCATGGTCCTCGCCGCGCAGATCCTGTTCGGCCTGCTCGACCTGCCGGAGCCGCCGGACCTGTCGGCGCTGCGGTACCTGCTGTTCGCCGGGGTCGCGCCCACCGTGCGGCGCGACGTGAAGCGGCGCCTGCCGCACGTCCGGCTCATCGACACGTTCGGGATGACCGAACTGTGCAACGGCGTCTGCTACATGGACGCCGCGCACGAGGAGAGCAAGATGGGCGCGCTCGGCGCCCCGTTCCCCGGCGTGCACATCAGGATCGTCGACGAACAGTTCCGGCAGGTCCCGCCCGGCACCGAAGGGGAGATCATCATCCGTGGCGCGAAGATCTCACCCGGGTACTGGAACGATGAGGAGACCAACCGGCGCACCCGCCGCGACGGCTGGTTCCTGACCGGCGACGTCGGCCGGATCGACGAGGACGGCTACCTGTGGTTCGTCGACCGGCGCACCGACCTCATCAAGTCCGGCGGGGAGAACGTCGCCGGCGCCGAGATCGAGCGGGTCATCGCGCAGCACCCGGACGTCGCCGAGGTCGCCGTCATCGGCGTCCCCGACCCGCAGTGGGACGAGGTGCCGAAGGCGTTCGTCATCCTCCGCGACGGCGCCACGGCCACCGGCGCCGACATCCGCGAGCACTGCCGCGCCAACCTCGCCGGGTTCAAGGTGCCCAAGTACGTCGACGTGGTGGAGTCGCTGCCGCGCAACGACTCCGGCAAGGTCCTCAAGCGCGAGCTGAGGTCGGCATGAGTGGCCAGCGGAGCGTCTCGGGCCGCTCATCATGTGGCAGGTTTGGCTCAGGCCGGCGCCGGAGCGCAGCGGAGGTGACGGTATGAGTGGCCAGCGGAGCGTCTCGGGCCGCTCATCATGTGGCAGGTTTGGCTCAGGCCGGCGCCGGAGCGCAGCGGAGGTGACGGCGTGAGCACCGCGAACATCGCCGCGATGCTGGGCGGCAACGCGCTGCGGTTCGGCGACGCCGACGCGCTCGTCTTCGAGGGCCGGCGGTGGACCCACCGGCAGCTGAACGAGGACGTCAACGCCCTCGCCGCGGGCCTGACCGCCGAGGGCGTCGGGCACGGCAGCCGGGTCGCGATCGTGGCCAACAACGTGCCCGAGTTCCTCATCCTGTCCCTCGCCCTGTCGAAGCTCGGCGCCGTGTTCGTCCCGCTCAACTACCGGCTCACCGCGGGCGAGCTCGCCCAGCTGCTCGGCCACGCCCGGGTGCAGTCGGTCGCGACCGTGCCGGAGTTCGCCGAGCTGACCGCCGCCGCGATCACCGACCTGCCCGGCGTGCGGAAGCTCGCGCTGGAGCCGATCGACGGGTGGATCGACCTGCGGGCGCTCGTCGAGGCGCACCGCGGCGCACGGGTCGCCGACGCCGAGCTGGCCGACGACGCCCTGCAGCGCATCATCTACACGTCCGGCACGACGAGCCTGCCCAAGGGTGTCATGCTCACCCACGGCAACGTGAACATGAACATGCACGCCCAGATCGTCGAGCTCGGCCTTCGCCCGACCGACCGGATCCTCAACTTCGCGCCGCTGTACCACGTCGGCGGCACCGACCTGCCCGGCTACGGCATCTGGCACGTCGGCGGCTGCATGGTGCTGCAACGCCGCTTCGACCCCGCCGCGGTGCGGCAGGCCATCGAGGCCGAGCGCATCACCGGCATGGTCATGGCCGCCACGATGCTCGACATGGTGCGCCGCTCGGACACGCCCGCGGACCTTTCGTCGGTGCGGTGGCTCATCTACTCGCAGGTGACCTCGGCGCTGTACGCGGTGGCGCGGGAACTGTTCCCCAACGCCCGGCTGATCGAGGGCTACGGCCTGACCGAGACGTGCAGCGGCCTCACGTACCTCGACCGCGCCCACATGGAGTCCAAGCAGGGCTCCGTCGGCATCCCGGTGCCTTGGGTCCAGGTCCGGGTCGTGGACGCCGACGACAACGACGTGCCGGTGGGGGAGAACGGCGAGGTCGTCGCCCGCGGCCCGAAGGTGAGCCCCGGCTACCTCGACGACCCGGAGGCCACCGCGCACGCGTTCCGCGGCGGCTGGTTCCACACCGGCGACGTCGGCTGCTTCGACGCCGACGGCTACCTGTACATCCGCGACCGCCTCAAGGACATGATCCGCAGCGGCGGCGAGAACATGGCAAGCGCCGAGATCGAGAACGTCCTCGCCGACCACCCGCTCGTCCTCGCCGTCTCGGTGATCGGCGCGCCGCACCCGAAGTGGCAGGAGGTCCCGGTCGCGTTCGTCATCGGCCGGCCCGGCCTGACCGCGGAGTCGCTCATCGAACACGCCCGGCAGCGCCTCGGCAAGTTCAAGGTCCCGAAGGAGCTCTACCTCGTCGACGAGTTCCCGACCAACCCGTCCGGCAAGGTACTGAAGCGAACCCTGCGCGACCAGCGCCCCACGCTGCGTCCCGACTGGACCTACGAGTCGCTGCCGCACGACTGACGGCCATCAGCTCCCGTGGCAACTCGCCGGCAGAAGGCGGAGATCCTGGGCCTGCCGGCGCTTCGGCCTGGGGGTGTGCGGCCCAGTTCGGCTCGCATTGAACCCGGACGCGTCCGGTCGTGGCCAAGCATTTCAGAGAGCGCTCCCAGGTGCCGGGCGGGCGGCGGGTGTTGCTGGTCAGGGTTCCTTGCGGTGCCCTGGCCTGCGCGTGGGGCAGCAGTGTTCAGAGGTCGTTCGTTCCTCGCGAGGCATTGACACCCATCCAGGGTTGGTTCAAAGTGACGTCTGCGAGAGCGCTCTCTCACACCCCTGACACACCGCCGACACCCGAGCGTCACGAAGGAGTCCCCTATGGAGTGGTCGGAACCCGCCCCCGGCCATCGACGCCCATCCCGATCACCGATGAGCCGGCGCACCCTGCGCATGGCCGCCATCGTGATCGCGGTGGCGGCCATCCTGGTCACCTACATCACCGTCGTCACGACCCGTAACGCCGACGCCGCCGAGACCCTGCTGTCGCAGGGCAAGCCGACGACCGCCTCGTCGACCGAGAACGCCGGCACCCCCGCCAGTGCCGCGACTGACGGCAACACCGGCACCCGCTGGTCCAGCGCCTTCAGCGTCCCGCAGTGGATCCAGGTCGACCTCGGCTCCTCCCAGTCGATCACCCGGGTCGCGCTGAACTGGGAGGGCGCGTACGCCACCGCGTACCAGATCCAGACCTCCGCTGACGGCAACACCTGGACGAACGTCTACACCACTACGACCAGCACCGGCGGCCAGCAGAGCCTGCCGGTCACCGGCACCGGCCGCTACGTGCGGGTCAACGCGACCGCGAAGGCCACCCAGTGGGGCGTGTCGCTGTGGGAGTTCCAGGTCTTCGGCGGTACCCCTGACAACCCCGGCACCTGCGGCACCACCAACGCGGCCCAGGGCAAGCCGGCCACCGCGTCGTCGACGGAGAACGCCGGTACCCCGGCCTCGGCCGCGTTCGACGGCAACACCGGCACCCGCTGGTCCAGCGCGGCCGCTGACCCGCAGTGGCTCCAGGTCGACCTGGGCTCGGCCGTGTCCGTCTGTGGCGTCTCGCTGAACTGGGAGGCCGCGTACGCGACCGCCTACCAGATCCAGGTGTCCACCAACGGCACGAGCTGGACGAACATCTACAGCACGACCGCCGGCACCGGTGGCGTGCAGACCCCGGCCGTCACCACGACGACCGGTCGCTACGTGCGCGTGAACGGCACCGCCCGGGCCACGGTCTACGGCTACTCGCTGTGGGAGTTCCAGGTCTTCACCGGTTCCGGCCCGTCGAACCCGACGTCGCCCTCGCCCTCGACGTCGTCCAGCGGACCGACGCTGCCGACCTCCGACACGCCGGACTTCGGCCCGAACGTGCGGATCTTCGACGGGTCCTCGTCGGCGGCGACCATCCAGGCGGCCGTTGACGCGGCCTTCAACGCGCAGCTGCGCAGCCCGACCGCGCAGTTCGGCACCCAGCGCCACGTGTTCCTGTTCAAGCCCGGCACGTACGGGCGGGTCTGGGCCAACGTCGGCTTCTACACCACGGTCGCCGGTCTCGGCATCAACCCCGACGACGTGACGATCAACGGCGCGGTGAACGTCGACTCCGGCTGGAACTACGGCGACGAGTCCAACGCGACGCAGAACTTCTGGCGCAGCATGGAGAACCTGTCGATCGTGCCGGAGGGCGGCATCAACCGGTGGGCCGTCTCCCAGGCCGCCCCGATGCGCCGCGTGCACATCAAGGGCAACCTGACCCTGGCCCCGTCCAACCAGGACAACGGGCAGGGCTACTCCAGTGGTGGCTACCTCGCCGACTCCGTCGTCGACGGCTACGTGACCTCCGGCTCGCAGCAGCAGTGGTACACCCGCGACAGCCGGATCCAGCGCTGGGACGGCGGCGTCTGGAACATGGTCTACTCCGGCGTGCAGGGCGCCCCGCCCAACGCGTTCCCGAACCCGCCGCACACCACCCTCGCCACCACCCCGGTCACCCGCGAGAAGCCGTACCTGTACGTCGACAGCGCCGGCCTGTACCGCGTCTTCGTGCCGAACATCCGGCGCAACTCCGCGGGCGCCACCTGGCCGAACACGCCCGGCACCTCGATCCCGATGCGGAACTTCTACGTCGCCAAGCCCGGTGACAGCGCCGCCCGGATCAACACCGCCCTCGCCCAGGGCCTGAACCTGTTCTTCACCCCGGGCACCTACTCCCTCGACCAGACGATCCGGGTCACCCGGGCCGACACGGTGGTCACCGGCATCGGCTACCCGACCCTGATCCCGGTCAACGGCGTCGAGGCGCTGAACGTCGCCGACGTCAACGGGGTCAAGGTCAGCGGCCTGACCTTCGACGCCGGCACGACCAACAGCCCCACGCTGATGACGGTCGGCACGGCCGGTGCGCACACCGACCACGCGGCGAACCCGATCAGCATCCAGGACGTGTTCTTCCGCATCGGCAGCAGCGTCCAGGGCAAGGCCACCACCACCCTCGCCGTGCACAGCGATGACACGATCATCGACCACATCTGGGCATGGCGGGCCGACCACGGCGGCGCACCCACCGGCTGGACGGTGAACACCGGCGACACCGGCCTCCTCGTGAACGGCGACGACGTCCTCGCCACCGGCCTGTTCGTCGAGCACTACCAGAAGTACGAAGTGATCTGGAACGGCAACCGCGGCAAGACGATCTTCTTCCAGAACGAGAAGCCGTACGACGTGCCCAACCAGGCAGCCTGGATCGGCCCCCGGGGCAACGGTTACGCCGCCTACAAGGTCGCCGACACCGTCACCGACCACGAACTGTGGGGCGGCGGCGTGTACTGCTACTTCAACGTCAACCCCGCCGTCCGCGTGGACCGAGGCTTCGAGGTGCCCAACCGGACCGGCGTCCGGCTGCACAGCGTCATCACGGTCTCCCTCGGTGACGTCGGCACCATCGCCAACGTCGTCAACGACACCGGCGGCGCCGTCCCCAACCCGGCCGGCAACACCACCCCGCGCCAGGTCGTGAACTACCCCTAACCCTCCAACCCCAACGCAACACTGACGTGAACCAGGCGGCCACCGGTGCAACCCGCACCGGTGGCCGCTCGGCCGCAGGACACCCTTGCACCGAATACCCTGCTTCACTGCCCTTGGCATCCGGACATGCCGCGAGGCGCTCGTCGCCCAACCTGTGGCATGCCCCGGCGGCTGGCGCATGCTTGATCACGTTCCGCGCTGTGCCGTCGACCAACATGTCAGCGGCCGGAACAGCCGTCGCTCGCCGTAGGCCGCACGGACCCAGTCGCGCTCAGACCTGCTCTGGCGCCGGTCTGGCGCGGGTCGCCGCGATCGCCTCCTCGGCTCGGCCCGCGCGGATCAACGCCTTCGCCAACAGCATGCGGGACCATCTTTCGGTGGCCGGGCTGAGCATGGCGATGGCCTCGTCCGGTGGACCGTGGTCGGTCAGCAGGGCGGCCAGGCGTTCGCGGGCGTACCCGCTGCCCGCCTCGGGATCCGCTCGCAGCTCGGCGATCGCCTGCTCGTAGCGGCCGCATTCGACCAACGCCTCGATCCATTCCAGGCGCAGTCTGACCGGGTCCGGCCAGACCTCGGCGACGACCTCGGCCACAGCGGCCCGTGCCTCGTCCAGGCGGTCGTGCTCGATCAGCAGCACGCACAGCGGGCGCAGCACGGCCGGCTTCGCGACGGCCGCCGTCCGCAGCACGGTGACCGCCTCGTCGACCCGACCGTGCCGGGCCAGCAGGTCGGCGAGAAGGCACGGCTCGTCCTGGCGGACAACCCGCCCCAGTTCCGCCGCCGCGGCGTAGTGGGGCAGGCCGTGCTGCTCGTGAGTGCGGCGCACCCGTGCGGCGCGGGGCGCCAGCACCGCCACCGCGTTGTCGATGCGGCCCTGTTCCTCGTACCAGCGAGCGAGTCGATGCGCGCCGTACCTACGTCCGCTACGGCCGTCACCGGCGGCGAACTGCGCGAGCGCCGCGGGGTCGTGACGGGCGAGCAGATCGGCCAGGTGTTCGGCGTCCGCGATGTTGTACGGCCCTTCGCGGCGAAGGCCGTCGGACAGCGCGGCAATCGCCTCCTCCAGCCGGCCGCCGCGTTCCAGCACGGAGGCCAGCAGGCTCTCCAGGCCGAGCCGCCCGGCGTCGATCCGCGACCGCAGCAGCTCGATCACCTCGTCGTCGCGGCCCAGGCCGCGGGTCAGTTCGACCGGCACGTCGATCGGGTACATGTAGTCATCGAGGCCCTGCCGCAGCAAAGCGAGCACGTCGTCGGCACGGCCCCGTTGGATCAGCAGCGTCCCGAGGCGTTCCACGGCCTCGGGATGGCCCTCGTCGGCGTACGGGCGCAGCATCACCATCGCCGCGTCGACGTCGCCGGACTCCGCGAGGTACCCGGCGTAGTCGTCCACGACCCGCGCTGCCCAGTCCGTACCGACGAAGGGCCGCAGCAACGTCAGGGCTGCCGCCGGCGGCTCGCCGCGGGCCCGCAGCAGCCGTGCCAGCATTTCGGCGCATTCGTAGTCGCCGTCGTCAGCCTCGCGGCGCAGCAGGTCCAGATGTCCGTGCTCCGCGAGCAGCCGCACGACCGATTGCGGCAGCCCATCCCATGGGGACTTGGCAGCGTCCATGGGAGGCACCCTAACCTCGCGCCTTCCGTCAAGGATGCAGCGGTGCCGTGGCCGGGAACGGGGACCGTGCCGCGGCCGAGCGAAGCCGATCAGTCCGGCTGGCAGTCCCGGCGGAACGATCGGGTGGCTGGTCGACGATTGACGTCGACCGCGTGGCCACCCAGTCCTGTCAACCAAGGTTGACGGAGGCTCGTGTGTCAAGTTAGGTTGACAGGCATGTCGATCCTGGCTGACGCATCGGTGCTTGACGTGGTCGTTGTCGGGGCCGGGCCGACGGGGCTGCTGCTCGCCGGTGACCTTGCCGGTGCAGGCGTCCGTGCGGTCGTTCTCGACCGAATCGCCGAGCCGGTCCAGATCCCGAAAGGGAACGGCGTTGTCGGTCGGGCCGCGCTGGAGTTGCGGCGGCGCAAGCTCCTGCGGGGCACCGGGCTGCGGGTGGTGCGGCCACCGCGGTTTCGCTTCGGCCCGCTCACCCTCAAGCTCGGCCTGCTGCGCGGTCCGCTGCACGTGCTCCCGGTGCCACAGCACCGCCTGGAGAGCCTGCTGGCGGAGCGCGCCGTGCGCCTCGGTGCCACAGTACTGCGTGGGCGCGAGGTCACCGGGTTCGAGCAGGACGGCAACGGGGTGACCGTCCAGGCCACCGCCGAAGGCTCGTCCGTCGAGCTGCGCGCCCGGTACCTCGTAGGTTGCGACGGCGCACACAGCTTTGTGCGCAAGAGCCTCGGCATCGGCTTCCCCGGCAGCACGAGCACCAACATCTCCCGGCTGGCCCGGGTCACCATCCCGGCGGGAGCCGTGGCCCGGGTCGGCGATCGCATCGACCTGCGCGGCATCGGCCGGCTCGTGCCCTTCCAGCCCAACCGGACCGCACACGGGTCGATCACCATTGCCCCCGCCGATGTGCTCGACCGCGCTGCCCCGGATGACCTGTACATCGTCAGCACGCACGAACCGCGCGGTGACAGCGAGCCGACCAACGAGCTGAGCGACGACGAGCTGCGGGCGAGCCTTCGCCGCGTCCTGGGTGCCGATCTGCCGTACACGACGGCCTCTGCCGCGAGGAGCGTCGTCGCGAACAGCCGGCACGCGGAACGGTACCGCGACGGCAGGGTCTTCCTCGCCGGCGACGCCGCGCACATCTTCAGCGCCGGCGGCTCCGCCATCAACGCCGGCCTGCTCGACGCCGTCGCCCTCGGCAAGACCCTCGCCGCGGTACTGCGCGGCGCAGCGCCGCAGACCCAGCTCGATGCCTACGAGTCGGAGCGGCACCCCGCCGCGCGACGCACCCTCGCGCTCACGCGCCTGCAGGTCGCGCTCGAAGCCGGCGACGAGACCGGCGAGGCACTGCGCGACGTGCTCGGCGGGCTGATGCAGGACCGCGCCACCGCGCGCCGGATCGCGACGCTCATCGAAGGCTGAGCGGCCGTCTCCGCGCGGCGCCGCACGGACGGTGGGGCGGGGCAACCTTGAGCGGGTGGTGCGGGTCTATCTCTCCGATGGTCATGTACGTTGCGGGCCGGAGGATGGATGCGCGGGATGGCTCGTGGCGGGTGGCTGTCGCTGGCGCCGTGGCGGCGGGCGCCGTTGTTGCTGCTGCGGCGGCCCAGTGTGGCCGTCGCGATCGCGGTCGCGACGGCGGTGGCGGTCCTGCCGGCGGCGGCCGGTCCGCTGTTCCTGTCGTCGGCCGGCAGCGCGACGCTGCGGGCGAGGACCGCCGCGGTGTGCCCGGCGGCCCTGGGATCGCAGGTGATCGCGCCGGAGCGGGCCGTCGACCCCGCCGTGCTGGCGGCGGCGGTGACGCAGGAGGCGCAGGCTGCGGCGGACGGGCTCGGCGACCCCGCCGTGACCCTGGTCAGCGCGCAGGTGGCGGTCGGCGACAACAGGGTCAACATCGCCGGGCGGAGCGGCTTCGAGGGGCACGTCCAGCGGATCGCCGGCGGTCCCGGCCACGGACTGTGG
Organism: Dactylosporangium maewongense; assembly: GCF_039531485.1. Taxonomy (NCBI): domain Bacteria; kingdom Bacillati; phylum Actinomycetota; class Actinomycetes; order Micromonosporales; family Micromonosporaceae; genus Dactylosporangium; species Dactylosporangium maewongense. Next base: position 161,006 of record NZ_BAAAQD010000011.1, on the reverse strand, counting down.
CTGCCTGACCGGTTCGCGGCCGAGCACGGGCTGCGGCCCGGGGACACCCTCACGATCTCCCCGAACGTCGAGGCGTGGACCGCCGACGGCCGGCGGCAGGTCTGGCAGCCGACGGCGGTGCCGGTCGTGGCGATCTACCGGGACCTGCGCGACCGGTCCGGCGACGACCCGTTCTGGTGCGGCATCTCAACGCTGTACCGCGGCGACCCGGCCCAGCAGGCGGGCGGCCTCGGCAGCGACGTGCCGGTGCTCGACCTGCTCCTCGCCGACCGGGCGACCATGCTGGCGGTCGCGAGCGGCGCGCACATCCAGACCGCCCAGCGCATCGAGCGGGCCCCGGCGACGATCGACCTGACCGCGTCCGAGGCGACCCGGCTCGCCGCCGGCATCACCGCCATGCACGACCGCCTGCGCACCACCGCGTACGACGGCCGGATCCTGTACCGCACCGCCCTGCCGCCGCTGGCGGGCCGGGCGGCGCTGGTCGAGCGGGAGCTGCGCGGGACGGTGCTGCCGATCAGCGCCGGCGGCCTGCTGGTCGGCCTGTCGGTCGTGATGGCGGCCGGCGCGTTCTGGGTCCGCCGCCGCGAACGGGAGCTCGTCGTCCTCGCCACGTTCGGCGCGACCGCGCGCTGGCTGGGGGTCAAGGCCGCCCTGGAGGCGTTGCCCGCCCTCGCCGCCGGCGCCGCGGGCGGCTGGGCACTGGCCCGGCTCCTGGTCACGCAGGTGGGGCCGAGCAGCGACGTGTCGGGCGCGGCGCTGGCGCAGTCGCTGACCGCCGCGGTGTCCGGGTTCCTCGTCGCGACGGCGGTGCTGGGCGTGACCGCGGGCGTCGCCTGCCGGCCCCTGACCGGCGCGCCCAGCCCCGAAGCACGTGCCCGGCGCCGGCTGGCCGCGGCGCCGTGGGAGCTGCTGCTGCTCGCCGCCGCGGCCGGGTACTGGTCGACCGGCGGCGACCGCTCCATGGTGCGGCTCGGCAGCCAGTACGGGACCATGGTGCAGATCCCGGCGAAGCTGCTCGTCGTGCCGATGCTGGCGATCCTGTGCCTCTGCGTCCTCGGCGCGCGCCTGGCGACGGCGGCCGTCAGGCGCCGGACCCGCACGACGACGGCGGCGCGGTCGGCGGTGCGGCTGCTGTACCGGCGGCGGCTGCGACACTCCGCCGCGGCGGCGGTGACCCTCGCCCTCATCACCGCGGTGCCCGTCGCGGTGGCCGTCTACGGCGCGACGGCGACCGGGACCGTCAGCGCCACGCTCGCCGCGCAGGCCAGGCTCGGCGCCGGCAGCGACGTGGTGATCACCCTCGCCGAGCCGGGTGCGGTCCCCGCGGCCCTCGCCGGCCGGGCCACGCCGGTGCTGCGCCTGGACTACGTGCAGCTCGACGACCAGCAGGTGTCGCTGCTGGCGGTCGACCCGGCGACGTTCGCCCGCGACGCGTACTGGGACGACCGCCTCGACGACACCACCCTCGCCGAGGCGACCCGCGCCCTGCGCGCGCCACCCGGCGGCGGTCTCGCGGCGGTCGCGTCCGCGCCGGTGCCGGACGGCGCGGCCACGATGACGTTCGGCGGCGACGCGCCCGTCGAGCTGGACGTCACGTCCCTGGCGGCGCTGCCCGCCCCGCGCGGCGGGTATCCGGTCCTGCTCGTCGACCGGGCGGCGCTCGGCGAGGAGGCGCTCGCTCGGGCCGTGCCGCAGCTGTGGGTGCGCGGCGACCCGGCCCCGATCCGCGCGGCCGTCGACGCGGCGGGCCTGCGGGTCGCGGTGTTCTCCGTCGCCGACGACCGCCACGCGAGCACGTTCTACCAGCCGGTGACGTACACGTTCGCCTACCTGTCCGCGCTGTCGCTGCTCACCGCGACGGTGGCGATGGTGGGGTTCCTGCTGTACCTGGAGTCGCGGCTGCGGGTGCTGCGGCGCGGCTACGTAATGCTCCGGCTGATGGGGCTGCGCTCCGCGGTGCAGGGGTGGCTGCTGCTGGCGGAGTTCGCGGGCTCCCTCGTCGCCGGGTGCGCGGCCGGGCTCGGCCTGGCGGTCACCGCCGCCGTGACGGTCCGCGACCAGCTCAACGTCGACCCGGCCGCGGCGCCGGGCACCGTGCTGTCCTTCCCCTGGTCGGTGATGGCCGGCCTGCTCACGGCGGTCAGCTGCTTCGCCGTCCTGGTGGCGGCGGTGACCCACTGGCGGCTCACCCGCAGCCGGACCTCGGAGGTGCTGCGTGACATCGACTGAACAGGGCGCCGGCTGCGTCGGGGTCTCCCGCTCGTACCGTGTCGACGGTCATCTGGTGCCCGCCCTGGTGGACGTGGACGTCAGCGCCCCCGCCGGCATGATCACCGCGGTGATCGGCCCGTCGGGCTCCGGCAAGTCGACCCTGCTGCGCCTGCTGACCGGCATGGACAGCCCCGACGAGGGCACGGTCACGATCGCCGGGCAGGACCTCGGCACGCTGCCGGCGGCCGGCCGCGCCCGGCTGCGCCGTGAGCGGCTGGGGCTGGTGCGCCAGGACCCCGGCGACAACCTCCTCGCCTATCTGACGGTCCGCCAGCATCTGCGGCTCGCCGCGCAGATCCGTGGCGTGCCCGAGGCGACCGGCGAGGCGCTGCTGGAGCCGCTCGGCATCGCCGGCAGGGCGGACCACCTGCCGCACCAGCTGTCCGGCGGAGAGCGGCAACGGGTCGCGATCGCGTTCGCCGCCGTCGGCCCGCCGTCGGTGCTGGTGGCGGACGAGCCGACCGGCCAGCTCGACCACGGCAACGTCGACGCGGTCGTCACCGCCCTGCGGGTCATCGCCGACGCCGGCGTGGCGGTCATCGCGGCCACCCACGACCCCGCCGTCTGGCAGCGCGCCGACCGGGTGGTCCGGCTCCAGGCCGGCCGGGTCGTACGGGGGATGCTGTGACGACGCCGGTGGTGACGACCCACTCGGTCACGCGCCGCTACCCGGGCGCGGGAAGGGTCACCGCGCTCGACGGGGTCTCGGTGGAGATCCACGCCGGCGAGCTGACCGTCGTGGCGGGCCCGTCCGGCTCGGGCAAGACCACCCTCATCAGCGTCCTGGCCGGGCACGAGCGGCCGGACGCCGGCACGGTGCAGACGCGGCTCGGCAGCCGGTGGCACGAGACGAGCTTCGTGCCGCAGTCCCTCGCCCTCCTGCCGGAGCTGAGCATCCGGGAGAACGTCGAGCTGCCCGCGCTGCTGTCGGACCGCACCGGGTCCGACACCGACGAGCTGCTGCGGACGCTGGACCTCGCCCACCTCGCGGACCGGCTGCCCGCGCAGGTGTCCGGCGGGGAGCAGCAGCGCGCGTCCCTGGCCCGGGCCCTGCGGCTGTCCCCGGCGCTCCTGCTGGCCGACGAGCCGACCGGACACCAGGATCCCGCCCGCGTCCAGCTGCTCCTGGACGTGCTGCGGGCACACGCCCACGCGGGCAACGCCGTGGTCGTCGCCAGCCACGACGAGCAGGTGATCGCCGGCGCCGACCGGGTCCTGACCCTGCGCGACGGCCGGCTCGCCGCGGACACCCGCCCCGCCGCCGGGAGTCCTGCCCCGCGCGGCTGACGGCGGCTTCGCCAAGGGCGGTCCGGGGCAGAAGTCCCGGGCTGGACAGGCCCGCCGGGCGGCGCAACGATCGGGGGATGGTCGAGCCGGATGTCTCGCAGGCGCTGCGGACCGGGCCCTTTGCCGTGGCGTTGGACGTGGCGGTCGAGGCGAGCGGGCTGACCCTGGAGCGGCTCGCCGTGTTGCTGGGGGACCGTGGTGTCGGGCTGTCGCGGGCCACGCTGTCGTACTGGCGGTCCGGCCGGTCGCGGCCCGAACGCGCCGGGTCGCTCGCCGCGTTGCCGGTGCTCGAGGACATCCTCGCGGTGCCGGCCGGGTCGCTGACGGCGCTGCTGCGGGCGCGGGGGAGTGAGCCCCGCTGGGCGCACCGGCCGCGGGGGTCGGTGTCGCGGCGGCGGTTGTGGCCGGGGCGGCCGGCGCTGCTGGTGGACATCGACGCGCCGCCGGACGGGCAACTGGAGTTCCTCGCCATCGACGACCTGTTCGTCGTCGAGAGCGGCGCGACGCGGCTGCTGCAGGTGCGGCTGGTGGTCCGGGCCATGCGCGACAACGTGACCCGGGCCGTCGTGTTCTACGAGGCGGACCACGACGGGCCGCCACCGCAGTGGACCGGCTTCTCGCACTGCCGGCCCGGCCGGGTCCGCACCGAGGGCCGGGTCAGCGTGGCCGAGCTGATCCTCGGGCACCGGCTGCACGTCGGCGAGCACGCCGTGCTGAAGTACGAGCTCCGGTTCGCGGTCGGGCCCGAGGCCACCGACCGGTACTACCGCACGTTCACCCGGCCGTGCCGGCTGTGGGCCTGCCAGGTGGTCTTCACCGGTGCCCTGCCGGCGCGGGTCCTCGGCTACCGGCAGCGCCACCTCGGCGACGACCCGGCCGACGTGACGGAGCTGTGGACCGGCGACGACCGCACCGCGGTGACGGTGGTCGAGGACGTCCGGCCCGGCATCGTCGGCTTGTACTGGCGCACGTAACAGTCGTAACAGTTGCGCGTAACACCGGAAAAGCCTGGTCCGCGCCGTGTCAAGGCGGCGTAACTTACGCGGGACAAAGACCTTCTCCATCGACGTGCGCCGTTCTTAGGGTGTCGGCACCATCCGAGCCACCCGAAGGACGTGACGATCACCATGCGAACCCGTCGCCTGCTCACGGCGGCCGTCGTGACAGTGCTGAGCCTGGCACTGACACCCGGCACCGCCTGGGCCGAACCCGAAGGGACCGTGCGGCACAACGCCAGCAGACCGGTCCCCGGCGCCTATCTGATCTCGTTGAAGACCGGGGCCGTCGCGGCCGCCGACACGCAGGCCGTCGCCGAGGCGGCCGTCGCCCGGTACGGCGGCCGGCTGCACTCCGTCTACCGCAGGACGATGTCCGGCTACGCCGTGGAAGGGCTGTCCGAGCAGGCGGCCCGCCGGATCGCGGCCCGGCCCGAGGTCGCCCGGGTCACCCAGTCCGGCACCGCCGGGATCGGCGCGACCCAGCAGAACCCGCCGAACTGGGGCGTGGACCGCATCGACCAGCGCGACCTGCCGCTGAGCCGCTCGTACACGTACGACGACGCGGCCGCCGGCCAGGGCGTGACCATCTACGTCGTGGACACCGGCATCCGCTTCAGCCACAGCGAGTTCGAGGGCCGCGCGAAGCTCGGCGTGGACTTCGTGTCCCCGTCCACCAACGGCGGCGACTGCCACGGTCACGGCACGCACGTCTCCGGCATCGCGGCCGGCAAGACCTACGGCGTGGCGAAGAAGGCGAACCTGGTCTCGGTGCGGATCCTCGGCTGCCAGGGCACGGGCCAGGACATCGACGTCACCCGCGCCGCCGAGTGGATCACCGCGAACGCGGTCAAGCCCGCCGTGGTGAACCTGTCCGTCTACACCGACGACCCCGACATCGCCGCGGACGGCATCCGCGCCTCGATCGCCTCCGGCGTCCAGTGGTCGCTGATCACCGGCAACAACGGCGGCAACGCGTGCAACTACGGGCCGGGCGGGCAGATCCCGGAAGGGGTCCAGGTCGGCAACGCCACCTCCAGCGACACGAAGGCCGGCGACTCCAACTACGGCACCTGCATGGACCTGTTCGCGCCCGGCAGCAACGTGCTGTCCGCGTACCACACGTCCGACACCGCCAGCACCACGATGTCGGGCACGTCGATGGCGGCGCCGCACGTCGCCGGCGCGGTCGCGACCTACCTGACCGGTCACCCGTCCGCCACGCCGGCGCAGGTCCACGCGTGGGTGACGGACAACGCCAGCACCGGCAAGATGTCCGGGCTGCCGGCGGGCACGCCGAACAAGCTGCTGTACGTCCCGGCCGCCGGCGGCCCGCCGCCGACCGGCGACTACACGCTGTCGGCGAGCCCGGCGTCGGCGACGGTGCAGGCCGGCGGCTCGGCCACCAGTACCATCGCCGCGACCGCGACCGGCACCGCCGTCCCCTCCGTGGTCGGCGGGCAGCCCACCACGGTCGAGCAGTACCCCTACATGGTCTCGCAGCGCCGCGAGGGCAGCAGCTTCCCCGGCCAGCAGTCGTGCTCGTCGACGCTCATGGGGCCGCACACCGTCCTCACCGCAGCGCACTGCCTGATGGAGAACCCGGGCCGCAAGTGGTACGTGTACGGCGCCACCAACGTCAACGACCCGGGGTTCGTCGCGGAGATCGCGTCGTCCTGGGTGCATCCGCAGTACACCGGATGGCAGCAGGGCTATGACGTCGCCGTCGTGACCCTCGACCGGGACGTGCCGGTGCCGGCCGGCATGACCTACCCGACGCTGAACACCTCCACGTCCAACAACACCCCCGGCGCGATGGGCATGGCGATCGGCTGGGGCAGGACCGGCGCCGACACCTACTCGGAGGTGCTGCGCAAGGCCGACGTGCCGGTCGCGCCGGACTCCGGCTGCCAGGGCCGCTACACCGGCCAGTACAAGACGCCGGCGATGCTGTGCACCGGCTACGCCGACGGCCACGCGGGGGCCTGCGTCGGCGACTCCGGCGGCCCGTACATGGTCGGCAACACCGTGGTCGGCGTGTTCTCGTGGATGTCGACCGCCTGCGACTGGTACGCCGTCTACACCAGGGTGTCCACCTACGCCGCCGAGGTTGCGGCCCAGCTGCCCGGTGGCAACCCGCCCCCTGGCGGCGACATCACCCTGTCGGCGACCGGGCTGCCCAGCGGCGCCACCGCGTCGTTCAACCCCGGGAGCGTCAGCACCGGCGGCACGGCCACGCTGACCGTCACCACGTCCGCCGGCACGCCCGCCGGCACCTACCCGATCAGGGTCACCGGGACGAAGGGCGCCACCACCGTCCAGACCACCTTCACCCTCACCGTGCAGGGCGGCGGCACCCCCGGCCCGCTCACGCTGACCAACCCGGGCACGCAGAACTCCGTCGTGGGCAGGCCGGCCACGCTGACCCTGCGGGCCCAGGGCGGCACCACCCCCTACCGCTTCACCGCGTCCGGGCTGCCCACCGGCCTCACCCTGAACCCGTCCACCGGTGTCGTCAGCGGCACCCCGACGACGTTCCAGACCGCGAACGTCACCGTCACGGTGACCGACGCGGCCGGCCGCACCGCGCGGGCGACCTTCTTCTGGTTCGTCATGCCCTTCTGAACCACGCCGGCGCGCCCGGCCACCCCGGGCGCGCCGGCGGTCAGCGGGCGTTGCGGAGCAGGGCCAGGGTGTGCACGAGGGAGAAGCGGCGGGTGCCGCCGCCGAGCTCGTCCCACGGCTTCTTCCACGGCATGCGGCGGGCCACGTCCCAGGCGGTGTCGCCGGGGCCGGCGATGGTCCGGGCCTGGTCGACCTCGGCCTGGTGGAAGGCCTTGAGCTCCTCGGCGCGTCCGCCGACCTCACGGTACGGGAACTGGTGGGCCGGGCAGGCGATCGCGGCGCCGAGGTCCCGGATGCGGTCCAGGGAGCGGAACAGGTCCCCGGCGGGGTCGTCGCCGGGGCGGTTCACGATGGCGAGCTGGGTCGGGCCCTCGGCCATCATCGTGTCGCCGGTGAAGACCAGCCCGCGGGTGTCGAAGTACACGGTGTGCCCGTACGTGTGGCCGGGGGCGTGCAGGGCGCGGATCGTCACGTCGCCGAAGCGGAGCTCGGTGTCGCCGGTCAGCGCGGTGTCCAGGCGCAGCGACTCGTGGTGCTCGGCGACCTTCACCGCGTCGGCGTACATGCCGTCGATGACGTCGCGCGGCGCGCCGGTCAGGTCCAGGGCGGTGCGCAGCTGCTCGAGGAAGCCGCCGCGGACGCCGTGCATCGCGGCGAAGTCGTCGGCGGCGCCCATCATCACCCGGGCACCGGACACGGCGCGGACCTGGTCGGCGAACCCGACGTGGTCGGGGTGGTTGTGGGTGATGAGGACGGTGCAGATCGCCTCGACGGAGTGCCCGATCGCGGTCAGGGACCGCCGGAACGACGCCCAGCAGGACGGGTGGTCGTAGCCGGCGTCGATGAGGACCAGCCCCGCCCGGGTCTCGATGAGGAACACGGTGACGGCCCGCAGCGCGCTGCCGTGCAGGGGCACCGGGACGGCCCACACACCGTCGATGACCTGGGCGGGAGTGGGGACCTCACGGGCGCGGTAGCTGGCGGCGTGCGCCTCGCTCACGGGTATGGACATCGCGGGGGCCCTCCCTTACTGTTGGCAAGAACATACCGGATGGTCGGAATTTAGTTCAAGGAGTCCGATGACCGAGGACCGGACCGGTTTCCGGCTGTGGGCAGCCGCCGAACCGGACTTGTGCGCGATCGTGACCGCCGACGACCGGCGGATCTCCTACGGTGCGCTGTTCGCCGAGGTCAACCGGATCTCGCACGGCCTGCGCACCCGCGCGGGGCTGCGGGTCGGCGACACCGTCGCGGCGGTGATGACCAACAGCCCCGGCATGGTCGCGCTGTACCTCGCGGCGATGCAGTCCGGGCTGTACCTGGTGACCCTCAACTACCACCTGACCGAGCCCGAGGTCGCCCACATCCTCGCCGACAGCGGGGCCAAGGTCGTCGTCGCCTCCGAGCGGGTCGAGACGGTGGTGCGAGCCGCCGCTCCGGACGACACCAAGGTCTACATCGACGGTACGACGATGCACGAGCTCACCGACGGGATGCCGGACACCAGCCCGCAGGACACCCCGGCCGGCTCGCTGATGATGTACACCTCCGGCACCACCGGCCGCTCCAAGGGGGTGAAGCGCCCGCTCAGCGGCATCGACGCGGACACCGGCGCGCGCACCTACGTGTGGCTGTTCGCCGAGTTCGGGATGCAGCGCGCCGCGTTCGGGTCGTGGCTGGTGTCGGCGCCGCTCTACCACTCCGCCAACATCACCCCGGCGATGGGCGCGCTGCACGCCGGCGGCACCCTGGTCCTGATGGACGGCTGGACCCCGGAGGGGTTCCTGCGCCGGGTCCAGGCGCAGCGGGTCACCGGCACCAGCATGGTGCCGACGCACTTCTACCGGCTGCTGCAGCTGCCCCGCGAGGTGCGCGACGGCTACGACGTCTCCTCCCTCGCCTACGTGCTGCACGGCGCGGCGCCGTGCCCGCGGGAGGTGAAGCAGCGGATCCTCGACTGGTTCGGCCCGGTGGTGTACGAGTACTACGGCTCGACGGAGGTCGGCACCACCGTCGCCCGGCCGCACGAGTGGCTCGCCCACCCCGGCACCGTCGGCCGGCCCGCCTCGATCTCCACCCTGAAGATCCTCGACGAGCAGGGCGCCGAGGTCCCCGTCGGGCAGACCGGCATCGTGTACATGCGCCAGGGCAACGACAAGGTCGAATACCACAACGACCCGGGCAAGACCGACGGCGCCCGCCGCGACGGCCTCATGACGGTCTGGGACGTCGGGCACGTCGACGAGGACGGCTTCCTGTACATCACGGGCCGGGCCGCCGAGCTGATCCTGGTCGGCGGGGTCAACGTCTACCCGGCCGAGATCGAGGCGGCGCTGCTCACCCACGAGTGGGTCGCCGACGCCGCCGTCATCGGCGCGCCCGACCCCGAGTTCGGCGAGGTCCCGCAGGCGCACCTCGTCCTGCGCGACGGCGCCCCCGACGGGGACACGGTCGTCGCGGCGCTGCGGGCGCACCTGGAGACCCTGCTGGCGAAGCCGAAACGCCCGCGCGACTACGTCGTGCACGACGCGCTGCCGCGGGACCCGAACGGGAAGTTGTACAAGCAGCGGCTCAGGCCGGTAGGGGAGGTCACCGCCCATGGACTTCGATGACAGCGACACCGACCTGGCGTTCCGCCGGGAGGCCGGCGCCTGGCTCGACGAGGCGCTGCGGGACGTGCCCGACCAGGAGGAGCTGACCCAGGAGCAGCGCGAGCACTGGTCCCGGGTCTGGCAGGACCGGCTGTGCGCCGGCAACTGGGCCGGGCTGTCGTGGCCGGCCGAGCACGGCGGCCGCGGCCTGGACTCCCTCGCCCAGGCGATCTTCAACGAGGAGGCGGCCGTCCGAGGCGCCCCCTACCCGCTCAACGGCGTCGGCATGATGCTGGCCGGGCCGACGATCATCGCCCACGGCACCCGCGAGCAGCAGGCCCGGCACCTGCCCGGCATCCTGCGCGGCGACGAGTACTGGTGCCAGGGCTTCAGCGAGCCCGGCTCCGGGTCGGACCTGGCCAGCCTGCGCACCGCCGCGACGAAGGTGGACGGCGGCTGGCTCGTCAACGGGTCGAAGATCTGGACGTCCAACGCGCACAACGCCTCCAAGTGCCTGCTGCTCGCCCGTACCGACGCCGCCGCACCGAAACATCAGGGCATCAGCTACCTGCTGGCCCCGATGGACCGGTTCACGGTCCGGTCCCTGGTGATGATCAACGGGGACACCGAGTTCAACGAGATGTTCCTCGACGACGTGTTCGTGCCCGACGAGGACGTGCTCGGCGGGGTCGGCAACGGGTGGAAGGTCGCCCTCACCACCCTCGCGTTCGAACGCGGCAGCATGGCCCTGAACCTGTGGGTGTGGGCCCGGCAGGCCGTCGACCGGGTCATCGACGTCGCGGTCGAGCGCGGCGTCGCCGGCGACAGCGCGTTCCTCGACGCGGTCGGCCAGCTGCAGTGCGACGCCGAGGCGGTCCGGATCGGCTCGATGCGGATGCTCGGCGAGACCCAGGCCGGCGGGGTGCCCGGACCCGAGACCTCGGCGCTCAAGAGCCTGTGGGCCGGGGTCGTGCAGACCGCCAACCGGCTCGCGGTGCAGCTCGACGACGGCGGCGGGGTGCTGCTGGACGGCGCGGGCGCCGCCGCCCGGATGCGCCGCTACCTGCGCGCCCGCGCGCACACCATCGAGGGCGGCACCGAAGAAGTCCAGAAGTCGATCCTCGCGGAGCGGGTCCTGCACCTGCCCCGTTCACGCTGAGCGGAGCCCGGCATGCGCGCGACATTCACCCAGGAGCAACTGGAGATCGCCAAGACCGTCCGGTCCCTCGCGGAGGGGGAGGGGGTCACCGCCAGGGACGCCCTCGAGAGCGGCTGGCAGGCCCCGGCGTGTGACGGCCCGTTGCTGGACGACTTCGGTCTCCTCGGGGTGTCGGAGCAAGCCGGCGGCATCGGCTCGGACCTCGTCGACCTGCTCGTCGCCGTCGAGGTCCTCGGCGAGCACCTGGTGCCGAGCCGGTTCCCGGCGCACGCCGCCGCGGTGCAGCTGCTCAGCGGCGCCGGCGGCCCGCTGCCCGAGGACGTCCTCGCGGGGGAGCGGGTCCTCACGCCGGCGATGGACGGCGCGGGTCTGGTCCGGTACGCGGCACAGGCCGACGGCCTCGCCGTGCTGTTGCCGGGCCGGGTCGGGATCGCCCCGGTCGAGGGGGTCGTCGCGCGGCAGTCCCTCGACCCGTCGGTGCCGCTGTCCGACGTCACCCTCACCGAACCGGTGAAGGTCACCCCGGCCGGCACCGGGCCGTGGCGGGCCACCCTGGTCGTCGCCGCCGAGCTGTGCGGGGTCGCGCAGGGCGCCATCGACCTCGCCGCCGAGCAGGCCCGCACCCGCGAGCAGTTCGGCCGGGTGATCGGCTCCTACCAGGGGGTCGCGTTCCAGCTCGCCGACGCCGCGACGGTCCGCAAGGCCGCCTGGGACCTCACCCTGTACGCCGCGTGGGCGGTCGACAACGGCCGGCCCGACGCGGAGATCCAGGTGCACGCCGCGAAGGCCGCGGCGGGCCGGGCCGCGGTCTTCGCCGCCGAACGCTGCATCCAGGTGCACGGCGGCATGGGCATCACCATGGAGGCCGATCCGCACCTGTTCCTGCGCCGCGCGCTCGTGCTCGACGCGGTGCTCGGCGCCGGCTCCTGGCACCGCCGCCGCGTCGGAACCCTGCGGGTGCGGGCCCGTCAGGCGCAGTCCTGACAGCAGTCCTGACATAGGCGCTGGCCTGCGAACATCTTGCGAATGCCGGCGCGGTACCAGTAACATACCGGCTGGTCGGAATAAACGAGGAGAGATCGTGAAGTTCGGCATCATGAACCTGTTCCCGGTGAACGAAGGCACATCGGACCACCAGGTGCTGCGGGAGACGCTCGACGAGATCCAGCTGGCCGACGAGCTCGGCTTCGACTCGATCTGGCTGGCCGAGCATCACTTCTCCAAGTACGGCATCCTCGGCAGCCCGATCAACTTCGGCATGGCCGTCGCGGAGCGGACCAAGCGCATCACCATCGGCACCGCCGTCCTCGTCCTGCCGCTGCACCACCCGCTGCGCCTGGCCGAGGACATCGCCGCCCTCGACGTGCTCAGCGGCGGACGGGTGTCGATCGGCGTCGGCCGCGGCTACCAGCCGTCGGAGTTCGCCGGGTTCGGCGTGCCGCTGGAGGAGTCGAAGCAGCGCTACCAGGAGACCCTGGAGATCCTGCGGCTCGCCCTGTCGCAGGAGAACTTCTCCTACCACGGTGAGATCTTCCACTACGACAACGTCACCACCTACCCGCGGCCGTTCACCCCCGGCGGGCCGCCGATTCTGCAGGGCACCGTCTCCCCGGACAGCTTCCGCGAACGCGGCGCCGTCGGCGAGTCGATCATCACCTCGCCCAACTTCACGCCGCTGGGCATCATGCAGAAGAACTTCAGCCTGTACCAGCAGGCCATGCGCGACAATGGCTTCGACATCACCACCTACGACCTGCCGTTCATGCAGCAGGTCTGGTGCGGCGACGGCGAGGCCGGGCTGCGCCAGGCCGCGCAGGCCGCGATGCAGTACTACAAGTCGGTCGGCAAGGTCATCCCCGGCTCGGAGGAGGCGATCGAGAAGGAGCGCTCCTACTACGCGGCCGTCGCCAAGAACATCGAGCTGCTGACCCTGGAGCAGACGCTGACCCACGGCGGCAACTTCGGCTCGGCGCAGCAGGTCATCGACACCATCGAGATGCTCCGCGAGCAGCTCGGGATCAACCACTACATCGGCTGGCTGCGGATCCCGACGCTGGACCGCGCGGCCGCGCTGCGTTCCATGGAGGAGTTCGCCGGCAAGGTGATCCCGCACTTCCGTGCTCAGGCCCAGGCCCAGCGCCAGGCCCAGCAGCAGTCCCCGTCCCCGTCCCAGTCTCAGGACAAGGCCGCGGCGGTCGTCGGGTGAGGATCAGCTGCTTCCTCAGCGCCCAGTTCGACCCGTCGGCCTCCGCCGCCGACGGCATCGACGACGTGCTCGCCCAGGCGGCCGCGGCCGAGGCGGCCGGGTTCCACGCCGTCTACCTCGGCCACCACTACCTGGCCAAGTCCGCGTTCGTCCAGCCGGTCCCGCTCGCCGGCTATCTCGCCAGCGCCACCACCCGGGTCCGGATCGGCTTCGGCGTCCTGCTCGCCCCGCTGCTCAACCCGATCGCGCTCGCCGAGGACCTCGCGTCGCTGGACGTGCTGTCCCGCGGCCGGCTCACCGTCGGCCTCGGCGCCGGCTACCGCAAGCGCGAGACCGCCGCCTTCGGTGTCGCGTGGGACGACCGGCTGCGCCGGCTCAGCGACTACGTCCCGCTGCTGCGGGCCCTGTGGAGCGGCGCCACCGTCGACGCGCACGGCAGCTGGGGCGAGGTCCCCGGCGCCTCCCTGGCGCTGCGGCCCGTGCAGCCCGGCGGGCCGCCGCTGTGGATCGGCGCGTTCGCCGAGGCCGCCGTGCGCCGCGCCGCCCGCCTCGACGCCCCGTGGCTGATCGGCCCGAAGGGCGACGACACGGAGCTCGCCCGGCTGCTCGGCGTTTACCGCGACGTCCTCGCCGAACACGGCCACAGCCTGGACCGGGAGTACCCGATGAGCCGTGAGGCGTGCGTCGGCGACACCTACGCGACGGCCGTCGCCGCCGTCCGGCCGCACCTGCAGCGCCAGTACGCCGGCTACAAGTCGTGGGACGACGCCCAGGCCATCGACGTCGACCGGTACCTTGCCGAGGACTGCCTGGTCGGGTCCGCGGACGAGATCGTGGCGAAGCTGCGCCGCTGGGAGACCGAGCTCGGCATCACCGAGGTGTCACTGCGGCACCAGTTCGTCGGCGCCGGCCAGGACGAGGCCATGGAGCAGCTCGCCCGCTTCGGCGCCGAGATCATCCCGCGGGTCGCCACCCCGGCGGAGGTGACGACGTGAGCAACCTTGCCCGCATCCTGGAGCACCGCGCCGCCGACCGGCCGCGGGTGCCCGCACTGTACGGCGACGACGGCCGGTCCTGGACGTTCGAGGAGGTCGACCGGCTCGCCGGGGGCGTCGCCACGGCCCTGCGCGCCGAGGGGATCGGCGCGGGCGACCGGGTCGCCTGCTACCTCACCAACGGCCCCGAGATCGTGTTCTTCCTGTTCGGCGCCTGGAAGATCGGCGCCGTCCCGGTCACCGTCAGCAGCCTGTACAACGCCGCCGAACTCGCCGAGTCCCTCACCAAGACCGCGCCCCGGCTGCTGGTCGTGGACGACCGGCGCCCGGACGTCATCGCGGGGCTGCTCGCCGGCGGCCCGGACATCGAGGTCCGGTCCGCCGGCGGGACGGTCGCCGGGGTGCCCGACCTGGACTGGCGGCAGCAGGTCACCGTGCCCGCCGTGGACGTCGCCGGCGACGCCGAGGCCTGCATCCTGTCCACCGGCGGCACCACCGGCCGGCCGAAGTCGGTCAGCGTCACCCACGGCGGCACCCGCGCCTCCCTCGAACGCCTCGCCCGGGTCTCCACCGGCAGCGACGCCGAAGGCACCGCCGCCACCGACGCCAAGGCCAACCTCATCGCCCTGCCGCTGTTCCACAGCGGGGGCCAGCACTCGCTGCTCTTCGCGTTCTTCGTCGGCCGGCCCGCGGTCGTCTGGGAGCGGTTCGGCGTCGACCGGCTCGCCGAGCTGATGGACCGGTTCGCGTTCGACAACTTCTTCTTCCTGCCCACCATGGTCTTCGACATCGTGCACTCCGACCGGGACCTGCCCTTCGCAGGGGTCAAGTCCGTCCTGGTCGCCGGGCAGGCGATCTCGTGGTCGGTCCGGCGCGCCTTCGAGGAGCGCTACCACGTGCCGATCCTGGTCAACTACGGCTCGACCGAGGCCGGCCACATCGCCGGCTGGAACGGCCGTGACATGAAGGCCGGCCGGTGGAAACCCGGCTCAGCCGGCCGGGTCTACCCCGGCGTGGAGCTGGAGATCCGCGACGGCGACGGCACGGCCCTGCCGACCGGCGCCGAGGGCGAGGTCGTCGTGCGGTCCGAGCTGACCAAGGGCTACGTCGACGACGCCGAGGCGTCCCGCGAACTGGTCCAGGACGGCTGGGTCCACACCGGCGACATGGGGTACGTCGACGCGGACGGCGTGCTGTTCCTCGTCGGACGCAAGCGCGACATGATCAAGTGCGGCGGGTTCCAGGTGTGGCCCGAGGAGATCGAGGACGAGCTGCGGGAGCACCCGCTCGTCCGCGACGTGCGGGTGCTCGGCCGGCCCGACGACCGGCTCGGCGAGATCCCGGTGGCGCTCGTCGTGCGCGCCGCCGACGACACCGTCGCCGACGGCGAGCTCGCCGACCGGATCGTCGCGTTCGCCCGGGACCGGCTCGCGCACTTCAAGACACCGCGGCGGATCGAGTTCGTGCCCGAGCTGGAACGCAGCAGCACCGGCAAGATCAGCCGGGCCGCCGGAGAGGGGCACCGATGAAGTTTGGGATCATGGCGTCGCACCAGTACCCGCACGGCGACGACCTCGGCAAACACCTCAGCGACCTGTTCGGCACCGTCGAACTGGCCGCCGAGCTCGGCTACGACTCGGTCTGGACGATCAACCACTTCCAGTCCAACCTCAACACCCCGCAGCCGATCTCGATGACGGCGAGCCTCATCCCGCGCTCCGGGAACATGCTCATCGGCACCGGCATCCTGCTGCTGCCGATGTTCCACCCGGTGCACATCGCCGAGGAGTTCGCCACCCTCGACCATCTGTCTGGCGGCCGGGTGATCCTCGGTGTCGGCGCCGGCTACCGGGAGAACGAGTTCGCCGCGTTCGGCATCGACCCCGAGACCCGCTTCCGCCGCCTCGACGAGAGCCTGCGGCTCATCCGGGCGCTGTGGGGCGGCGAACCGGTCACCACCGACGGCGAGTTCTACCCGCAGAAGGACGCGACCATCGGCATCCGGCCGCTGACCCCGGGCGGGCCGCCGATCTGGATCGGCGCCGGCGGCAAGAAGGCGGTCCGGCGGGCCGCCCGGCTCGGCGACGCCTGGTACGCGCCCGGCAACTCGCCGAGCCGCCGGTTCCTGCCCGAGCACCTCGCCGTCTACAACGACGCCCTCACCGAGTACGGCCGCGACACGTCCCGGATCTCCCGGCCCGTCGGCGTCGAGCTGTACTGCGCCCCGACCACCGAACGGGCCGTCGAGGAGGCGCTGCCGCACGCCCGGGTCGAGTACTCCACCTACGCGGAGTACCCGGCGCTGCGCTGGCAGCGCGACCGCTTCGACGAGCTGGTCCGCAACACCCTGCTGCTCGGCTCGCCCGAGTTCCTCATCGAACGCATCAGCGCGCTGCGCGACCTGGGCTTCGACCATCTCATCTTCCGGCCCGGCTGGCTCGGCATGCCCACCGAGCAGGTCCGTGCCTCCCTGCGCCTGTTCGCCTCCGAAGTGTTCCCCGCCTTCCGTCAGTAAGGAATCCGCCGTGAAGAAGACCGAAGCCGAGCTGCTGGAAAACCAGTGGGACGTCGAGAACATGGAGGTCGACCCGGAGGTCCTCGCCAAGTACGTCCGCTACGACGTCGACGAGGCGCGATCCGTCGCCACCATCACCTTCGACCGCCCGGACCGGCTCAACGCGATCCCGGTCGCCGCGTTCGAACGGGTCGGCGACCTGGTCCGGGAGGCCGAGGCCGACGACCGGGTCAAGGTGATCGTGTTCAAGGGCGAGGGTGAGCACTTCGGCACCGGCGCCGACGCGGCCGAGCTCGGCCACTACATCGGCTACAAGTCCGGCACCGACAAGGCCTCGCGGCGCCGCCCGGCGCAGCGGCAGCGGATCCTGCCGGACCGCAACGTGCTCAGCTCCGGCTTCACCCGGCCCATCATCGAGTCGCTGAAGGCCACCATCTGCCAGGTCCAGGGGTACTGCTACGGCGGCCACTTCCAGATCGCGCTGTCCGCCGACATCGTCATCGCCGCGCCCAACGCCCGCTTCACCCACCCGGCGTTCCGCTACCTCGGCCCGGCCCCGCAGGACATGTACCACTGGATCGAGAAGGTCGGCCTGACCACGATGAAGGACGTCATGCTCACCATGCGCGCCATCGGCGCCGAGGAGGGTGAGCGCAAGGGCCTCGTCACGAAGGTCGTGCCGCTCGAAGACCTGCAGCGCTGGACCGACGACTACGCCGACGCGATCGCCGTCATGCCGCTGGACTCGCTGATGATGGGCAAGTCGATGATGCAGGTCGTCATGGAGGCCCGCGGCAAGGGTCTCGGCGCGATGACCGGCTGGGTCGGGCACGGCTGGGCCACCAACGTCAGCTTCGAAGACGGCGACTGGAACTTCCTCAAGGAGCGCCGCGAGAAGGGCATCCGGCAGGCGCTCGAGGACCGGGACCGGATGGTCGCGCCGTACTTCCGGCTCAGCGAGTCCCGTTCGCAAGAGGAACCCGCGTGAAGTTCGGCATCCTGCTCGACCACCAGTACGAGCCCGGCGACGACCTGCACCGGCGGACCGGCGAGATCGTCGAGTACGTCCAGCACGTCCGCGACCTCGGCTACGACTCGGTCTTCGGCATCCACCACTACCTGTCGTCGCTGTCGACGCCGCAGCCGCTGCCGCTGCTGTCCCGGCTCATCGACCACTCCGGGACGATGGAGCTCGGCACCGGCATCCTCATCCTGCCGCTCGGGCACCCCGTGCACTGGGCCGAGGAGATCGCCACCATCGACCAGATGTCCGGCGGCCGGTTCGTCCTCGGCATCGGCTCCGGCTACCGCGACGACGAGTTCGCCTCGTTCGGCATCGAACGCCGCACCCGGGTGTCCCGGATGAACGAGTCCCTCGACGTGATGCGGCAGCTGTGGACCGGTTCGCCGGTGAACCACAAAGGGCAGCACTTCTCGTTGGACGGCGTGCGGTGCAGCGTGCTGCCGGTGCAGCGGCCACACCCACCGGTGTGGGTCGGCGCCAACGGGCCG
Organism: Dactylosporangium maewongense; assembly: GCF_039531485.1. Classification (NCBI taxonomy): domain Bacteria; kingdom Bacillati; phylum Actinomycetota; class Actinomycetes; order Micromonosporales; family Micromonosporaceae; genus Dactylosporangium; species Dactylosporangium maewongense. The sequence continues at coordinate 142,847 of NZ_BAAAQD010000011.1, read as the reverse complement.
ATCGGCATCGCCCGGATCGCCCGGCAGGGGCTGCCGTGGCTCGCCCCGTCCAACGTGCGGCGCAACTGGGCCGTCGGCAACCTCGCCGACTACCGCGCCGCGCGCCTGGAGGCCGGGTTCACCGAGGACGGCGCGGTCTTCCCCATCCACCGGGACCTGTGCGTCGCGGACTCGTTCGACGACGCCTACGCCATCGCCGGCGACGCCGTCCAGCGCTCCTACGGCGAGTACGTCCAGTACGGCATGGACTACTTCGAGACCCAGTGGGAAGGCATCAAGGAGAAGGCGCTGTTCTTCGGCTCGCCCGACGACATCGCCGCGAAGGTACGGGACTTCGCCGACGCCGGCTTCAACCACTTCGTGTTCCGGGCCCAGTGGCTCGGGCTGCCGATCGCCCGCTCGATCGAGATCGTCGAACGCTTCGCCCGCGAGGTCATGCCGAGGTTCCGCCCATGAAGATCGGTCACGTCATCGTCCCCGCCGACGCGCTCGACGCGCAGCTGGCGTTCTACACCGCGCTCGGGCTGACGACCCGGTTCCGCGACGGCGACCGGTACGCCGCGGTCACCGACGGCACGGTCACCATCGGCCTCGCCGACGCGTCGCAGCAGCCGGTGCCCGGCCGGACGGTGCTGAGCATCCAGGTCGACGACCTCGCCGCGCTGGGCTACTCCGGCGACGACGTGGTGACCGGGCCGCACGAGCGGCGCGTGCTGGTCACGGACCCGGGCGGCAACCCGGTCGTGCTGTACGAGCGGCTGCCGTGACCGGGGTCCGCGGCGGGCGCGCCGGCCGGCTGGGCGATGATCATCAGGTCGAGGCGGTCACCGCCGACCTCAGCTCGGTCAACCGACCGTACGAGGCCCACGCGGGCCTGCGTATCACCGACATCTGAACTCACGACAGGAGCCTTGGTGGATCTCACCAACACCGCCGCCATCGTCACCGGCGCCGCGTCCGGCCTCGGCGCGGCCACCGCCGCCGCGCTGACCGCGGCGGGCGCGACCGTGCACGGCTTCGACCTGGCCGACTTCGACGGCATCCAGGTCGACGTGACGGACCCGGACGCGGTCCGGGAGGCGGTCGCGGTCGCCGCGGGCGGCCCCGAACCGCTGCGGGTCGTCGTCAACTGCGCCGGGATCGCCCCGTCGGCCCGGATCCTCGGCCGCGGCGGGGTGCACGACCTCGCGATGTACGCCAAGGTGGTGCAGGTCAACCTGATCGGCACATTCAACGTCATGGCCCTCGCGGCGGAGCGGATCGCGGCGACCGAGCCGGACGCGCACGGCCAGCGGGGTGTCATCGTGAACACGGCGTCGGTCGCCGCGTACGAGGGGCAGATCGGGCAGGCGGCGTACTCGTCGTCGAAGGGCGGCATCGTCGGTCTCACCCTGCCCGCCGCCCGCGACCTTGCCCAGCACGGCATCCGGGTCATGACGATCGCGCCGGGGATCATGTTCACCCCGATGCTGGAGACCGTGTCGGAGGAGTACCGGGCCGGTCTCGCCGCCGGCGTGCCCTTCCCGGCCCGGCTCGGCACCCCGGCCGAGTACGCGGCGCTGGCCCTGTCCATCGTCGCCAACGACTACCTCAACGGTGAGGTCATCCGCCTGGACGGCGCCCTGCGGATGGCGCCCCGCTGACTGGTTGCCGCGGCGCTGGGATCGCGCCGCGGCAACCTGGCCGGGTCGGGCGCGGTTCGACCGCCGCACCCTTCACGGCCGTCGATCGTGGTCCGGTCGGGTTGCGCGCCTGGCCGGACCACCGTCGTCTTACTCATCGGGTACACCCAGCTCAACACTCAATTCCTAGCATCCTAGGACGCACTAGGCGACGTGGCTGTCGCCACGCCAGAACAAAGACATGCCGCTGCGCGGCAGACTTCCGTTTTTCCTTGCTCAGGGACCGCTGCTCGGCGCCGTCTGTGGGCCCTGGGGGCTCTGTGGGCTCTGTGGGCCGGAGCGTTGCGTGAGCGGGGACTGGCAGGCGACGACCGCTTCGAGGTGCCAGCCGAGGGGCTCGTGGGAGCGGAACGTGAGCACGGCGACGGTGTGGGCCTTGGCGTCGAACGCGATGTCGATGCGGTCGGGCTGTTCGTACACCGTGTGGAGGCCGGCGAGGAGGGCCTTGGAGCGGACGGTGGCCCAGGCGGTCGCGAGCTGTTCGGGGGTGCGGGTTTCGCGGCTGGTGGGGGCGGCGGTCGCGTAGGCGGCGGCGACGTGGGTGCCGGATGCGCACTGGAGGCGGCTCGCGGGGTCGGGGCCGGTGTCGCCGGAGCCGCCGTCGATCGAGTTGATGAACAGGATGACGGCGGCCGCGGCGAGGCTTACTCCGAGCAGGCGCAGGAGGTTACGGCGCACTCACCCAGCGTAGGCGACGAGGGGGAGTTGTGCTTCGGCTCGCCATTTGGCGATGCCGGAGGCGGGGAGGGTGTCGATGGGGTCGTAGTACGGGTAGGTGCGGTCGAGGTCCATGGAGGAGTCCTCGATGCTGGTGCGGTAGTTCTTGGTCCAGTAGGTGATGCCGCGTTCGCGGTCGTAGTCGGTGACCATGTGGACCCAGCGTTTGCCGACGAAGGGGACGTCGCAGACGATGCGGGGGGTGGCGTAGCCGGGGAGGTAGCCCATGATGTCGTGCTGGAGCTGCTGGGCCTGCCAGACGGCGACGCGCCAGTGTTCGGCGTTGGGGATCATGTCGCACATGTAGAAGTAGTAGGGCAGGATGCCGGCTTCGCCTTGGAGGGCGAAGCAGAGGTCGAGCAGGTCGGCGGCGGTGGCGTTGACGCCGCGCATGAGGACGCCCTGGTTGCGGACGTCGCGGACGCCGACCTCGAGGGCGGTGTGGGCGGCGCGGGCGACGAGTGGGGTGAGGGATTGGGCGTGGTTGACGTGGGTGTGGATGGCGAGGTTGACGCCGCGGCGGGCGGCGGTGCGGGCGACGCGTTCGAGGCCTTCGACGACGGTGGGTTGCAGCCAGTGCTGGGGGAGGCCGGCGAGGGCTTTGGTGGCGAGGCGGATGTCGCGGATGGTGTCGATGTTGAGCAGTCGCATGAGGAAGGTTTCGAGCTGGGGCCAGGGGACGTTGGCGACGTCGCCGCCGGAGACGACGACGTCGCGGACGCCGGGTTGCCCCTTGAGGTAGTTGATCATTGCGTCGTAGCGGTCGACGGGTTTGAGGGTGAGTTTGAGTTTCGCGACTGATGGGGTGCTGTTGCCGACGAGGTCCATGCGGGTGCAGTGGCCGCAGTACTGGGGGCAGGTGGACAGCAGTTCGGCGAGGACTTTGGTGGGGTAGCGGTGGGTGAGGCCTTCGGCGACCCACATGTCGTGTTCGTGGAGTGAGTCGCGGGTGGCGTGGGGGTGGGAGGGGAAGTCGGTGAGCCGGTCGGAGGCGACGGGGAGCATGTAGCGGCGGACGGGGTCTGCGCGCAGGGTTTTGTCGGTGATCTCGCCGGTGGGGACCATGGTGTTGATCATGTGGGGTGGGACGAGCATCGACATGGTGGCCTGGGTGGCCTGGTCGAGTGCGAGGTCGTCGTAGAAGTCGGCGGTGATGAGGTCGCCGTAGACGGTGCGGAGCTGGTTGATGTTCTTGACGCAGTGGGCCCGCTGCCATTGGGCGGATTCCCATTCGTCGCGGGTGACGTCTCGCCAGCCGGGGAGGCGTCGCCAGTCCGGCTCGACGAGCTCGTGGCGTTGATACGCGTACGGCTGCACGACACACCTCCAGAAATCCTGCGCTAGAACTGTCACAGTAGCGAAAATTCTCCGGCTTTTCGAGTCTGGGCGGGAGGATCTTCTGTCTGTCATCCGGCTGGTCGGAAAACGGGACCCGCGGACATGACGGTCGGTTACGTCGCGACCCGCTTACGGTGGCGGTCCGCAACCGAACCGCACCCGAGGTCCTTGATGATTAACCGTTGGTCCATCCGCGCGAAGATCACGGCGATGCTGGCGATCCCGATCGTCATGCTCATCGCGATCTGGTTGTTCGCGGTGAGTTTCACCCTGCAGCCGGCACTCGACCTGCGGAACTCGAAGCTGGTCAGTGACAAGGTCACGGAGCCGGCCGAGGCGATGGTCGAGGAGCTGCAGGTCGAGCGGCAGCTGACGACGGTGTTCATCGCCGGCGGCCGCAAGAACAGCGTGGCGCTGCGGGAGCAGCGGGCGAAGACGGACGTGGAGGTCCAGGAGTTCCGTGACCTGAGCTCCGACAAGGACTTCCTGGCGGTGGCGAGCGACGAGACGAAGGCGGCGATCGCGACGTCGGTGAAGGCCGTGGACGGGCTGGCGGCGCTGCGGCAGCTCGCGGACGGCTCGGGGCAGTCGAGTCAGGTGCGGCAGGCGTACTCGCAGGTCATCACCGGCACGTACGGCATCCCGGAGTCGGTGACGAACCACCAGTCGTCGGAGGTGACGGAGGAGGCGACGGGTGTGTTCGTGCTCGGCCTGTCCCGTGACCTGTTCTCGCAGGAGGACGCGCTGGTCACGGAGGCGGCGGTGAGCGGCGCGTACACGGCGCAGGCGCACACGGAGCTGGTGGCGTTGATCGGTCAGAAGCGGCTGATCCTGCCGTACGGTGTGACGCTGCTGCCGGCGGCGACGCAGCAGCGGTTCGGTGCGATCTCCGGTGGTCAGGCGATGTCGAAGCTGACGCAGCTGGAGAACCAGCTGCTGGGGACGGCGCCGGGGTCGGCGGAGTCGGCGGGGATCGACCTGCAGGCGTGGCGGTCGGCGTTCGACCCGGTGAACGTGGAGCTGAAGAACTTCCGGGCGCAGGTGCAGCGGCACAACGTGCAGGCGGCGCAGGACGCGGCCGACGCGATCTTCTGGCGGCTGGGTGTCGCCGGTGTGCTGGGTCTGCTGGCGGTGGTGCTGTCGCTGCTGCTGTCGGTGCGGATCGGCCGGTCCCTGGCGAGGCGTCTGGACGGGCTGCGGGTCGCGGCGCTGGAGCTGGCGGACGAGCGGCTGCCGTCGGTGGTGTCGCGGCTGCGGCGGGGTGTGCAGGTGGACGTGGCGGTGGAGGCGCCGCCGTTGCGGCTGGGCACGGACGAGATCGGTCAGGTGGGTGAGGCGTTCAACTCGGTGCAGCGCACGGCGGTCGCGTCGGCGGTCGAGGAGTCGTCGGTGCGGCAGGGGATGAACGAGGTGTTCCTGAACATCGCCCGCAGGTCGCAGACGCTGTTGCACCGGCAGTTGTCGCTGCTGGACGGGATGGAGCGGCGGACGTCGGAGCCGGATGACCTGGCGGACCTGTTCCGGGTCGACCATCTGGCGACGCGGATGCGGCGGCACGCGGAGGACCTGGTGATCCTGGCGGGTGCGACGCCCGGCCGGGGTTGGCGGAACCCGGTGTCGGTGATCGACGTGGTGCGTGGCGCGGTGTCGGAGGTCGAGGACTACGCGCGGGTGCAGGTGCAGCAGATCGGTGAGGGCGCGGTCGTCGGCCGGGCGGTCGGTGACGTGATCCACCTGCTGGCTGAGCTGATCGAGAACGCGACGGCGTACTCGCCGCCGCACACGCGGGTGAACGTGACGGGTCAGCTGGTCCCGAACGGTTTCGTGATCGAGATCGAGGACCGCGGGCTGGGGATGTCGGTGGAGGCGATCGCGGAGGCGAACCGGCGTCTGGTGGAGCCGCCGGAGTTCGACCCGGCGAACAGTGCCCGGCTCGGGTTGTTCGTGGTGGCGCAGCTGGCGGTGCGGCACGGGGTGCGGGTGGTGCTGCGGTCCTCGCCGTTCGGTGGGGTGACGGCGGTGGCGTTGCTGCCGACGGACCTCGTGGTGGCGCAGCCGTCGATGGTGCCGTCGCCGTTGCCGCCGGGTGCGCCGGCGGACCTGTCGAACACGCATGAGTTGCGGGTGGTGGCGCGGGAGCCGTTCTCGTGGTTGCCGCACGACGGTGCCGGTGAGGGTGGGGAGCACACGCAGGTGCTGCCGGCGTCGTCGATCGGGCAGCGGCCCGCCCTGTCGGTGGTGCAGTCGGTGGTGCAGTCGGCGGTGCGGGACGATGAGGCGGCGGCGGGTGGTGTACCGGATGGGCGGCGGTCTGGTCCGGGGCCGTTGCCGCGGCAGCGGCCGGCCGGCCGGGACGGTGGTGTGGGTGCGCCGGGTCCGCGGGCGGCGGCGGCCGCGGGTGGGGCGTCCGACGGGCCGCGGCCGGGGGGTCCGCGGGGGTTGCCGAAGCGGGTGCGGCAGCAGAGCCTGGCGCCGCAGTTGCAGCAGGACTCGACGGCGGCGGCTGACGTCGAGGACGTGGAGGCGCCGGAGGCGGGCCGGTCGCCGGAGCAGTTGCGGCGGATGATGTCGTCGTTCCAGGCGGGGACGGCGCGGGGCCGGCATGCGAGTGCCGGTGACGGTGACAGCGATGACCAGAGCAGCACGGGCCGTGACGGGGTGGCGGGATGACGGCGGCGCAGGGAAGCAACATCGGGCTGAACTGGCTGCTTGACGACCTGGTGGATCGGGTGCCGTCGGTGCAGCGGTCGGTGGTGTTGTCGGTGGACGGGTTGATGATGGGCGCGTCGAAGGGCCTGTCGCAGGAGGATGCGGAGCATCTGTCGGCGGTCGCGGCGGGGTTCCAGAGTCTGGCGCGGGGTGCGGGGCGGCATTTCGGTGGTGGCCCGGTCCGGCAGACGATCATCGAGATGGAGTCGGCGTTCCTGTTCGTGACGGCGGCTGGTCGTGGTGCGTGTCTGGCGGTGCTCGCGGAGGCGGACGCGGACATCGGTCTGATCGCGTATGAGATGGCGATGCTGGTGCAGCGGGTGGGGCAGAACCTGTCGACGTCGGTGCGTCCGGCGGCCGGCGGATGACGACGCCGCCGGGCCGGCATGCGGCCGGTCAGCCGGACCGTGGTGATCCTGGCCGTGATCCTGGCCGTGACCCGGGCCGGGAGCTGGGTCTTGAGGTGGGCCGGGAGGTGCCGGGGCGGGCCGAGCAGCAGTGGGTCGAGCAGCAGTGGGCGGAGCAGCAGCGCGCCGACCAGTACCGGGCGACCTGGTCCGCGCAGGGCGCGCAGGGTGGGCCGGACGGGCAGTTCGAGCACGGCGGCGGGTCGGGGGAGCACACGTGGCCGGAGCAGCGGCGCGGTGACCTGTCGGCGGAGCCGTGGACGGACCACACGTGGGTGGACCGGGACGCGGGTCCGGTGGTCCGCCCGTACGCGATGACCGGTGGGCGGGTGACGCCGGTGTCGGGGTCGTTCGACGTGGTCGCGATGGTCGTGGCGAACCGGGCCGCGCTCGCCGACGTCGGGTACGGGCTGCAGCCGGAGCACCGGGCGATCCTCGCGTACGCGCGGGACCCCTTGGCGGTGGCGGAGCTGGCGTCGCACCTGGATCTGGCGTTGGGTGTCGTGCGGGTGCTGCTGGGTGACCTGCTGGGGCAGGGCCTGATCGAGATGTACCACCCTCCGGCGGCGGGCGAGTTGCCGAGCGAGAGCATCCTCAAGGCGGTGATCAATGGACTACGGGCGCTCTAGCCGGCCGGTTCCGACGGCGATCAAGATTCTGGTCGCGGGTGGGTTCGGGGCCGGGAAGACGACCCTCGTGGGTGCGGTGAGCGAGATTCGGCCGTTGCAGACGGAGGAGTCGCTGACGGCGGCCGGGGTCGGCACCGATGACCTGACCGGGGTGGAACGCAAGTCGACGACGACGGTCGCGATGGACTTCGGGCGGATCACGATCGGGCAGGACGTGGTGCTGTACCTGTTCGGGACGCCGGGTCAGGACCGGTTCTGGTTCCTGTGGGACGAGCTGGCGTTGGGTGCGTTGGGTGCGGTGGTGCTCGCGGACACGCGCCGGTTGGCGGACTGCTTCCCGTCGATCGACTACTTCGAGCGGCGGGGGACGCCGTTCGTGGTGGCGGTGAACTGTTTCGACGACGCGTCGTCGTACACGGAGGCGGAGGTGCGGGAGGCGCTGGATCTGGACGGGCATGTGCCGTTGCTGTTGTGTGATGCGCGGGACCGGGAGTCGAGCAAGGCGGTCCTGATCGGTCTGGTGGAGCATGTCCTGACCCTGTCCACAGCCCGTTCACGGTAGTATTTCCCGCACTGCGGCTGGTGCGCCGGAAAATCTTCGGCTAACTTGTGGCAGTGCGGGAAATGACTTCGCCTATCGGGTTGCATCGGGTTCTGGCACCGGCCGGGGTGCTGCCGCAGGCCGCCGACCGTCTCGACCCGGACCCGGTCATCGGCGCCGACGAGGTCCGCATCCGCGTCGAACGTCTCAACCTCGACGCCGCCTCGTTTCACCAGCTGCGCTCCGAGCACGGCGGCGACGGCGGCAAGGTCCGCGCCGCGGTCCTGGACATCGTCCGTAGCCGCGGCAAGATGCACAACCCGGTCACCGGCTCCGGCGGCATGCTCATCGGCACCGTCGACGCCGCCGGCCCCGCGTCGCCGCTCGGGCTGCGACCGGGTGACCGGGTCGCGACGCTCGTGTCGCTGACCCTGACCCCGCTGCACATCGCCGACGACCTCACCCGGTGGGACGGCCTGTCGGAGCAGGTCCCCTGCGACGGCCACGCCATCCTGTTCGCCCGTTCGATCGCCGCCGTCCTGCCCGCCGACCTGGACCCGCAGCTGTCCCTCGCCGTCCTCGACGTGTGCGGCGCCCCCGCCCTCGTCGCCCGCGTCGTCACCCAGGCCCTGCACGCCCGCACCGGGTCCGCTGCCGGGCCTGCTGCCGGGCCTGCTGCCGGGGGGCTCGCCGCGCGGCCGTTGACGGTCGCGGTCCTCGGCGCCGCCGGCAAGAGCGGCTCCCTGTCCCTCGCCGCCGCCCACGACGCCGCCCGCACCTTCACCCACAACCCCACCGCCGGCGCGACGAACACGACCCGACAGGCCACCCCCTCCGTCCTGCCCGCCGTCAGCGGCGGAGCCGCCCCCACCGGACCGTCGGACGCCGCGAGCGCGACGGCCACCGCGACAACCTCCGACGCTGCCGGCGTTGCGGCGAGCGAAACCGGCGCACACTCCCCGGCAGGCGGTCACACCACGGTGGCCGGCAACGGCGGCAGGTCGTACACCGGCGGCGGCGGACAACCCGCGGCGCTGGTGCGGACCGTCGGGGTGGTCCGGGACGCGGCGGAACGGGACCGGCTCGCCGGCACAGGACTCGCCGACGCCATCGTCATCGCCGACGCCCGCGACGCCGTCGGGCTCGCCGCGGCCCTCGACGGAGCCGGTGGCGCGGCGGACGTCACCGTCGTGTGTGTCGACGTCCCCGGGTGTGAGCACGCCGCGGTCCTCGCCACCGCGGCCGGCGGGACCGTCGTGTTCTTCTCCATGGCGACGTCGTTCCCCGCGGCGGCGCTCGGCGCGGAAGGTCTCGCCGCGGACGTGACGATGCTCATCGGCAACGGTTACGTCCCGGGACATGCCGACTACGCACTGCGGCTGCTGCGATCCGACAGCGGTGTCCGGAACCTGTTCCAGGCGCGGTTGCGGGCCGAAGCACCGCCCGGGTTGGCAGACTGAGCCGCATGCGAACCCTCTTCCGTGGCGGCCGCGTCCACACCCCCGCCGACCCGTCCGCGACCGCGTTGCTCGTCGACGGTGCCACGATCGCCTGGCTCGGCCCCGACGCGGACGCGCCGACCCGGGCCGGGGGCGGCGTGGACCGGGTCGTGGACCTCGACGGTGCGCTCGTCACCCCGGCGTTCGTCGACGCGCACGTGCACACCACCGCGACCGGGCTCACCCTGCGCGGCCTGAACCTCGCCCGGACCAGGTCCAGGCAGCAGGTCCTCGACGCGGTCGCCGCGCACGCCGCGACCCTCCCCGCCGACGCGATCGTGATCGGGCACGGGTGGGACGAGTCAGGGTGGGCAGACCAGACGACGCCGTCGGCGGCGGAGCTCGACCGGGCCGGCGGAGGCCGGGCCGTCTACCTGTCCCGGACGTGTGTGCACGCTGCCCTCGTCTCGTCGAAGCTGCTCACCGACGCCGTGAAGGTAACAGCGGGGTATGACAGTTCCGGGTGGCTGCGCCGCGACGCCCACCACCTCGTGCGGGAGGTCGCGTACGGGTCGGTGAGCCGGGCGCAGATCGTGGACGCGCAGCGGGCGGCGCTCACGCACGCGGCGTCGCTGGGGATCGCGTCGGTGCACGAGTGCGGCGGGCCCGGGACGTCCGGTGAGGACGACTTCGTCGCCGCGATGTCGCACGGGTTGTGGCTGCCGGAGGTGTACGGGCTGTGGGGTGAGCCGAACGCGGCGGCGAAGGCGAAGGAGCTGGGTGCGGTCGGCGCCGCCGGTGACCTGTACGCCGACGGTGCGCTCGGCGCCCGGACGGCGCATCTGAGCAGTGCGTACCTGGACGGGCGGGACGAGCACGGGCAGCGGGTGGATGAGCACGGGCACGGGTACCTGACGGCGGGGCAGGTGACGGAGCACGTCGTGGACTGTGTGCGGCACGGGATGCAGGGCGGGTTCCACGCGATCGGCGACCAGGCGATCGTGACGGTCCTGGACGGGTTCGCGGGTGCGGCGAAGCAGGTCGGGGTGGAGCGGATCCGGGCCGGCCGGCACCGGATCGAGCACGTGGAGCTGCTGGACAAGCAGGCGATCGCGCGGCTGGTGGACTTCGGGATCGTGGCGAGCGTCCAGCCGGCGTTCGACCGGTTGTGGGGTGGGGAACGCGGCATGTACGCGCAGCGGCTCGGGAAGGCGCGGTCGCTTGCTTCGAACCCGATCGGTGCGCTCGCCGGGGTGGGGGTGCTGCTGGCGTTCGGGTCGGACTCGCCGGTGACGGACCTGGACCCGTGGGGGTCGTGTCGGGCGGCGATGCGGCACCACAACCCGGTGCAGCGGATCGGGGCGAAGGCGGCGTTCGCGGCGCACACCCGCGGCGGGTGGCGGGCCGTCGGCATCGACGACGAAGGGGTCCTGAACCCCGGCTGGTCGGCGACGTTCGCGGTGTGGGACACAGCCGACGACATCAGTGAGGTGCTGCACACCGACAGCAACCCGCAGGCGCGGGTGACGGTGCTGCGGGGCCGGCCGATCCACTCCCGGCAGGAGCCGCGATGAGCAGGATGAGCAGCAGGAAGGTGAGCGCGCAGCGATGAGCGGCGGGAAACTGAAGCTCGACCAGCGGACCGTGAAGACGGCGCGCCGGCTGGCGGCGGCCGCGGGCCGGCCGGTCGTGGACCTGGCGCGCGGCCACACGACCGTGTCCGTGGAACGGGCCACGCTCAGGTTGGCGGGGATCACGGGCGCGGACCCGGACGGGATCCCGTGGGTGAACCGTCTCGTCGACGTCGTCCGGGACCAGGTCGGGCTCGGCGGTGGCGTGACGGGGCCGGTGTTCCAGGCGCTGACCGACGACGGGCACCAGGACCTGACGCTGCTCGCGCAGAAAGCCGCCGCCGGCAGCGTCACGTTCCGGGGCACGTTCCGGGCGGGGCCCGCCGGTACGGTGGCGAAACGGGCAGCGGTGAAAGCGGTGAGGACCGGGCTGACGCGGATCGACCGGCGGCGGGCGGAACGGGAACGGCTCATCCGGCGGCACGGGGACCCGAAGCAGCGGCCGTGGATCTACCTGATCGTCGCGACCGGTGACATCTACGAGGACATCCCGCAGGCGCAGGCGGCGGCGCGGGCCGGCGCGGACGTCATCGCCGTCATCCGGTCCACCGGGCAGTCGCTGCTGGACTACGTGCCGGAAGGCGCGACCCGGGAAGGGTTCGCCGGGACGTACGCGACGCAGGAGAACTTCAAGCTGATGCGGGCGGCGCTCGACGAGACGTCGAAGCAGGTCGGGCGGTACGTGCGGCTGACGAACTACGCGTCCGGGCTGTGCATGCCGGAGATCGCGGCGCTCGCCGGCCTGGAGCGGCTCGACATGATGCTGAACGACTCCATGTACGGGATCCTGTTCCGGGACATCAACCCGATCCGGACGTTCGTCGACCAGCGGTTCTCCCGGCAGATCCACGCCCGGGCCGGGATCATCATCAACACCGGTGAGGACAACTACCTGACGACCGCGGACGCGGTCGACGCCGCGCACACGGTGACGGTGTCGCAGCTGCTGAACGAGTACTTCGCGCACGAGGCGGGGCTGCAGGACTGGCAGCTGGGGCTCGGGCACGCGTTCGAGATCAACCCGGAGGTGCCGGAGTCGTTCCGGCTGGAGCTCGCGCACGCGCTGCTGGCGCGGGAGCTGTTCCCGGACGCGCCGCTGAAGTGGATGCCGCCGACGAAACACATGACCGGGGACGTGTTCCGCGGGAACCTCCTCGACGGGTTCTTCAACCTCGCCGGTGCGCTCACCGGGCAGGGGATCCTCCTCGTCGGGATGATGACGGAGGCGGTGGTGACGCCGTGGCTGTCGGACCGGGACATCGCGTTGCAGAACGTGCGGTACGTGCTGAACGCCGCCGGGAACCTGCACGAGGACTTCACGCCGGGCGCGTTCATCCGCGGCCGCGCGCACACGGTCCTCGATGAGGCGGTGACGTTGCTGCGGCAGATCGGGGAACAGGGGCTCCTGGACGCGATCGGTGCCGGCACGTTCGGGATCATGCGGCGGCCCGCCGACCGCGGGAAAGGCCTCGACGGGGTCGCGGCCCGGGAGGCCGGGTACTGGAACCCGGCGATCGACCTGCTGGACGGGGGTGTGTGATGGGTGCGGTGATCCGCCCGTACGGCGACACGACCGGCGACGGGATGGTGCAGGTCAGTTTCACGCTGCCGCTGATCGCGGACAAGCGCGGCGAGGGCGCGGCGCTGCAGCTGGCGGGGAAGATGGGGATCGACCCGGCGATGGTCGTGCACGCGAAGCAGATCGGTGACGGGCACACGTTCTTCGTCGTGTACGGGCGGGTCAACCACCTCGTCGAACCCGGGAAGGTCGTCGTCGCCGAACGGGACTATCCGCTGCTGTCGGCGAAGGAGGTCAACGCCGGGATCCGGGCGAAGCTGCGCCGGAAACTCGTCGTCGTCGGTGCGTGCATCGGCACGGACGCGCACACCGTCGGGATCGACGCCATCCTCAACGTGAAAGGGATCGCCGGTGAGAAGGGCCTCGAGTACTACCGGGAGTGCCGGGTGGTGAACCTCGGCGCGCAGGTCGCCGTCCCCGCCCTGGTGGAGCAGGCGCGGGCGGAGAAGGCCGACGCGGTCCTCGTCAGTCAGGTCGTCACGCAACGCGACGCGCACCTGCACAACACGCGGGAGATGTCGGCGGCGTTCCGTGAGGCGTTCCCCGCGGCGCGGCGGCCGCTGCTGGTCGTCGGCGGGCCCAGGTTCGACGAGCTGCAGACCGCGGACCTCGGCGTCGACCGGATCTTCGGGCGGGGCACGACCCCGCGGGAGGTCGCGTCGTATCTCGTCCACGCGGTCGGTGCCCGGTGACCGGCCCGGTGACCGGCCCGGTGACCGGCGCGGCGGTCGGGGTGACGGTGCAGCACCGCCGGTACGTGCCGTACTCGCACGCGCACTACGCGGGGAACCTCGTCGACGGCGCGTACAGCCTCGCGTTGTTCGGTGACGTCGCCACCGAACTGTGCATCCGCACCGACGGCGACGAGGGGTTGTTCGCCGGGTACAGCACGGTCGCGTTCCACGCGCCGGTCCGAGCCGGTGACGTCCTCGAGGTGACGGCGACGGTCGTCAGGGTCGGGACCCGGTCCCGGACCGTCGACTTCACGTGTCACGTCGTCTGCCGCGGTACCCCGGAAGCCGGCGCGTCGGCAGCGGCCGTGGTCGACCCGCCGCTGCTGGCGGTGTCGGCGACCGGCACCGTGGTCGTCCCCGGCAGCTGAAGACGCCCGACATGACGCTCGTCGCTTGCCTGGACGTGGGGTCGACGGACACGAAACTCGCCGTCGTCGACGTCACCGACGGGACCCTGGTACGGACCGGGACGCACCCGACGACCCGTGGTGACGTCCTCGACGGCGTCGACGCGCTCCTCGCCGACGCCGGACCTGTGCAGGACGTGTACTGCTGCTCGTCGGCGGGTGGTGGGTTGCGGCTCGCCGTCGTCGGCTACGAGCACCTCGTGTCCGCCGACGCCGCGCACCGGGTCGCGTTGTCCGCCGGGGCGCGGGTCGTGCACGTCGCCGCCGGGCCGCAGACCCCGGCCGGGATCCGGCAGGTGCGGGCGGCGGCGCCGGACGTGGTGCTGGTCGTCGGCGGAACCGACGGCGGCGACAGCGACGTGCTGCTGCACAACGCGCGCCGGCTCGCCGCCGCCAGATGGCGGGTGCCGGTCGTCGTCGCCGGGAACGCCGACGTCCGCGACACCGCCGTCGACCTGCTCACGGCGCGCAGGGTGCCGGCGGTCGGCGCCGGGAACGTCCTGCCGCGCATCGGTGTCGTCGACCCGGTCCCGGCCCGCGCCGCGATCCGGGACGTGTTCCTGCGGCACGTCATCGGCGGCAAACACCTGTCCCGCGGCCCCCGGTTCGGGCGGCTGGTGCGGATGGCGACCCCGGACGCGGTCCTCACCGGGGTGTCGCTGCACGCCGACACCACCGGCGGGGACCTGCTCGTCGTCGACGTCGGCGGGGCGACGACGGACGTGTACTCGGCGCTCGTCCCCGACGGTGCCGGGACCGCGGTCGCCGGCACCCTGTGGCGGGCCAGGACCGTCGAAGGGGACCTGGGGGTGCGGTGGAACGTCGACGGTGTCCACACCGCCGCCGCCCGGGAACACGTCGCCGTCGGTGACGGGCCGCTCGGCGTCGCCGCCGCCGCGACCGTGATCGCGGTGCGGCGGCACGCGCGCAGCGGACGGGACCTGCGTGACGTCGTGTCGGTCGTCGCGTCCGGCGGCGTGTTCCGGCACGCGGCACGGGCGGCGGCGGTCGCGGCGCTGCGGCCGGTGCTGACCGACCACGCCGGCGGGTGGGCGCTGCCACGGCACCCGACGGTGACCGTCGACGACCGGTACGTCCTCGCCGCCGCCGGGCTCCTCGCCGCCGATCACCCCGGCGCGGCGGCGTCGCTGCTCCGCGAGCACATACACAATGGGTGACGAAGAGCCGGTCGGTGGTCCTTCATCCGCGGCGGGTGAACTTCGGTGGGCGCCGTCCGACACACCGCGACCGACACACCCGACACGCCGACCGCGATGAATTACATCGCGTGCGACGGTTGACAGTCCCCCCGGGACAGCGCGTAACGTCTTTGCGTCCTACTTCGGCGCGGGTGACCACGGTTCGCTACTCCCCAACGCCCACTGATCGGACGTCCCCGCCAACCGGCGGGACGCCACCTGATCCAGCGGGCGGGGGTCGGCGGGGGCCGCGGGCCGGGCATCCACCGGTGTCAGGGCAGGGGGGTCACGCGACCAGTAGACAACGACACGGCCCGGGCAGCCAGCCCGCGCCGCGCCGGAACGAAGGCCGCGCCGTACCCGACCTGCCCACCGGCCGGACAAAGGGCCTGGGAGCGCGGGGCGCGACTCCGGTCGCGCCCCGATTCAGCCCCTGCCGCGCAGCCCGGCACGACGCCCGTCAGGGCGCCGACAGCGCCCCCGTACGGGGTGGGTCAGGGCCGGCGGTCACCGGCAACGGTCGCGAGGGTGTGGTGACGGCCGGTTCGGTTTCGGTCCGGACACAGTCCAGCCACATCCCAGCACATTCACAGCCGCCCGCGCCGCTGCGATGCCGTGTCCGGGGGCAGGTGGCCGCATAATTGGCGCCGCAGGCCGCGACGGCCCTGCACGCCCGCGCACCGGCGGCGGGCGCGGGCGACGACGGCCAGGAGAGTTGGCGCAGGTGACGTTGGTCAGCACCAGCAGCGCAGCGGACGGTTCCGACGAGGCGCCCGCCGCGCGTGTCCCCGCGGACCCGGACCCCGCCCGCACCGCCCGGCCCCTGCCGTTGTGGGCCGCGGTGCTCCTCGCCGCGGTCGCCGGGCCTGTGATGCTCGTCGCGTTCCCGCCGTACGGGTGGTGGTGGGCGGCGCCGGTCGCGGTCGCGCTCGCCGCCGTGTCCGTCCACGGCCGTCGGCTGCGGGCTGGGTTCGGGCTCGGGACCCTCACCGGCGCGTTGTTCTTCACGCCGCTGCTGGAATGGACGAACCTGCACACCGGGATGGTCCCGTGGCTGCTGCTGTCGACGCTGCAGGCGCTGTTCATCGGGCTGCTCGGCGCGGCGACCGCATGGGTCAGCGGGCTGCGGGCCCGGCCGTGGGTGTGGGCGGGAGCGGTCGCGGCGTTGTGGACGGCGCAGGAAGCGTTGCGGGACCGGGCACCGTTCGGTGGGTTCCCGTGGGGGCGGCTCGCGTTCTCGCAGGACACGTCGCCGCTGCTGCGGCTCGCCGCGGTCGGCGGGGCGCCGCTGGTCACGTTCGCGGTCGCGGTCACCGGAGCCCTCCTCGCCGTCCCGTTCGTCAAGACCGTCAGTACATCCCGCACCGCCGGTGAGGACACTGTCACCCGCGGGTGGTTCGAGCGGGTGAAACCAGCCGCCGGGCCGGTCGCCGCCGTGGTCGTCGTCGCCGGGGCGCTGCTCGTGCCCGTCCACCGGGCCACGGGCGCCGGCGTGTACGTGGCGGTCGTGCAGGGCAACGTGCCGCGGCTCGGCCTCGACTTCAACGAGCAACGCCGCGCCGTCCTCGACAACCACGTCCGGGCCACCGTCGAGCTCGGCCGGGAGGTCACCGAAGGCGGGGCACGGCGGCCCGACCTGGTCGTGTGGCCGGAGAACTCATCCGACATCGACCCGCTGCGCAACGCCGACGCCGCCGCCGCGATCGCGACCGCCGCGAGGGCCGTCGGGGTGCCGATCCTCGTCGGAGCCGTCCTCACCGACCCGGCCGTCGGGGTCGAGAACGCGGGGCTCGTGTGGGAGCCGGACGTCGACGCGGCCGGGAACCCGCGGCAGGGCGGCGTGTCCGCCCGGTACACGAAACGGCACCCGGTGCCGTTCGCGGAGACGATGCCGCTGCGGGACATCGCCCGGATGGTGAGCAAAGAGGTCGACCGGGTCTCCGACATGACCCCCGGCGACACGCCAGGCGTCCTGCGGGTCGGGCCCGCCGTCGTCGGTGACGTCATCTGCTTCGAGGTCGCCTACGACGGGCTCGTCCGTGACACCGTCACCGGCGGCGCGCAGCTGCTCGCCGTGCAGACGAACAACGCGACGTTCGACGAGGCAGAGGCCCGGCAGCAGCTGGCGATGGTCCGGTTGCGGGCGGTGGAGCACGGCCGGGACGCGTTGATGGCGTCAACCGTCGGGATCTCCGCGTTCGCGGACCCGTCCGGCGGGACCAGCGACGAGACCCGGTTCAACGAAGGTGCCGTCATCCTGCGGGAGCTGCACCTCGGGTCGGGCAGGACCGTCGCGACCACGGTCGGCGCCGGACCCGAATATGTGATCGTGATGCTGGGTATCGGGGCGTTGGTGGCCGCCGCCGCCGTCCGCAGACGCACCCGTCAGCACCCGGCAGCACCGACCGAGGAGGACGCGTGAACGAATACCCTGGGGTCGGTAGGGTCCTCGTCATCATCCCCACCTACAACGAGGCCGACAACATCCGGCCGATCGTGGACCGGGTCCGGACCGCCAACCCCGCCGTCGACGTGCTGATCGCCGACGACAACAGCCCCGACGGGACCGGCCGGATCGCCGACGAGCTCGCCGCCGCCGACCCGGGCGTGCACGTGCTGCACCGGCCGGGGAAGCAGGGGCTCGGCGCCGCGTACCTGGCGGGGTTCGCGTGGGGCACCGACCACGGGTATGACGCCGTCGTGGAGATGGACGCCGACGGCTCCCACGCGCCGGAGGAGCTGCCGCGGCTGCTGGACGCGCTGAAGGACGCGGACGTCGTCCTCGGCTCCCGGTACGTGAAAGGCGGCAAGACGGTCGGGTGGCCGTGGCACCGGCACCTGATCTCCCGCAGCGGCAACCTGTACGTGCGGATGGCGTTGGGGATGGCGTTGCGGGACGCGACCGGCGGATACCGCGCCTACCGTGTCCCCGTCCTCGACAAGATCGACATCGGGTCGATCGCGTCGCAGGGGTACTGCTTCCAGGTCGACCTCGCGTGGCGGTCCCACCGCAACGGGTTCCGCGTCCAGGAAGTCCCGATCACGTTCGCGGAACGGCAGCGCGGGCACTCGAAGATGAGCTCCAACATCGTCCGGGAAGCGTTGTGGCGGGTCACCGTGTGGGGGGCGTCGCACCGGTGGGCGGCGCTGCGCCGCGGCGTCGCCGGCGGCGGACCCCGCGACGCCCGCGCCGACGCCCGGCAAGGCGGCTGAGGAGCGTTCATGCGGAAACTGGGGTTCGCCGCCGCCGGAGCGTTCCTGCTGGTGATCGCCGAGATCGTCGTGTTCGTGCTGGTCGCGCACGCCATCGGCTGGTGGGTCGCGGTCCTCGCCGGGGTCGCCACCACGATCCTCGGTGGGGTGCTGCTGAAACGCGAAGGGGTCCGGGCGTGGCAGCGGCTGCGGACCGCGGTGAACGAGGGCCGGCCACCCGGCGGCGACGCCGGGACCGGCGTCGCCGGGCTCGCCGCGGCGCTGCTGCTGCTCGCCCCCGGGTTCATCACCGACACCGTCGGGCTGCTGCTGCTGATCCCGCCGGTCCGGACGTTCACCGGCCGGCGGATCCGGCAGGCGACCGAGTCACGGATCTCCGCCGCCGCGGCCGGTGACCTGTTCGGGCCCAGGATCGTGAAAGCGACCCGCGCCGACAACGGCACCGTCCCGACCCAGCCGGGTAGCGGGGAGGTGCTGCAGGGCGAGGTCATCGAAGGTGACGTGATCGACCCGCAGCACCGCCACCACACGCCGTGACCGCCGTCCGCTGGTTCCCCGGGCCGGTTCGGTGAAGGCGCGGCCGGTCACCCTCGGAGGGCTCGCGTCCGACATCGCCGCACGGATCGTCAAGGTGGGTGCGACCCGGGTCGCGGTCGACGGTGCGCCCACCGCCGCCCCCGAGAACCTCGCCGGGCGGATCGTCGACGCCGTCCACGGCGACGGCGGGCACGCCGTCCACATCCCCGCCGGCGGGTTCCTGCGGCAGGCGTCGCTGCGCCTCGAACGGGGCCGGACGAACCCCGACGCGTACTACGAGGACTGGCTCGACCTGCGCGCCATCACCCGGGAAGTCCTCACCCCCGCCGCCCCCGGCGGGACCGGGCGGGTGCTGCCGTCACTGTGGGACCCCGTCACCGACCGGGCGACCCGCGCCCCCTACCTGGACCTGCCCGCCGGGACGGTCGTCGTCGTGTCCGGCACGATGCTGCTCGGCGCCGGCCTCGACTTCGACGTCACCGTCCACCTCACGCAGACCGCGGCCGCGATCGCCCGCCGCACCCCACCCGAGCTGCAGTGGACGCTGCCGGCGTTCCAGCGGTACCACGACGAGGCGATGCCGCACGAGTACGCCGACGTCGTCGTCCGCGCCGACGACCCCCGGCACCCGGCCGTCGTCCTGTGACCCCTGTGACCCCTGTGACTCCTGCGTTCCTGCCGGGGGTGCGGTTGTGCGAGGTGTTCTACACCGACGCGGTCCGGCCGCTGCTGGACGCGCACTACCCGGGGCTGCCGCACGCCGCGGCGAGGACCGGAAGTACCACGACCGGCCGTACGACGTGATCGACGCCGGACGGTACGCGGCGGCGCTCCACGACGCGATCAGCGACCCGGCGCTGCGGAAGCTGCCACCCGTCGGCGGGATCGACCAGTACGTCGACAACACCGACCTGCTGTGCACGCCGGCGCTGCGCCGGGCCGTCGCCGCCGCCGTCCTCGGGTCCCGCTGAACGTCCGGTCGGGGCACGGGCCGGACGCGGACGGGCTACCGTCGGCTACGTGAAGACGTTCTGGCTCGACCGCGACCGGGACCGGTACCTCACCGCCGTCCGGGACCGGGCCGCCGACTTCGCCGACACCATCGGCGACATCGCCCCCGTCGGGTTCGCGTGCGCCGCCTGGGCCGCCGCCACGCCGCCGCTGCTGGACCCCGGGTACGTGCGATGGCACCGGCGGGTCCTGTCCGCGATGTGCGTGCGGAACCCGTTCGACGGTGGGCTCACCGCCCGCGTCGAGCTGGTGTCGCCGCTGCCGGCGCCGCTGACCGTGTCCCGGACGTGGTGGCGGGACCGCGGGTGGCGCGGCTGGCCGGAACTGTTCGGGCAGTTCGTGCAGCCGTCCGCGCAGGACCTGTCCCGGCACCCGCACCTACGCGGCACCCTGCTGCTGGAGACGCCGCTCCCACTGGACGGGCTGCCGGTCCCGACGGAGAACCGGCACATCGACGCCGCCGCCGAACGGGCCGTCGCCGTCCTCGTCCGGCACCTCGACGACGTCGTCCGGCCCGTCGTCGAACAACTCGACACCGACCGCGCGGCACGCTAAAAATCCCAGTTGTGTCCCGGCGGGCGAATCGGCATGGTCCAGTGATGCCCCGCCGCTTCGACACCCGGCAGCTCACCGGCGACGACTGGCAGCTGAAGCGGCAACTGCGGCTCGCGGCGCTGCTGGACAGCCCGGACGCGTTCGCCAGCAGCCACCTGCGGGAAGCGGCCCGGTCCGAGGCCGAATGGCGGGACTGGCCACGGCACGGCAGCTACTTCGCGGCGTTCGACGGCCCCGACCCCGTCGGGATCGCGTGCGGGTGGATCACGCCCGGCGCGCCGGACGTCGCGCACCTGATCAGCATGTGGGTGTGCCCCGCCGCGCGGGGTCGTGGGGCCGCCGGGCGGCTCGTCGCCGCCGTCACCGGATGGGCGCGCGGGCAGGGCACCTGCCGAGTCGAGCTGGAGGTCGCCGGCGGGAACACCGCGGCGCTGCGCACGTATGCGCGGGCCGGGTTCACCATCACCGGCCGGGACCCGTTCACCGCCGGCGGGGCCGTCCTGGAACTCCCGTTCGCGTAGGACTTCCGCTTCCCGCGTGTCGCTCTTGTACTGGTTCGTCCGGTTAACGAGCCACGCCGGCGGGCGTCACGGGCTGCCCTAAAGTCGTCCAGCCTTTGGCTGAAAGGCTGACGCGTTTTGCGCATTTTGTGGCTTTCAACTACATAGTGTTACCGCGTCATCACGACATGAGGGGGAGTCAGAGATGCGCAACACCACACAACGGTTCCTGGCCCTGGCAGGCATGACGTTGGCCGCCGGTGCGGTCCTCGGCATGGGCGCCACCGCCGCTTCGGCCGCACCGTCCGCCGACAGCAACACCACCGCCGTCCAGCCCGGCCCCGGCGGCGGACCCGGCGGTGGCCCCGGCGGGAACAACGGCGGCGGCAACAACCAGGGCGGGAACAACAACCCGGGCGGCAACAACGGCCCCGGCGGGAACAACAACGGCAACCACCACGGGCCCGGCGGCTGGGGCAACGGCAACAACAACGGCAGCTGGAACGGCAACTGGGACGGCCACCGCCGCGACAACCGGTGGGTCCGCTCCTGGGCCGTGAAGACCTACCCGAACAAGAAGGCCTGCAACTTCGCGGGCTGGATCGGCGAGGTCCGCGACCGCTGGGACGACAGCGACTGCTACCGCGTCGGCTCCAACGGCAAGTACCTGCTCGTCGCCCACGTCTACGGCGGCCGGCACCACCACCGCTGACCCAGGCGGCACAACACGGCGGGCGGCACCCCATCACCCGGGGCGCCGCCCGCCGGCGTTTCCGCCCCGCCGCTCAGGCGGCGTGCGACCCCGGCTCTGGCAGTCTGGGCCGCGTGCAAACGACAACGTTTGAGGCGAGCGGTTCGCCGTCCGCGACCGTCGACATGTTGTGCGACCGGATCGACGAGACAGACCGTGCCATCCACGCCTTCGTTGCCGAGTCAGAGACAAGCGCCGCCCGGCGGGAACGCCTTCGCCGGGAGCTCCGCTCGATCCACGAGCGCTGGCCGGTCGCCGCGTCGCGACCGCCGTTGTTCGGCGTCCCGGTAGCGGTGAAGGACATCGTGCGCGTGGACGGACTGCCCACGCGAGGTGGCTCCGCGCTGCCCCCGGAGGTGTTCGAGGGCAGCCAGGCAGGAGCCGTGGACCGGCTCCGGAACGCCGGAGCCCTGATCGCGGGAAAGACCGTGACGGCGGAGTTCGCCATGACCGCGCCGGGCCCGACACGCAATCCACGCGCCCACGACCACACGCCCGGTGGCTCCAGCAGCGGGTCGGCAGCAGCTGTCGCAGCGAGCATGGTGCCGCTGGCCATCGGCACCCAGACGGTCGGGTCGATGATCCGTCCCGCGGCGTACTGCGGCGTCGTGGGGTTCAAGCCGACCGCCCGCCGGATCCCGGTCGACGGCGTGATCGCCAACGCGCCGACCCTCGACACCATCGGGGTCTTCGCCGCGACGACCGCCGCGGCGGCGATCGCGGCAGCCGTGCTGTGCGATGGCTGGCAACCGGTGCGGGACGCCGAGGTGAAGCGCACAGTGCTCGGCGTGCCCGACGGGCCCTACCTGGAGCAGGCCGGAACGGAGGCCCGTGCGGCATTCGAAGCGCAGGTGGCGGCCCTGTCGAACGCCGGGTTCCCCGTGCACCGCGTCCCCATGTTCGCGGACCTCGCACATGACGCTGAAGACCTGCACACGGTGAACCGCTATGAGGCCGCGCAGAGCCACGCTGCGTGGTTCCCCCGGTACGGGGCCCTCTACCGGCAGCAATCCGTGGCCACGGTCCGTCAAGGACAGGCGATCTCACGGGAGCAGTACGAGCGCGGGCTGCGCCGACGGGAAGCCTTCCGGACCAGCCTGGCACAGACGACCGATGAGGCAGACGTCGATGTGTGGATCAGTCCCGCCGCCACCGGTCCCGCACCGAACGGTCTGGCCAGCACGGGCAGCTCTGTCATGTGCCTGCCATGGAGCTACGCCGGCTGGCCTTCCCTCTCCATCCCCGCTGGGCGGGCCGGGAACGGCCTGCCGCTCGGGTTGCAGTGTGTCAGCGTCGCAGGAAGCGACGAGCGGCTGCTGGACTGGTCACAGGCCATCGAAGCGCTGTTCGGCCCGGCGGACTGCTGACAGCCGATCGGTGGTGCTCGACGAGCGGGACCGGCAGCTCTTCCATCGCGGGCCATGGCGGCGTCTCAAGGGCCATCAGGGGCTATCGCCGGTCCAACAGCGGCGGCACGACGGGTCCGCAGCAGCACCACGCCGAGCGCCGCGGCCGCCACGTGCCCCGCGGACAGCACACCGACCAGCGCCGCCGGCGGTGCGTCGGCCAGCAGCGTGAACGTCCCCGCGCCCGCCGACGCCGCCGTCAGCTTGATCCCCGCTCCCAGCGTGAACACCTGCGTCCGGGTCCCCGGCGGTGCCTCCCGCGACCGGACCTCCAACACCGACGACAGCAGCGGCCCGTCGAGCACACCCGTCACCGCGAACAGTCCGACCAGCACCGCCCACGGCGCCCCGGCCGCCACGCCGGCCGCCGCGCAGGCGAGCGCCAACCCGACCGCGACGAGGCACCCCAGCACCACCCGGTGCGCCGGCACCCGCGCCGGGAACCGCGCCACCAGCAGCGACCCGCACAACGCCCCCACACCTAATGCCGTTACCAGCAATCCACCACCCGCCGGACGCCCGGCCGCCACCCCGAGCACCACCGCCACCGGCGTGATCATCCCCGCCGCGTAGGAGGCGACCGCGGTCGCCGCAGTCACCGCCAGCAGCGGCCGGCTGCGTACCATCGCCGCCAACCCGTCCCGGAGCCCCGGCTTCTCCTCACCGGAACGCACGCGGTGAGGGCCGGCGTCGCTTGCCTTGGGACCGTCCGCATCCGCACCGACCGGTGCCGCGTGCATTGTGGACGCGGGCTCCGTCAGTACAGACGCCGTGGCTGCGAGATCCGTCGGTTCGGGCGCGGTGGGCGCGGCGGTTGGGGTGACGGTCAGCAGTGCGCCCGCCGCGAGCAGGCACGCCGCCGACAGGGTCACCGCGGCGACCGGGACACCGAACGCCGCCACCAGCAACGCGCCCGCCGCCGGGCCCGCGATCTCCGCCACGTTGTACGTCGCCGCGTCCAGGCCACGGGCGTGCGAGCGGCGCGGTGCCGGTACCACATCATCGACACGACTCGACAGCCCGCCGAAGATCATCGGACCGCAGGTGCCGGCGACGACGGCCAACGCGAGGACGACCGGTAGCGGCGCCACGCCCGTGAGCAGCAGCACACCGCCGAGGGCAAGGCCGAACACCGCCGCGAACCCCGCGTGGACGAGCCGCGGGCGGCGGGCCCGGTCGGTGACGAGACCGACGACCGGGCCGGCGACGACGTGCGGTCCCAGCAGCGCCGCGAGGACCGACGCGCCGGTCGCCGGGCCGCCGAAGTGCTGGACGGACGCGAGGAGCAGCACGACCGTGGCGCCCGCCTCGGCGGTCCGCGCCAGGACCGCGGCGGTGAGGAGCCGGGCGAGCACCGGGTGACGGTACCCGCCGGGGTGAGCCACGGCAGTACCAGGCCGGACAGCAACCGGGTCGCCGCCGGGTGTGACGGGTGACGCACTCGCTGTCCTGCGCGCCGGGGCGTTCCGGTGCAGGATCGAATCATGGATGTTGCAGTGACGGACTGTGCCGGTGGTGTCGTACTCCTCACGCTGCGCGGGGCCCTGGACATCGACTCCGCCCCGCAGCTGCGTGAGGCGATGCACGGGGCGCTGGACCGCGGCAGGTTCCGGATCGTGGTGGACCTCGGCGACGTCGACTTCTGCGACTCGGTCGGGCTCGGCACGTTCGCGTACAGCCACAACCGGTGCGTCGCCGAGGGTGGTCACCTGCGGTTGGCGGCGCCGTCGCCGTTCCTGGCGCGGTTGCTGGACACGGTCGGGCTCACCGGCCGGATCCCGGTCCACGCAACGGTCAGCGACGCCCTAACCGCGGACCTGCCTGCCGGGCCGCCCGGGGACGCGGGGGCGGCTCCGTCCAGTGCCCCGGACGGGTGAGGGCCGCCGGGAGCCGGGTCGTGGCGTCACCGCGGGCGGCGTCCAGCTGCGACTGGATCAGGAACAGCGCCCGCCGCAGGTCAGCGCCGCGCAGGTCGGCGCCACGCAGATCCGCGCCGGTCACGTCCGCACCGCTCAGATCCGACCCACGCAGGTCGGCGCCGACGGCGACGGCCCCACGCAGGTCAGCGCCGCGCAGGTCGGTGCGGCGCAGGTCCTTGCCGACGAGGTGCCGGCCCTGGAACGGCTGCCGCCCACGCTGATGCTCGGCCCTGGCGAGCTCGCCGGCCCGGCGCAGCAACGGCACGACCCGGGTCCGGTGGGCGTCGACGTCGACGGCGGCGAGGTCGGCGGCCGGCAGGTCCGTGAGCCCGCGGATCGTGGTGAGGGCGGCGTCGAGGTCCGCGTGCACGGGCGCCGCGGCGGGCAGGTCCCGCGCCTCCGACAGGTACCACAGCAGCTCATGCAAATGGCGCATGGTCGCGAACACGTCGAACATGAGCGGCGCGGACCCCGGGTCCTGCCGCCAGTCACGGCCGGCGAACGTCACCTGCGCGACCTTCTGCCCGGCGCCGAAGCAGTCGTAG
Organism: Dactylosporangium maewongense; assembly: GCF_039531485.1. Classification (NCBI taxonomy): domain Bacteria; kingdom Bacillati; phylum Actinomycetota; class Actinomycetes; order Micromonosporales; family Micromonosporaceae; genus Dactylosporangium; species Dactylosporangium maewongense. The sequence continues at coordinate 117,398 of NZ_BAAAQD010000011.1, read as the reverse complement.
ACGGTGCAGCCGGCGAACCCGCGCTGCCGCAGGTCGGTGTGGATGCCGCAGCCGAACGTGGCACCGAGGTTGGGGCAGGCGTGCCCGGCGGGTTTGTCGATCGCGAAGTCCACGGACCTGGCGAACGCCGGCGCGACGCAGCACAGCCCGAAACAGTTCGCGCAGTCCGCACGCAGAGCGCCCCGGCGGTCGTCGACCGCCGGGGCGTGCGTGCTATCCGGTGTGCTGATGCGGCTGTCGCTTACGCGGAACGGCCGCGGCGGTGGCGGACCTCTTCGAGGCGCTCGTTGAGGATGTCCTCGAGCTCCGCGATCGAGCGCCGCTCCAGCAGCATGTCCCAGTGGGTCCGCGGCGGCTTCGCCTTCTTCGCCTCCGGCTCGTTGCCGTCGACGAGCCGGGCGACACTACCGTCGAACTTGCACTCCCAGGTCATCGGGACCTCAGCGTCGACGGCGAACGGCACCTCGAACTGGTGCCCCTTGGCGCACAGGTATTCTCGGGTCTGACGCGGAGCCAGCTCGGTGTTGCGGTCGGACTCGTAGCTGACGGCTCCGAGACGGCTGCCGCGCAGCATGCGCTCGCCCATGGTCGGTCTTCCCCTTCGAATCGTGTTGCGCTTCGTTGTAACCAACGACACCAGGTGGTCTGACGATTCCCACTGCGGGCGGGCAGATTACACGACCTTCCGGGTCTGGCGGTAGTCCAGTCGCCGGGTCGGTACGGTTATTTTACGTTGGGTTTCAATGATCGACCAGTTTGGCGTCACCGTGGCGCGTCTCACCACCCGTAGTTTCGGCAGGTGACGTCACCGGTTGACGGGAACCGGTCAGTTGCGCCAGCGCGCCGCTGAGCGTCGCCAGCTGCGCCTCCAGCTGCTTCTGGGCGGTGACCTCGCGTTCCACGGCCCGGGTGAGCTGCCCGCGGAGGTCTTCGGCGCGGTCCCTCGCCCGGTCCAGTTCACCCTCGAGCCGGCGGATCTCACCCTGCGAGACGATGGTTTCCTCCTGCAGCCGCTCGGCGCGTTCGTGTGCCGAGTCGAGGCGCCGCCGTAGCCGGGTCGTTTCCTCGGCGCGGCTGTCGAGGGTCCGTTCGAGGGCCTCCCGGTCCCGGACGGCGGTCGCGGCGGCGGCGCGGGCAGTGTCCCGTTCCCGGTACGCCTCCGCGCGCAGCGCCGCCTCGGTCGCCGCTTCCCGGCGGGCGGTGTCACGTTCGACGGCGGCGACCCCGGCTGCGGCGTCGGCGTCGCGAGCGACCCGTTCCGCGGCCTCGACCTGCCGCGCCGCGGCGGCGTTGGCCTCCGCGACCTGCACCCTGGCCTCCTCGGCGACGGCGCGGGCCGCTGCCGCGGCCTGTTCGGCGTCGCTCCTGGCGGCGGCGGTCTCCCGTCTGGCGTTTTCGGCGTCGGTACGGGCGGCGTCACGCTCGGCGTGCGCGGCGCTGACGGCGGCGTCGGCCTGGTCCTGGACCGTCTTCGCGTGCTGTCCGGCGGTGGTGGCGGCCGCCTGGGCGTGCTGCGCGGCGGCGCGGGCGTCGTCGCGTTCGGCGTGCGCGGTCAGGACCGTCGCGGCGGCGTCGGCTCTGGCCTGGGCGATCTGCCGTTCCACGCCGGTCGGGGACACCTCGGCGTGCAGGGCGTCCACGAGCGCCTCCACCACCTGGTCGAGGCGTTCGGCGACCTCGAACGCCCGCGCGACCTGCCCGCTCAGGCCGGGGGAGGACCGGTGCCGCAGCCGGGCGTTGCGTGCCGCTTTCTGGCACGCGTTGTCGTTGTCGCGGCAGTACCGGAACGGCCGGCCGACCGAGTTGCGTTGCGGCACCGGCCGGTGACAGTGCGCGCAGGGCCGTTCTTCGGCGTCGAGCGCCTGCTCGTCCAGCGTTACGTTCCCCGTGTCGCCGGCTGGTTCCTGCACCGCTCTGCTCACGCGACCCTCCCCGGTCTCACCGCGCTGCGTTCGTACACCGATGAGCGTAGGGGTAGTCCAGAACTTCCCCACTCGCAACACGCCGGATTACCGAATTGTTGTTACCGATAATTCGATAATTAGCCACTGGAGGCGTACACCATAATCACCGTTATGTGCGCGACAGCGGTCGATGGGCGGGCGCGGGCAGTGGTTGTCGCGCCGGTTGGCTTGCGCGCCCCTGGGGCGGCGCCTGCCCGTAATTCGCGGGCGTGGCTCGGGCCCGCTGGGTAGCCTCGTCGTCGTGGGTTCACTGTTCCTCTAGTACGGGACACCGCGTTGAGGCTTTCTCCGCGGTGAGTCCCTTGCGCGCTCGCCAGCCACTGCGCCGGCCGCGCGAGGTCCCCGTCCATCCATGTGCCCGACAGCGGCACGTGTTCCGCGACGGCAGGTCCTGATCACCTGCGTGTCGCGGGGAGGAGTTCCCGTGACCCATTCCCCGAGTTCCCTGTCCCCGATGCAGCCGACCGCGCCGCGGCCGCACCGGGTGTGCGCGATCCGCGGCGGGACCGTCCGGTTCGCCGAACGGGTCGTCCTGGCCGGGATCGACCTCGTGGTCGGTCCGGCCGAGCGGATCGCCGTGATCGGTGACAACGGCGCCGGCAAGTCGACGCTGCTGCGCGTGCTCGCCGGGACCGTGGAGCTGACCGCCGGCGAGCGGGCGGTCGAACTGCCCGGCGGTGTCGCGTTCGCCGAACAACAACCCCGGATCCGGCCCGATGCGACCGTCACGGACGCGCTCGACGACCTGCTCGGCGACATCCGTGCACTCGAGGCCGAGACCCAGCGCGCCGCCGAACGACTGGCGGCGGCCGGCCCCGACGAGCGCGGCGGACTGCTCGCGCAGCTCAGCGCCGCCGTCGACCGGTTCGAGGCCCGCGACGGGTATCGGCTCGACCAGCGGGTGGACGCGGGCCTCGACCGGCTGGGGCTCGGCGGCCTCGACCGGTCCCGGCCCGTGCACACACTCTCCGGCGGCGAACGGGCCCGGCTTGCGCTCGCCGCCGCGCTGGCGTCCGAGGCGGAGCTGCTGCTGCTCGACGAGCCGACCAACGACCTCGACGACGCCGGCATCGCCTGGCTGGAGGACCGCCTGGACGCACACCGCGGCGCGCTGGTGGTCGTCACCCACGACCGCGCGCTACTGGACCGGCTCGCGACCGACATCGTGCACGTCGAGGACGGCACGCTGCGCCGATACGGCGACGGCTACACCGGATACCTCACCGCACGGGCGAGCGAACGCCGCCGGCTCCTCGACGAGTACGAGGCATGGCGGCAGGACCTCGCCCGTCAGCAGGCAATCGTCGCCGCCAACGCGTTCCGGCTCGACGCGATACCGCGGAAGGCGGAACGTGCGGTCTTCGGCCACGGCGCGTTCCGGGCCCGCGGCCGGGACCACGGCGCGATGGGACGGATCCGGATGGCGAAGGAGCGGCTCGCGCGGCTGCGCGGCGACCCCGCACCACGGCCCGCCGACCCGCTCCGGTTCACACCCGCCTTCACCTCCATTCCGACCTCCACCTTGACCTCCACCGCGGCCTTCAACGGACCGGCCGCCGCGTCCGCCGGTGCCGCCGAGGAGAAGGCCGTGCTGATCCGGGCGGACGGTGTCCGCCTGGACGACGGCGGGCCGAGGCTGCGGCTGGACGCGCTCGAGGTGGCGCCCGGCGACCGGCTGCTGATCTCCGGACCCAACGGCGCCGGGAAGACGACGCTGCTGAACGTCCTGGCGGGCGAGCTCACACCCCGGCTGGGGACCGTCTGGCGGCGAACCGGCATCCGCGTCGCCTGGCTGCGGCAGGACGTCACAACCGGTACACCGGCGACGCTCCTCGACGCGTTCGCCGACGCCACCGCCGCCTACCGGGACGACGCCGCCGGCGCACTGCTGCGGCTCGGCCTGTTCCACCCCGACGACCTGCACCGGCAGGTGGCGCAGCTGTCGGTCGGGCAGCGCCGGCGCCTCGAGGTCGCGCTCGCCGTCACCCGCCCCAGCGACGTGCTGCTGCTCGACGAGCCGACCAACCACCTGGCCCCCGAACTGCTCGAACAGCTGGAGGACGCATTGCGTGACTACCCCGGCGCCGTACTCACCGTCACCCACGACCGGCGGTGGCGCTCGCGGGCCGGCGCCTCGGCCGCGACACGGCAGGTCCACGTCGCGCCGGGCGGCCTGGTTCGTATGTCCGGCTCCGCGCTTGCATAGGGTGGGCGGCGTGGCGCTGCGACTGGTCCAGGTGAACCTCAAAGCCCGCGACGACGCGGCACTCGGCCGGTTCTGGGCGGCGGCGCTCGGCTGGGTCGCCCGCGGTGGGCACGGCGCGACCAGCGCCGCACCCGAAGGGTTCGACTGGACCGACCCCGACGCGCCCGTCTGCGTCGACGCCATTGCCGTCCCGGACCCCTCGACGGTGCACTACCGCGCGCACCTCGAACTCGCCACCACCTCCGGTGCCCATTACCTGCAACTGGTCGCACGCCTGCAGGAAATCGGTGCGACGCTCGCCGACGTGGGGCAGGGGGACGGCCGGCGGACGGTGCTGGCGGACCCGGAGGGCAACGAGTTCTGCGTCCTGGAGCCTCGGGAGCTGTACCGGGGCACCGGGCCGATCGGCGCGGTCGCCGTCGACTGCGCCGACCCGCAGATCATGGCCCGCTTCTGGGGCGAGGCGATGGGCTGGACCGTGCACGAGGCGACCGGCGACCGTGCGCTGCTGCGATCGGCGAACGGCACCGGACCGTTCCTGGAGTTCGCTCGCACACCCCACCTGCCAGGCGCACGGCACCGGGCGCACCTCGACGTCGTGCCGTACTGCGGCGACACCCAGCAGGCGGAGGTGGCCCGCCTGCTGGGCCTGGGCGCCTCTCCCGCGGACGTCGGGCAGGGCGATGTCTCGTGGGTCGTTCTCACCGACCCGGAAGGCAACGAGTTCTGCGTCCTCGCCCCCGCGTGACGTTCAGCTCACACCCGTGGCCCCGGGACGTAGTGGGCGAGGTACGCGAGCAGCTCCGGGTCGAGGTCACCGGCGCGGCGCTGCTCATCGATCGCGGTAGCGAGCCGCGCCTCGATCAGGAACCGGTACGCGAACAGCCCCACTGTCGGCGCGCACCAGTACACGGTGTCGCGTCCGTAGTGCGGCCCTGGTTCATAGGTGAAGTCGTCGGCGGAGCACACCACGCAGCTGCCGCCGTCGCGGTGCAGGTACAGGTACCACACGATGCAGCTCTGCTGGTCACGGAGGAACAGGACCATCCGGTCATCCGGATGCACGGGGCTTGGCAGCGGCCCGGTCACGTCGGTCCAGCAGGCGTGGTGCCCTTCGCGGTCCAGGAGGCGGTGCAGGTTCGCGCGGGTGATGAGCGCGACGAAGTCCGCCGGCAGCGTCAGACCGTCCGCGGCCAGGTCCGCCGCGATCGGGTCGGTCACCGCGGTGCGGTAGTCCAGTGGTTCGCCGACGTCGCCGAACCAGGAGAAGTCGCCGGTGAACGACGCCTCGTCCAGTCGCGGCAGCGTGTGCAGCGGGTACGCCTGGAACCAGGCGAAGGTCCGCTGCCGCCTGTCGTACGGCCGGTACTGGCCGAGACCGACCCCCGGCCAGAACGCCTCAAGACGCACCGCGGCCGCCCCGGCACCGACCTGACGGAACCCGTCGTCCACGTCACCGGCGTCACCGGCGTCACCGGCCGGCTGGCCGGTGTCGTCCGCGGCGCGGATGGGGCGGGGAACGACCTGCCCGTTCCGCTGCGGCAGCTCCGGCAACCGCAGGTCCGGGAGGCCGAGCTCATCGGGCGGGCTGACGTGGCCGGGCACGTCCCGGGGGAGCGGCAGGGGAGTGATGTCGACGAAGACGTCACCGACGTCGCGCCGCTGCACCGGCCACCGCGCGTCGATGGCGCGAGCCGCCGCCGTGCACGCCGGGCACTCGCCGGGGCGGCCGCCCCACATGCCGAACTGGGAACCCGTCATGTCCGGCCGCTCGATCCCGCACAGCGTGGCGCGGAACAACCCGTACGCATGCCGGCGCGGGTCGGCCAGCATGTCCGTGCACGCCGCCTCCCACCGCAGATCCCACCGCTGGTAGATCGCCCGCGACACCTCGCCATCCACATGTCCGAGTCGGGTGTCCGCGTGGCACCACGTGCACACCCACGTCTCGCGGAACCACCGCGACGGCGGGAGATCCCACCGCACCATCTCCCGATCACACACATGACAGAGCACGGCGGGATTCTGCCATCACAAACCGGAGCCAACGGGATAACCGGCGGCGGTCTGTGCGGGCCGGTGGGATCATGCGCGGATGAGGTCGAGGCTGCGGAAACTGCACATCGACGAGCAGGAGTACACGTGGACGGCGCAGATCCGCGCCGCGTCCGGCCCGGACGGCCGGCAGCACCGGTGCATCCGCATCCGCGTGTGGGGCGCCGGCCGGACCGGCTGCGCGCTGGAGGCCGACCTGGCCGTTCGACGTCAACCGGTCGCCGCCGAGGAGGACGCGTACCCGTACCCGGCCGCCGCGGACGTCCGGGCGCTCATCGATTACGGATTACGTGCAGGCTGGGAACCGCAATCCCGCGGGGGCACTTTCCAGGTCACGTCGGCCGCTGACGTGGCGCTGCCCGGGTTCGTCGTCACCGACGTGGCGTGGGCCGGCGAACGACACCGGTGACCTGCCGGGAATCGTGGTGCCGGCGGCCGGGCGGGCGACCTATGCTCGTCCGGCGCCGCCGTCCGACATGGAGGAGCCGCCGATGCCCCACGTGACGCTCCACGTTCTCGAAACCGACCTCGCCGGGCGAGAGGCCGGCCTCATCAGGGAACTCACCGACGCCGTCGTGTCCGTGTACGGCGAATGGGCCCGGCCGTCGGTCGACGTCAGGCTCATCGGCATCCCGGCCGGGCGGTGGGCCCGCGGCGGAGTGCCGGTCGCCTCTGCCGCGCCGTCGGTCACCTTCGGCATGCGTGAGGAGGTGTTCGCCCGGCCGGACGCCGCCGGTGTCGTCGCGCGGCTCGTCTCGGCGTTCACCGATGCCGTCACCGCCGTGTTCGGCGACGACTGCCGCGACGAGGTGCTGGTCGAGCTCGTCGGTCAGCCCACGTCCCGGTCGGGTCTCGGCGGCGAGGTGATCAGCGGCGGGTAGCGCGTGCACGCCCCGCCGGATGCCTGCCGCTGTGCTCGTGCCGAGCCGCCGGGCACGAGCACAGCGGGTCGCGTCACGCGACGGCGGTCCCCTCCAGTTCGACGAGCTGACCCGGGATCGCGAGCCGGGTCACGCCGAGCATCGTCGTGGCAGGCGCCACCTTCGCGGCGCCGAGCCGGGAGGCGAGGACGCCGTAGTGCGGGAACAGCAGGTCGACGTCGGTCGTGTACACGTTCAGCCGGACCAGATTCTCCAGGGACATGCCGGCCTCGGCGAGGACGGCCTCCAGGTTGTCGAGGCTCAACGCAAGCTGCGCGGCCATGTCACCGTCGTGCACGGGACGGCCGTCGGCGCTCATCGCGGTCTGCCCGGAGCAGTACAGGGTGCGGGTCTCCCCGGAGACGAGCTCACCCTGGTTGAATCCCATGTCGAGCGACCAGGCGACCGGGTTGACCGCCGTTCGTTGCAATGCCACATCTGCTCCATTCGGATCGGGTGGACGGGCGGGCCGTCCGTGGTGATGAGCCTGCCAACGAATCACGACATCCTGTGTCGTGTATTGCAGGAAGGTTCCCGGATGCGCGCCGACCGGCTGGTTTCGCTGGTGCTGCTGCTCCGCCAGCGCGGACGGCTGTCCGCCGCGACCCTCGCCCATGAGCTGGAGGTGTCGACCCGCACCGTCCTGCGCGACATCGAGGCGCTGTCCGCGGCCGGTGTCCCCGTGTACGCCGAACGCGGCCGGCACGGCGGGTTCATGCTGCTGCCCGGCTTCCAGACCGAGCTCACCGGCCTGAACCACGACGAGGCGCTCGCCCTGCTGGTCGCCGGTTCCCGCAGCGGCGCGCAGGCGTTCGGGCTCGGGTCGGCGCTCGCCTCCGCGATGCGCAAGGTCGTGGACGCGCTGCCGGAGAGCTACCGGACCACCGCGGCGGGCGCGGTCCAGCGGCTGCTGATCGACCCGGAGACCGACCTCCTCGCGCGCCGGCAGGTCGGCGAGGAGGTCCCCGACGCGGTCATGGCCGAGGTGCGCCGCGCGGTCCTCGCCGGCCACAAGCTGCGCATCCACTACGCGCCGGTCCGCCAGAGCCCGACGTGGCGCACCGTCGACCCGGTCGGCCTCGTCACGGTCCGCGACCAGGGATACCTGCTGGCCACGAGATCCGGCGCGGACCGCACCTACCGGCTGTCCCGGATCGTGGCCGCCGAGGAGCTCGACGAGCCTGCCGAGCGGCCCGACCGCATCGACCTGGACCGTGCCTGGCAGGAACGCAGCACCCGGTTCCGGACCGGCGGCGACCAGGTCACCGTCCTGGTCCGGCTGCACCCCGCCCGCCGGGAGGACCTGGCCGGCACCGCCCTGGCCGTCCTCACCGAAACCACCGACGAGGACGGCTGGCTGCGGATGGAGGTCACGTTCCAGGACGCCCGGCACGCCGAATGGGCGCTGTGGCAGCTCGCCACGAACGCCGAAGCCCTGACCCCGCAATGGCTGCGCACGTCCCTGCGCGACCGCGCCGCCGCCATCGCCGCCCGCTACGCGGAACCAGCCTGAGCGGGACGCGACGCCGCGCCCCGTCGCCGGGCAGGCCCGGTCTCGTCGTCCCTGCGCCACGCCACCAGAGGTCGCTTCCGTGGACGCTGAGACCCACGCCAAGGCGTCCCGGCCGAGAATTGTCGAATGCGGCACCCGACAATGCGGCTCCGGCAACCGGACGACCTCGACACCTGCATCGAGATGCTCAGGGCCGTGCACGAGACCGACGGATACCCGCTGCGCTGGCCGGCGGACCCGCGCCGCTGGCTCAACCCGCCGCACCTGCTCCAGGCCTGGCTCGCCGAAGACCCCACCGGTGCCATCGTCGGCCACGTCGCCGTCCGGCACCTGCACGACGGCGGCGGTGACGTTGCCGCGCACACCGGACGGGCGGACCTGTCCCGGCTGTACGTCGCCCCAGGGGCACGCCGCCGCGGCGTCGCCGGGGCGCTGGTTGCCTGCGTGGTGTCGTGGGCGGCCCGGCACGGCCACGTGCTGACGCTCGACGTCACCGAGGAACGGCGGTCCGCGGCCACGGCCTTCTACGAGGCGACCGGCTGGCGGCACCTCACCACGACGGACGCGGACTGGGTCGCCGACGACGGCAGCCCGGTCAGACTGCGCCGCTACGTCCTGGACCCGGCACCGCGGACCCGAATGTAGATTCCGGCAATGGATCTTTCGATGTTGCAGGCACGGGCCGCTGAGATCGCCGCCATGTACGACGAGCACAACACCGCCGCGGGGCGGGGTGCGTGGACGACAGGTGACCTGGCGCTGGGGTTCGTCGGGGATGTCGGGGACCTCGCCAAACTGGTCATGGCGGTGGACGGGCGGCGGGAGATCCCGGACGCCCGGGACCGGCTCGGGCATGAGCTGGCGGACTGCCTGTGGTCGGTGCTCGTGCTCGCCGACCGGTACGGCGTCGACCTGGTCGCGGAGTTCGGGCGGATGACCGACGGGATCGAGCGGCACCTGACCTGACCACCCGGCGGGCGGCAAACGATCCGGGCGCGGAAACAAAGAAAGGCAAGGAGAAACGCTCCCTGCCACTTCCAACGTATATCGCACCCCGGGGCTTGCGGCAAGACCACGGGCGTGCGGCAGAATGCTCCATTCGTGGCGAATGGGGGATTTCATGCGTGACGTGATCATCGCCGGGGGTGGGCCGACGGGGCTGATGCTCGCCGCCGAACTGCGGCTGCACGGCGTCGACGTGATGGTGCTGGAGAAGGAGCCGCAGCCCGCCGCGTACGTGAAAGCGCTCGGGCTGCACGTGCGCAGCATCGAGCTCATGGACCAGCGGGGACTGCTGGAACGGTTTCTCGACAACGGGCGGCGGTCCCCGGTCGGCGGGTTCTTCGCCGGGATCACGAAACCGGCGCCGGCGTTGGACACCGCCCACGGGTACGTCCTCGGCATCCCGCAGCCGGTGACCGAACGGCTCCTCGCCGAGCACGCCACGGACCTCGGCGCCGACATCAGACGCGGCCGTGAGGTCGTCGGGCTCGCGCAGGACCCGGACGGGGTGACCGTCGACCTCGCCGACGGCACCCGGCACACGGCACGGTTCCTGGTCGGATGCGACGGCGGGCGCAGCACCGTCCGCAGGTTGTCAGGTATCGCGTTCCCCGGCGAGCCGAGCCGCGCCGACACGCTGCTCGGCGAGATGGAGGTGACCGCGGCGCCGGAGACGGTGACCAGCATCGTCGCCGAGATCCGTAAGACGCAGCTGCGGTTCGGGCTCGGACGGTCCGGTGACAGCGGCCCGTACCGGGTCGTGGTGCCCGCGGACGGGGTCGCCGAGGACCGCGGCGTGCCGCCGACATTGGAGGATTTCCGGAAACAGTTGCAGGTATTCGCCGGCACCGACTTCGGGGTGCACTCGCCGCGGTGGCTGTCGCGGTTCGGCGACGGCACCCGGCACGCCGAACAGTACCGGGCCGGACGGGTGTTCCTCGCCGGCGACGCCGCGCACGTCCACCCACCGCTCGGCGGGCAGGGACTGAACCTCGGCATCCAGGACGCGGTCAACCTCGGCTGGAAACTCGCCGCGGCCGTCGGCGGGTGGGCGCCGGACGGGCTGCTCGACACGTACCACGCGGAGCGGCACCCGGTCGCCGAGGACGTGCTGGACAACGTCCGGGCGCAGACGGAGCTGCTGCGCACGGAGCCGGGCCCGCAGGCGGTGCGCCGGCTGCTGGCGGAGCTGATGAGCTTCGAGGAGGTCAACCGGCACCTCATCGAGAAGATCACCGCGATCTCCGTCCGGTACGACCTGGGCGGCGGCCACGATCTCGTCGGCCGGCGGCTGCGGGACGTCCCGCTCAAGCAGGGCCGCCTGTACCAGCTGATGCATGCCGGCAGGGGACTGCTGCTCGACCAGACGGGCCGGCTGTCGGCCGGAGGCTGGGCGGACCGCGTCGACCACGTCGTCGACGTCAGCGACGACCTCGACGTGCCGGCGGTGCTGCTGCGCCCCGACGGGTACGTCGCGTGGGCCGGCGACGACCAGACGGACCTCGACAGCCGCCTCGGGACGTGGTTCGGGGCGGCCACCTGACCAGCAGGATGCCACCTCGGCGTCCACCCGCGCTGCCGTGCAGGACCGCGCCAGGATCGGCGCAGCACCGCATAAGATCCATGCCCATGACGGGGACACTCCTGGTGACAGGCGCGACCGGTTCGCTCGGGCGGCGCGTGTACGAGCAGGCCACCGCCGGCGGATGGACCGTCACCGGCACCTGGTTCGCGAACCGGGCCCGCGGCGGCGACGTGCGCCTCGACATCCGCGACCGGCCGGCGATCGGCGCGCTGCTGCGCGACACCCGCCCCGACGTCATCATCCACACGGCCGCGGGACGGGACCGCGGCGACTGGGCGTCCATCGCCGACGGCGCCGCCAACGTCGCGGTCGCCGCCGCCGGCATCCGGCTCGTGCACATGTCCAGCGACGCCGTGTTCTCCGGCCGGGAGATCCACTACGACGAAACCGCATTACCGTACCCGACATACCGGTACGGCGCGGCGAAGGCCGCCGCCGAGACCGCCGTCGCCGCGATCCACCCGGACGCGGTGCTGGTCCGTACCTCGACGATCCTCGGCGACGGCCGGGGCGCGCACGAGGTCCTCACCCACGACCTGGCGTCCGGACGGGTGCAGGGGGCGCTGTTCACCGACGAGATCCGGATGCCGGTCCACGTCGACGACCTCGCCGCCGCGCTGCTCGAGGTCGCCGCCGGCAGCCACCGCGGCGTGCTCAACATCGCCGGTCCGCAGCCGATCAGCCGGCACGAACTCGGCCTGCTCGTCGCCGCCCGCGACGGCCTGGACCCCGCGACGATACCGGCCGCCCGCAGCAGGGACCTGTTCCCGAACCGGCCGCTGGACGTGCGGCTCACCAGCGCTCTCGCCGAGTCGATGCTGCGGGTCAGGCTGCGACCGGCCGGCGAGTTCATGGCCGGGCCTGCTACCGTCGCCGGTGACCGACCCGACCCGAGGAGGTGAGACCCGTGCACGTGGTGACAGGACGGGTGCTCCCTTCCCCGATGGTCGAACGGCTCACCTGACCCAGGTGACCGGCCGGGGCGCCCGCGACACGGCATCCCGGAAGGCAGCACACCTGTGCGGTACATCTCCAGCACGACCGTCGACGGCATCTGCGGCAGGCAGTTCGTCCTCGGCGACATCCCCGGCACCCTGTGGACCCCGGCCGGCGGGGGCGGCGGACCGCTGATCCTCATCGGGCACGGCGGACGCCAGCACAAGGCCGCACCCGCCGTCGTCGCCGGCGCGCGCCGGTTCGTGACCGGGCTCGGCGCGGCCGTCGCCGCGATCGACGCACCCGGGCACGGCGACCGGCCCCCGATCACCCCGCCGTGGCACGGCCGGCGGCCGAGCCTGCCGGAGGTCGTCGCGTTCAACGCGGCGCTCGCGGCGCTCGCCGTGCCCGACTGGCAGGCCGTCATCGACGCGCTGCCGGACGGGCCCGTCGGGTACTGGGGAACGTCCCTCGGCGCCGGGATCGGCATCCCGCTGGCCGCGGCCGAACCCCGCATCGGCGCCGCCGTCCTCGGTCTCGCCGCCGGCCCGCTCGACGCGGCGGCGGAGGTGACGGTGCCGGTGGAGTTCCTGCTGCAGTGGCACGACGAGCTCGTGCCCCGCGAGCAGGCGCTCGCGTTGTTCGACGCGCTCGGGTCCGCGGATAAGACGCTGCACGCGAACCCCGGCGGGCACGGAGACGTCCCGGCGTTCGAGCACGACAGCTCAGTGCGGTTCTTCGCCCGGCACCTCGGCGACCCGCGCGTGTAGGTGCATGTCGTGCCAGCCGTCGGTGTGGCGGGCCTCGCCGCGTTTCGTGCCCTCCAGCGCGTACCCGGCGCGGCCCGCGACCCGGCACGACGGCACGTTCGCCGTCGAGTGGCAGACCTCGACCCGGTGCAGGCCGAGCGTCCCGAACGACCACCCGGTCAGCGCCGCCAGGGCCCGCCCCGCGACGCCCCGGCCACGGGCGGACGGCAGCACCCAGTACGACACCTCCGCCAGCCCTTCGGCGAGGTCGATCGTGCGGAGACTGATCTGCCCGGCGACCCGGCCGCCGGCGGTGACGGCCCAGCCGGCGCCGGTCTCCGCCCGCCAGCGCGCCGGCCAGCGGGCGATCCAGTCGCGGGCCTCCGCGGCATTCATCGACCGGCAGTGCCAGCGTTGAATGTCAGGATCGGAGTAGGCTTCGACCACCGCGTCCACGTCGGCGGGCAGCCACGGCCGCAACCGCAGGCCGTCGCCGTCCAGCACCGGCTGAACGGATGCGGCGAGGGTCCCTACCGGCAGTGCCGGTGTCACGAGCGACGGCATGCCGCCGACGGTAATTGACGGCAATACGGAAATCGAAAATCGGTAACGACGCCGCCCTGCCATCCATCAGCGTAGCGCCGTCGCGGGGCCGGTGACGTCGTCGGACAGAGCGGCGTCGTCAGGCGGTCGCTGGGGGGACGCAGCCGTCGGTGACGCTGGCCTCGGCGGCGGCGATCACCGCGTCGAGTCGGTCCCGGGTGGCGGTGAGACCGGCGACCTGCGCGTCGATCCGGCTCCGCTCCTCCGCCAGCAGCCGCAGGGTTTCCGGGGTCGCGTGGCCGGTGTACACGCACGGCAGCAGGTCCAGGATGCGGCGGCTGGACAGGCCCGCCGCGTACAGCTGCTGCACCAGCATCACCCGGTCGACGGCGCCGTCCGGGTAGTGGCGCTGCCCGGACGGGCTGCGGTCCGCGCCCAGCAGGCCCTGCTCCTCGTAGTAGCGCAGCGCCCGCACGCTGACGCCCGCCCTCGTCGCGAGCTCCCCGATCCGCACCTGCGACCCTCCTCACGCCCAGCACACTTGCCTCTGACGTCAACGTCAGGTTTTAGCGTAACCGGCATGGACATCAACGGATCGGTCGCGCTCGTCACGGGCGCCAACCGCGGCCTCGGCCGGCACTTCGCCCAGGAGCTGCTCAACCGCGGCGCGACCGTGTACGCCACCGCACGCGACCCGCGCACCGTCGACCTGCCCGGCGTGCGGGTGCTGCGGCTGGACGTCACGGACCCCGGCAGCATCGAGGCAGCCGCCGGCGTCGCGAAGGACGTGACACTTCTGGTGAACAACGCGGGCGTCGCGACGTACACCAACCTCCTCGGCAGCCCGCTCGACGCCGTCCGCCTGGAGATGGAGACGCACTACTTCGGGACCCTGCAGGTGATCCGGGCGTTCGCGCCGGTCCTCGCGGCGAACGGCGGCGGCGCGATCCTCAACGTCCTGTCGCTGCTGGCATGGGCGAATTACGACGGCGCGAATTCCTACAGCGCCGCGAAGGCCGCCCAGTGGAGCCTGACCAACGGGGTGCGGCTCGAGCTGGCGAAGCAGGGCACCCACGTCACCGGCGTGCACCTGGGCGCCGCCGACACCGACATGATGGCCGGCTGGGACGTGCCGAAGCTCGACCCCGCGTTCGTCGCGGCGACCGCCCTCGACGGCGTCGCCAATGGCTGGACCGAGGTGCTGGTGGACGACGCGAGCCGCGCGGCGAAGGCCGCACTCACCACCTGACGGCGCGAGCGACGCACTCACCGCCTCATGACGTGAGGCGGCCGGCGAGATCGGCAATCCAGCGTGAAGACGTGCGCGGTCACCGCCTGCGGTCGTGGTAACGGTCCAGGACGTCGAGGGCGTCCTGGACCCGCCCGCGCCGCAGCAGCAGCTCCGCCAGCAACGTCGCCGGCGCAAGCCCGGCCGGGTCCGACAGCGCCGCGATCGCCTCGTCCTCACGGCCCTGCCCGGCGAGCAGCTCACCGAGCCGCGCCCGCACCGACGGCAGGTCATGGTCGGGGCAGGCCCGCAGGGCGGCGACCGCCTCGGGCACCCGACCACGCTCGACGAGCAGCTCCACCCGGATCATGAGCAGATCCACGTCGTGCGTGTCCTCCAGCAACGCCAGGGCCGCGTCCGGGGCGAATCCGCCGAGGGCGTGCAGGGCGCACTCGGGATCGTCGCCGCGGGTGGCGAGCTCGGTCAGGATCGCGACCGCCTCCTCGATCCGGCCGTTGCGGCTGTACAGCTGAGCCAGCGGCACCCCGTCGAACGGTTTGAGCACGTCAGCGGCCCCCTCGACGTCACCCTGCCGCTCCAGCACCTCGGCCAGCCACATCGTGAGGCGGCCGTCGCGGTAGCCGCGGCAGGCGACGTCGGCCGCCCAGTCCCGCAGGTCACCGGCCCGGCCGTGCCGGTGCAGCAGCCGCCCCGCCTGATCCAGCACGTACGGGGCGTGCGGCCGCAGCACCGCGACCGCCTCATCCACCGCGTCCCGCCGCTCCAGCTCCGCCGCGACCACCCCCGCCACGTGCGCCGAACCGCCGGCCAGCGGCTCCAGGACCGCGAACGCCTCGCCGCCGCGACCCGCCGCGGCCGCCACCTCGAACAGAGCGGCGGCCACCCCCGCCTCGCCCAGCCGCGGTACCAACAGCGCGAACACCTCCTCGACGCGGCCCTGCGCACCGAGCAGCGCCGCGACCTCCCGCGCCACCCGGTGATCGTCCACCCACGGGGTGAGCAGCGCCAACGCGTCACCGGTCCGCCCCCGCCCGTGCAGGGCGGCGGCGCGGGCCCGCAGCACCGGCAACCAGCCCGCGTCGGTGAACCGGTCCAGCGCGGCGTCGTCCGGGTCGTGCTCAGCGAGCACCTGCGCGCAGCCCTCGTCGCCCGCGGCGGCCCGGACCCGGAGGATCCCGGCGTGCCCGAGCCCGGCGAGCCGCCGCGCGATGCCGACAGGGACCCGCCGGTCACGGATGAACCGCGCATGCACGTCCATCCCGGCAACATATCGGCACCGGCCGCTGTCCCGTGTCCCCGCCACGGCACCGCCGACGTGTTGGCCACCGCTTGTCCAGTCGTCCTGTGCCGCCGGTGTACGTGGAGCCGGCGCTCCTTGGTCAGGCGCTCACCAGCGAGACGGCCAGCGCCGCCATGACGACGGCGATCGCGGCGTCGACGACCCGCCACGCCGCAGGGCGGGCCAGCAGCGGCGCCAGCCGGCGGGCACCGAAACCGAGTGCGGCGAACCACAGCAGGCTCGCGGCCGCCGCACCAGCGCCGAACGCCCACCGGTCCTGATGCTGGTGCGCGACGGTGCCGAGCAGAACCACCGTGTCGAGGTACACGTGCGGATTGAGAAACGTGAACGCCAGGCACGCCAGCAGCGTCGCCCGCAACGCCGCCGGCGGATGGTCCAGCGGGGTCAACGCGGCCGGTCGCAGCGCCCGGCGGGCGGCGAGGACCGCGTAACCGAGCAGGAACGCGGCACCCGCCCACCGCACGACCGTCAGGACGGCCGGCGCGCCGGCCACGACGACGCCGAGACCCGCGATCCCGGCGCTCATCAGGGTCGCGTCGGCGGCCGCGCAGATCGCCACGACCGGGCCGACGTGCTCGCGGCGCAGCCCCTGCCGCAGCACGAACGCGTTCTGCGCGCCGATGGCGACGATCAGCCCGAGCGAGAAACCGAACCCGGCCAGCGCGGAACCCACGCCGGTCAACGGATGCGCGCCGCCCGCCGCTCGGTGGCGGTGATGTAGCCGCGCAGCGCGTCCCGCGACCGGGACAGCGCGTCGATGTGCCCGTCGAGCCCGTGCAGCCTGGCGCGGAGCGTGTCCAGCAGCTCCGGGCACGGTTCGAGCTCGGGCACGGCACCGGAAGCGCACGGCAGCAGCGCCCGGATCTCCTGCGTCGACAGCCCGGCCTCCAGCAGGTGACGGATCTGCGCGACGGTCACCACCGCGTCGTCGGCGTAGTCGCGGTAGCCGCTCGCGGCCCGGCCCGGCTCCAGGAGGCCCTGCGCCTCGTAGTAGCGCAGCTGGTGCGCGTGCACGCCGGTGCGCCGGCTCAGCTCCCCGATCAGCATGAGCGCCCCCGCTTGACCTTCGACCGGTGTGAACGTTGACGATTCTGTCATGACGTTCGACCCGCGCGACCTGCTCGCCGCCAGCCGGCTCGGGGTCCTGGCCACCATCAAGGCTGACGGCCGCCCGCAACTGTCCCCGGTCATGCCGTTCTACGACCGCGCCGCCGGGGTCATCCTCGTGTCGATGACACAGGGCCGGGCGAAGACCGCGAACCTGCGCCGCGACCCACGGGCGACGCTGGAGGTCACCGGCGCCGACGGCAGGTCGTGGGCGACCGCCGAGGGCATCGCCACCCTCACCGGCCCCGGCACCGACCCGCACGGCCCCGAGGTCGAGGCCCTCGTCGACTACTACCGCCGCGCCGCCGGCGAACACCCCGACTGGGACGAGTACCGTACGGTGATGGTCTCCGACCGCCGGGTGCTGATGTCGATGACCGTCGACCACGTGTACGGCGCCGACCTCGCCTGACCCGACGCCGCTGTCACACCCGCAGCCCCCGTGCCTGCCGGTGTCGGCAGCCGGACCGCAGTAGCGTGACCGTACGTGACCGGGTCAGGCCGGTCGAACCGGCGGTGGGGCCTGCCGACCCCGAACCGGGTGAATCGCGACGACGCCAACGGTCCCTGCAGACAGCTGACGCATGCCTGCAGGGAGGGCCGCCGCGATGCAAGACCCCACAACCAGCCCCGTCGACCCCGACGTCGACCTCCACGTGCCCGCCGAGCTACGCCCGCACGCGCTGCCGGTCCTCGCCGCGATCAGCGCCGGGGGAACGCTCGGCTCCGCCGCCCGCTTCGGCCTCAGCGCCGCCTGGCCGCACCGCTCGGACGGGTTCCCGTGAGCCATCTTCGTGATCAACGTGTCCGGGTGCTCTGCTCATCGGCGTACTCATGGTCATCGTCACCGAGGTCGCCACCCGGCAACGGCTGCTGCGGGCGTTCCTTGGCGTCGGGGTGCTCGGCGGGTACACGACCTTCTCCACCTACGTCGTGGACATCCACCGGGCCGCGGTCGCCGCGCGGCCCGGCATCGGCCTGCTGTACCTCGCGGTCACCGTGCTCGGGGCGCTCCTTGCCGAATGTGCCGCCACCGCCACCATCAGCTGGCTCGTCCGGCGGGCCACGGGTGCGGTCCGGTGACGCTGCTGCTGGTCCTGCTCGGCGCCGCGGTCGGCGCGCCGCTGCGCTATCTCACCGACCGGACCGTGCAGTCCCGCCACGACTCCATCTTCCCGCAGGCCTCGGCGCCGCCTATCTCGGCGCGCTCGCCGCCGCGTTCTCGTGAGTCACACCCACGTACCGGCGCCGGACGTGGACCTGATCCGCCGCGACCTGGCAGGCTGGGTGGGGTGAACCTCGACGACCTGCCGACGTTGGCGGTGGCATCGGCGGCCGCGTTCGGTCTGGCGCTGCTGTCGGCGGTGGCCGGGTTCGGCGGCGGAGTCCTGCTGCTGCCCGTGTTCACGGCACTGTTCGGACTCCGCGTCGCGGTTCCGATGCTGACGTTGACGCAGGTGTCGAGCAACGCCTTCCGAGGGTGGCTGAACCGCCGGGAGCTGCACTGGCGGCTGATCGGCTGGTTCGCTCTGGGTGCGGTGCCACTGGCGGTCGCCGGCGGGCTGCTGCTGGCGCACGCGCCGCTCGGCCCGCTGAAACGGCTGCTGGGCGTGTTTCTCATCGGCGTCGTTGTCTGGCGGCGCCGCAACCCGCAGCCGCGCAAGCCCGCCGAGCAAAGCTTCGCCGTGGTCGGGGCGGCCTCCGGCCTGGGCTCGGCGCTGCTCGGCTCCGTCGGGCCGCTGACCGCCCCGCTCTTCCTCGCCTACGGGCTGACCCGCGCGGCGTACATCGGCACCGAGGCCGTCAGCGCGCTGACGATGCACCTGTCGAAGATCGCCGCGTACGGCACCGGTGATCTGATCACGAGCCGGGTGCTGCTGTTCGGGGCGGCGCTCACACCGGCCACCCTGGCCGGCGCCTGGGTCGGCAGGAAGATCGTCGGGCGGACCAGCGACCGCGTGTTCGTCGTCCTGGTCGAGGCCGGTCTGGTCGCTGCCGGTGTGCTGTTCCTGCTCGGTCTGTGACGCCGCCGATCCCCGCACGCCCCCGAGGCCCTCGTCGACCGCCACGGCCGCGCCGCTCGCGAACAACCCCGACTGGGACGAGTACCGTACGGTGATGGTCTCCGACCGCCGGGTGCTGATGTCGATGACCGTCGACCACGTGTACGGCGCCGACCTCGCCTGACGGCCTTTGCGGATTACCGGAAACCGTAATCCGAAATTCCCGGCAGGTCACACCACCCGTGTTCGCGGCAGCGGTCGTCCGCTGCACCGGCCCGGCGAGGGCGTCTGCATGTTGACCGGTCATGCGGCGGGCGGGGTCAGAAGGCGAAGGAGTTGAACGGCTCCGGGTCGGTGCGGAAGAGCCGGCCGAGGGCGGGGACGGCGCCGTCGTGGTGGGGACGGATGTGGCCGGCGGCGGCCAGCAGCGCCGCGGACATGCCGCCGAGGTACAGGGAGCCGAGCGCCTGGACGGTCAGCGTCAGGTCGGGCCGGGTCCGGGTGGGGGTGCAGGTCGCGCCGTCGGGGGTCGCCGACAGCCGCCACGTGCCGGTGTTGCGGGGGCACATCGGGTCGGCGTCGACGGCGATCGTGAGGTCGGCGGTGGTGTCGTACGACCGTGCGGTGAGCGCCGCCGGCAGGTCGAGGACGCGCAGCCACAGGTTGTCGGACTGGCGGGTGACCCGCAGGGCGCGCGGGTTGCGCAGCATCCACCGCAGCGGCTCGTCGGCGGGCCGGGTCGGGGCGGTGACGCGCCGGGTGAGGTCGAAGTCGGTCAGCAGCATCCACATCGCCCGGTACGCGTCCACGGAAGCCGCCTGCAGCGCGTCGACGACGAGGGTGCCGGTGTGCTCGACGAGCGGCGTCCACGGCAGCCGGAAGTTCGCGACGCCGTCGACGTCTCCCTGTGGGCAGCGGTGGATGAGGTACCGGGTGGGGCCGTCCGGGCCGGTGGCGTCGTCGCTGAGCCCGTCCCACTTGCCGGGCACCGGTCGCAGCTCGCCGACCTGCCGGCGGCGGGCCTCCTCGTGGACGCGGGGCCACGCCTGCCGGGTGGTCGCGGCGTCGACGAGCTCCAGTGACCCCGCGGGCGGGTCCGCGTCGGCGAACGCGGCCTCGGCGCGGTCCAGGTCCCAGCGGGTCCGCCGGGTCGCGGGCGCGAACCCGTACCGGCCGTAGATGCCGCCCTCGCTGGCGCTCAACGCGGCGAGCGGCTCGCCCCGGTCGAGGGCCTCGTCGAACATCGCCTGCATCATGCCGCGCAGCAGGCCCCGCCGCCGGTGGGTCGCGATCACCGCGGTCGCGGTCACCCCGCCGAACGGCACCTCACGCAGGCCGGGGACGGTGATCGCCAGCGACAGCATCGCCGAGCCGCCCACGACCTTGCCGCCGTCGAACGCGGCCTGCGGGTGGAAGTGCCCGGCAGTGACGACCTCCTCGACCCAGCGGGCCACCTGTTCCGGTGTCGCCGGCCGGTTCGGCGGCGGCCACGCCTCGGGCCCGCCGTGCCACGCCGCCGGCGCCGGCTCCCAGTGCGGCAGCCCGTTGACGTACGGCAGCACTCGCAGGTACGCGGGCGCCTCGTCCCGCGTGACGGGCCTGATCTCGATCGTCATAGATCCGATCCTGCGGAGCCGCTCCGGCCGCCGCAACGCAAAAAACGGCTCACAGCCTGCGGTGCGGGTCGAAGAGGAAGGCGGCGACGGCGCGAAACAACAGCGGTATGGGGGTGTAACGGCCGGCGGACACGATCGCGGGAAGTCCGGTGCGGGTCGGTGGAGAGGACGGGTCAGGTGCGGTCGACGCCACGGTTTCTGCAGGGTGTGTACCCGTTCGTCGGGAAAGGGATCGACGCGCCGGTGGCGGTCGACGCGGCGCTCAGCTACACCGTGCCGGTCGGGGTGGTGACGCAGACGGTGTACTTCCGCGGCGGCAACACCACCGACGAGCTGGTGTACGTGGTGCTGACCAGGGACGGCACGCCGATGCGGTACTTCCCGATCGGGGCGAAGAGCGACGTGCACGTGCCGCTGCGGGTCGTCGAGGACCTCGACGCCGGGACGGTCGTGGAGCTGCTCGTCGGCGCCCCGGAAGGCGTCAGCGGGGCGATCGTCGTGGACCTCGGGCTCGTGGAGGTCTGATGCAGCGACTCGTCGTCATCGGCAACGGGATGGCCGGCGCGCGGGTGGTGGAGGAGATCCTGGAGCGCGGCGGGCGGGACCGGTTCACGATCACGATGTACGGGGCGGAGCCGTACGGCAACTACAACCGGATCATGCTGTCGAACGTGCTGTCCGGCGCGGAGGACGAGGACGGCATCTTCCTCAACAGCCTGCCGTGGTACGAGGCGAACGGCATCGACCTGCGCGCCGGCGTACGGGTCGAACGCATCGACCGGTTCGCGAAGGTCGTCCTCGACGACAACGGCGACGAGCTGCGCTACGACAAGCTGATCATCGCCACGGGCAGCCGGCCGTTCATCCCGCCGATCGACAACATGCACCACCCGAAACGCGGCTACCACCAGGGTGTCTTCACGTTCCGGACGATCGACGACACCCGCGGCATGATCCGGTACGCGCGGGACCACGAACGCGCCGTCGTCATCGGCGGCGGGCTGCTCGGCCTGGAGGCCGCCCGCGGCCTGCAGGCGCACGGGGTCGCGGTGACGCTCGTGCACGCCGCCGGGCACCTGATGAACGCGCAGCTGGACGCGCAGGGCGGCGCGATCCTGCGGGCAGGCGTCGAGCGGCTCGGCATCACCGTCGAGCTCACCGCCCGTACCGAAGCGGTCGAAGGCAAGGAGAAGGTGCAGGGTGTCCGGCTCGCCGGCGGCCGGGTGATCCCGTGCGACATGGTCGTCGTCGCCGCCGGTATCCGCCCCGACACGACCCTCGCCGAGGTCAGCGGCCTGACCGTCGAGCGTGGCATCGTCGTGGACGACCAGCTGCGCTGCCTCGACGAACCCGACATCTACGCGGTGGGGGAGTGCGTGCAGCACCGCGGCGAGACGTACGGCCTGGTGGCGCCGCTGTGGGAGCAGGCGCGGGTCCTCGCCGACCACGTGACCGGGCGCGACGTGCACGCCGCCTACCACGGGTCGCGGACCGCGACGAAGCTGAAGGTCGCCGGCGTCGACGTCGCCGCGATGGGGATCAGCACGCCGGCGCCCGGCGACGAGTTCGTGGTGTTCGCCGAGCCGGGCCGCGGCGTGTACAAGAGCGTCATCATCCGCGACGACCGGCTCGTCGGTGCCACCCTCCTCGGCGACGTGTCGAAGGTCGGGTTCCTGATGCAGGCGTACGAGCGGGGGCTGCCGCTGCCGGAGGAACGGGTCCGGCTGCTGTTCGACCTCGGCGGGCCCACCGCCTCGGAAAGCGCCGCGGAGCTGGCCGGCGACGCGCAGGTGTGCAACTGCAACGGCGTCACCAAGAATGCGATCACCGAGGCGGTACAGGCTACGAAGACGCTGTCCGGGGTCATGGAACGCACCAGGGCCGGGAAGGGCTGCGGCTCCTGCAAGTCACTCGTGGCGCAGATCGTCGACTGGGCCGCGGGTGGCGCCGCCGAGCAGGACCCGTCCGCCGACTGGTACGTACCGGGCGTACCGATGCGGAAACCGGACCTCGTCGCGGCGATCCGCGCGCAGAACCTGCGCAGCGTCTCCGCCGTCTTCGACGCGCTCGCCGGCGGCGAGGAGGACGCGAAGAGCAAGATGGGGCTCGTGTCGCTGCTGCGGATGCTGTGGGGCGACGACTACGTCGACGAACGCGACGCCAGGTTCATCAACGACCGCGTCCACGCCAACATCCAGCGCGACGGCACGTTCTCCGTCGTGCCGCAGATGAAGGGCGGCGTCACCACCCCGGACCAGCTGCGCCGCATCGCCGACGTCGCCGACAAGTACGCGGTGCCGCTGGTCAAGCTCACCGGCGGGCAGCGCATCGACCTGCTCGGCATCCGCAAGGAGGACCTGCCGAAGGTGTGGGCCGACCTCGACATGCCGTCCGGGTACGCGTACGGCAAGAGCATGCGCACCGTGAAGACGTGCGTCGGGTCCGACTACTGCCGGTTCGGCCTCGGCGACTCCACCGCGCTCGGCATCGCGATCGAGTCCCGCTTCCAGGGCCTGGAGAGCCCCGGCAAGATGAAGCTCGCCGTCACCGGCTGCCCCCGCAACTGCGCCGAGGCGTACGTGAAGGACCTCGGCGTCGTCGCGATCGACGGCGGCCGCTGGGAGATCTACGTCGGCGGCGCCGCCGGCGCCCACATCCGCAAGGGCGACCTCCTCGCCACCGTCGGCACCCCTGCCGAGGTGATGCGCCTGACGGGCCGTTTCCTGCAGTACTACCGCGAAAATGCGAACTGGCTCGAACGCACCTACGCGTTCGTCCCACGGCTGGGCATCGACCGTCTGCGCGCGCTGATCGTCGAGGACAGCGAAGGGATCGGCGCCGGCCTCGACGAACGGATGGAGGCGGCCGTGGCCGCCTACCGCGACCCGTGGAAGGACGACCTCGACCCGGCCGTCCCCGGCCAGTTCCGCACGTCACTGCCGCTGGTCGCGCTGCCCCAGGTGCCGGTCCGATGACCGCGACCGCCGATCCCGAAACGGCCGCCACCAGCTACCGCCTCGGACCGGTCACGGACATCCCGGTCGGTGAGGGCCGCGCGTACGCCGTCGACGGCCACCAGGTCGCGGTGTTCCGGCTACGGCGCGGCGGCCTGCGGGCCGTGTCCGCCGTCTGCCCCCACGCCGGCGGTCCCCTCGCCGACGGCCTCATCGACGCGAAGGTCGTCATCTGCCCGCTGCATCAGCACGTGTACGACCTGGCGACGGGCTGCTCCACCACCGGCCAGCCCCCGCTGCAGGTGTACGCCATCCACGAGGACGACGGCACCCTGATCCTCACCGTGTGACGCCGGGTCGCCCCTGAACACACCGGTGCCCGAGCCGGGTTGTCCGGCTCGGGCACCGACGGAGTCGCAGCCGGACGTGTCATTGTCGGTCGTCGTTGCCCGTGTCGAGTGCGTGCGGCACCGCCGGTAGAGCGGCCGGGCCGCACGCGGTCAGGACGTGGGCGATCTGGTCGCAGGCGGCGGTGTGGCCGACGGCGGTGTAGCGGGTGAGCAGTTCGACCAGGCGGGACTGCTGGTACACGGCCGCCGGGGTCCGCAGCCGATCCACCAGGTCGCCGGTGGGCCGGCCGGCGTCCAGCAGGGCGACGAGCTCGTCGAGGAGCTGGTCTGCGACGCGGACGGCGTCCGGGGTGAGGTCGAGGTCGGGCAGCACGTCCAGCCACGCGGCGACCTCCGCGGCGAGGGTGGTGTCGGTGATGTCGGAGACGATCGGGCGCAGGTCGCCGAGCATCCTCTCGATGGCGACGAGCTGGTGATGGTCGCGATAGTCGTCGGTACCGCACAGCTCCTCGAACCGCCGGCTCATCTCCGACGCAGACTCACCCGGCTGAATGAAGTCGTCGTCGGTGACCGGCAGGGCACGCAGGCGCGCGGCGGCGGCGACCGCGTCGGCTCTGCTGAACCCGAAGGCGTCGAGTGCCCGCCGGGCCACCTCGTCCGGGTGCAGGATTGCCGGCAATGCAATCGCGGGTGCGAGGGACCGCAGGTACACGAGCTCCCGGACCGCGAACTCGACCGGGTAACCGTCCTCGAGGGCCCAGCTGATCACCGCCGCGGCCAGGGCGACGTCGGCGCGTGGCCGGTTCCGGGGCAGCCCCAGCTGGTCGAAGTGGACGTCGGCGACGGCCGACTCGATCAGCGACAGCCACCAGTACACCGGCTGGTAGTCGGCGGGACGGTGGGCCAGGAGCCACTGGTGTCGGCCGGCCGGGTCGGTGGCGATCAGGTCGGGGATGAGGTCGCTCATGCGGTGAGGCGGCGCAGGGCGGCGTACGCGGGCGGGCCCCAGGTGGGTTTGCCGCCGGGACGGCCGTGGACGCCGTTGTCGCCGATGATGATGCCGGACAGGACGCGCAGGACAGCGCAGCCGCGGGCGCGGCGCAGGGTCGCGGCGTCGGGCCGGTAGGCGTCGAGGCAGCGGTCGGCGGCGCCGTCGGGCAGCAGCAGCCAGGCGGCGGCGAGGTCGTACGCGGGGTCGCCGGCGCACAGGTCGCCGAAGTCGACAACGCCGCAGAGGGCGCCGCCTTCGGTGAGGACGTTCGCCGGATGCAGGTCGGCGTGCAGCCACACCGGCGGCCCCGACCAGCCCGGTGCCGCGACGGCGTCGTCCCACACCGCCTGTACGGCTTCCGGATTGTCGATAAGTCCCTGCTCGGTGACGTACGCGAGTCCCCTCGCGAACCCGGGCGCGCGTTCGGCGAGCGGGCCGCCGCGGTCCCGGCCGGCGGGTGCCTCAGGCGGCGCGGGCTGGTGCAGCGCCGTCAGGAACTCCGCCAGCACCGGCGCCGAACCGGTGACGGGCGCCAGGTCGGCCGGTGTGCCCGGCACCCACGTGGTGATCAGCCACGGGCGCGGGAACAGCGACGACGGCTCGCCGAGCCGCTGCGGGACGGGCACCGGCAGCGGCAGGCGCGGGGCGAGCGACGGCAGCCAGGTGTGCTCCTTGCGGAGCAGGTCGTCCGCGGACCCGGTCGCCCACGGCAGCCGGACGGCGAGGTCGTCGCCGAGCCGCCACAGCTGGTTGTCCCAGCCGCGGGCGCCGAGCCGCACCGGGCGGTCGGCGAGGTCCGGGTGCTGGTCGCGGACCAGGTCCAGGACCAGGTCCGCGGTGATCTCGGTCGTGGCGTGGGTCATGTGGGGTGACAGTAGCGGCTGAGACACCGCTCAGCTGGCCTCAGGGAAGTCACAGTCACCGATGGTGAGACTGTCGGCATGCAACGGGGGCGGACGGTAGCGGGATGGACGGCGGTCGGTGCGGCAGGCGTGTACGTCGCGTTGAAAGGCAGCTGGGTCGCCGGCGGCACGTTCGGGGTCAAGGACCTCGGGAACCTGACCCGCGGCGAGTGGGCCGTGGACAACCTCGTCACGGGCGGGCTCGCGGTCGCCGGGGTCGGGGTGGCGCTCGCCGCGATCCGGCCCTGGGGGATGCGGGTGCCGGTGTGGCTGGTCGCGGTGCCGATGTGGGTCGGGGCGGGCCTGCTCGCGCCGTTCGTGGTGCTGATGCCGGCGGCCGCGGCGTTGAAGGCCGCCGGCTGGTGGGAGCCGCCGCCCCCGCCGGACGGTGACCCGACGCTGCGGCCGTGGACGTTCGTCATCGTGTACGGCAGCTTCGTCGTCCTCGGTGTCGCCCTGGCGGTCGCGTTGCTGCTGTACGCCCGGGACCGGTTCAGGCCGGTCGTCGCCGGGAGCGTCGGGCAGGCGCCACGCGGGTTGACGCACGCGGCGCAGGTGCCGCTGGCGTGGGTCGCGGCGGTCATCGCGGCCGGGCTCGCGGTCCTGCGGTTGTCGTGGGTGCTCGGCGGCACGGCCGGGCTCCGCTCGGGCGCCGGTCGCGACGCGTGGCTGCGGCTGCAGGACACGGTGACGGCGGCGCAGTTCCTGTGCGCGGCGATCGGCCTGCTGGTCATGGTGCACCGGTGGGGGCCGCGGCGGCGGTTCGCGGTGCCGCTGGTCGCGACGTGGCTCGGGGCCGGCGGGATGGTCGCCGGCGGGTTCCTGAGCATGCCGACGATCCTCGCCGGGCAGCGGTGGACGGCGCACGGGCAGACCTTCGCCGGGTACGCGACCGCCACGTTCCTCACCTGCGTCGCCGGCGCCCTGATCAGTGTCGTCGCCCTGTTCCTGCTGGTGGAGCGGGCCGGGACGGTCAAGCGCGACCAGCTTTCAGCCTGACGGTACGGGGGACGGCTCGTCGCGGACCGCGCCGTGCAGGAACACCTCGACGATGTCGGCGGGGTCGCCGCCGGCCATGACGAGGTGCTGGAACATGCGGGCGAGGTATTCGGGGTCGCGGCGCAGCCGGTCCTGTTCGGGTTCGAACAGGACCGCGAGGGCGTCGACGGTCGCGGTCATCGAGTCGCGCCGCCGGTCGCGGACCGGGGCGGCGGTCGGGTCGAGGCGGCCGGTGGTGAGGTGCCGGACGGCGCCGGCGACCGCGCCCATGCGGCTCATGTACGCCCGGAGCGTCTCGACCGCCTCGATGAGCCGGTCGGCGAGCGGCTGGTCGAGGTCGATGGCGCGGACGTGGGCGAGGGTGTCGTCGTGCCGGAGCGCCTCGGCCATGCAGGCGGCGAGCAGGGCGTCCTTGTCGGCGAACACGCGGAAGATCGTGCCCTCGCCGATGCCGGCGGCGCGGGCGACCTGGGCGGTGGTGACGCTGGATCCGTGCTCGACGACGAGGGGCAGCGCGGCGGCGACGATCATCGCGCGGCGGTCGTCGGGGGTCATCGGCGAGGAGCGTTTCCGGGGTTCGGTCATACCTCCATCCTGAGGAGTGAGTACTCACTCCGTCAAGGGTGTCCTATCGTGATCCTTTGTGAACGGTGTGCAGCTGCTCCTGATCATCTTCGGCGGGATCACCGTCGCGGCCGTCGCGCACCGGCGCGGCGCCCAGCCCGGCCTCGTCGTCGTCATCCTCGCCGCCGCCGCGTCGTTCATCCCCGGCGTACCGCGGCTGCAGCTGGACAGCGAGCTCATCCTCGCCGTCGTCGTGCCGCCCCTGCTCTACTCCGCGACCAGGGGCGCGTCCGCCTCCAGCTTCTCCGCGAACTTCCGGCCGATCTTCACCCTCGGCGTCACGCTCGTCGTGCTCACCACCGGCGTCGCCGGGTACACCGGGTCGCTGCTGCTGCCCGCGATCGGCCTGCCCGCCGCGATGGTCCTCGGCGCCGTCCTCGCCCCGCCGGACACCATCACCACCGTCACCCACGGCGAGGCGCTCGGCCTGCCCCGCCGCGTCACCGCGATCCTCACCGGCGAGAGCCTCGTCAACGACGCGACCGCCCTGACCCTGTTCAGCCTCGCCGTCGCCGCGACCGGCGCCGGGCACACCCTGTTCGACAACGGGTTCGTGCTGTTCCTGTACAACGCCGTCACCGGCATGGCGGTCGGCGCGGCCCTCGCCGTCGCGACCCTGTGGCTGCGCAAACGCCTGCACGACCCGGTCCTGGAGACGTCGGTGTCGCTGCTGCTGCCGTTCACCGCGTTCCTGCTCGCCGAACAGGTCCACGCCTCCGGCATCCTCGCCGTCGTCGTCGCCGCGTTCTCCGTGTCGGTGAACACCGCCCTCGACAAGCGCCACCAGTACCCGGGCGCCTACCGTTCCCGGCTGCAGGAGGCGACCGTCTGGCCCGTCGTCGACTTCCTGCTCGAGACGTTCGTCTTCGCGTACATCGGACTCCAGCTGAAGTTCGTCGTGCAGAGCCTCGCCTCGTCGGACACGCTGCTGCGCACCGTCGTCACCGCCGCCGTATTGCTGGTAACGGTAATTCTCTTCCGGCTCGGGTTCGTCTCCGGCTCGTTCGCGTGGTGGGGGCTGCGCCGCCGCGGCGTCGAGCACCGCGTCGCCACCGACCCCCGCGCCCAGGAACACTTCGAACGCCGCCGCCAGTGGCGCGCCCGCCGCGGCCGCACCCGCGAGGTCCTCGGCGAACCCACCCCGAAGGAGGCGCTCATCGTCGGCTGGACCGGCATGCGCGGCATCCTCACCCTCGCCGCCGCGGCCGCCGTCCCCGAACGCCTCCACGACGGCACCCCGTTCCCCGGCCGCGACGAGATCCAGGCGATCGCGCTGCTCGTCACCCTCGGCACCCTGCTCATCCAGGGCATGACGATCCCGCTGCTGGTCCGCCGGCTGCGCATCGACACCGCCGCCGAACACGCCCGCGACGCCGACCTGCACGCCCGCGGCGTCGCCATCATCGAGGCCGCCGGCCCCGACTTCGACGCCCAGCGCGAAGCCCTCGCCACCGCCGTCTACAAGGAGGAGCTCGACGACGCCACCGCCCGCAGCCTCATCCACGACGTCGACCTCCGCCAGGCCGCCCACGACACCCAGTGACGGATCAGCGCGCCCGCTGACGGCGGCGCCGGCCGGCAGGCGGATGATGGGCGGATGATCGACACGAATCCGGATGACGTCCCGGCTGGCGGCGCACGGTGGAGGGTCGCGGTCGTCGGACCCGGCGGCGTCGGCGGCCTGCTGGGCGCGGTGCTCACCCGGGCCGGCAACCCCGTGCGGTACGTCGCGACGCCCGGCACCGCGGACGCGCTCAACGCCGGCGGTGTCACCGTCGACAGCGCGCAGTTCGGGTCGTTCCACGTGCCCGCCACCGCCGGCACCCGGCTGACCGGGCCGGTCGACCTGTGCGTGCTGGCCGTCAAGGCCACCGCGCTCACCGCCGCCCTCGACGCGCTGCCCGCCGGCGACCTCGGCGACGCCCTGATCCTGCCGCTGCTCAACGGCGTCGAGCACCTGGCGGTGCTGCGGCAGCGGTACCCGGCCGGGCAGGTCCTCGCCGGCGCGATCCGGGTCGAGTCGACCAGGACCGCACCCGGGCGGATCGCGCACACCAGCCCGTTCTCCGGCATCGACGTCGCCGGGCACGCGACACCCCGCGGCCGCCTCGACGCGCTCGCCGCCGAGCTCCGGCACGCCGGGTTCGACGTGACCGTCCGCGACGACGAGACGGCGCTGCTGTGGGGCAAGCTCGCGTTCCTCGCCCCGCTCGCGCTGCTCACCACGCACGCCTCCGCGCCGGCCGGCACCGTGCTCGCCGACCGGCGCGCGGACCTGCACGCGGTCATCGACGAGGTCGCCGCCGTCGCGGCCGCCGCCGGAGCATCCGTCGACCCGGCCGGGATCAGGGCGATGTTCGACCGCCTCCAGCCCGGCATGAAGTCCTCGATGCTCCGCGACGCGGAGGCCGGCCGGCCGACGGAGCTCGACGCGATCGGCGGCGCCGTGCTGCGCGCCGCCGCCGGCCACGGTGTCGCGACCCCGGTCACCGCCCGTATCGTCGCCGACCTGCGAGCCGTTGCGCGGCCGTGACACACGACGTCGACCGCCGCTGACCGCATCGGGCAGACTCGTCCGTCATGGGGATCTTCAACCGCCGCCGCACCGGTACCGACGACGTGGCGCTCCTCGCGTTGCAGGGCGAGGACATGATCGAGCAGCTGGCGCAGGCACACGTCACGTGGGGCCTCGGCACCGCCGACCGGTGGGGCCTCGACCAGCGCACCGGCGTCATCACCTGGACGTTCCCGGACAAGACCGCGTCCGCGCCGGCACAGATCCTGGGCAGCTTCAACGCCTCCACGTCGTCGTGGGTATGGGCGTGGGGCAACGGAAGCATCCTGCCGGAACTGTCCGTGGCCGCCGCCCAGGTCCGCGACTGGGGCGCCGAGCGCGGACTGCCCGCGTTCACGCAGGCCCGCGTCGACGTCGACGAGGAAGGCGCGGCGACCCTCGTCACGGTCGCCGTCCGGGTCACGACGGCGACCGGCTTCTACCGCGCCTCCGGGACCGCGTCGGTGCCGGTCATCACGTTCGGCCCGGTCACGCTGACCGCCGCCGACGGCACCACCTCGACCTTCACCGTCGACGTGTCCTGACCCGCGCCACCGCACCGTGAACCCGATGAGCGGCGTCACGGGCCCCAGAGGCAGCAGGCGAACACCACGATCGCGGTGGTGACGAGGAGGACGGGCACGATCAGGGCAGGCAGCATCCGCGTCTCGCCGCGGGCGTGCGCGGTGGCCCGCCGCCACCGGCGCTCGTCCGCCCGTGACGGCTCGGCCGTGAGCCGCTCGACGCCCGGCCCGCCGGCGAGCCCTGCCAGCAGCGCGTCGACGGCGTCGGCGGTGGCGCCGCGGGCGTCGAGCCAGGCCACGACCTCCGGCGGGCCGATGCGCACCAGGGCGGCGAGCAGGTGCTCGGTGCCGACGTGCCCGGCCCGCTCCTGCGCCGCGACGTGAAACGCCTGCTCCATGACCAGCTTCGCCGCCTGGTCGAACGCCACGCCGGTCGCGGCCGACGCTCCGGCGTCAGCCTGGGCGGGCGGCCACAGGCCAGCGGTGTTGCCCGGAGATCCGGCGAGCGCCGCAGCGAGGTCCTGCGGCGTCATCTCGCGCCGGCCCTCCGACGCCGTCAGCAACGCCATACGTTGCAGGGCTGCCCTGGCCTCGTTCGTCGTCCGCTCGATCACGGACGGAGTTGTACACGACGGCCACCCATGATCGTCAAGCTGGGCTTCACGGTCGCGGCGGAGTTCGGCGTTGATCACGCGCGGGGCGGACGGCAGCGTGGACGGCATGTATGTGACTGACATCCAGGCCCTGACCACGACCGGCGTCGAAGCGCTGCGGGACCGCACCGAGATCGTCGACGCGCTGTACCGGTTCGGGCTCGGCCAGGACCTCAAGGACCGCGACCTGTTCGCGTCCGCGTTCGCCGCAGACGCCGAGCTGGACTTCCGCCCGGCGGCGGCCCGCTGGGGCGCCGACGTGCCGCTCATGACCGGCCGGGACGCGATCGTCGGGCAGATCCTTGCCCTGTTTGCCGGGCGGGTCGACACCACCCACACCGTCACCAACCCGCGCGTGCGGATCGACGGCGACCGGGCCGACCTCACCGCCATCGTCGAGGCGCAGCACCTGCTGAGCGCCGACCACGGGACGTTCGCGCTGCTGAAGAACCTCTACGACGTGGAGCTGGTCCGCGACGGCGGCCGCTGGGTCGTGCACCGGATGCGGATCGCGAACGTCTGGTACACCGGCGACCCCGCTGCGATCTTCAACGGGTAGCCAAGCCCCGGAGCCAGTCGAGGACGAGCTAGCCGACAGGACGGCATCGCCAAACCGGGCTCCACGGTACTAACTGCCGGTGAGGGCGGCAGCGAGGTCGGCGGACCGGCCGAGGAGGCGGGCGGTGGCGATCGGATCCATGTAGTCCTGGTACAACACGATCTCGCCGGCCCGGACGCGCATGACGCCGAGGGCGCGGAACCGGTACGGCCCGCCGGTCACCGCGGACCGCCCGTGGTGCTCGATCTGCGCGACGACGACTTCCGGGTCGGTGGTCTCGTGCACGACCGCGTCGACGCCGTCCATCTCGAACAGGCCGCGGGACGCCGCGGCGCCGCCGTGGTACGCGCGGATCGCGTCGCGACCCCGCAGCTCGCGGGGCTGGCCTGGCAGCGCGAACGGGTACTCCAGGACGCCGTCGGCGGCGAACAGGTCGGCGAAGGGCCCGCCCTCACCCGCGACCATTCGCCGGACCTCCTCGGCCACCTCGCGTGGCGTTCTCACCATGTCTGCCTCCACCTAGAATCGGAACGATGACCCCGGTTAGACGATACGGAACGGTGGCCCCGGTTAGCAATGGCTGAGCAACCCCTGCGCGCCGACGCCCGGCGCAACCGCGACCGCATCCTGCTCGCGGCCCGCGACGCGTTCGCCGAGGCCGGGTTCGCGGTG
Source organism: Dactylosporangium maewongense (assembly GCF_039531485.1). Taxonomy (NCBI): domain Bacteria; kingdom Bacillati; phylum Actinomycetota; class Actinomycetes; order Micromonosporales; family Micromonosporaceae; genus Dactylosporangium; species Dactylosporangium maewongense. Next base: position 84,868 of record NZ_BAAAQD010000011.1, on the reverse strand, counting down.
CCCCTCGACGAGATCGCCGCCCGCGCCGGCGTCGGCCCCGGCACCGTCTACCGCCACTTCCCGACCAAGGAGGCGCTGTTCCAGGCGGTTATCGCCGACCGGGTCGCCGGGCTCGTCGCCGAGGCGCGCGACCGGGCGGGCGACCCCGACGCCGGCGCGGCGTTCTTCGCGATGCTGTCCCGGCTCGGGGGTGAGGGCGCCGCCAAGCGGGACGCGTCCGAGGCGATGACCGTCCCCGGCCCAGTCGTCGCGGAGCTGCACGAGGCGGTCGGGGTCCTGCTGCACCGGGCGCAGACGGCCGGAGCGGTCCGCGCCCACATCACCGTCGAAGACCTGTTCGCGCTGCTGAAGGGGCTTTTCACCGGCATGCACGACAGCGACGACCCGGGCCGCGCCCAACGGCTCCTCGCCGTTGTCACCGCCGGCCTGCGCCCGCCGCACTGATCGGCGGCGAGGTCAGCCGGTCGCGTCGTAGGCCGCCGCCCACAGCCCGGCCCACAGCGGGAGCCGCTGGTCGCCGGAGTGGGCGCGCTGCATCATGACGACGGTCGTCGTGTCCTCGGCGGGGTCGGTGTACCAGACGGTGCCGTAGAAGCCGGGCCAGCCGTAGCTGCCGGGCGACGGGCCGGGCCGGGTGCGGCGGGTCACGACCGCCATCCCGAACCCCCAGCCCATGTCGTCGAAGTACCCGGACCAGAACCCGGAGACCGTCTTCTGCTGCGGCGTCAGGTGATCGGTCGTCATCAGCGCCACCGACGCCTCGGACAGCACCCGCTCGCCGTTGAGGGTGCCGCCGCCGCGCAGCATCGAGGCGAACGTGAGGTAGTCGAGGGCGGTGGAGACGAGCCCGCCGCCGCCGCTCTCGAACACCTGCGGCCGGCTCCACCGCCCGTCGGGGCGGTCCTCGACGACAGGTGCGCCGTTGGTGTCGTTGTCGCGTTCGTACGCGGTGGCGAGCCGGTCGAGGCTGCCCGGCTCGACGACGAAGCCGGTGTCGCGCATCCCGAGCGGACCGCAGATCCGTTCGCGGAGCGCCTCCCCGAAGGTCCTGCCGGTCGCGCGGGCGATGAGGACCCCGGTCACGTTGGCGGCCGTGTCGTACATCCACCGCTCACCCGGCTGGTGCGGCAGCGGCAGCGCGCCGAGCTGGCGCAGCCACGCGTCCGGAGGCAGCTCACCGACCGCGGCGAGGGCGTCGGCGATCGGCACCGTGCCCGGCTCGGCGGGGACCATGCCGGTGCCCAGCGTGTACGTGAGCAGGTGCCGCAGCGTGATCGGCCGGTCCGCCGCGACGACGTCGTCGAGGGGTCCGGCGGGATCGGCGAGGACGGTCATGTCCGCCAGCTCAGGCAGCAGCCTGTCGACCGGGTCGTCGAGGCCGAGGGTGCCGTCGTCGACGAGCGTCATCGCGCACGCCGCGACGACCGGTTTCGACGTGGACCCCATGCGGCAGATCGTGTCGGCGGCCATCGGCGTACCGGCGCCGGCACCGTCGAACGCGAGGTTGCCCACGGCTTCGACGTGGACCTCCCCGCGACGCGCGACGAGAGCGACCATGCCCGGCACGAACCCGGTGTCGACCTCATGCTGCAGGAGCGCTCGCAGTCTGGCGGTCACGCACCGCACGCTACACGCCGTCGGCGCGTCGGGGGCGGCGCTTCGAGGGCGGCGTCTCCGGGGCGGCGGGCAAGATACGTGTCATGAGTGGACCGTTGCGGGGTGTGCGGGTGGTCGAGCTGGCCGGGATCGGGCCGGGGCCGTTCGCGGGGATGATGCTGGCGGATCTCGGCGCGGACGTGGTGCGGGTCGATCGGGTCGGGCCGGGCTCGCCGATCGCGCCGCCGGCGGCGACCGACCTGCTCAACCGGGGCAAGCGGTCCGTCGCCGTCGACCTGAAGGACCCCGACGGGGTCGCGACCGTGCTCGCGTTGGCGCAGCGGGCTCATGTACTGGTCGAAGGCTGGCGGCCGGGGGTCGCGGAGCGGCTCGGTGTCGGGCCGGAGCAGGTCCACGCCGTGAACCCGGCGCTCGTGTACGGGCGGATGACCGGCTGGGGACAGGACGGGCCACGGGCCACGACGGCCGGGCACGACATCACGTACCTGGCGCTGTCGGGGGCGCTGCACGCGATCGGCCGGGCCGGTGGGCCGCCGCAGGTGCCGGTGAACCTCCTCGGCGACTTCGGCGCCGGCGCGATGTACCTCGTCGTCGGCGTCCTCGCCGCGCTGCGGGACGCGGAGCGGACCGGCCGGGGGCAGGTCGTCGACGCGGCGATCACCGACGGCGCCGCGCACATCACCACGATGCTGCACAGCATGCTGGCCGTCGGCCTGTGGCAGGACCGCCGCGGCGTCAACATGATCGACACGGGGGCGCCGTTCTACGACGTGTACGAGACCGCCGACGGCCGTCACGTGGCGGTGGGCGCGTTCGAGCCGCAGTTCTACGCCACGCTCGTCGCCACCCTCGGCCTGACGGATCTGCCGGACCAGCTGGACGTCGCGCAGTGGCCGGTGCTGCGGGAGCGGCTCGCCGCGGCGTTCCTGACGAAGACCCGCGACGAGTGGTCCGCGCTGTTCCACGACGGCGACGGCTGCGTCACCCCCGTACTGTCGCTGCACGAGGCGCCGCAGGACCCGCACCTGCGGGCGCGGGGCACGTTCGCCGACCACCTCGGCGTCGTGCAGCCGGTGCCGCAGCCCCGGTTCTCCACCACCCCCGCGACCCTGACCGGCCCGCCGCCGCTGCCCGGCCAGCACACCGCGGAGGTCTTGAAGGACTGGGGTCTTCAGGACGAGTAGCCGGGCGCCCCGGTGCAGCGGTCGATGACCGGGGTCGTCGGCCGCAGCGTCGCCGGGTCGAACTCGACCCGCCACTCCTGCCCGTCGACGGTCTTCGCGACGAGGCTGTTCCCGACGACCGCGGCGGAGGCGAACGTCCACGCGTCCAGCCCGTGCCCGGCGTACGGATCGTGGACGAAGCAGGCGACGGTCGAGGTGCCGTCGCGGCTGAGCAGCCCGTCACGCGACCGCAGCCGCAGCGTCCGCTCCTGCCGCACGATCACGTCCTGCTCCCACGCGACGACCCGCACGTCCGGGCCCGACGCGACGACCGCGGGCGCGTGCGGGTCGTACTCCTCCGTGGCCACGGACACGAGCCCGGCGGCGCCGACGGCGAGACCGAGCAGGCCGATGCCCGTCTGGGTGAGCAGCCGCCGGGCGCTCTCCGGCATGAGCCCGAGCACCGCGACGATCGCCACCATCGCGGCGAGAAACCCCGTGAGGAACGGGTGCGCGAGCGGCTCGAACGCGACGTACCTGGCGTGCGCGGCCACCGCCGCGGCGACCGTGACCACGACGGCTCCGGCGGCGACACCGAGCATGACGACAGCGGTCCTACGGCCCATGTGGACATTCTCGCAGGACGATGCGAGACGGCGGGGTACCGTGCCGGTCGAGGGCAAGTTACTCTCGGGTAGGTGAGCACTGAGGCTTTCGTTTACGACGCTGTCCGCACCCCGCGCGGGCGTGGCAAACAGAACGGCTCGCTGCACGGGGTGAAGCCCGTGTCGCTGGTCGTCGGGCTGATCGACGAGCTGCGCCGCCGGTATCCCGGGCTCGACCCGGCCGACATCGACGACGTCGTCCTCGGCGTCGTCTCCCCGATCGCGGACCAGGGGTCCGACATCGCCAAGACCGCCGCGATCGCCGCCGGCCTGCCGGACACCGTCGCCGGCGTGCAGCTGAACCGGTTCTGCGCGTCGGGGCTGGAAGCCGTGAACGTCGCCGCGCAGAAGGTCCGCTCCGGCTGGGAGGACCTCGTCCTCGCCGGCGGCGTCGAGTCGATGTCGCGGGTGCCGATGGGCTCCGACGGCGGCGCCTGGGCGATGGACCCGGAGACGAACTACGAGACGCGGTTCGTGCCGCAGGGCATCGGCGCCGACCTGATCGCCACGATCGAGGGCTTCAGCCGCGAGGACGTCGACGCGTACGCCCTGGAGTCGCAGACCCGCGCGGCGAAGGCGTGGGCCGGCGGGTACTTCAACCGGTCCGTCGTGCCCGTCCGGGACCGCAACGGCCTCGTCGTCCTCGACCGGGACGAGCACCTGCGCGCCTCCACCCTCGAAGGACTCGGGCAGCTGCCGGCGTCGTTCGCGATGATCGGTGAGATGGGCGGCTTCGACGCGGTGGCGTTGCAGCGGTACCACTGGGTCGAGCGGATCGAGCACGTGCACACCGCCGGCAACTCCTCCGGCATCGTCGACGGCGCGTCGCTCGTCATGGTCGGCAGCGAGGCCGCCGGGGCGCGGGCCGGCCTCACCCCGCGGGCGAGGATCGTCGCCGCCGCGGTCAGCGGCGCCGACCCGACCATCATGCTCACCGGTCCCGCGCCCGCGACCCGCAAGGCCCTCGCGAAGGCGGGCCTGACCGCCGCCGACATCGACCTCGTGGAGATGAACGAGGCGTTCGCAGCGGTTGTACTGCGCTTCGCCAAGGACATGGACTTCGACCTGGAGAAGGTCAACGTCAACGGTGGCGCCATCGCGATGGGTCACCCGCTCGGCGCGACCGGCGGCATGCTGCTCGGCACGCTCGTCGACGAGCTCGAACGCCGCAGCCTGCGGTACGGCCTGGCCACGCTGTGCATCGGCGGCGGCATGGGCATCGCCACCATCGTCGAGCGAATCTGAAGGGCGCGCAGCACATGACCGACACGATCCGCTGGGACCGTGGGGACGACGGCGTCGTGGTCCTCACCCTCGACGACCCGGCGCACTCCGCCAACACGATGAACGACGCGTTCGCCGCCGACCTCGGCACGACCGTCGACCGGCTGACCGCCGAGAAGGACACCATCACCGGCGTCGTCATCACGTCGGCGAAGAAGACGTTCTTCGCCGGCGGCGACCTGCAACGCCTCGGCAGCCTCGGCCCCGACCAGGCCGCCGACGTGTACGCCTCCTCCATGCACCTCAAGGGTCTCCTGCGCCGCCTGGAAACGCTCGGCCGGCCGGTCGCCGCCGCGATCAACGGCTCCGCGCTCGGCGGCGGCCTGGAGATCGCGCTCGCCTGCCACCACCGCATCGTCGCCGACGACGCCCGCATCGAGATCGGCTTCCCCGAGGTGACGCTCGGGCTACTGCCCGGCGCCGGTGGGGTCGTGCGCACCGTGCGGCTGCTCGGCATCGCGCAGGCGCTGCTCACCGTCCTGCTCCGCGGGCAGCGGCACCGGCCTTCCGCCGCCCTCGAACACGGCCTGGTGCACGAGGTCGCGCCCCGCGACGAGCTGCTCTCCCGGGCCAAGGCGTGGATCGTCGCGAACCCCGGCGCGGTCCAGCCGTACGACGTGAAGGGCTACCGCATCCCCGGCGGCACCCCGGCGCAGGCGTCGTTCGCGGCGAACCTGCCCGCGTTCCCGGCGACGCTGCGCAAGGAGCTCAAGGGCGCCCCCTACCCGGCGCCGCGCAACATCCTCGCCGCCGCCGTCGAAGGCGCCCAGGTCGACCTCGCCACCGCGTTCGCCATCGAGGGCCGGTACTTCACGGAGCTCGCCACCGGGCAGATCGCCAAGAACATGATCAAGGCGTTCTTCTTCGACATGCAGCAGGCGAACTCCCGTGGCGCCTCCGCGGCGCCGTTCGGCAAGGTCGCCGTGCTCGGCGCGGGGATGATGGGCGCGGCGATCGCGTACGTGTGCGCGAAGGCCGGCATGCAGGTGCTGCTCAAGGACGTCACCGTCGAGGCCGCCACCCGCGGCAAGGAGTACTCGGTCCGGGTCCTGGCGAAGAAGCCGTTCCTGCCGGCTGAGGAGATCCTCGGCCGGATCACGCCGACGGCGGACCCGGCTGACCTGGCCGGGTGTGACCTGGTGATCGAGGCGGTGTTCGAGGATCCGGCGCTGAAGCACAAGGTGTTCGCGGAGGTCCAGGACGTCGTGGCGCCGGACGCGTTGCTGTGCTCCAACACCTCGACGCTGCCGATCTCCGCGCTCGCGGAGGGGGTGACGCGGCGCGAGGACTTCGTCGGGCTGCACTTCTTCTCGCCCGTGGACAAGATGCCGCTCGTCGAGGTGATCCGCGGCGCCGGCACGTCGGCTGCCGCTGTCGACCGGGCGCTGGGTGTCGTCCGGCAGCTGAAGAAGACGCCGATCGTCGTCAACGACAGCCGCGGGTTCTTCACCAGCCGGGTCATCGGCACGTTCACCGGTGAAGGGCTGCTCATGCTCGCGGAGGGCGTGGCGGCGCCGTCGATCGAGCAGGCGAGCCTGCAGGCCGGCTACCCGGCGGCGGTGCTCGCGCTGATGGACGAGCTGACCCTGACGCTGCCGCGGAAGATCCGGCTCGCGTACGGCGACGCGTGGACCCCGACGCCCGCCGACGCGCTCATCGACCGGATGATCGACGAGTTCGGCCGGCCGGGGCGCTCCGGCGGGGCGGGCTTCTACGAGTACGTCGACGGCAAGCGCGACCGGTTGTGGCCGGGCCTGCGCGAGCACTTCGCGTCCGCCTCCGCTGAGATGCCGTTCATCGACATGCAGGAGCGGATGCTGTTCGCCGAGGCGCTCGAGTCGGTGAAGTGCCTCGACGAGGGCGTGCTCACCAGCGTCGCGGACGCCAACGTCGGCTCGATCCTCGGCATCGGGTTCCCCGGCTGGACCGGCGGCGTCCTGCAATACATCAACCAGTATTCGGGCGGGCTGCCCGGGTTCGTCGCCCGCAGCCGCGAGCTCGCCGCCCGCTACGGCGCCCGCTTCGAACCGCCGGCGCTGCTGCTGCGCAAGGCGGAGGAGGGCTCGCAGTTCGTCTAGGAGCAGTCCTCTCGATTCTACGTAGTCGCATGATCACTCTACGTTACGGTCTTCGGTTGCGGGGCGGCGGGCCTGTCGTCGCCCTCCAACCGGGGGACGGACGGGGGAGACCGCGATGGCGGCGTTCGGGGTGCTGCTGCGACGAGGCCCGGCACGGACTCTGTCGGCGTTGGCGGCGTCGGTACTGGCCGCGATCGGCGGGACCCTCGCGGTGCCGGGTTCGGCGGCCGCCGCTGAGCTCGCGCAGCAGCACATCACCTGGACGGACACCGCGGACACACCGCTGACCACCGGCACCGTCTCCGTCGCGGCGGTCGCCTCGTCCGGGCTGCCCGTCTCCTACACCAGCACCAGCGGCGATGTGTGCACCGCCGACGGCGACGTCGTCACCCTGCACAGGCAGGGCCGCTGCACGATCCGCGCCACCCAGGCCGGCAACGCCTCCTTTGCCGCCGCGGAACCGTCGAGCTCGTCCTTCGCCGTCCTCGGCCGCGCCCAGAAGATCACGTGGACCCCGACCCCGGACGTCTCGGTCACCGCTGGGACGGTCCGCGTGTCGGCGACTGCGTCGTCGGGGCTCGCCGTCATCTACCGGACCGCGACGCCCCGCACGTGCAAGGTCAAGGGCGGCACCGTCACCCTTGTCGCCGGCGGCACCTGCACCGTGCGCGCCACCCAGCCCGGCAACGACGAGTACGCCCCGGCGCCCCGCGCCGACGACTCGTTCATTGTCGGAAAACTGGCGCAGACAATCCGGTTTTCCCGCCCCGCCGACACGGCGATGACGACCGGCACCGTCCACATCGACGCCACCGCGACGTCCGGGCTCACGGTGACCGTCACCAGCCGCGACCGCACGGTGTGCACCGTGTCGGCCCGCCGGGTGACGCTGGTCGGCGCCGGCACCTGTGTGCTGCGGGCTGCGCAGCCCGGCAACGGCAGGTACGCGCCCGCACCCCGGGTCGAGCGGCGGTTCACCGTCGGCCGGGGCGTTCAGACGATCGAGTTCCCCACGCCGGGCCCGGCGCCACTGCCTGCCGGCACGGTGACGGTCACACCGTCGGCGTCGTCGGGCCTGCCGGTCACCGTCACCAGCGCGAACCTGGCCGTGTGCACCGTCGCGGGCGCCTCTTCCCCAGGACCTTCCTCCTCCGCCGGCTCTTCGTCTGAAGATGCGTCCGTCGGTGACTCATCCGCTCCCGGCACTGCCGCCGACGCACCTGCCGCCGGGGCTTCCACCAGCGGTTCTTCCAGCGGCGGCACCTCCGCGGGGAACTCTTCCACCGGGACCTCCACCGGCGGCACTTCCGCAGGCGGCGCTGCCGCTGGGACGATCGTCACGCTGCACACCGTCGGCACCTGCGTGCTGCGCGCCACCCGGGGTGCCACCGGGGACTGGTCGGCCGCAGCGGCCGTCGAGATCAGTTTCCCCGTCGTCAAGGGCACCCAGACGATCACGTTCCCGCCGCCACCCACGACCGCGGCCGGTGCGACCGTCACGCTGCGGGCGACCGCATCGTCCGGGCTGCCCGTCACCTACACCGCGTCGACCCCTGCCGTCTGCACCGTCGCCGGCGCCGTGGCGACCCTTCGCGTCCCCGGCGCGTGCGCGGTGCGAGCCACCCAACCCGGCGACGGCCGCTGGGACCCGGCACCGGCCGTCGACGCCACCTTCACGGTCACCGGCGACGCGCAGACGATCGCGTTCCCCGCCCCGCCCACCACACCCCTCACCGACGAGACCGTCCACGTGTCCGCGACCGCGACGTCCCGATTGCCGGTCACCATTACCAGCAATACGCCAAAGGTGTGCACCATCGCCGGCACCGCCGTCACGCTCCGCACCCCGGGCAGATGCACGGTGACGGCAACCCAGCACGGCGACGCCACCCATGCCGCCGCCCCGCCGGTGACCCACACGTTCACCGTCGCCCGTGGCGCACAGAGCATCACGTTCCCGCAGCCTGACACCCGGTCCGTGCTCGACGGCCCGCTGACAGTAGCGCCGTCCGCAACGTCATACCTGCCGGTCTCGGTGTCCAGCAGCACCCCGGACGTCTGCACCGTCGCCAGCTCCGTCCGGAACACCGCACCTGGCAGCGCACCCGGCAGCACACCTGACAATGCATCAGACGACACCACGGATGGCGCCGCGGCGGGCAGCGCACCCGGCAGCGCACCAGACGACACCACGGATGGCGCCGCACCAGGCAGCACACGTGGCAGCGCACCAGGTCTCACCACGGATGGCGCCGTGACGGGCAGCGCACCTGGCAGCGCACCAGGCAGCGCACCAGGCCTCACCACGAATGGCGCCGTGACGGGCAACGTGCGGGATGCCGCGGACGGCGCCACGGCGGACAACGCACGGGGCAACGTCGCTGGCGCCATGGGGGGTGCTCTGGCCGGCACCGTGGTCACGCCGCTCGCCGCCGGCGAGTGCAAGCTGCACGCCGTGCAGGCCGGTAACGCCGAGTGGGCGCCTGCCCGGCGGGTCACGCGGACCGTGCGGATCACGGCCGTGCGGCAGGCCATCACGTTCGCGGCGCCGTCGCCGGTGGCGGTGTCCGACGGGCCGGTCGGCCTGGTCGCGGTCGCCTCGTCGGGGCTGCCTGTCACGTTCAGCAGCGGAAGTCCCGACACGTGTTCGGTGGACGGCACGACGGTGACACCGCTCGCCGTCGGTGGATGCGTGCTCGTCGCTCACCAGCGCGGCGACCGGCGGTACGCGCCCGCGCCGGACGTGACCGCGACGCTCGCCGTCCTACAGGAACCGGCGCCGTTGATCATCCCGGCCGCCGCACCACCGACCCATGCCACCGCGGGCCGGATTGTTGATACCGACAATCCGGCTACCGGTGAGGCGGTCACGATCAGCGGCGGCGGCTTCAAGCCCGGCACCGCGGTCGAGGTCGTCGTGTACTCGACCCCGCAACCGCTCGGCACCGCGTACGCCGACGCCGCCGGGACGTTCACGCTGCTGGTCGTCGTGCCGACCGGCCTGCACCGTGGCGGGCACACGTTCGTCGCCGCCGGGTTGGCCGCCGACAACACCCTGCGCTACCTGTCGACCCCGGTCACCGTCCACCACGCCGCGGCGACGCTCCCGGTGACCGGCGGACCCGTCGGCGCCGTTGCCACGCTCGGCGGCTGGGCCGTCCTGATCGGCACCGTCCTGGCCCTGCTCGGCCGGCGCGGGCTGTGGCAGTACCGATGGCTGTACCGCTTCCTGTACCGCGCCCGCCACGCGATCTGACCGGGCAGTCCGTCTCGCCGGCGACTCCGTACCCCGGCGCGGTGCGCAAGGCGCTCGGCATCGCCAGACCGGTCGGTGTGGCCCGAAGCAGCGGCCACCGTCAGCGCCGCGGGGTGCGAGGTGGTCGTGTGGTGGCTCAGTCGTACAGGCCGGTGGTGATCCGGGAGACGGCGACGAGGGCGCCCAGGACGAGGACGACCGCGGCGATGCGGGGGAGCCAGCGGGTGACGGCGGGCATGGTCAGGGCGACGAGCCGGCCGATCGCCGCGGCCAGGCCGGCGAACGCGAGCGTCACCGACGGGCCGAACACGAACCAATGCAGCATCGGCACCTCGTTGATCTTCAGCGCGTCGACGAGGCCGACGTCGCCGGACTCGAACAGCTCGATGAGGTACCGGTACTCGGGGGCGGCGGCGAGGATCGCGACGGTCACGCCGACGATGAGGCCGCCGGCGTCGGTGCGACCGAACACCGGCTTCACCTCCGTGCCGTCCAGCTTCCGACGGGCGGCGAGCAGCGCGACCGTGGCGAGCAGGGCGGCGATGAGCAGCACGAACATGCCGGTGGTGCCGCCCGCCCAGCCGACGACGACCCCGACCTCCGCCATGATGATCATCGCCGGGATGAGCAGCAGGCCGTAGGCGACGGTGCGGACGACGGGGCGGCTGGCCGGCGCCGCGAACAGGTACGCCAGCCACAGCACGAACCCCGGGAACAGGTAGATGCGGGCCTCGCCGATCCACCAGCGCCAGTCGGAGAACTCGAACGGCAGGTGCCATTCGTGGTTGTACGCCTTCCGGCCGAGGAAGCCGAACAGCAGCAGCGCGCCCAGCAACAGTCCGGCGGTGACGAGTGCCGTGCGCACCGCGCCGGGCGCGGGAGTCGTCGCCGCGGCCGGGGACTGCGTCGTCTGTGCCGGTTGTATGGTGGCGGAGGGCGGCGCGCCGGCGCCGAACGCCAGCTCGCGTTCGCCGGCTGGGCTCGCCGGGCTCACCGGGTTCGCCGGGCTCGCCGCACCTCGGCGGGCGGCAGAGTTCGCAGACCCCGCCGGATTACTGATTACCGGATTGCTGATTGCCGGGTAATTGCCTGCGGGGCTCGCTGGGGCGGGCGGGGTGTGGGCGGCTGGGCTCGTCGGGGCGGCGGATCCGGACGCGGCGGGTGAGACGGGCCAGACGGGGCCGTTGTCGGGCCAGGCCTGCTCGGGTGGTGACGGCTCCGGCCTCCCGGCGCCCGGAAGGCCGGACACGGGGAGGCCGGAGCCGGGCGGCGGCGCGGCCGCGGCAGGGCGGCCGGACACCGGTGGGATCGAGAACATCGGGGTCTCGGCGGCGGGCGGACCGGCCGGCGGTGTCCCGGGCCGCGCGGAGGCCGGTGGTGGCGGAGCCGAGCCCTGGGGCGACCGCGCTGCGGGAGCTGCGGCCGCCGGTGTGCCGTACACCGCGCCGGCGGCGGCGCCGGACACGGGCGTCGGTGGCTGGTGCGGCACCGACGGCTGGGCTCGGGGTGCGCGGACGGAGGCGACGCCGCGGATCGAGCCGTCCGCGGCGGCCGCCGGTCCCGTGGCGGGGACGCGTGACGGAGCGGCTTGGGGCCAGAGCGGGTCGGCGGCGGATTGGCGTACATCTGCCGCGTCGCTTGCGGGTTGGGCTCCGGTCGTGGCGAGTGGCCGGGCGCTGCCTTCGGCGACGACGAGCTCCGGCTGCTCCAGGACCGTCGGAGCGATGCCGGTGGCCTGGTGGAGCAGTGTCGCGACGAGGGGCATGCGGCTGGAACCGCCGACGAGGAACAGGCCGGCGAGGGGACGGGCCGATTCGGCGGAGGTGAGGACGGTGCGGGTGAGCGCGACGGTACGGTCGACGACCGGCCGGGCGAGGCGTTCCAGCTGTTCGCGTCCTAGGGGTGCGTCCTGCTCGACGAGCGGAACGTGGATGTATGTCGACGCGGACCGCGACAGGATCTCCTTCGCGGTGCGGACGTCCTCCCACAGGTTGCGGTTGGCGCGGCGGTCGGCGACCGTCTGCGGGCTGGTGAGGCGGCGCATCTCGTCGGGGTGGGCGGTGGAGTGCACGGTGCTGAGGTATCCGACGATCGCGGTGTCGATATCGAGGCCGCCGGCGTCGTCGAGGCCCTCGCTGGCGATGACGTCCCAGCCGGTGGCAGTGCGGGTGACGACGGACGCGTCGAACGTGCCGGCGCCGAAGTCGTAGACGACGACGCGGCTGCCGACGGGAACAGCGGCGTCGGTCGCGGCGACGAAGAACGCGGCCGCGGCGACCGGCTCCGGCACGAGCTGTGGCGTGCCGAGGCCGGCGAGGCGGGCGGCGTCGAGCAGCACGGAGCGCCGGCGCGGGCCCCACGCGGCCGGGTAGGTGATCACGACGGTGCCGGGTCCGTCGCCCATGGTGCGGACCGTCTCGGCCCGGACCCGGGCGAGGGTCGCGGCGATGAGGGTCGCGACCTGGTGTTCGGTGTCGCCGAGCAGGACGGTGCCGTCGTCGATGCGGCGTTTGGGGTGCGGCTCGTAACGCTCCGGATGCACGCGGGCGGCGTGCATCGCCTCCCGGCCGACGAGCAGCCCCTGACCGTCCAGCGCCAGGCACACGCACGACGGCAGCAGCGGGAAGCCGTCGAACAGCACGGGCCGGCTGCGGCCGTCGGTCTCGTGGATGACGGCGACGGTGTTGGACGTGCCGAAGTCGATGCCGAGGCGGTACCGCACAGCAATCACCCGCGCACTGTACGACCACCGGACCAGGACCCGGAGGGTCGCAGACGGTTTACTGACAGATCATCCGCCGGCAGTCGCATTGGTACGCTCGAACGTATGACTGCTCCGTCCCGGGTCGAGCCCGACCTGTCGTTTCTGCTGGACCACACCAGTCACGTGCTGCGCACGCAGATGGCGGCGGCGCTCGGGGAGATCGGGCTGACGCCGCGGATGCACTGCGTCCTCGTGCACGCGCTCGGCGTGGAGCGGACCCAGATCCAGCTCGCCGAGATCGGCGGCATGGACAAGACGACGATGGTCGTGACCGTCGACGCGCTGGAGAAGGCCGGGTACGCGGAGCGCCGGCAGTCCAGCACCGACCGGCGGGCCCGGATCATCGCGGTGACGCCCGCCGGGGCGGAGATCGCGGCGCGGAGCCAGAAGATCGCCGACGGCGTGCACGCGGCGGCCCTGGGCTCACTGCCGGCGGACGAGCGTGACGTGCTGGTCAGGGCCCTGACGCGACTCACCCAGGGGCACTTCGCGACGCCGTCGGAGGCGCCGGGAGTGCGACGAGCACGACAGTAGGTCTCTTGCATATAGTTCTGTAGCGGACGATCTGCTACGGTCGTGCCATGGACACCAACCGTGGGGCGGCGCTCGCCGTCCTCGCCACCGGCATGCTCATGACGATCCTGGACGGCAGCATCGTCACCGTCGCGATGCCCGTCATGCAGACCGACCTCGGCTTCACCCCGTCCGGGCTGACCTGGATCGTCAACGCGTACCTGATCGCGTTCGGCAGCCTGCTGCTGCTGTCCGGACGCCTCGGCGACCTGCTCGGCCGACGCCGCATGCTCATCGCGGGCACGGTCGTCTTCGTCGCCGCGTCCGTCCTCGCCGGACTCGCCACCGGTCCGGAGATGCTCGTCGCGGCCCGGTTCCTGCAGGGCGCCGGGAGCGCGATGGCCAGCGCCGTCAGTCTCGGCATCGTCGTCACGCTGTACCCGGCGCCGGCCGAACGCGCGAAGGCGTTCGGGGTGTTCGCGTTCACCGGCGCGGCGGGCGCCTCCATCGGCCAGGTCCTCGGCGGCGTCCTCACCGACCTGCTGAGCTGGCACTGGATCTTCCTGATCAACGTGCCGATCGGCGTCGCCGCGCTTGCCGGCATGCGGTTCGTCCCCGCCGACCGCGGACTCGGCCTGCGCGCCGGCGCGGACGTCCTCGGCGCGTTCCTGGTCACGGCCGGGCTGATGGCCGGCATCGCGGCGGTCGTCCAGCCCGCCTGGCGCTGGGTGACCGCGGCCGCGGCGGTGCTGCTGCTCGCCGGGTTCGTCGCCCGGCAGGCCACCGCCCGCACCCCGCTGATGCCACTGCGCGTGCTGCGCAACCGGCAGGTCGCCGGCGCCAACATCCTGCAGATCCTGATGATCGGCGCGATGTTCTCCTTCCAGATCCTGGTCGCCCTGTACATGCAGCGCGTCCTGCACTACAGCGCCCTGCAGACCGGCCTGGCGATGCTGCCCGCGGCGCTGTCGATCGCCGTGGTGTCGCTGGTCGTGTCGGCGCGGGTGATCGGGCGCATCGGTGAGCGGGGCGCGTTGATCGCCGGTCTGAGCCTGCTGGTGCTCGCACTGGGGTGGCTGACGCGGCTGCCGGTCGACGCCCGGTTCGTGCCGGACCTGCTGCCGGTGATGCTGCTGATCGCGGGCGGCGGATTGGCATTGCCGGCAATCACGGGCCTGGGCATGTCGGGCGCCCGCCCCGACGACGCGGGCCTGGCGTCCGGGCTGTTCAACACGACGCAGCAGCTCGGGATGGCCCTCGGCGTCGCCGCGCTGTCGACGGCGGCGGCGTCCCGGACGGCCGGGCGGCTCGCGGCGGGGGCGTCGGAGGCCGCCGCACTGACGGCCGGGTACCGGCTCGCGTTCACCGTCGGGGCGGTGCTGCTGCTCGTGTCGATCGGCGTGGCCGCCTTCGTGCTGCACTCGCCCGCACCCCGGCCGGAGGCGACGGCGGCCGGCTCGGCGGCGGTGGAGGCCGGTCCGGCGGACGCTGCGGACGCGCCGGCGTTCAGCGGTCCCGCGCCGTCGGTGTCGGCTCGCCCCTGAACGTCGAGAGCGCCCCCGAGAGTAGGGAGCGCGACCCAAGGTGCCCGCCCCGCCGATCGTCCGGACGGGTCCGGGTCGGGGGGCAGGTCGCGCCGTCGGAGCGTCCCCGGGGGTGCGGAGCACGTCGTGGCAGCTGGTCGGCAGGTCTGTGGCTGGCGGCGGCCCTAACCGGCAGCGGCTCCAGTGCGGTGGCTCCAATTCGGTGGCGGGCTCAGGCTCAGTGGCGGACCCAGGGGGCGGCGTTGGCCTCAGCGGTAGGCCAGGGGGCGGTTTCGGCGACGGTGAGCCAGGCGTCGACCTCGGCGGCGGTGTGGTGGCGGATCGACCAGTCGACCTGGCGGAGTGACATGTGCGCCCAGCAAGCGGCGAGGACGTCCGGGGGCGCGAGCGCGACCGCCGCGTCGCGGATCGGCGCCGTCAGGTGCGGGGCGTGGCGGGACAGCACGAACAGCAGTGTGACCAGGTCGAACGCGCGGTTGCCGCGGCCGGCGCCGTCCCAGTCGACCACGCCGGTCACCGTCACGGCGGCGTCGCTCGCGCCGATGGCGGTGTCGTTGCCCGCGGCGGCAGTGGAATCAATGGCGGCGGCCGTGCCGGCGGGCGACAGGGACGTTCCGGCCGGGCCGGTGGTGGCGTTCGGGGACACCAGGACGTTGCCCGGGTGGAAGTCGAAGTGGACGAGGTCGTCGCCGGGCAGCACCTCCATGGGGTTGGCCTCGATCCTGGCGAGGAGGTCGGCGGAGCGGGCGGAGTGTTCGGCCAGCGAACCGTGGTGGCAGAACCCGGGGCCGTCGCTGTGCAGGTACAGCTGCCGCGGCGGCAATCCGGAATCCCGCAGGAGGCCGGTGCAGCGGGCGCTCACCGCCAGCATCGCGTCGACGACGGCGCGGTCGGTGACCGCCGGGGGCAGGCCGGGCAGGAGCTCCTGGACGACGACCGTCACCCCGGCGACGTCGGTGACGCGCTCGTAGCGGGGTGCCGGGACGCCAGCGGCGCGGGCGATCGTGACCAGCGGGGCGGACGCGGCGTTGCCGCTGGTCAGGACGGCGCGGCGGCCGTCGGGCAGCAGGACGTAGCCGGCGCCGACCTCGCCGCCGGGGCACGGTCCGATGTACGTGAGGCCGAGCGCGGCGGCGCACGCGGGAACGTCGAGTCGCAACTTCCACCCAAACTCTATACACTGTATAACGTGATTGACGCGCGAGACGTTCGCAAACACTACGGCGGGAAGGCGGCCCTCGACGGCCTCGACCTGACCGTCGAGGCAGGGACCGTCCACGGGCTCCTCGGCCCGAACGGTGCCGGCAAGACCACCCTCGTCCGAATCCTCGCCACCCTGGTCCGCCTCGACTCAGGGACCGCCGCCGTCGCCGGGCACGACGTCGCGAAACACCCCGAGCGGGTGCGGGCCGCGATCGGGCTCGTCGGGCAGCACGCCGCCGTCGACGAGCTGCTCGGCGCCCGGCAGAACCTGGTCATGTTCGGCCGGCTCAGCCACCTCGGCAGTACCGTGGCGAAACGGCGCGCGGACGAGCTGCTGGAACAGTTCGGGCTCGCCGACACCGGCGGCAAGCCCGCGGCACAGTTCTCCGGCGGGATGCGGCGCCGGCTCGACCTCGCCGCCGGGATGATCCTCACCCCGAAGGTGCTGTTCCTGGACGAGCCGACCACCGGCCTCGACCCACAGGGCCGCGCCGAGGTGTGGGCCGCGGTCCGGCGGCTCGTCGCCGGCGGCACGACCGTGCTGCTCACCACCCAGTACCTGGACGAGGCGGACCAGCTCGCCGACCGGATCTGCGTCATCGACCACGGCCGGGTGATCGCCGACGGCACGCCCGCCTCGCTGAAGGGCGCCGACCGGCTCGAGGTCGTCACCGCGGGGGACCCCGCACCCGCCGCGGACCGGCTCGGCGTCCTCGGCCCGGTCACCGTCGACGGGCAGCGGGTCGGCGTGCCGGTCCACGACCGGGTCGCCGCCCTCGCGCTCGCCGCCGGCATCCCCGGCGTCGAGGACATCACCCTGCGCCGCCCCACCCTCGACGAGGCCTTCCTGAAACTGGTGACCGCATGAAGTGGGCGCTGCACGACGGCTGGGTGATGACCCAGCGGGAACTGGCGCACCTCGCCCGGCAGCCCGCGCAGATCGTGGTCATGCTGCTGTTTCCCGTATTGCTGGTACTGATGTTCGGGTTCGTCCTCGGCGGCGGGATGAGCGTCGCCGGCGGCGGCGACTACCGCGAGTACCTGCTGCCCGGCATGTTCGCGATGACGATGCTGTTCGGGGTCGAGTCGACGTTCGCGGCGATCGCGACCGACACCGGCAGCGGCGTCACCGACCGGTTCCGGTCCCTGCCGATGGCCGCGTCGGCACAGGTCACCGGCCGGACCCTCGCGGACCTGCTCACCTCGGCGCTCGGTCTGCTGGTCATGCTCGGCTGCGGGCTCGCCGTCGGCTGGCGCTGGCACGACGGGTTCGCCGGGGCGCTGGCCGCGGTCGGGCTGCTGCTGTGGCTGCGGTTCGCGGTCCTGTGGGTCGGCGTGTACCTGGGGCTGCTCAGCGGCAACCCGCAACTGCTCGTCGCGGTGCAGATCCTCGTGTGGCCGGTCGCGTTCCTGTCCAGCGCGCTCGCCTCACCGCAGGACATGCCGGACTGGCTCGGCGCGCTGTCACACTGGAACCCGCTGTCCGCGACCGCGGACGCGACCCGCGCCCTCTTCGGCAACCCCGGCGGCGGCGACACCTGGCCCGCGCTGCTGTGGCCCACGGTGCTGACCGCCGTGTTCGTGCCGCTGTCGATCAGGCAGTACCGTCGCCTGTCGCGCTGACCATCAGGCGCCAAGCGCCACCAAGCACCCGGCGGTTCATCCGGCTGAGCGGTATGGACCTGCCGGCTTGCTGGTTACCGGATTGCTGTAACTGGTAAGTCGGCAAACCTGGGGCGGGGGCAGGAGTGTGGGGCGACGAGCCGCGGCTTGTCGCCCCACAGCTCAGTGGCCGGTGCGCCGGTGCGGCGATTGCCGGCAATACGGTAATCAGTAACCGGCGCGGCGGCGGCAGCCCGCCGAAACGGTAGCGCAGCGGAGTCGGTCGGAGCCGGCCAGATCTGGTCAGACTTGGCCAGGGTGGCGGTACGCACGACAAGCCGGCGCGGGCAGGCGCCACTGGAACGCAGGCGCTACAGTAGAGCGTTCGGGCAACAAAAAAGGCGCCCTTGGGCGCCTGACTGATGGAAATGTTAGCCGACTGGAGACGGGTTGTCAAACGCATCCGACGCATCCGAGCTCGCGATTGAGCAAGCGCATCTCACGATGCTGTACGGGCACCTCGACACGCTGCGGGAGGAAGCGTCCACGCAGCTGCAACGGGCGCTGCTGCAGACCGGCGGCACGCCGGCGGACCGCTCGCACCGCGACTCGGCGACCGCCCTGTACACCGACCGCCTCGCCCAGTACACCGCCGTGGAGAACGGCCTGTGCTTCGGCCGCCTCGACTTCGACCGCAGCGACGCCACCGACCGCGGCCAGGCCGGCAGCGACGAGGACGGCAAGGCCGGCAGCCCTGGCGACCCCGGCGGCGGTCCTGACGGCGGCGCCGCGAAGAACACCGAGGTCCGCTACATCGGCCGGATCGGCATCTTCGACGAGGACAACGACTACGAGCCGCTGCTCATCGACTGGCGGGCACCGGCGTCACGACCGTTCTACCTGGCCACCGCCGCCGCACCCGAAGGGGTCAGGCGACGCCGCCACATCCGCACCGAGCAGCGCACCGTCACCGGCGTCGACGACGAGGTCCTCGACCTCGACGAGGCGCACCACACCGGCCGCGGCGCACACGACGGCGTGGCGGGGGAGGCGGCGCTGCTGTCGGCGCTGAACGCGTCCCGTACCGGCCGGATGAAAGACATCGTCGAGACGATCCAGGCGGAACAGGACCACGTCATCCGCGGGGACCTCAACGGGGTCCTGGTCGTGCAGGGCGGCCCCGGCACCGGCAAGACCGCCGTGGCGCTGCACCGCGCCGCGTACCTGCTGTACACGCACCGGCAGATGCTGTCGTCGCGGGTCGTGCTGATCGTCGGACCGAACCCGACGTTCCTGCGGTACATCAGCCAGGTCCTGCCGTCGCTCGCCGAGACCGGCGTGCTGCTCGGCACGATGGGCGACCTGTTCCCCGGCGTCGTCGCGCACGCCGACGAGCCGGCGACGATCACGGAGATCAAGGGCCGCGCCGAAATGGTCGACGTGCTCGCCGCCGCGGTACAGGACCGGCAGCGGGTCCCGGACGAGCCGATCGCGATCCGCCTCGACATCCTCGACGGCGCGCCGGTCATGCTCGACCCCGAGGTCATCGCCGACGCCCGCGAAAGGGCGCGCCGCTCCGGCAAGCTGCACAACCTGGCCCGGCCCGTGTTCGACACCGAGATCATCCACGCGTTGTCGCTGCTGGTCGCCGACACCATCGGCATCGACCCGTACGCCGACGACCCCCTCGGCGGCGACGACGCCCCCGGCGACCCGCAGATCCTCGACGAGGCCGACCTCGCCGAGATCCGCCGGGAGCTGCGCGGCGAGGCCGAGGTCCTCGGCGCCCTCGACTGGCTGTGGCCGATCCTCACCCCGCAGCAACTGGTTGCCGGATTGTTCGCATCAGAAATCCGGTTAACCGCCGCCGGCGCGCCGCTCGAGCTACGGCGCAGCGCCAGAGCAGCATGGACCCCCGCGGACGTGCCGCTGCTCGACGAGGCCGCGGAACTGCTCGGCGAGGACGAGACGATCCGCGAGATCATCGCCGAACGGCAGCGCAAACGGCAGATCGCCTACGCCGAGGGCGCCCTGGAGATCGCGTTCGGGTCCCGGTCCATCGACGTCGAGGACGAGGACGACCCGGAGCTGCTGTCGGTCACCGACCTGCTCGAGGCCGACCGGCTCGCCGACCGGCAGGACGAGGGCTCCGCGCTCACCCCCGCCGAACGCGCCGCCGCGGACCGCAAGTGGGCGTTCGGGCACGTGATCGTCGACGAGGCGCAGGAGCTGTCGCCGATGGCGTGGAGGCTGCTGATGCGCCGCTGCCCGTCCCGGTCGATGACGGTCGTCGGTGACGTCGCCCAGACCGGTGACCTCGGCGGCGCCGCGTCGTGGGCGTCGGCCCTGGACCCGTACGTGCCGGGCCGGTGGCGGCTGCGGGAGCTCACCGTCAACTACCGCACCCCGACGGAGATCATGGCGGTCGCCGCGGGTGTCCTCGCCGGCATCGACCCGGACCTGGAGCCACCCAGGTCGGTCCGGGAGGCCGGCGTCGACCCGTGGGTCCGCGGTGTCGCACCCGCCCGCCTGCCCGACGCCCTCGCCGAGGCCGCGACCACGGAAGCGGTCGAGGCCGGCGACGGTCGGCTCGGCATCATCCTCCCCGCGGGCACGTTCGCGGACCTGGTGCCGGCGGTGCTGAAGGTCCTCCCCGACGCCGCGGTCGGCGACGAACCCGAGCTCGCCGCGAAGGTCGTCGTCCTCACCGTCAAACAGGCGAAAGGTCTGGAGTTCGACGGCGTCATCGTCGTCGACCCCGACCGGATCGTGGAGGAGTCCCCGCGCGGCGCCAACGACCTGTACGTGGCGCTGACCCGCGCCACCCAGCGGCTCGGCGTGCTGCACCCGGGCGTGCTGCCCGAATCGCTGCTCGCGGTGGTCGGGATCTAGCCGGGGAAAACGCGGGAAAGAAACGCGGTGGGAGCGTGTTGGGTCGGACTCCAGCACGCTCACCGAACCGGCGCCGGCTCCGGATGCCTAGTCCGTTGCCGACCTGCCCGTGAGCGTAGCAACCCCCCGGATGAACCCTTCGCCGGTGGGGTCCACCTGTGCAGTCCACCCCAGTTTCGACAGGTCGGCTGCGAGCCCGGCGGTGTCATGGAAGAGTTTCACGACCTCGTGCTCGCTGCCGTCCCGCAGCCGGCGCAGCACCGTGTCCCTGCCGCCGGGCGCCACCCGCTCCGTCACCCGCTCCGCGGTGCCGGTGTCGACGAACACGACCCGCCCGCCGGGCCGGACCGCGTCGGCGACCGCCGACCAGAACCCGGCGAACCGCTGCGGCGGCACGTGCGACAGCCAGAACGCGAAGAACACCGTGTCGTACCGACGCGACGGCCGCCACCGGAACAGGTCCGCCTGCTCGAACGTCGCGGTCAGGCCCTCATCGCGCAGCCGCCGCCGCGCGATGTCGAGCATCTCCGGCGCCCCGTCGACCGCCGTCAACCGCGCCGCCCGCCCGGCGAGCCGCACGGTCCACTGCCCGGTCCCGCACGCCAGCTCCAGGACGTCACCACCGACCGGCAACTCGTCCAGCACCCCGGTCAGTGCGCTGAACGACCGCTGCCCGTACACCTCGTCGTACTCCGGCGCCCGCGCCCGGTAGTACGCCAGCTGCCCGTCCAGCAGCGGCTCCAGCCCGTCCCGCATTACCGCGCCCGCAAATACGACAACACCGCTCGCACCCGTCGATTGTCCTGCGGACTGTCCTCGATCGCGAGCCGGTCGAAGATCCGCTGGATGTGGGTGCCGACCGTCTTCGGCGACAACGTCAGCCGCTGCGCGATGCCCCGGTCGGTCAGCCCCTCCGCCATCAGCGCCAGCACCTCCCGCTCCCGCTCCGACAGCACCCGCAACGCCACCGGCACCGCCGGTCTGCGCAGCATCGCCTCGACCACGCTGCCGTCCACGACGACCTCCCCGTCGTGGACCCGCCGCACCGCATCCCGCAACGCCGACCGGTCAAGCACCCGGTCCTTCAGCAGATACCCGACGTGGGTGCGCCCGTCGTCGAGGAGCTCCATCGCGTACGCCACCTCCACGTACTGCGACAGCACCAGCACCGCCGTCCCCGGGTACTCCCGCCGGATCCGCACCGCCGCCCGGATCCCCTCGTCGGTGTGCGACGGCGGCATCCGGATGTCGACCACCGCCACGTCCGGCCGCTCCGCGGCGACCAGCCGGAACAACGCCTCCGCGTGCTCCGCCTCGCCGACGACGTCCGCGCCCACCGCCAGCAGCTGGGTCAGCCCCGCCCGGATGATGAGGTTGTCGTCCGCCACGACCACGCGAAGGCTCACCGAGCCAGGATCGCATCACCCGTCGATGCGATAGTTCAGACATGCTGAGCCGGCTCGCCCCGTCGGCACGGGCCGCCTGGATCACCGGCGCCGCCGCCACCATCGCCCTCGCCGCCGCCCAACCCGTGACCTTCCACCTCGACCTGTACGGTGCCGACAACCGGCCCATCACCGTCACCAGTCTCACCGTCATCACCGCCGGCCGCACCGTCGTCGCCGTCGGGGGGCTCGTCGCATGGGCCCGCCGGCCCGACAGCGCCACCGGACCGCTCCTGGTCGTGTGGACCCTGGTCAGCCTCAGCGCCGGCCTCGGCCTGCACGCCAGCGGCGCGCTGCTCGTCTGGTCCTACCTCAGCGGGGTCATCAGCCGCGTCGTGTACGCCTACGCGCTGCTCACGTACCCCGACGGCCGCCCGGAAACGGTGGGGGAGCGCCGCTACCTGCGGGCCGTCGCCGCGATCCCGCTGCTCTGGCTCGGCTATGCCGCCGTCACCCCGTCCGCCGGGATCGACGCCGTCACCTGCCGGCGCGCAGGATGCCCCGCGAACCCGCTGCTGCTGCACGAGTCCGCCACCGCGTCGCGGGCCTTCTGGGCCGCGCAGTTCGTGGCCGCACTCACCGGCGCGGTCTGGCTGCTCGTGCTGCTGTTCCGCCGGTACCGCCGGATGTCCACCTCCCGCCGCCGCGCCAGCGCGCCCGTGCTGTGGGCCGCCGCCGCCCCCGTCGTCGTGTTCATGACCGGGGTCCTGCTCGACACCTGGAAGGCCCCGACCGGATGGCTCTACTGGGCCGACCACCTCACCATCTACACGGTGCCCCTCGCCATGATCGTCGGGCTGCTCGCGTCCCGGCTCGCCCGCGCCGACGTCGCCGCGCTCCTCGTCCGGCTCCGCTCAGCGCCCGTCGACGACCTGCGACCAGGCCTCGCCCAGCTGCTCGGCGACAGCGACGTCCAGATCGCCATCCCACTGTCCACCGGCGACGACGCCCGCTTCGTCGACCCTGCGGGCCGGCCGGTCACCGTGCCCGCCGCGCCCGGCCTCGCCCGCACCGACATCGGCGGCGGTGTCCTGCTCCTGCACCACCCCACGACCCGCACCGAGGACCCCGCCCTGTTCGATGCCGCCGTCGCCGCGGCCCGCCTCACCCTCGACAACGTCCGCCTCGCCGCGCAGGTCCGCGCCCAGCTCGCCGAGGTCGACGCCTCCCGCGAACGGCTCGTCCGCGCCGGCGACGAGGAACGCCGACGCCTGGAACGCGACCTGCACGACGGCGCCCAGCAGCGCCTCATCGGCCTCGGCATGGCCCTGCGGTCCGCCCGTGACGCCGTCGAGGACACCAGCCCCGCCGCCGCGCTGCTCGACGACGCCACCGACCAGCTGCGGCAGTCACTCACCGAGCTGCGCGACCTGGCCCGCGGGCTGCGCCCCGCCCTCCTCGCCGAACGCGGCCTCGCCACCGCCGTGCAGACCCTGCTGCTCACCGTCCCGGTCCGCGTCACCCTCACCGGTGACCTGCCGGACCGCCCAGACCCCGCGACCGAGACCGCCGCGTTCTTCGTCGTCGCCGAGGCCCTGCAGAACATCACCCGCCACGCACCCGACGCCCACGCCACCGTCACCCTGCACGCCGCCGCCGGCCGCCTCACCGTGACGGTCACCGACGACGGCCCCGGCGGCGCCGATCCCCGCCGCGGCACCGGCCTGCGCGGCATCGCCGACCGCGTCGCCGCCGCCGGCGGGCACCTCGACGTCACCAGCGTCCCCGGGCAGGGCACCACGATCAGCGCGGACCTGCCCATGCACCGCCACGACCCTGTCACCGCTCCCTGAGCCGCAGGTACGCGTCCAACGCCGCCGCACCCGCCAGCATCGCCCGGCTCCGGCCCGTCAGCCGCGCCCGCCAGTCACCGAGCATCGCCTCCAGCGCCTCGACGCTTCCCGCCGACCGTACCTGCGCGATCACCGGCGCGACCTGCCGCAACAGGTACCCGCCCCGCCGCAGCTGGTGCGCCAGCAGCGCGTCCCGCACATCCGCGGCGCTGTACACGCGAAACCCCGTCCTCGGGTCCCGGCCCGGCTGCACGACACCGGCCCGCTCCCACTTGCGCAACGTCGCCGGCCGCACCCCGAGCCGCCGCGACAACGGCCCCACGAATGTGTCACCGCGCCCCTGCGGCACCGGCCGCAGATCCTGCAGCGCCGCCTCGACCGCCTGCACCGTCCGCCGGTCCTCCAGCAGCTGCGCGTGCCCCTCGTCGACGATCCGCAACGCGTCGTCGACCGCACCCCGGTGCACCGCCCGCAGGATCTCCGTCGCCGCCTGATGCCCGTGCCCCGGCACCAGCGCCACGAACGCGTCCAACGCCGCCGCGTGCAGCGCCGTGTACCTGCGGTACCCGCTGTCCGTCCGCTCGGCGTCAGGCAGGATCCCGGCGGCCTCATAGTTGCGGATCGCCTGCGTCGACAGCCCGTGGGCCCGCGCCAGGTCGACCGGTCTTTGAAACTTTTCCGGCACGCTCACCGTCTCACTGGATGCAAGGTTCAACTGTCGATGCAACGATACCGTTGACGTAATGACCTGCCCCGTGTCCGCCGCGTCCGTCCACCGCCTCCTGCCGGCCCCGCCGCGCGTCCTCGCCCTCGGCGAACCCACCCACGGCGAGGACGTCCTTCTCGAGGTCCGCAACGACCTGGTCCGCGAGCTCGCCACCACGTCGCCGTTCCGGACGATCGCCCTGGAAACCGACTGCCTGAAGGCCCTCGTCGTCGACGACTACGTCACCACCGGCGCCGGCACCCTCGACGACGCCATGACCAGCGGCTTCAGCCACGGCTGGGGCGCCGCCACCCCGAACCGTGACCTCGTGCGCTGGATCCGCGACCACAACGCCGACCTGCCGCCGTCCCAGCACCTGCACTTCGCCGGCCTCGACGGCCCCCTGGAGCTCACCACCGGCCCAGCCGCCCCGCACCAGGCTGTCACCGCACTCCATGCAGCGTTGGCGGCGTCGGTACCGCCGGAGCTCCTGCCACCCACGGACCTCCTCGACGAGGTGCTCGGCCCCGAGGACCGCTGGACGGACCCGGCCGCGCTGCTCGACCCGTCCCGGTCCATCGGCCAGACCCCGGCCGCCGGCACGCTCCGCCTGCTCTGCGACGACATGGTGGCGCTCCTGGACACCCACACCCCGGCGTTCCCTTCCCGCACCGACCTGGACCTGGTGGCCCTGTACGCGCGCACCGCCACCGGCCTGCTGCGCTACCACCACTGGATGGCCGACCAGACCCCCGCCCGCATGCCCCGCCTCGTCGGCCTCCGCGCCGCCATGATGGCCGCGAACCTCCTCGCCCTCACCGACCGCGGTCCCGCCCTCGTCCACGCCCACAACCTCCACCTGCAACGCCACCGGTCGACGATGCGCCTCGGCGACCAGCACCTGACGTGGTGGAGCGCCGGCGCGCTCGCCGCCACCCACCTCGGCTCCGGCTACGCGTTCCTCGCCACCGCCCTCGGCACCATCCACCACCACGGCGTCCACACCCCACCCCCCGACACCATCGAAGGACAGCTATACGACATGCCGTCGGAGCGGTGCCTGGCCGACCCGCACGCCCTGGCCGCCATGTACGGCGACACGACGCCACCCGCCCGCGAGTCACCGTGGTTCGGCTACTTCCCGCTCGACCCCGCCCACCTGACCGGCCCGTCCGCCCCCGACGGCATCGTCTTCATCAGGGACTCACCACCGGCCGGCCCGGGGGAGTGAACCAGTGAGGGAGCGCACCACCCGGCCGACCTGCCGATCCACCCGTGTCGGGTCCCCGGCATCGGGAGAAGTCCCGATGCCGTCAACTTTCCTCGCTGGTTCCCTGAATCCATGCCACCCCGGCACCCGCCAATCCCACTGCAGCAACGGGGGAGATCCGGACCTCCTTCAGGCGGCCAACCCGGACCCATCGTTGCCCCGCCGTCGCCGCGGCGGGGCAACGATGGCACACCCCGTCCCGCACCTCGTGCCTCGGTCACGCCGTGCGCCCATGCCTTCGCTCGCCGGCTCGTCCGCCGCGGATCGCCGGCGCGCGGTGGAGCCTGCCTCGTCTACCGCACGAGCGCCTCCGGGACCCGCAGGTTCTCGTGCTCGTACAGCGCCATGACCTCGGCGGGGTCGTCGGCGCGGGTCACGTCGGCGATGCGGTCCATCAGCTCGTCGTAGTCGGCGCCGGTCTCACCCCGGTACGCGGCCTCCATCCGCCCCCACTCGTCCCACGGCAACAGCTCGAGCTTGTTCAGCGCGGCAAGGTCCCGCACCGCGTTGCCCTGGATCTCCGCGGGGCCGAAGTTCTCGGTGCCGCCCACACCGAACTGTTTCGCGTCGATTCGGCCTGCCCGCCACGCCGTCCACGCCTCACCGCCGGTCAGGAACAGCCCTTCGTCGAGGTCCTCGGGGTGCGGCAGCACGGTCCCGCCGACGATCTCCGAGTCGGTGCGGACCCACCGCCCGTCCCGGTGGTGCTCGACGACCCAGTGGTCCAGACCGAGACCCTCCTGGAAGTACGTCGCGAACCCGCACCTGGCCCGCGCCGGGATCCCGCGCAGCCGCAGCAGCGCCACCGTCAGCACCGTGAAGTGCCGGCAGGTGCCGACCACCCGCCGGTCGGCAGGGCGTGGCACGTGCAGCGGGTCACCGTCCAGGCGCAGTAACGCGTGGACGATCCGGTCGGCGTGCCGGAGCTGGTTGTCGTCGAACCGTTCGCCGGGCAGCTCAAGCTCGCCGGTCTCGTTGGGGTGCACGATCAGGGCGTGCGCGAGCCTGCAGATGCCGTCGGCGTCACCGGGCACCCCGGCGAGCGCTGCACCCGGCACCGCGGACAGGTCGGTGAGTGGTCCCGGAGTGCGGTAGTCGATCCCCGTCATGCCCAGGACCCTACCGGCCGGGTACGACACAACTCAGGTTGACATAATGTCGATTATCGAACATCCACGAGATCGGCGTGGCCGACGAAACCCCCTTGAAGCTCGCCGGCGCTGAGTACGGACGACATGCTTGAGCGCAAGCGCGGAGCCGTCCGCTACACGGAGCGCCCCGTAACGCGTACGGGCAGCGGACGGTGGAGACGCGCGTCACGGAACGTGAATGGGTACCGGACGGATGTGCCAGATCGACGCAGGTGGGCACGGATGTCCCCCGCGTGGGTGACGCGACGCTAGGTGATCGGCGTATGCAGCCGGTACCGTGTACGTATGCGTGAGGTGCGCAAGGAGCGGGTCACGGTGACGATGCCCGCCGATGAGGCCGCTGCGGTGCGGCGGTTCGTGGACGCGGGTGGCGCGGAGTCGGTGTCGGCGTATGTCGCCGAGGCGGTCCGGGGCCGGCTGGCGCGGGACCGGGCGCTCATGGCGCTGAACGAGCTGTATGCGCGACGCGGGGTGCGCATGGCGCCGGAGCACCACGCGTGGGCGCGTGAGGTGCTGGGGGTGGCACCCGCCGGGCCGGTGTCGTGACAGCGGTGGGTGGTCGCATCCTGGACAGCTCGGCGATCCTGGGGTTCGTGGCCGGCACGCCGTACAGTTCGGCGATCGTGTGGCATGCGGTGGATCAGGGTGTCGTGCTGGCGGTGCCGGCGGCGGCGCTCGCGGAGGCGTGGGCGCAGACGTCCCCGAAGGACTATGACGTGCTCAAGGTGCTGCTCAGCCTGCCGGTGGTGGTCGTGGACGACCTGACCGCCGCGGATGCCGTGGACAGCGGCGCGTTGTTCTCCGGTGAGGGCGGTCCCGCTCTGGTTGCCGCCGCGCATGTGGTACGCCGTGCGCAGGCCCGACCGGGCTGGGCGATCGTCACGGACCGGCCGGAGCTGCTGCGGACCCTGGACCCGTACGCGGAGATCGACGAGCTGCCCTGATCGCATGATCCATGTCGTACGGTGTGTCGCGTTCGAAAATGTCGTACCTGACTGGTAGAACGTTCCCGTACACATGTTCGACTGAGGAGGGTGCGATGGTAGCCGCGCGGACCGCGGCCGGAGGCTTGTCGACGGTGGAGCTGGAGCAGATCCGGGACACCCTCGCAGCCGGCCGGAAGCCGAAGGTGGTGTTCACGGAGGCTGCCGGCCAGATCGCCGGGCAGCTCGGGCAGGTCGTGCAGCTGACCGACCCGGAATTGTCCGAGGAATGGGTGGTGGTCCGGTTCGGCCGCGACGAGCTGCCCTTCTCCCCCGCCGACCTGAAGATCGCTCCGAAGGCGGCGCCGGCGCGTCGCACCCCGATCGTTCCCGCCCCTCGTGAGGAGAGCTCCGTGTCCGCGCCCGCCGTCGAGCAGCCCACCGACTCCGCCCTGTCCAGCTCCGACGCCCAGGCCGACCCGGCACCCGCCACCGCAGAGGCGGGCGCCGCGGCCGACGGCGACGGGGTCAAGGACACCGCGGCGAAGGACACCGGCAAAGACGCGGGCAAGGACAGCGCGAAGGACCGGGAGCCCGTGGAGAAGTCCTCGGGCGTGCCGGCACCGAGGGCGACACCGGCGAAGAAGGCAGCCCCGAAGCCGAAGGCGCCGGCGGGGCTGACGGTCACGCTGGCGTATGCGGACGGCGAGTGGACCGTGGCCGCCAACCAGGGCGCGAAGTCCCTCGCGAAGCCGTATGTCATCAAGGCCAGCGAGGCGCTGAAGATGGTCGGCATGCTCGACGTCCCCGGCGTCCACGAGGCGGTCGAGGAGATCGTGTCCGCCGCCCGTGCCGAGGCCGAGTCCCAGGCGGAGCGGCTGCGGGCGGAGCTGGCGGAGATCGAGGCCCGCCTGGCCGAGCTCCGCGAGGCAGAGTAGCGCCGAGCCCCGGACCTCCGGGATTGATCAGTGCCCGGCCGGCCGCTCGTGCCCCGGCCGGGCAGCACGTTCTGGCGCCGGGTGCCTGATGGACGGACACGTCAACCATCAGGCACCCGGCGCGAAGGCCTCAGGTCGGGCCGGAAGCCGTTCACGTTGACGGGTGTTGACGCTCGTGCCGTGGATCGGGTCGGTTCTTCCGCCGACAGGGCTGATCTGCACGAACCGCCGCACCGCAGCGGCCTCACGCCCGACTCCCCCAGCTCTGTCATGCGCACATCGTGCAAAGAAAGTTTTGCAAAGGATTCTTTGCAGGCGTAGCCTCGGCCGTATGGTCGATCCCGCGGACCTTCCTGTCGCGTCGCCGGGGTACGTGCCCGAGCCGGGCGCGCTCAAGGCGCTGGTGCACCCGCTGCGGCTGCAGCTGCTCGAGGCGCTCAGCGTCCGCGGCCAGGCCACCGCCACGCAGCTCGCGGCGGAGCTCGGTGAGAGCAGCGGCGCCACCAGCTATCACCTGCGTCAGCTGGCCCGGCACGGGTTCATCGAGGAGGTGGCCGGTGCCGGCACCGGTCCCGAGCGGTGGTGGCGTCCGGTCACCGGCGGATGGACGATGCCCGCCAGCGTGCAACGGGCACCCAGCGGCATTGCCGCGACGGCCGGCACCGTCATCGCGACCCTGCTGGAGGCGTCGCACCGCCGGCTCATGGAGTTCTACAGGACGCTGTCGCAGTGGCCGCTGCCGTGGCAACGGGCCGTGAGCCGCCAGCAGGCGCACCTGGATCTGACCCCGGAGCAGCTGCGGGCGCTGGGGTTCGAGGTCGAGGCGGTGGTCGACCGGTACCGGCAGCTGCCGCCCGGCCCGGACACCCGCCGGGTCCGTGTCGAGTTCGCCGGGTTCCCCGTCGGTGAACCCGGTGAGCCGGACGCCGCCAGAGACGGAGACGCAGACGGAGACGGGCCTGGCAGGGCGGCCGGCGATGGGTAGCCTCGGCAGCCGTTACTGGCGGCTGTTCGGTGCCAGTGCCACGTCGAACCTCGCCGACGGCATCGGCCGGGCCGCGCTCCCGCTGCTCGCCGCGACCTTCACCCGCGACCCGGTCCTGATCTCCGGGCTGTACTCGCTGGCGTTCCTGCCCTGGCTGGTGTTCGCGCTGCCGGCCGGGGCGCTCGTCGACCGCGGTGACCGCCGCCGCGCGATGGTGGTCGCCAACCTCGTGCGGGCGGGCGTCATCGGCGTCGTCGCGGCCGCCGCCGGCACCGGGCACGCGTCGGTCCCGCTGCTGTACGCGGCGGTGTTCACGCTGGGCGCCGCCGAAACCGTGTACGACAGCGCGGCGAACGCGCTGCTGCCCCAGCTCGTCAGGCCGGGGCAGCTCGACCCCGGCAACAGCTGGCTGGTCACGGCCGAGACCGTCGGGCAGCTGTTCCTGGGCGCGCCGGTCGGCGCGTTGCTGTTCGCCGTGGCGGTCGCGGCGCCACTGGCGGTCAACGCCACGGGATTCGCGCTCTGCGCACTGATCATGCTCACCGTGCCCGGTTCGTACCGGCCGTCGCTCGCGCCGACCGGGTCGCTGCGCGCCGACATGCGCGACGGGCTGCGGTGGATGCTGCGCCATCCGCTGCTGCGCGGACTCACCGTGCTGTTCGGGTTCACCGCGGCGTTCCAGGCCATGTCGATGTCGGTGCTGGTGCTGTTCGCCCTCGACGTGCTGCAGGTCGGCAGCCGCGGGTACGGGCTGCTCCTGCTCGCCGGAGGCGTCGGCGGCCTGCTCGGCGGGCTCGCCGCACCGTACGTCGGCCGCCTGCTCGGCCGCACGGGCACGCTGAGCGCGGTGGCGCTGTGCACCCCACCGGCCGTCGTCGGGATGGGCCTGACCAGCGACGCCGTGTCCGCGTTCGCGTTGTTCCTCGTCACCGCGTGCCTTGTCATGATCGGTAACGTGCTGACGATGTCGCTGCGGCAGACCCTCATCCCTGAGGAGCTCTTCGGTCGCGTCCAGGGGGTCTGGCGTACCGCCGTGTGGGGCGGTATCCCGGTCGGTGGGTTCGCCGGTGGCGTGCTCGCCGACGCCACCGATGTGCCGACCGTCTTCGTCGTCGCCGGCCTCGGCTATCTCGCCACCGGCGTCGCCGTCACCGCGCTGCTGTTCCGTCACCGGGCGCTCACCGCCGCCGCCGCGCCGGCCGGGGGCTGAACGCGGCCCGGCGGTGCGCTATGAAGGGCGGTATGGCGCAGCGGGGTTCGGTCGGTCGGGCGGGGCGCGGGATGGCGGTGGCGACGTTGGTGTCGCGGGTCGCCGGGTTCGTGCGGCTGGTGGTGCTGGCGTCCGCGCTGGGGCTGGGCAGCCGGCTGCTGGACGGGTACAACGTGGCGAACACGCTGCCGAACGCCGTCTACGAGCTGGTGGTCGGCGGTGCGATGGCCAGCGTGGTGGTGCCGTTGCTCGCGAGGGCGGCGGTCACCGAGCCCGATGACGGGGTCGTGTACGCGCAGCGGCTGCTGACGTTGCTGTTCTACGTGCTGGCGGCGGTGACGGTCGCGGCGATGGTGTCGGCGCCGTGGCTGGTGCGGGTGTACGCGCCGGGGTTCGCCGACGAGGAGCTCGCGCTGGCGGTCGTGTTCAGCCGGTTCTTCCTGCCGCAGATCCTGTTCTACGGCGTCAGCGCCACCGCCGGTGCGGTCCTCAACATCCGGGGACGGTTCGCTGCTCCGATGTGGGCGCCGCTGGTGAACAGCGTCATCGTGATCGCGGTCAGCGTCGTGTACCTGCTGGTCGGGGGCGGCACGAGCATCGACGCGTTGACCGGGCCGCAGCTGCTGGTGCTGGCGGTCGGCACGACCGGCGGGGTGGTCGGTCAGACGGCGCTGGTGGTGTGGGCGCTGGCGCGGAGCGGGTTCGTGCTGCGGCCGCGGCTGGATCCGCGGGGCATCGGCATCCGGCGGATCGGGCGGCTCGGCGGTTGGGTGCTCGTGTCGGTCGTCGCGGCGCAGGTCCTGATCGTGGCGGCGACACGGGTGGCGTCGATCGGCGGGCCGGGTGGGATCAGCGCGTACCAGAACGCGTTCGCGGTGTTCCAGATGCCGTTCGCGGTGGTGGCCGTGTCGGTGATGACCGCGATCCTGCCCAGGCTCAGCCGTCACGCGGTGCGGCGGGACCACGCGCGGATGACCGAGGACCTGTCCCGGGCGGTGCGGCTCGCCGTGGTGGCGCTCGCTCCGGTCGCGGCGGCGATGCTCGTGCTCGGCCCGCAGCTCGCCACGCTGCTGTTCGCGCACGGGCGCAGCGCACCGCCGGCGGTCGCGCTGCTGGGTGCGGTGGTGGCGGCGTTCGGGGTGGCGCTGGTGCCGTTCACCGGTTACATGATCCTGCAGCGGGGCTTCTACGCGCTGCAGGACACCAGGACCCCGGCGCTGATCACCGTCGGGGTGACGGTCGTCGGGGTCGGCGGCTGCTTCGCCGCGGCGTGGGTGCTGCCGCGTGCGGACATCGTCGTCGGGGTGCCGCTGGCGTACGCGGTGGCGTACACGGCGGGTCTCGTCGCGGCGGCCGCGGTCCTGCGGCGCCGGTTGGGGCGGATCGACGGCCGGCGGCTCGTCAGCACGCACGTGCGGGTCGGGGTCGCGGCCGGGCTGGCCGGTGGTTGCGCCGCGGTGGCGGTGCTCGTGTGTACGCCGCTGCTCACGCCCGGGTTCGGGGCGGCTCTGGTCACGTCCGCCGCGGCAGGTGTCGTCGGCGTTGTCGTGTACGTCGTGGCCGGCCGTATGATGCGCCTCACCGAGCTGCGGCAGCTCGTGTTCGTCGCCTTGGCCGGCATCCGGACCAGCTGAGGATTGCCGATTACTGGATTGCCGGTAATCGCTTGCCGGTTGGCTGTTGCCCGTCACTGGGCGCCGGCCGGATGGGAGGGCCGCTGGAAGGACCGGCGGTGGGATGTGCGTGGTGGCAGGGGTGGCGCTACCGTTCCTTGGTTCAGTTCGGAGTGACGGTGGCGGGATGACAGACGTGGAGCAGGGTGCGGCGCTCGGACATGGTGCTGCCGGCGGCGAGGTGAGCGTCTCCCCCGCCGCGGTCGACGGTGCCGTGGGCTCCTTGGTGGACACGGGTCCGGACGTACCCGGAGCGGCGCCCACGGTTGGAGCACAGGCGGACGACCGGGCGGCACAGGTGCCCGCAGCGGCGCCGGCGGCCGGCGACCCGTGGCGGGTGCCGCGGTTGTGGCGGTTCCTGCTGGTCCTGGCCAGGGAGGTGGTGCGGCCGGTCGCGCGGATGCGGGTGACCGGGGACGTGCCGGCGGAGCTGCGCGGTGGGCCGGTGGTGTTCGCGGTGAACCACATCGGGCCGTTCGACCCGGTGGCGATGAGCGCGGCGTGCCGGGTGGCGAGGTTGGCGCCGCGGTTGATGGCGACGGGTGGGTTGTTCCGGGCGCCGGTGGTGGGGTCGATGATGCGGGCGGCCGGGCACATCAGGATCAACCGGCGGCAGGCGGACGTCGGCAACGCCGTCGACGTGGTCGCCGACGCGCTCGCGGTGGGGTCGCACGTGCTCGGGTACCCGGAGGGGCGGATCACCCTCGACCCGGGGATGTGGCCGGAGCGGGGGAAGACGGGGATGGCGCGGATCGCGTTGCGGACCGGGGTGCCGGTGGTGCCGGTCGCGCAGTGGGGTGCGCACGAGGTGGCGGCGTGGGGCGGGTTCGGGCCGACGGTGCGGACGTTGGGGCGGTCGCTGCTGCGCCGGCCGGTGGTGCGGGTGCATTTCGGTGCTCCGGTCGACCTGTCGGACCTGGACCCGGGGGTGCCGGGGTCGGCGCAGCGGGCCACGGACCGGATCATCGACGCGATCACCGCGGAACTCGTCAAGCTCCGGGTGGACGAGCCGCGCCTGCCGCGGTACGTCGACCCGGTCAGGCCGTTGTCGACGCAGCGCCGGCACCGCCCGGCCCGGTGACGGCCGACGAAACCGTAGCCGCCGACGAAACGGTGGCTGCCGGCGAGACGATACCGGCAGGCCGCAGCATGTAGACGTCAATCGGGTCGGCGGCGGTGACGGTGAAGCCGTGCCGCTCGTAGAGGCGGCGGGCGGCGCTGCCCTGCAGGACGTTGAGCCGCACCGGCAGCCCGTCGGCGTCGGCGCGGTCCAGTCGCGTCCGCAGCACCGCGGAGCCGATCCCGTGGCCGTGCAGGTCGGGCCGCAGGTAGAAGTGCTCCAGCCACAGCTCCCCCGCCACCGGGCGCAGCGCGACGCAGCCCGCGACGGCACCGGCGACCTCGATCACCGTCGTGTGCCGTGGCGCGAACGAGCCGAGCAGCCGCTCCCGGACCCGCACCGGGTCGTACCGGCCGAGCCGGGTCAGGTCCGGGCGCAGGACGACGGCGCGGAGCTCGGCGATCGTGGTGGCGTCGCCGGCGCGGGCGGGTCGGAGCTTCCAAGGGGCCGGCGTCCAAGGGGTCACGGCGGGCAGTATCGCAACCGGACCGCTCCCACGAACCGCTCCCCCGCTCCCCTGGCCCCGCCGACGTGGACACGACAGCCCGGTTCGGCGGGGACGCACGGCAGCAGGGGGCAGCGGATGCAGGCGTCGGCGCGTACCCGCAGGCGGTGGCGGCTCGCGATCGGCGGGGTGAGCGTGGTGCTGCTGTCGGTGGCCGTGTTGTGTGTCATGGGGGTCGGCAGGACCCGGCACGCGGCGGAGACGGTCGCCCGGTCGACGGCGTTGTCCGACGCGTACGCGCGGGCGAACAAGGCGATCGCCGAAGAGGAGTCCCTGGAGCGCAAGTACCGGCTGGACCGCGGCGACGCGGTCCGGGCGCGGCACGCGATGGCGGGGGCGGCGTTGCACGCGGCGTTGAAGGATGTGGAGGCGCGCGGCGGGGCGCCGGACCGGGACCTGGCGTTGCGGCTGCGGCACGTCCACGACGAGTACGGGTATGCGGTGCTGCGGGTGTTCGCCGCGGTCGACAACGGGGACCTGGCCGAGGCCGCGCGGATCAACAACGACGACGTGGACCGGATCTTCTACCAGTTGAGCGCGGAGATCCAGGCGGCCGCGGACCTGCACGCGAGACGCGCGGACGCGGCGATCGCGGAGCTGCGCCGGGTGGAGGCGCTGGTGTTCGGTGGGCTGCTGACCGCGGTCGGTGTGGGCGCGGTGCTGCTGATCGGTCTGGGGCTGCTGGTGGTGCGGTACCAGAACGCGATGATGGCGCAGGCGGACCGGCACGAGCACGCGGCCCGGCATGACGCGTTGACGGGGTTGCCGAACCGGACCCTGTACACGGAGCGGCTCGAGGCGGCGATGCGGGCCCGGGACGCGGTGCTGTCGGTGATGCTGCTGGACCTGGACCGGTTCAAGGAGGTCAACGACACGCTCGGCCACCAGTACGGCGATGAGCTGCTGGTGCAGGTCGCGGCCCGGTTGACGGGTGAGGTGCGGGCCGGGGACACGGTCGCGCGGTTGTCCGGGGACGAGTTCGCGGTGCTGCTGCCGGGCGCCGACGTCGACCGGGCACGGGCCCTCGCGGGCAGGTTGCAGGAGCGGCTGCATCAGAGTTTCGTGTTGCGGGACGTGACGGTGGACGTGGAGGCGTCGATCGGGATCGCGGTGCGGCAGGTGCGGCAGCCGGACGCCGGTACGGCGGAGGCCGCCGATGAGCTGCTGCGGGCCGCGGACGTCGCCATGTACGCGGCGAAGGACACGAAGAACGGTGCCGTGGTGTACGAGCCGGCGACGACTGCGGCGCCACCGAGCCGGTTGCTGCTGCTCGGGGATCTGCGTCGGGCGCTCGCCGAGGCGGAGGAGCTGGTCCTGTACTACCAGCCGAAGGTGGCGCTCGCGTCCGGGGAGCTGTGCGGGGTGGAGGCGCTCGTGCGGTGGCATCACCCGACCCGGGGGCTGGTCGCGCCGGCTGAGTTCGTGCCGATGGCGGAGAACACGGGCCTGATCAACCTGTTGACGACGCATGTGCTGGGCCGGGCGGTGGCGCAGGCGTCGGCGTGGCGGGCGGCGGGGTGGACGGTGCCGGTGGCGGTGAACCTGTCGCCGCGGTGCCTGACTGACCCGGCGTTGCGGGACCGGGTCGAGGGGCTGCTGACCGAGCACCGGTTGCCGGCGCAGCTGCTGCGGCTGGAGGTGACGGAGAGCGCGGTGATGGCGAACCCGGCCCTGGCGACGGCGACGCTGCGGGGGCTGCACAGGCTCGGGGTGCGGTTGTCGATCGACGACTACGGCACCGGGTATTCGTCGATGGCGTACCTGAAGCAGCTGCCGGTCGACGAGTTGAAGATCGACCGGTCGTTCGTGGTGAACCTGTCGGGTGCGGACGACGACGACGCGGTCCTGGTCCGCTCCGCGGTGGACCTGGGGCACAACCTGGGGATGACGGTGGTCGCGGAGGGTGTGGAGCACGCGGGTCAGGTGGAGGCGCTGCGCCGGCTCGGGTGTGACATCGCGCAGGGCTACCACTACGCGCGGCCGGAGCCGGCCGACCACCTGCGGCCCTGGCTGCAACCGGCCCCGGCCCGCTGAGCAGAGGCCGCGAAGGGGGCCGCGAAGCCGGCGAAGGCCCGCCACGACAACCGTGGCGGGCCTGAACCGAACCCCCGGGGTTACGTGTGCGGGGCCCAGAACCCGGCGAGGGAGCTGGTGGCCGGGTCGTCGGACGCCAGCAGCGGCGCCCACGGGTCCGCGCCCGCCGGGACGTCCGCGCCGTCGTACGCGGCCAGGTCCGCCGGGCTCGCCGGGTCCGCGGTCACCGCCGGGTCGAACGCGGCCGCCGTGTGGTCGGGGCCGCCGAGGACGTCGGCGTCGGTCCACGGGAACCCGTCGACGGGCTCGGGTGGGCTGTCCAGGTGCAGTTCCTCCGGGAACGTGTGCCCGGGCCAGCCGTCGGTGTCGCCGTGCAGGTCGGGGTCGCTGCCGAACGGCTCCGCCCCGCCGTCCACGTCCGTGTCGACGTCGGTGTGGTGGTCGGCGAGGGGTTCGAACCCGGCGTGCTGGTTCGGGTCACCGTCCGCGTCCTCGAAGTGCGCGTCCGATGTGTCCGAGGCGTGCGAGGCGTCCGAGGTTTCGTGGTGGACGGACTGGTCGTAGTCGTCGGCGGCGTGTTCGGTGCCGAGCGGCTCCTCCAGGTCGTCGGCGCCGTGGCTGTCGTGCCCGTCGCCGAGCGCGGTGTAGTCGTCGTGCCCGTCGAACCCGGTGTCGCCGAACGCGTGCCCGTCACCGAACCCCTGTTCGAACGCGCCGTCGGTGTGGCCGCCGCCGAGGTCGGCGGTGTCACCGGTGTCCGGTTCGTCCCCGGACTCCGACCATTCCCAGTGCCCGTCCATGATCCAACCCCCTTACGCTTCGGCCGGTGCGTCGGCCGCGTCCGCGGGTGCGTTCGGCGCCAGTGCCCGTACCCGCACGAGGACCTCGTCAACCTGTTTGATGCGGGCCCGCAGACCTTCCCGTTCCGTGTTCAGTGCCGCCTTGCGCTTCGCCCGCTCCGCCTTGTCCTCCGCGAGGGACTTGTCGATGTTGGCGATGTGCGCGTCGAGCTGCTTGAGCCGCCGTTCGATCGCCTCGTCGAGGGCGAGGGTCAGCGCGTACTGCAGGTCGGTGAACCGGTGCATGATCTCGTCGGACAGCGCGGCCCGGGCCTCGCCGAGGACCTCCCGCAGCCAGGTGCGGGTCTGCTGCTTGTCGGTCATGCTCTTCCGCTTGAAGATCATGTACGCGCCGGCGGCGAGACCGAGACCGATGCCGATGACGGGGATGACGAGCCCGGCGCCGGCGACGCCGGCGAGACCGATCGCGCCGGCACCCGCCATCGCGCCCCGGCCGGCCATCATCGCCATACCCGCGGACGACATGACGACCATCGCGCCGTCGCCGCCACCGCCGTCGCGGCGGGGCTTGGTGCCCAGGGCGTGCCGCAGCTTCGCGTTGAGCTGCCGCAGCACGTGCTGCAGCTCGTTGGGGTGGAACACCTGCGCGAGGACCCGCTCACCGACCTTCCGGAACCGGAACTCCAGGTCGTGGGACAGCCGCACCGACAGCGCGTAGAGGGCCTTGTCGACCTCCGCGGGCAGTTCGCTGATGTCGCCGCGGCCGCCCTTGTCGATCTTCTCCATGAACTGTTCCTGCAGCTGCGTCATGTACGAGCGCAGCCTGGTGGTCGCCTCGACGCGGGCCCGTTGCGTCTCGGTGGACAGGGCGAGGGACCACTGCCGGGACTCGGTGCGTTTGCGGGTCGCGACCTGCGCGCGTTCCTCCTTCGCCCGTTCGGCGTCCTTCGGGTCCGGGTCGGTCGCCTTCATCCGGTCGCCGAGCTCCTGGTCGACGCGGATGTACTCCGACCGCACGGACCGCAGCACGTTCGCCTGCTGCAGCAGGTGCCCCTTCTTCGCCAGGTCGATCAGCGCGTGCTGCAGCTCCGCGATCCGCGACTCGCGGATCAGCTCCCCCGCGGACTCCTTCGGCAGCGTCATCGCCAGCTCCGCGAGCCTCGCGGACACGGGGAACCAGGGCGCGGCCCCGAACCGGGGTGCGTGCGTCTGCAGCTGCCCCTTGTTGTCGGCGAGGATCGTGCGCCACCCCGGGTACGCGTCGACCTTCGTCAACGCGAACAGCACGAAGTTGACCTTCTTGCTGGCCTCGATGAGGAAGTTCATCTCCGGCTTGGAGAACGGTGAGGACGAGTCGACGACGAACAGCAGCGCGGTGGCGCGTTCGACGGCGTCCATCGCGACCTCGGCGTGCATCGAGTCGAGGCCGCCGGTGCCGGGCGTGTCGGTCAGCGTCAGGTACTGCAGCAGCGGCGCCGAGTGGTGCACCTCGATCCGCCGGGGCGGGCGCATCCCGTCGGGGAGCCGCCCGAGGACGGTGCCCCAGTCACGCAGGTCGCTGAGGTTGATCGGGATCGGGTCCTCCCGGCCCGGCACGTACGCGCGGGCGCCGTGCTGCGGGTTGTGGGTGAACTCCAGGTAGGAGGCGGTGGCGACGGCCGCGTCGACCGGCGACAGGTTCGGCACCCCCATCAGCATGTTCGTGAGGCTGCTCTTGCCACGTTTCGTCTCGCCGACGACGACGATGCGGGGGCGTTGCACGTCCCGGCGGCGTTCGGTGTCGACGTCCGCGGCCGCGTCCGGGTCGATCTTGCGCAGGTACGCGAGGGACCCGTCGACGCCGGCCTTCAGCAGCTTGCCGAGCGCCGCCTCCGGGCTCGGTGGTTTCGGTTTGCCGTTCGCGGGAGGCGCCGCGTTCTCGGTCGACGTCATCGTGGCTGCTCCCTGTGCTGGTTGTTCTGCGGGACGGTCGGGTGGGCGCCGGTCGGCCCGCCCGGGTTGCGGGGCGCCTGGTACACGGTGACGATCGGGGCGCGCAGCACCCGCCCATCACGGTCCAGGTAGCCGGGGACCTCGACGGCGGCGATCGACCCGATCAGCGCCGGGTCGGTGCTGGGGGCGGCGCCGCCCGCTTCGTGGTGCGCCGGGTCGAACCGGACCCCGGTCGGCTCCAGGGTGGTGACGCCGGCCTCCTTCAGGGCGGCGCCGAGCCGGTCGCCGAGCGCTTTGGACGTGACCCGGTCCCGGACGTAGATGCACGCCTGCACCAGCGCCCGCCGGTCGTGCTCGGCGGGTCCGCCACCGTTGTGGCCGGCGGTGACGGGGACCTGCACCTGCCGGGGGCCGCGGGCGGACAGCAGCAGGAGCAGCAGCAGCGCCGCGCCGACGAGCAACGCCCCGACGAACGCGGTCGCCGCCGCGGTCACCCCGAACGTCTCCCGGGTCGTGCACGCCGGGGTCGCCGCCTGCACGACCTGCGCGGCGTGGGTCGCCGGCTGCTGCTTCGGCGGCGCCTCGGGGGCGCCACCACCGCCGATGGAGTCACCGATGCCGGCGCCGCCGTTCGCGGTCGTCGGCGCCGGCGCCGGCGCGGTCGTGGCGGCCGTCTGCGCCGGCACCGCCGGGCAGTCGGGGCCACCGCTGAGCAGACCGGTCGCGACGCCGGTGAGCACGGCGACGATCAGGGCAACAGCCACGGCGACGAGACGCAGGCTGTTGTTGGACGAGAGCATTCCCGGCTCCTGGGGGTAGGTGCCTTCAGTTGACACGGGCTTGGCCACGGATACGTTGGGACAGCAGGTAGAAGCCGCGGTGCGCGACGAGCGCGACCCGCGACTGGGACGGGCTGGCACCGGCGACGGCGTAGGCGCGCCAGCGGGTCGCGGCGTCCAACGCGGCCCGGACCATCTGGTCACGGTCGGATCCCTGCAGGTTCAGGATCCAGGCGGGGTCGTTGGACAGGGCGAGGCGGGTCAGTTCGCCTTCCATCTGGTCGGGCAGGTCCACGGCGCCGGTCGTGACGAGCTGCGCGACCTCCAGCAGCCGCAGCCGGTGCGACTCCGGCTGCTGCAGGACCCGTTCGATCGCGTCGCGGAGCAGCTCCCGGTCGTGGGGCCGTTCGGCGTGGCTGGCGATCTTCTCCAGGCTCGACAGCGCCCACCCGGCCTTGATCGCGTCGGTGCGCCACCGGAACGCGTGGTCGAGGGTCTGCCGCAGCCGCGGGAACCCGGACGCCTGGAACAGCATCCGGACGAGCTCACCGGTGGCGAGGGTCGGCTTGTTCACCAGCTGCGCGATCGCGAACGAGATCCCGTACAGGTCCAGCAGCCGCAGCAGCCGCTCCCGTGACTCGCGGGTGATCCCGCATTCACGGGTCGTGAACAGGTCGACGGAGGCAAGCAGCACGGTCCGCTCGCCCTGCGGGAGCGCGGCGAGCTGCCGCAGCGCCTCGCAGTCCGCCGCGGTCAGCCGG
The DNA here is from genome assembly GCF_039531485.1 of Dactylosporangium maewongense. Lineage (NCBI taxonomy): Bacteria > Bacillati > Actinomycetota > Actinomycetes > Micromonosporales > Micromonosporaceae > Dactylosporangium > Dactylosporangium maewongense. The sequence continues at coordinate 44,262 of NZ_BAAAQD010000011.1, read as the reverse complement.
CCGGCTTCGGTCGTCTCGGCGAGCAGCCCGACGACCGGGACCACGTCGGACACGACCCGGCGCAGCACCTTCGACTGGTCGGAGGCGAGCGGCGCCACGATCGGCCATGGGTCCTGCCCGCCGCCGGCGAGCTTGTCGACCTTGTTGAACAGGCCGAGGGAGTTGATCGGGTTGCTGGACAGCCGGGCGGAGATCGACCGGAACGCCTCCAGCGCCTGCACATCGTCCTCACGCACCGACTGCGTGAACACGTAGATGATCGCCTCCGCGCCGGACAGCGCGCCGGCGGAGTCGGAGTCGAGGTCGTCGTCGATCGGCGCCTCGGAGAACAGGAACCGGCGGGCCTGGTCCGACACGGACGTGTTCGCGCTGGACAGGCCGGGCGTGTCGACGACGGTGAGGTCCCGCAGGTGGTCGCTGGTAAGGGTCACGTCGACGTACGCGACGTCGTGGCGGGCGACGCCGAGCCGCTGCGGGATCATGCCGGCCTCGTCCAGCGGCAGGCTGACCCGGGCGCCGTTACGTTTCACGACGTCGACCCGGTCGGACGTGCCGTACCGGAACTGGGTCACGATGCGGGTGCACTCACCGACCTCGGTCGGGGCGACCCGCCGGCCGATGAGCGCGTTGACGAGCGTCGACTTGCCCGACTTGAGCCGGCCCGCGATCGCGACCCGCAGCGGCTCGCCGAGCCGCCGCCGCACGTCGACGACCTGCGCCTGGGCGCCGCCGCCGAGCCGGTTGCCGACCTCGGCGCACAGGTCCGCGACCCGGGAGCTGAGTGGTCCTGGAGCCACGGCCCGTCAGCCCTGAACCGCGGTGTGGCCGGACACAAGCCCTGAACCGGGCGCGGATACGTCGCCGTGGAGACTGATCACCGACTGCGCGAGGCCGGTGTGTTCAGCCAGAATGCCGACGTACCCTCGGGGTTCCAAGGGGTGGTCCTCGCTCATTACTCGCTCCCGGGTGGAATCAGACCGTCATGTCACGCACGTACGGCACACACATTACGAATATCCTGCGCGCGCAGGATCCCATGTTCGTGCCACGAATGGAGGCGAGAAGTGCCTGAGGCACCGACTGACGAGCCAGTCGCCGGTGTGCCCGCCGCTGTCCCGGTGGGGGTGCCGGCCGGGCGGGCGACGGTGGGTGCCGCCGTGTGGCCGCCCGCCGACCTGGTCGCGGCGGCGGTCGACGCCCTGCGTAACCCCGGTCTGGTGGTCATCGCGGGCGCGCCCGGCACGGGCCGCTCCACGGTGCTGAAACGGCTCGGTGAGACGTTCCGCGGCACCGTGTTCGCCGGTGGTGCCCTCGCGATGCTGCGTGGCGTGCCCGCGTTGCCGCTGTCCCGGGCGGTGCGGGTGCGACTGCCGTCACATGAGGCGCCGCTGCTCGCCGAGGCCGTCCGGTCCCGGGTCCGTCACGGTCTGCTGCTGCTCGACGACCTGCAGTGGGCGGATCCGTTGACGGTCGCCGCACTTCCCGCGATCGCCGAACACTGTCGGATAGCCGTCACGTTGCGTACGCCGCACCGGCTGCCCGGCGACGCCGAACAGGTCCTGCGCGCCGCCGCCACGGCGTGGCTGAACGTGCCGGCGATGCCCGCCGACGCCGCCGCCGCGCTCGTCCGGCAAATCGCGCCCGGCGCGACCACCGCCGTCGTCGCCGACGTCGTGCGCCGCGCCGGCGGGGTCCCCCTCGCCGTGACCGCGATCGCGAAGCACGTCGCGCAGGGCGGCACCCCCCTCGACTCCGACAAGGGTCTCGCGTACACGGTCGCCGGTGCGCTCGCCGACCTGAACCGTCCCGCCCGCACCGCGATGGCGGCGCTCGGCCTGCTCGGCCGGCCGGTCACCGCGACCGTCCTCGGTGAGGGCATCACGGAGCTGACCGGAACCGGTCTCGTCGAGGTCGACGCCGCCGGGATCGCCGCGCCCGTGTCGCCGTACACGGCGGAGGTCGCCGCCGGTCTCCTGGAGCCGGCGGAGCGGGTCGCGTTGCACCGGCGGCTCGCCGGTCTGGTCCCGCCGCGGGAGGCGGCCCGGCACCTCGCCGCCGCCGGCGCCCACACCGACGCGTACCAGGTCGCGGTCCGCGCCGCCCGGTCCGCCGCGTCGACCGGGGAACGCGCCGAGCTGCTGCTGCTCGCCTGTGACCTGCCGGGTGTGTCGCCGGCCGCGGACGTGCGCCTGGACGCGGCCCGCGCCGCCCTCGCCGCCGGCCGGCCCGGTTCGTGCCTGCGCGTCCTGCCCGCCGACGCGGTCACCGACCCGGCGGTCGGCGCCGTCGGTGCCGTCCTGCGTGGTGAGGCGCTGCTGCAGCAGGGCAACGCGACGGCCGCCGCCGACGCCGTCACCACCGTCGGTGACGGCGAGCCCGGTGAGGTCGTCGGCGCCCGCGACCGGGTGCGGCTGCTCGCGACCCTGTCCCGGGACCCGGACGCGGCGCTGGCCCGCGCCGAGGAGTTGCTGCGGGTCCACGGTGACGCGCCCGCCCATCCGGGGCTGCGGGCGGCGATCGCCGCCGTCCGTGCCGGCACCCGCCGCCCCGGCTGGGAGTACGGTCTGGCGTCCGCCGCGTCGGCGGCCGGGCAGGCCGGTGACGTCCTCGCCGCCCGCTGGTCGGCGTGGCTGCTGGTGGAGACCCTCACCGCCGACGCCAGGCTCACCGAGGCGTCGAACGCGGCCGCGGCGGCCGCGGCGGCGTGCGCCGGTGACCTCGCCTACTCGTGGCAGACCCGGTTCATCGCCGCGCAGCTGTGGTGCGATGCGCTGCGCGGCGACGAGATCGACGAGGTCGTCCGCCGCGCCGGCGACCTCACCGACCGGACCCTCCCGGCGGTCGCCCGCGGCTACGCGGTCGCCGCCGCCAGCCTCGCCGAGGCCGACGGTGGGCTGCTCGCCCCGGCCCGGGCGCGGCTGGACGCGCTCACCGGCCGGCCGTCGTCGACGGGCCCGGTCCTGGACTGGGTGACGCGGGAGGCGGCGTGGCTGGACGGGCAGCCGGACCACGCGGTCGGCCGCGCCGGTGACCTGCCCGCCCCGCCGCTCGTCGACGGGCTGCGCCGGATCACCGCCCGGTGGGCCGCGTACGACGCCGGCGACACCGCATCCCCCGACGCGGGGTTCGGGGAGGGTGACCGGCCGCTCGCGGCGGTCGCGACGACCCTGGACGCGTGGAAGGCCCCGGACCTGTTCGCGGCGGCCGCCGCCGCCTGGCGCGACCTCGCCCGCCGGGAGGAGGTCCGGTGCCTGCTCGCCCAGGGCACCCTCGAGGAGGACGCGGAACGGGCCGTGCCGCCGCTGCTGGAGGCCGAACGGCTCGCCGAGGAGGCCGGGCTCGTCGTCCTGCTCGGCCGGACCCGCCGGGCGTTGCGCCGTCACGCGATCCGCCGGGACACCCGCGGCCGGCGCGCCGGCGACGACCTCACCGACCGGGAACGTGACGTGCTGCGGCTCGTCGCGAACGGCGAACCGACCCGCCGGATCGCCGGGCAGCTCGGCATCTCCCGGGAGACCGTCGAAACCCACATCCGCTCCGGCATGCGGAAACTCGGCGCCCGCACCCGCACCGAAGCCGCCGCACTCGCGATCGAGGACCTTGGATGAGTAACGGTGTGCACTTGTGCGGTGGTGCCTGTGCACCGCATCGTTGGCGGATGACACCCGCTGCACCGCCCCGACCAACCGGCCACCTGACCGGTCACGTGAACGGTCAGGGCCGCTGATGGCGGGCGACCCCGCTCACGCACCCCGCTACGTCGTCGCGTCCGGCGGCGACGCCACCAGCGTGCTGCGCCGGCTCGCCCGCGCCGGTTGGAGCACCCGGGAGGGGTTCGCGCTCACCGACCAGGCGTGGGACGTGTCCGACGCGCGGCTCGCCCTCTACGGGCGGGTCGCGGAGGCCGACACCGCCGAACTGGCGCTGCTCGCCGCGGCCCGCGGCGCCGGTATCGTCGCGATCTGCGACACCGGCGGCGACATCGGCCGGGCGTTGCTCGCCGACCTCGCCCGGATCGGCCCGGTCAGCACCGACCCGGACGCTGACCTCGGCACCGGCCCGGAACCGGACGCCGGCGGCCCGCAGCTGGCCCCGGAGCAGCGGGCGCTGCTGGAGCGGCTCGCCGGCGGTGAGACGATCGCCGCGGCCGCCGCCGCGGAGTTCCTGTCGCTGCGGACCGCGAACCGGCGGATCGCGGAGGCCCGGGAGGCGCTCGGCGTCCGCACGACCCGCGAGGCGGTCCTCGCGTACCTGCGGATCAAACGCGAAGGCGGCTGACCCCAGCCTGACCCTAGACAGGGTCAGGGCCCGTCACGGACGTCCGTGACGGGCCCTTCTGCGCTGCGGCAGTGGTTAGTTGAACGCGGTCATCAGCAGGATCACGAACAGCACCGCCACGATCACGAGCACGACGACGATGACCGCGACCCAGTTCCGCTCGCCCTCGTCCTGCTGCGGGGCGGGCGCCGGCGCCGGCCGGGTCACCTGCGGCGGGAACGGCCCCGGCCGCGCCGGCTGCTGCTGCACCGGCGCCGGCGACACCGGCGGACGGTACGGCTGCTGCACCGGCTGCTGCTGCTGGACGGGCGGCGGCTGCCGCACCAGCTGCACGGGCGGCTGCTGCACCGGCGGCGGGGGCTGCCGGACGAGCTGCACCGGCGGCTGCTGGACGGGCGGCGGGGCCTGCCGCGTCAGCTGGACCGGCGGCTGCTGCCGCACGAGCTGCACCGGCGGCTGCTGCTGGATCGGCGGGCGGTTCATCCCCGGCGACACCGGCACCGCCGACACCGGCCGCTGCTGCTGTTGCGGCTGCTGCGGCGGCGGTGGGGTCGTCGTGCGCGGCATCCCGGACGCGCGGGCCGGCGCCGACGGCGCCCCGATGCACAACGCGCCCTCGACGACGACGGTCTCCGGCTGCTCCAGGGTCGTCGGCGCCACCCCGAGCTCCGTGTGGATCAGGTGCGCCGCGAGCGGGATCCGTGACGACCCGCCGACGAGGAAGATCCCGACGAGGTCCTTCGGCTGCAGCCGCGCGGACTCGATCGCCCGGCGCAGACACGACACGGTCCGCTCCAGGTACGGCTTGACGAGCCCTTCCAGCTCCTCCCGCGTCAGGTGCGCATCCACCTCCAGGGACGGCAGGTGGATGTCCGTCGACGCGGTCCGCGACAGCATCTCCTTCGCGCCGCGGACGTCCTCATACAGCAGCCGCCGCTGCCGGCGCGCGTTCGCATCCGACGGGGTCGCGATCGACGCCCACTTCTCCGCGTGGCTTTCGGAGTACACCTTGCCGAGGTGCTCGACGATCGCGTGGTCGAAGTCCAGACCACCGACGTCGGGCAGGCCGTCCTCGGCGAGGACCTCGAACCCGGACTGGGTGCGCCGCACCACGGTAGCGTCGAACGTGCCGCCGCCGAGGTCGTAGATCGCCAGGGACCGGCCGACGGGCACCGCGGAGCCGAGGACGGCGGTGAAGTACGACGCGGCACCGACCGGCTCCGCGATCAGCCGCGGGTTCCCGAGCCCGGAGATGCGGGCCGCCTCGATCAGCGCCGACCGGCGCCGCTCACCCCACCGCGCCGGGTGCGTCATCCGCACCTCGTCGGGGGCGGCGCCGAGCTGCCGGCGGGCCTCCGTGTTGACCAGCGACAGCACGTGCGCGAACAGCCGCGGCACCGGCATCGGATGGTCACCGATGAACACCTCACCGTCGTCGATGCGACGTTTCGGGTTCGGTTCGAACCGGGCCGGGTCGAGCCGCGCGTTACGCTCGGCGTCCCGGCCGACCAGCACTTTCCCGTCGGTGTTGAAGTACAGAGAAGAAGGCAGCAAGGGGGAACCGTCGAACAGCAGCGGCCGCATCCGTGAGTCCGGGGTCCGGACCATCGCGACCGTGTTCGACGTGCCGAAGTCAATGCCGAGCACGCGCATGTGCGTCACCCTACCTGTACAGATCCACACTCCGCGTCGCCCGGCAAGCCTGCCGACAGTCGTGTGTCAGCACGAGGACAGCAACAGGTAACCCGCCGTTACGCAACCACACCGGAAGATCACCGCATACTGTCGGCGTGCCCTATCTTGACCTGCCCGGACCGTTGGGTTTCGCGCACCGCGGCGGCGCCGCGGCCGGTGACGAGAACACGACAGCTGCGTTCGCCCGCGCCGTCGACCTCGGCTACCGGTACATCGAGACCGACACCCACGCGACCGCCGACGGTGTCCCCGTCGTCTTCCACGACGACACCCTGCAGCGGATGCTGGGCCGGCCGGGCCGCATGGTCGACGTGACGTGGGCGGACCTCGCCTCCGTCCGGGTCGGTGGCGCCGCCGCCGTCCCCCGCCTCGACGAGGTCCTCGACGCATGGCCGGACGTCCGGTTCAACATCGACTGCAAGACCGACGCGGCGGTCACCCCGACGGTCGACGCGGTCCGCCGCGCCGGCGCCGAGGACCGGGTGCTGCTGGCGTCGTTCTCCTCCGCCCGGCTCACCCGCATCCGCCGCGAAGCCGGGCCGCGGGTGGCGACGTCGGTCGGGATGCGGGAGGTCACCGCCCTGTGGGCCGGGTCCATGACCGGCCGGCCCGTCCGGGTCGCCGACAGTGTCGTCGCCGTGCAGATCCCGCCCCGGTACGGACGCCTCACCCTCGCCCGTCCCCGCTTCATCGACTACCTGCACCGCCTCGGCCTGCACGTGCACCTGTGGACGATCGACGACCCGGTACAGATCGGGCACTTCCTGGACCTCGGCGTTGATGGCATCATGACCGATCACATCGAGGTGCTCCGCGACGTCTACCACGCCCGCGGCATCTGGAACCCCGCGTAGATCCCGGCGTAGGAGAGGCCCCGTGTCAGCTGTCGACACACCCGAGGCACCGCAGCTCAGCACGAAACGTGAACGGGTCGGCTGGTACTTCTACGACTGGGCGAACTCCGCGTTCTCCACCACCGTCGTCACCGTCTTCCTCGGCCCGTACCTGACGTCGATCGCGGAGAAGGCCGCCGGCTGCGACGGCGACGCCTGCGACACCGCCGTCATCCACCCGCTCGGCATCGCGATCGCGCCCGGCGCCCTGTTCCCGTACACGGTGAGCCTGTCGGTGTTCCTGACCGTGTTCGTCCTGCCGGTCGTCGGCGCGATCGCCGACCGGTCCCCGCGCAAGAAGCAGCTCCTGGCCCTGTTCGCCTACATCGGCGCGGCCGCGACCGCCGGGATGCTGTTCCTCACCGGCGACCGGTACCTGCTCGGCGCCGCCCTGTTCCTCGTCGCGAACATCGCGTTCGGCGCGTCCGTCGTCGTCTACAACTCGTTCCTGCCGCAGATCTCCTCCGAGGAGGACCGCGACCGGGTGTCCAGCTTCGGCTGGGCGTTCGGCTACCTCGGTGGTGGCCTGCTGCTGCTGCTCAACGTCGTCGCCGTCCTCATGCAGGACACCCTCGGCATGACCACCGGCGAGATCGCCCGGTACAGCATCGTGTCCGCCGGCCTGTGGTGGGCCGGGTTCACCACGATCCCGCTGCTCAGCCTCCGCAACCGCCCGCCGCAGGAGGCACCGGCGAAGGGCGTGAACGTCCTCACCGACGGGTTCCGGCAGCTGTGGCACACCCTGAAGTCGTTGAAGGCGTACCCGCTCACCCTGTTCTTCCTCGTCGCGTACCTCATCTACAACGACGGCATCCAGACCGTGATCGCGCTCGCGTCCCAGTACGGGACGAAGGAGCTGCAGCTGTCCGACGACGTCCTCGTCCCGACGATCCTCATGGTGCAGTTCCTCGCGTTCGCCGGGGCGCTGCTGCTCGGCTGGCTCGCGAAACGGTACGGGGCGTGGAAGACCCTCCTCGGCAGTCTCGTGCTCTGGACGGTGATCATCGTCATCGCGTACTTCCTGCCGGCGAAGGAGCCGCTGCTGTTCGTCGCGCTCGGCGGCGGCATCGGCCTCGTCCTCGGCGGCAGCCAGGCGCTGTCGCGGTCGCTGTTCTCGCAGCTGATCCCGAAGGGCCGCGAAGGCGAGTACTTCGGGATCTACGAGATCTCCGACAAGGGCACCAGCTGGCTCGGGCCGCTGCTGTTCGGCCTCGCCTACGACACGACCCGCTCCTACCGGGTCGCGATCATCTCGCTGCTGGTGTTCTTCGTCGCCGGGTTCCTCGCGCTGCTCGCCGTCCCGATCCGCAAGGCGATCGAACAGGCCGGGAACACCCCACCGGCCCGCCTGTAACCCTCCTGGAACCCTCCCGGAAACCTCCCGGCCGCAGGTCATTACATTCACCTTCGTGCGATTCCGGCTCCTCGGTCCCCTCGCCGTCCACGTCGACGGCCGGCCGGTCGAGGTGCCCGCCGCACGGGACCGGGTGCTGCTGGCGATGCTGCTGCTGCACCCGGGCCGGGTCGTCACCGTCGACCAGCTCGTCGACGCCGTCTGGGGCGACCACGCGCCCGTGACGGCGCGGGCGCAGCTGCACACGTGCGTGTCCCGGCTGCGCCGGCTCCTGCCGGACCTGATCAGCACCGACACCGCCGGCTACCGGGCCACGGTCGCCGGCGACGACCTCGACACCGTCACGTTCACCGCGCTCGCCGCCGCCGGCCGGGCCGCCGCCGCGGCCGGTGACCTGCCGCAGGCGCGGGCACGGCTGCGGGCCGCCGTGGACCTGTGGCGCGGCCCAGCGCTCACCGGCGTCGACAGCGCCGCGGTCCGCGCGCACGCGGTCGCGTTCGAGGAACGCCGCGACGCCGCCCTGGAGGACTGCGTCGACGTGGAGCTGCGCCTCGGCCTGCACGCGTCGCTGATCGGGCAGCTGACGGCGCTGGTGGAGCAGTACCCGCTGCGGGAACGGGTGACGGGGCAGCTGATGACGGCCCTCGCCCGGGCCGGGCGGACCGCGGACGCGCTCGCCGTGTACCGGCGGCTGCAACGGACCCTCGACGACGAGCTGGGCCTGCCGCCGAGCGACGCGCTGCAACGTCTCCACGAGGACCTGCTGCACCCCGCCCCGGACCCCGCCGCACCGCCACCCGCCGCGGTCCCGGCGGCGCCGCAGCGGCCGTGGACGCTGCCCCGGGACGTCGCCGACCACTCCGGCCGCGACGACGTCGTCGCCGCCCTCCTCGCCACCGTCGCCGCCACCGACGCCGCCGTCGGCGGCACCCCGGTGGTGGTCACCGTCGACGGGATGGCCGGCGTCGGCAAGACCAGCCTCGCCGTCCACGTCGCGCACCGCGTCGCCGGCCGCTACCCCGACGGGCGGCTGCTGCTGGACCTGCGCGCCCACAGCGACCGGCCGCCGCTGCCGCCGCACGAGGCCCTCGGTGTCCTCCTCACCCACCTCGGCGCCGCCCGGATCCCCACCGACCCCGACGACCGCGCCGCCCGGTGGCGGACCGAGACCGCCGGCCGGCGGCTCCTGATCGTCCTCGACGACGCCGCCGACGCCGCGCAGGTCACCCCGCTGCTGCCCGGCGCGTCGGCGTCGCTGGTCATCGTCACCAGCCGCCGCCGCATCGCCGGCCTCGACGGCGTCCGCCCCGTGTCGCTGGACGTCCTCGCCCCCGCCGAGTCCCTCCGGCTGATCACCGGGGTCGTCGGGGCCCGCGCCGCCGCCGACCCGGCCGCGACCGCCGACGTCGCCGACCTGTGCGGGCACCTGCCGCTCGCGTTGCGGCTCGCCGCGGCCCGGCTCGCGCACCGCCCGTCGTGGAGCGTCGCCGACCTCGCCGACCGGCTCCGCCGCGCCCACCCCGCCCCCGTCGACCTCGCCGTCGACGGCCGGTCCCCGCACGCCGCGTTCGAACTGTCGTACCGGCAGCTGCCCCCGCACGCGCAGCGGCTGTTCCGGCTCCTCGGCCTGCACCCCGCCGGTGACCTGTCCGTCCGTGCCGCCGCCGCCATCACCGACACCACCACTGCGAGCACCGAGGACCTCCTCGGGCAGCTCGTCGACGCGCACCTGCTCAACGAACCCGCCGCCGGCCGGTTCCGGTTCCACGACCTGCTCCGCGAATACGCCGCCCACCTCGCCGCCGCCGACCCGGAACGCGACCCGGCGACCACCCGGATGCTCGACTTCTACCTGCACACCGCCGCCGCCGCGACGAAAATCTGGGAAAGCAACCCGGACCGGGACCCGATCGACTTCACCGACGTCGGCCCGCACGTGCCCACGTTCACCGGCATGCTCGACACCCGCGAATGGCTGAACGCCGAATGGGTCAACGTCGCCGCCGTCACCCACCTCGCCGACCGGCTCCACCGGCACCGGCACACGATCCTGCTCACCCGCGCCCTGTGGGCGTACCTGTTCCGTAACTCGATCAACGACGTGTCCCTGGACCTGCACCGCCGCGCCCTCACCGCCGCCGAAGCCCTCGACGACCCGGACCTCGTCGCGATGGCCCACAACTACCTCGCGTCCGCGCACGCCCGCAGCGGCGACCTCACCGCCGCCGCCGGGCACCTGCAACGCCTCATCGGCCACCCCCGCTGGGGGGCCCGCGCCGAGTCGAACCTCGCCTACGTGTACCTCAACGTCGGCCGGTTCCGGGAAGCGCTCACCCTCACCGAACGGTCCCTCACCGCCGGCGACGACCGGCGGCAGGTCAGCGGCCAGTGGACACCGCTCGCCGCGACCCTGCGGGCCCTCGGCCGGCACCACGAGTCCGTCCTCGTCGCCCAACGGATCATCGCCTACGCCCGCGGCACCGGCAGCGACGGCGGCAGCACCTGGCCGGGCGCCGTCGGCGCGGTCGAGCTCGGCGCGACCCGCGCCCGCCTCGGCCAGCACCGGCAGGCGACACTGCTGCTGTCGTGGGCACGCCGGCAGCTCGGCGACGACGCCGGCCCCGGCTCGGAGATCGAGGCCCGCACCGTCATCGGCGCCGGCCTCGTCGCCCTCGGCGACCACGACCGCGGCCTGCGGCTGCTCCACGGCGCGTACGACGACGGCCGGCACCTCGACCCGACCGCCGCCTGCCACGCCGGGAACACGTACGGCGAGGCCCTGCACACCGCCGGCCGCCCCGCCGACGCCGAAACCGTCCACCGGTGGGTCCTGGACCGGGCGACCCGCGCCCAGCACCGCTACGAACAGGCCCGCGCCCACCGCGGCCTCGGCACCGCCACCGGCGACCCCGACGCCGCCCGGGAACACCTCACCGCGGCGCTGCGCCTGTTCGACGAGATGGGCACCCCGGAACGGCACGAGGTCCGCGCCACCCTCCAACGGCTGGGTGGCCCGCCACCGGCCCAGTAGGCTGCACCGTCGTGACGTCCTCCACCCAGACCCTCGACGAAGACCCGGCCGCGTGCGTCGCCGCCGGTGACAGCCGGCTACGCCGCGGTGGCTCCCTGAAGTTCTTCTACGGACCGATGGACTGCGGCAAGTCGACCCTCGCCCTGCAGATGGACTACAACCACGCCCGGCAGGGCCGCCGCGGCCTGGTCCTCACCACCATCGACCGCGCCGGCCCGGGCCGCCTGTCCACCCGCATCGGCCTCGGCAAGGAAGCCGTCGACGTCGGCGCCGACCTCGACATCCGCGGCCTCGTCCGGCAACGGTGGGCCCAGGGCATCCGCGTGGACTACCTCATCTGCGACGAGGCGAGCTTCTACACCGTCGCGCAGATCGAACAGCTCGCCGACCTCGTCGACACCTCCGACGTCGACGTGTACGCGTTCGGGCTCGCCACCGACTTCCGCACCAGCCTGTTCCCGGCGGCGCAGCGGCTGTTCGAGCTCGCCGACGAGGTGACCCGCGTCCAGGTGGAGGTGCTGTGCTGGTGCGGCCGGCCGGGGCTGCTCAACGCCCGGGTCGTCAACGGCGGCATCGCCCGCGAAGGCGACCAGGTCGTCATCGGCGACACCGGCACCGACGGGGGTTCCCCGGAAGGCGCCCCGGAGGTCGACGTCCGCTACCAGGTGCTGTGCCGCCGCCACCACCGCGTCGGTGACCTCGGCCCCGCCGCCCGCGCCGAAGGGCAGCTCCGGCTCGTGTGAGCAGCCTCGACCCCGACGATTACCGGACGGTAACCTTCGGGGTATGACGCGTTTCGTGCAGACCCGGCCGGCGTTGCGGGACCCGTACACCAGCGACTGGCAGCTGCAAGGCTGGCTGGACCGGCTCCTCGGCCCGGACGGGCACGCCGCCGCCAAGGCCCGCCTCGCCGCCGTGTCCGCCGACGTCCTCGGCCCGCTCCGCGCCGCCCACCACGACGCCGAAACCCACCCGCCGACCCTGACCCGGTTCGACGCGTGGGGCGCCCGCATCGACCGCGTCGACACCGCCACCGGCTGGCAGACGCTCCGCGCGTCCGCCGCCCGGCACGCGGTCGTCGCCCTGCCCTACACCAGCGACGCCCGCACCACGTGGGGCGCCGGCACCCGCGTCGTGCAGCACGCGCTGCTGCACCTGTGGGGGCCGGAGTCCGCGACGTTCTCCTGCCCGGTCGCGATGGCCGACGGCGCCGCCGCCCTCCTCACCGCGACCGACCCCACCTCACCGTGGCTGGCCCGCCTCACCAGCACCGACCCCGACCATGCCGTCACCAGCGGCCAGTGGATGACCGAGTCACAGGGCGGCTCCGACATCGCCCGGTCCACCACCACCGCCCGCCGGCTCCCCGACGGCCGGTGGGTCCTCACCGGCGACAAATGGTTCTGCTCCGCGATCGACGCCGACATGGCGATCGCCCTCGCCCGCCCCGAAGGCGCCGGACCCGGCAGCCGGAACCTCGCACCGTTCCTCGTCCCCCGCTACACCCCCGGCACCGCCCTGCCCGCCGACGGGCTGCAGGTCCTGCGGCTCAAGGACAAGCTCGGCACCCGCGCCGTCCCCACCGGCGAGGTCCGCCTCGACGACGTCCCCGCGATCCCCGTCGGCGACCCCACCGTCCCCGGCCTGGCCCGCATGATGACCCTCGTCGTCGTCACCCGCCTCCACAACGCCGCGGCCGCCGCCGGCGGGATGCGCCGCGGCCTCGAATACGCCCTCAGCCACGCCGCGAACCGGCAGGTCGCCGGCGGGACCCTCGCCGGGAACCCGCTGCACCGCGCCACCCTCGGCGGGCTCGCCGTCGACGCCGCCGGCGCCTACGCCCTCGCCGCCCACGCGTTCGCCCTCCTCGGCACCGCCACCACCGGCAGCCCGGACGGCCCTGCGAGCGCCGCAGCGGACGAGCTGCGGCTCGTCGCGCCCCTCGCGAAACTGCTCACCGGCCGGCTCGCCGTCGCCTCCGCCAGCGAATACCTCGAAGCGTTCGGCGGCGCCGGCTACGTCGAGGACACCGGCATCCCCAGACTGCTCCGCGACGCGCAGGTCCTGCCGATCTGGGAAGGCACCACCAACGTCCTGTCCGTCGACGTCCTCCGCGCCCTCACCACCGGCGACGGCGCCCGGCCGCTGCTGCACCGCGCCGAGATCGCCGCCGCCGCCGTGCACCGGCTCCCCGGCATCCTCCCCGGCACCGCCGACGCCGTCATCGCCGCCACCCGCCGCCTCGCCGCCGACGTCGGAACCGCCGCCGCCGACCCCCGCAGCGACCGGGTCGTCGCCGGAGCGCGGGAACTGGCGCTGCGGCTCGGCACCACCCTCACCGCCGCGCTGCTGCTCGAACACGCCGCCTGGGCCGCCGACCGCGGCGACGAACGCCCGGCGCTGCTCGCGTCGCTGTGGACGCTGCGCCGGCTCGGCGACGCCGACGTGTCAGCCGACCTCCACACCCACTTCGACCAGCTCGTCTAGCTGATCTGGGCGTCCGCCCAGACGATCCGGTGCTTGCGTGGGGTGCCCTGCAACCGGCCCGGCACCCCACCCGCCGCCGTCACGTCCACCGTCCCCGCGTGGACCCCGCCACGCGCCGCGTAGAACCGCTGCGCCGCCGTGTTCTGCGCCAGGACCCACAGGTACAGCCGCGACGACACCGCCCGGTCGACGACGGCACCGGCCGCGGCCCGCAGCAGCCGCGTGCCGACACCACCGTGCCGGCGGCCGTCCACGACGTGCAGGTTGTCGACGAGACTGCCCCACTCCACGTCGTCGTCCAGCTTCACGTGCGCGAACCCGACCAGCCCACCGTCTTCAGCTACGAACGTGACCGTTCCCGCCCGCTCCTCGAACCGGTCCCGCCACACCACCAACCGGTCCGCGACCACGTCACCGTCCAGGAACGCGTCACTGTACGCACCCCGGTAATGCCGCCGCCAACTGTCCGCGTGCAACCGCGCGATCCCGTCCACGTCGCCGTCCGTCGCCGCCCTGATCCTCACGAACCCGCCCCGTCCCCGCGACGGGCCCGCGCCGCCGCGATCGTGTACGCCGGATCCCGGTCCAGGTTGTGCCGGTCCCGGTCATACCGGCGCGTCGTCCGCGGATCCGCGTGCCCCATCGCGTCCTGCACATCCTCCAGGGGGACACCCTCGTCCCGGGCCGCGGTCGCGAACGCGTGCCGCAGCGAATGCGGCGACAACCGCTCCCACGCCGGCACCCCAGCCTCCCGCGCCAACCGCCGCACCAGCCGGAACACCGCGTGCCGATCCACCCGCGCCCCCGTCGCCGTCGTGAACAGCGGCCCGTCACCGCCGGTACCGACGCCGACATAACCATCAAGAGCAGCCGTCACCGCCGCCGTCAGCGCCCGCCGCCGCGGCTTACCACCCTTCCCGACGAACCGGACCGTCCGGTGACCACGCTCCACCCCGAGATCCGCATGATCCAGGGCGACGACCTCACCGACCCGCAACCCCAGATCCGCCAGCAACGCCAGGATCGCCAGATCCCGCGCCGCCGTCACCCCCGTCTGCCGCGCCGCCGCGGCCAAAATCGCGTCGACCTCACCAGCCGTCAACCCCACCGTCGAAGACGTGTCCCGATCGATCCGCGGCCGGTCCGCACCCCCGACCGGATTCACCGCCACCGCCTGCAACCGCAGCAGAAACCCGTACCAGCTCGACAACGCCGACAGCTTCCGCGCCACACTCGCCGGCGCCAGCACCTTCCCCGACCTGACGTCCACCGTCGACTCCAGATCCCGCGCATACGCGTTCACCTGCAGAAACGACACCCGCAACGGATCCAGGTCACGGCCCGCGCACCAACCGAGGAACTGGTGCACATCCCGCCGGTACGCCGCCCGCGTGTGCGCCGACAACCGCCGGTTCGCCAGCCACGCCTCGGTGAAATCCCCCGACGCCCGCTCCAGCTCCCCCTGCACGGGCCGTACAGGCTGGACGGGCTTTACAGGGTCGGCCGCCACACCGTCGTCCGTTTCACCGGCGTGTCCTCCAACGTCTGCGGCACCGGCACGTCATACACCGCGACCAGCTCCAGATGCTCCTTCGGCAGATACGCCCGCCCCGGATCCCCGACCAGACACCCCGCGCCCCGCTTCGTCACCCGCCGCAGGAAGTCGAGGACCTGACCGGTCATCTCCCGGCTGTAGAACACGTCCCCGGCGAGGACCACGTCGGCGTCGCCGCCGTCACCCGGCAGCACGTCCTCCAGCCGCGCGTCGACCGTCACGTCGTTCGCGGCCGCGTTCACCGCCATCGCCGTCACCGCCAGAGGATCGATCTCCACCGCCGTCACGTGCGCCGCGCCCGCCTTCACCGCAGCGATCGCCACCAGCCCCGACCCCGCCGCCACATCCAGCACCCGCTTCCCAGCAACCAGGCCCGGGTTGTCCAGAATGTACCGGGCGAGGGCCTGACCACCCGCCCACGCGAACGCCCAGAACGGCGGCGGCAGCTGCACCCCACCCGCGAACTTCTCCGTGTACTGCCACAGCTCGATCGCCTCATCCGCCAACCGCAACCGGACCTCCGGCACGAGCGGAACCGGGGCCAGGCTGGTATGCGCGAGAACGAATGCGGTGGACATCGGCTCGGACCCTATGTCACTCGTGCGTGCGACGCCCCGCCGGGGCCGACCTCGGTACCGTCACATCCATGGGGGTCGGACTCTGGGTCATCCTCGGCACGGCCGTCGTCGTGCTCGTCCTCATCACGCTCTACGTCGACTCGATGCGCCGCTGACTATCGTCGACCCGGTGACCGTCCCGCACATCACAGACACCCAACGCCGCGCCCGCCTCTACTGGCGGCACGGGTTCACCGCCACCGACCCCGTCGCCGCCGCCACCGACCTCATCACGCTCCACGCCACCGACGCCGCGACCGTCCACCTCTCCGTCGCCGCCCGCATCCCCGACGCACCGCCGCTCGACAACGCCCTCTACGAGCAGCGGACCCTCCTACGGATGCTCGGCATGCGCCGCACCATGTACGTCGTCCCCACCACCACCGCACCCGTCGTCCACGCCGCCGCGTCCCTCACCATCGCCGCCGAACAACGCCGGCTCCTCATCAAACACCTCGGCGGCGACGCCACCTTCCTCACCGAGGTCGAAACCGCCACCTACGACGCGCTCGTCGCCCGCGGCGGCGCCGCCACCGCCGCACAACTCGCCGCCGACGAACCCCGCCTCCGCACCGTCCTGCACTTCCCGCAAGGCAACCAGTACATCACCAGCCGCGTCCTGCTCCTCCTCGCCGCGCAGGGCCGCATCATCCGCGGCCGCCCCAGCGGCACCTGGACCAGCACCCAGTACACCTGGCACACCCACACCAACTGGACCCCGACCTACGACACCCTCGACCCCGCCACCGCCCGCACCGAACTCGCCCGGCAGTGGCTCGCCCGCTACGGCCCAGGCACCATCAACGACCTCAAATGGTGGACCGGCTGGACCATGGCCCACACCCGCGCCGCCGTCGCCGCCCTCGACACCACCACCGTCACCCTCGACAACGGCGACACCGGCATCGTCCTCGCCGACGACACCGACTCCGTCCCCGAACCCGACCGGTGGGTCGCGCTCCTACCCGCCCTCGACCCCACCATGATGGGCTGGACCAGCCGCGACTTCTACCTCGGCCCCCACGCACCCGCCCTCTTCGACCGCACCGGCAACCCCGGCCCCACCATCTGGATCAACGGCCGCGTCGTCGGCGGCTGGGCCCAAACCCCCACCGGCCACATCGCCACCGAACTCCTCGAGTCAGTCGACGCCGCCGGTGTACGCGAAACCGCCGACCGGCTCACCAACTGGATCGGCGACATCCGCGTCACACCCAAATTCCGCACACCACTCGAACGGCGCCTCACCGAAACTGTCGCACCCCGCGGATAACCTGACCCTCGTGTCCCGCATCAACGTCGTCGGCGCCAGACAGAACAACCTCCGCGACATCACCGTCGACATCCCCAAACACGCCATCACCGTCTTCACCGGCGTCTCCGGCTCCGGCAAAACCTCCCTCGTCTTCGACACCATCGCCGCCGAAGCCCAACGCCAGCTCAACGAAACCTTCACCGCCTTCGCCCGCACCCGCACCCCCCGATACGACCGACCCGACGTCGACGCCATCCACAACCTGTCACCCGCCGTCATCGTCGACCAGAAACGCCTCGGCGGCACCGCCCGCTCCACCGTCGGCACCGCCACCGACATCAACCCCACCCTCCGCCACCTCTACGCCACCCACGCCCACCCCCGACCCGCCAACGCCCGCAGCCTCTCCTTCAACGACCCCCAAGGCATGTGCCCCACCTGCCACGGCCTCGGCTGCCCCACCTGCCACCACACCCGCCTCAACGACACCGCCCGCGCCAGCCGCATCAACGGCTACACCATCGCCGACCTCACCGCCATGGAAACCACCGAACTCGACGCCGTCCTCCGCCTCCTCACCGACGACACCAACACCCACCACATCACCGCCGTCCGCGACCGCCTCGACCACCTCATCGACATCGGCCTCGGCCACCTCACCCTCGACCGCCAGACCAGCACCCTCTCCGGCGGCGAGTCCCAACGCGTCAAACTCGTCCGCCACCTCGGCAGCAGCCTCGTCGACATGCTCTACATCCTCGACGAACCCAGCATCGGCCTCCACGCCCACGACATCACCCGCCTCCTCGAACTGCTCCGCAGACTCCGCGACAAAGGCAACACCGTCCTCGTCGTCGAACACGACCGCGACGTCATCGAAACCGCCGACCACATCATCGACCTCGGCCCCGAAGCCGGCACCCACGGCGGCCGCGTCGTCTACCAGGGCACCCTCGAAGCCCTCCCATACGCCCGTACCCTCACCGGCCGGCACCTCCGCCACCGGCTCGCCCTCAACACCAACCCCCGCACCCCCACCGGCACCCTCACCATCACCGACGCCCACACCAACAACCTCAAACACGTCACCGTCGACATCCCCACCGGCGTCCTCACCGCCATCACCGGCATCGCCGGCTCCGGCAAAAGCACCCTCATCACCAGCGACCTCCTCGCCCAACACCCAGCGGCCACCGTCATCGACCAGACCGCACCCGCCACGTCAACCCGGTCCACCCCCGCCACCTACACCCGCATCATGGACCCCCTCCGGACCCTGTTCGCCCACGCCACCGGCGCACCCGCCGCCCTCTTCAGCCCCAACTCCAAAGGCGCCTGCCCCACCTGCCACGGCACCGGCACCACCCACACCACCCTCGCCTTCCTCGAAACCCTCAAAACCACCTGCACCGACTGCCACGGACACCGGTTCCGCCCCGAAACCCTCCACCACCGGCTCCGCGGCAAAACCATCGCCGACGTCCTCGCCATGACCGTCGAACAAGCCACCGACTTCCTCACCGAACACACCATCCAACCCGCCCTGCACGCACTCACCGACGTCGGCCTCGACTACCTCACCCTCGGCCAACCCCTCAACACCCTCTCCGGCGGCGAATGCCAACGCCTCAAACTCGCCACCCACCTCAACACCGCCAACACCACCTACGTCATGGACGAACCAACCACCGGCCTGCACATGTCCGACATCACCCACCTGCTCAACCTCATGGACCACCTCGTCGACCACGGCAACACCGTCATCGTCATCGAACACCACCTCGACGTCATCAAAAGCGCCGACTGGGTCATCGACCTCGGCCCCGACGCCGGCCACCGCGGCGGCATGGTCATCTTCGAAGGCACCCCCGAACAACTCACCCACGCCACCGGCTCCCACACCGCCGACGCCCTCCGCCGCGACCTCGCCGCCTCCTGACGCCACTGGTTGGTGCGGCGCGGCCGCTCCGGCTGCTTCCGGCCGAGGCGGGGCGATCGACTGGCCCGAGCTGCTGACCCACGTCGAGCGTCGGCGCGGCATGGATGTCGTGCTGCCGACGTACGACCAGGCGTGCGCACTCATCACCGGTTCGCCCTCGCACCAGGCCCGGCTAGAGCCCTGACCACAAACGTTCACAGTGTTGATCGGAAGGTAGCCTCGTCGAGATGGCTGAGGACGACTTCACGATCAAGCTGACGCGGGACCAGGCGTTGGTGTTGTCCGACTGGCTCGACCGCATGATGGGTACCGCGGAATTCGACAGCCTGGTGAACCAGGACCGCGCGGTGTGGTCGCCGCTGTACCGGATCGCCGGGACGCTGGAGACCTCACTGGTGGAGGTCTTTGTGCCCGACTATCCGGCCCGTCTGGACGCCGCGCGGAAGCGGCTGTTGGACGGTCTTGGCGAGGTGGGCCGGCCGGTGGACGAGCTGTGATGGAGCAGTTGGGCTGACGCGTTCGTTGGCGGCGCAGGTCAGGCAGCTCGACTGGCTGGCTGGCCCCATCGGCGTTTCCGTTCGGAACGGATGCGGGCGCGTTCGCGGCGTTGCGCGGCCAGGACGTCGGGGTGGCGGGCGTTGGCGTTGCGCCAGCGCAGGTAGCTCTGCAGCCGTCGGGCCAGCACGGTGTGGTTGGGATGGTCGGAGCCAGCGATGACGAAGGTGCGCAGCGGCCCGAACTGGGCCTCGATCGGGTTGGCCCAAGAGGCGTAGGTCGGGTGAAACACAGCTCGACCCGGTTCCGGACAGCCCACGCCCGGATCTTCGGGCCTTTGTGCTCGGACAGGTTGTCCAGCACCACATAGATCGGGGCGCCGTCCGGACGCGCGGCCCGGATGCTCTTGAGCGCGGCTAGGGTGTTCTCCGCCGACTTCCGCCGTCGCACGACGCCCCAGAGTTGGTCGCCGCCGACGCTGTAACAGCCGTGGAACTGCCGCACTCCGTGCAGCTTGTAATAAGTTCGCGGGCAGCCGATCCGGGTGACCAGACCGTTCCCGAGACACCTGGACCCGCCGGCTACCACGCTTGTGGGCGAGGAAGTCAGTGAGTTGCGTACGCTCCAGCGGGTGAACGGCAGCCCGAGCGTTTCGGTCCGGATGATAGCCGTCGTGCATCCGACCACCGACGAAGAGCCCCAGATCGCCGTCCGCCACCTCTGCCGGCGCCTGCGCGACTTCCTCAACCTCGACCCGGCCGCGCCCAGCGTCACCAGCCCACCAGGACCACGAACACCCGGTCACTGATCCACCCGACGACCCGCTCCCCACCCACGCGGCAGACAGCAATACTGTGCCCGCCAGCGGAACCCCGGGAACCGCCGCACTACCACGCCCGGGCAGGACCCAGCCGCCAGGTTCCGTCGCAGCACCGGACGCCGGTGGTCGACAGCCGCGTCACCAGCACCGGTGCCCGACGCCTGAACAGTGCCCGTGAACACCGCCGACGCCACGCTAGCGTGCGAGGCGGACGCTCAGCTGGGAACCCAGCTCCACAAACCCGAGCGCTCGTGCCACCCGGCGGGACGGCTCCGGACGGGCTCGCCACTGCGGCAGCAGACCCGCGTCCAGCGCCGCGGCGACCGCCGCGCCAGCCACCAGACGCGCCAGGCCCCGGCCGCGCTCAGCTGGGGCCGTCAGCACACTCACGTGCGCGACAGCGCCCTCCCACACCCGGTAACCGGCGGCCGCGGCGACGTCGTCGCCGGCGCGGAGCACGTACGCCGGTGACGTGATCTCGTCCAGGCCCGCCTCGCCGGCGTCCGCGGCCGGCACCCGGCCCAGCAACCCGCGCACGCCCGCGTCACCCGCACCGACCGCCACCACCGCGCCGGACCCGGCGCCAGCGGGGCGGAACCGGGCCGCGTCGCAGAACGCCAACGTCGCCGGGCCTAGCACCGCACCGACCGGCAGCCTGCCGGACACTGCCACCGGGTCGGTCATCGCCGGCACCGGCAGATCACCCAACGCACGCCGCACCAACTCGGCCGCGCCCTCATCAGGAGCGGTCGCGACCGCCGCACCGCCCAGCGCGACGACACCCACCCGGCCCGGCGGGCACAGCGACGACGCCGCGGACACCGCCACATCCAGCCCCGACGACGTGAACGTCACCGGCGCACCGGCCAAGGCGGCCCACACCCACCGGGCACGACCCAGCACCGCGTCATCAGTCACGCACGCAGGATCGCAACCCAGCGGACCGGACCGCCACCCGAATCACACCGAACCGGTCCACGACCGACGTTGCCGGGGCCGGCCGACCCCGGCAACGAGCAGCTCAGATCGCCGGACGGTAGAAGAACGTGCGACGGCCGCTGATCCGGCCGTCACGGAGCTCGAACCAGTCCGCGAACGTCTCCACCAACGGCACGCCAGCGTGCGACATGCCCTCGAAACGGCCCCAGCAGAACGCCTGGTCCGGCAGCTCCACACACCGCTGCACCGCATGCCGGCCCGACATCACGATGCACCGCCGCTCATAGAACTCCACGAACGCCGACACACCCTCGATCGGAGGACACCCCGGCCGGTGGTACACCACATCATCCGTCACCAGATCCACCAGACCGGCCCAGTCCCGCCGGTCGATCACCGCCAGCAGCGACGGGACCAACCCAGACCGCACCGACGACGCTGTCAGCACTGCATCAATAGCCATACACCCATGGAAAAACGCCGGCCACCCACCGTCAACACGCCGCGACGCCTTCTTACAGCCGGAAACCCGACCGTAACCCGCATCAACCCATCCGCGACGCCACCGACGTCCCGAAGCGATCCGCCACCAAACGCTTCAAACCATGCGGAAACTCCGACTTCGCCGCCACATGCGCCGCCGTCAACCGCAACTGCGCCGCGGCGTCACCCTCCCACGCCGCCACACAATCCTCCGGCGCCACATTCGCCACCGCCAGAATCGCACCCGCCGCACCCAACATCCCCGCCGTCGACACCAACGCCGACGAACCCACATACACCGCCCCGTCCCACTCCGACAACAACCGCAGCAACCGCTCCGGATCCCCCGTCGAATCCTTCAACCCCGCCACCGGCAACGACGGCAACACCTCCAACGGCACCGCACCACCCGCCACCCCCGGGAAGTGATACGCCAGCACCGGCCGACGGTCCGCCGCCGCGACCACCCGCTCGAAGAACGCCCGCAGATCCCCAGCCCGCCGCGGCGGCGCCACCAGCACCGCATCCGCACCCACCGCCACCGACGCCGCCGTCAACTCCGCCGCCGGACCCGCCCACGCACCACTCGCACCCGCCACCACCGGCACCCCCGGACACGCCCGACGCACCGCCGACACCAATGCCACCCGCTCACCATCACTGAGCGCGTCCGCCTCACCCGTCGAACCAGCGACCAGCACAGCTCGTACACCCGCAGCCACCAACCGCTCCGCATGCGCCGCGGTGCCGGCGACATCCACCGAACCGTCCTCCGCGAACAGCGTCACCAACGCCACCGCGACACCCCGCCACAACACAACCGGCTCCTGAGTCATACCCAGAACCCTAAGCTGGATCCGGGTGCGCGGGCCGTCGGCGTGCCAGCGCACCCACCCGGACACGAAGAAGCGCCGCCGGTCAACACTGGCCGGCGGCGCACGTCTCAAGCGGGGCGGACACCCCGGCGATGGACGCGCTGCGCAGCCCACCGCATCGTGACCCGCTCGCGACCGCCGACCGCCTGCGCCACCCACTGCGCCTGCAACCGCACCGTCGTCGCGACCACGCCACCACGCCACCACGAACACCCGACATCGCCGACTCCTACCGTCGCACCAGGTCACCTACACCCGGCACCACGGCGCTCCCGACGCCGGCGTTCACGCCAGATTTCTTACACCGTCACGTCGACGTGCTCGACGCGGTTCACGTCCTTCGCCGGCTCCGTGTCCTCCACCGGCTGCACCGCCGTCCGCGACGCCGCGAACGCCATGATGAACGACCACGGCGGCATCCCACCGACGTTCGTCACCGCACCCGTCGGCGACAGGTGATACCCCGTCAACCCCGAGATCGCCGCACGATCACCCGGCGTCAGCTGACTCAACACCTGTTGCGACGCCGGCAACCCACCTTTAGGGGGCGGCGCGACCGGCTCGACCGCGGGTGTGTTCGTCGCCTTGACCGGCACAGCGGCGTGCGTGGCCGACGACAACTGTCGAATCTCCATGTGGTGCCTCCCGAAGCGTCCGTGCTCCACGCTTGATCCTCCTGTACATGACAGCATCACCGCAGGTGAACGGGCAGCCCGATGACCGCCGCGACAAGTCCGACCGATCGGACGACGCGACTCCCAACCGCCACTTCCGCCCCGCTCCCCCTGTCGGAGACAGGGGTTTGAAGGGCGTGCCGTCAGGCACGTCCCCTAAGGCGTCCTAGGATGCTAGGAATTGAATTGGGAGCAGGCCGCGGCACCTGTTCGTACACTTCCGATCAGGAGTGGTCGAGGACCGTCAAGCGGTCGGTGCGGCCCTGCTCCCGCCAGATCTCCCGAGCGATCCGCAGGTGGTCGGCGGTAACAGTGGCGTCGACGGTGAGCGCCGCAAGCCGTGCATGCGCCTGCGCGATGCCGTCCCGGCGGCCGATCCGCTCGAACGCCACCAGCGCCGCCTGAGCAGTCGACAAGGCCCGCGTCGAATCCTCCGTCGCCGCGGCGATGCCCAGCAGGCAGGAGGCCCGCCCGATCACATCGTCCAGCTGGGTGTACAAGTCCAGCGCGACGTCGAACAGGTCGACCGCCGACGCCTTCTCGCCCCGTGCGAGCGCGATCTCACCCAGGACGCTCATGCAGTCCGCTTGCCCTCGCTTGTACCGCATGCGGGCATACAGCGGCTCGGCGCGCTGGATGGCGTCTCGGGCCGCGTCGAAGTCACCGCGGGCAAGCGCAACCTGCCCCTGACCCCGAATGCAGTTGGCTCGGCCCAGCACCACACCGGTGCCCTGGTACCAGGCCAGCGCCTCGCTGTAGCGGCGCTCAGCCTGGTCGACGTCGCTGACGGCCAGCGCGACGTCGGCGAGCCTGCGGTGCAGGTCGGCTCGCTCCAGCCGATCACCGATCTCGTCGACGATGACCAGGGCCGCCTCGAACAACCTGATCGCGTCGTGATACTCCGACAGCCGCTCGGCGACGTCACCGCGGGTCTTGTTGCACCGCGCCTCACCACGCCGGTCGCCGGCAGCGCGGTACAGCTCCGCGGCACGCTCGAACGACGGCAGCGCCGCCTGGTAGTCGGACTTCTCGAAAGCGGTGTCGCCGATGTGCTTCACCGTGTGCGCTTGCCACCGCACGTCACCAGCGGCCTCGAACAGCGGCAACGCCCGGGTCAGCAGTGCGTGCGCGTCGTCGAGCTCGCAGCGGCGCAACGCGATGTCACCAAGCCGGTACAGGCACTCACCTTCCAGCGCGGCGTTGCCGGCCCGCCCGGATGCCTGCGCGGCCAGCTCCAGCAGGTCGGTGTCCCCGATGCCGGTCCAGCGGGTGAACTCGCCGAGGGCGCACACCGCCTCGATCGCGGCGATCGGGTCGGCGTCGGTGAGCCCGTCGCGAAGCACCGTGTCGAGGTTGCCGCTCTCCGCCACCAGCCGAGCACTGGCCTGAGCGCCGCTGTCCGTGCCCGCCTGCAGCCCGTACTGCTTCGCCACGCCGACATAGTGGGCGATCACGGCCGACCGTACGTCTGCGGCCATCGGACGCTCACGTGACACGTAGTCGCGGATCGGAGCAAGGGTGCGCAGCCGTCCCTGGTCGTCGAACGCCAGCCCGACCTTCCGCAGCGTCGCGGCGGCGGCGTCGGCCGTGTCCGGCATCAGCCGTTGCAGATCGTCCAGCTCGATGCCATCGGGCAGGGCACCGAGCACGGTCAGCAGACGATGAGCAACGCCGTTCATGCGGGGACTCCTGATGGTGAGTTCGACGGAGACATCCATACCGTCCTGTCCGGGCAACCCATCGCTGACGAGCCTACGTTGGGTCATCCAACGTCGCCAAAGTCCGCGGAGGTTCGGCTCGCCCTGCGCGACCGTGGCGAGCAGCTTCAACGCCAGCGGCACGCCGTCCTGCCCGGCGACCAGTTCCGCCAGGTCAGGGTCACGGGAATACTCCTCACCCGCGATCGACAGGAACACCTGCTGCGCCGTGACGTGATCGAGCGGGCGCACCAGCACCCGCCGCACCGGGAAGTCGACGCCCGGCGACGCCGTGCCGCGGATCGTCGCCGCCAGCCCCAGTCCTGGCACCGCCACCAGCCGGTCCAGCAGGTCCTCGACCGCTTCCCTGTCGTGTTCCCACGCGGTGGCCAGCTCGTCGAGCGCCAGCAACGCCGGCGCCGTCGCGAGCGACTCGAGCACGACGTCGATCAGGCCAGGCCCGATCGAGATGTGCAACGCGACCGCGATCTCCGCCACGATGGCGTCGGCCTGAGACTCTCCGCCACACCTGACGAAGTACCGGCGGCCACCGAAGCGTTCGACGACGGACCTGTGGTGCAGCGCCGCACGCAGGACGGTGCTCTTGCCGATGCCGGGTGCGCCGTGGATCCACACCGGGGTCCGGCTCACCACGGCCTCGGCGACGTCGGCGACGTCACCGTCGCGGCCGAGGCACAGCGGCGCCGCGGGGATGCTCGGGCGCGCCACCGGCGGTGCCGTCGGCTGCGGCGGTATCACCGGCGCCGGCATCGGTGCCGGGTCCGTAGCAGGCCCGGCACCGAGCGATGCCAGCAACCGCCCGCCGGCGGCTGCCCGGTCGACACCGGCGAGGACCGAGTCGGTGGTTGCCGCCTCCGTGAAGCGTGCCTGTTCCTGCTCGCTCCACACGTCGCTCATGGAGGCGATCTCGGCGCCGTTGAGGAATTCGCGCAGCAGCCCCGTGACCGGCGCCGGGTCCGGCCGGGTACCGACGATCACCAGCGGACCGGTCCGCCGCGAGGCGAGCCGGTGCAGCAGGAACCGGTCGACGTGGCCGGCGGCGATGAACGCGTCGAGATCGTCGAGCCACAGCACCGTCCGCCGCAGCGGAATGTTCGCCTCCACGATCGCGACGAGCGCCGCCGGGTCCCGCGGGGCGACCAGCGTGCAGCGAGGGTAGACGCGCCGCAGCGCCTCATACGCGGCACGGGACTTGCCGCAGCCGGCCGGCCCCTGCACCACGAGCACCCGGGTCTGCCGCAGCAGCCTGTCGAGGTCGGCGTCGACGTCCCGCGGTACGTAGGTGGTGACTCCGGTCGTGCCGGCGCTCGCGCCCAGCAGCGTGGGCCGGTCGGCCCGCGCCACCTGCGGCAGCGTGCCGCGCTCGTCAACCAGGCAGGTGCGCACCAGCACACCGCGCCGATCGCCGTGTCCATCGACGGACTTGCCCCACCAGCTGCCAATGAGGTCAGCGAACACCGCGAACGGGATCGTCAGGATGCTGGTGAGCACAAGCGTCCACATCGGGCTTGAAGGCACCGCTCCGGTGGACATCGCGACGATCAGACCGCCCGCGACGGCGACGAGTGCGAGCCCGACAAGCAAACGGCCTCGCATCGGGCGGCGCCCCTCCGTCCGTTCGGGTACACCAGGTTTACCCGAAGTCGTCGCTGCGCGCTACCCCGTCGTCACCGCCACGGAGGTACCTCCCCCGTGTCGACGAGCTTCGTTGCCTCCCGGTCGTCCAGTTCTCGCTGGTAGTAGAACCTGGTTGGCGGAAGCAGGTCCGCGGCCGTCGCGACGGCGTCCCGGGCGGCGGCGTACAACCGCTGCGGCGCGACACCGAGCCGATCGTGCGCGACCGTGGTCAGGTACGACAGCGCGTGGTGCCACAGGAAGCTGTCGTAGCCGAGGCTCAGCACCGGGCCGGTGTCGGCGTGGACGTCCCGCCCGACCACGTTCACCGGTGGCAGCCCGCGCAGGCCACGCCGGACCCGGATGCCTTCGTCCACGTAGACGCCGCAGTCGCGGTACACCAGCGCCGTCGTACGACCGTCCGGCTCGAAGGACAGCAGGGTGTTCTGCCCATGTGGTTCGACCGCGACGCCGGCCGTGGTGACCGCCCGCGCCCACATCCGCGCCGCCGGCGCGACGACCCTGTCGGCGACGTAGGTGGCGGCGTCCTCACCGGAGATGTCGACCAGCTGCTCGATCAACGTCGGGTCGGACGGGTGCTGCAGGTCGCGGCCGTACAACGCGAACAGCGGCACCGTCAGCGGAAGTCTCGCCGCGCCGACCGGCACGGTGTCCCGGATCAGGAACCCCCAGGCGTCGTCGGTGTCGCCGAGGAAACCGCCGCCGACTTCCGGCAGCAGCGGCAGTTCTGCGTCGACGAGCTCGTCGGACACCCAGAGCTGCGCCTCGATGACCGGTTTGCGCAGCCGGCGGGTGAACCGGGACATGCGACGGGGGTAGTGCAGCTTCACGAAGTGGGGCTCGACCGGGGCATCGCCGATCGCAGTGACGAAGACGGTGCGGGCGTTCGCTGACGGCACGACCCGCAGCTGGGGGCCCCGATCGCAGCCGCGCAGCGTGTCGCCCAGCACGAGCCCCGCCCAGTCCAACGCGTTCGGGTGCACCGGCAGCAGGAACCCGTCCCCATCCCGGTACAGCGCCGCCAGCGGGCTGCGGTGCCGTGACTCGACGAATCCGCCGAGCTCCGCCGGCACCCTGAACGTCGGAACGGCGAACGACGCCGCGCCCAGCTGGGGGTGGAACGTGTCGTCGATGTCGATGTCGGCGGCGTACGCGCTGTACGTGCGCGTTCCGTCGCCGAGGTACCGCTCCGCGTACTGCCAGACCTCGATCGGGTCGCCGGATCGGAGGCCGGAGAGGGTGTGCAGGCGCATCCGGACGAGCCTACCGGCGGCTGCCGCCAGTCCGGGCAGGCCCCTCGACGCGGACGGCCAACACCGTCTCGCCGCGCGGTGAGCAGCTGCGGCGCCTGTACTTCCGGGCGGGGTCGAAATGCACTTGATCATGGGAGGGTGGGGCGCTACCGTCCCGCTGCGTGCGGACGAAGACTTTGGTGGTGGTACTGGTGCTGGCCGTTGCCGGCGCGGTGTTCCTGTGGTGGCGGGAGACGGGTGGTGAGGGCGGGCTCGGGTGCTACACGGCGCCTGTCGCCGTGGGGATCCTGCCTGACACGGGAGCGGTGCAGGCGGTCGGTTGTGACGAGCCGCACGACTACGAGGCGATCGCGATCCTGACCGAGGCCGGCGCCGAGGAGCGCTGCCGGGAGGAGGCTGAGTCGTTCCTCGGTGGGCCGTGGGAGCAGTCGCGCACCATCTACGGGCTCCTGCGCGACAAAGACCCTGTGCGCGGGCGGCTGCTGTGCGCGGTCGCGGAGACCTCCGGCACCGGCGGGCGTCCCGTCGGCAGCACCCGCAGCATGAAGGACGGCATGCGGGGCGACCGGCGGCTGGCCATCACGTGCCTCGTCACCGACACAGGCGGGGACGACGAGGAGGAGCAGGAGTACCTGTTCGGCGAGTGCACGCAGAGCCACGCCGCGGAGTTCGTCGGCACCGTCGCCCCCGGTGACGACACCGACGCGGACTGCCGGGAGGTCGCCGCCGCGTACCTCGGTCTGCCCGACCTCCGGCAGCGCGCCGACCTGCGGGTCGCCTGGCTCTCCCGGGAGAACGAGCTGTGCCTGGTCACCGAGGTGCCCGATCCGGCCGGGCGGCACGACACGCTCCGCGGCAGCGTGCAAGGGCTCGGCGGCGGGCCGTTGCCGCGGTGATCAGCGCCAGTCGGGGTGCTGGCCGGTGTCGACGAGTTTCCAGTCGCCGTTGTCGTACAGGACGTTGTCGTAGTAGAAGACCGTCGGGGGGAGCAGGTCCTGCGCGGTGAAGGCCTCGCGGGCCGCGGCGTGCAGAGCGGCCGGCGGGACCTGCCACAGCGACGACGCGAGGGCGGCGACGTAGGACAGGGCGTGGTGGCCCATGAAGCTGTCGTACGTCAGGCTGAACACCTCGTCCGCGGCCATCGGCACGTCGCGGGGGATGACGTTCGTCGGCGGCAGCGGGTCGGTCAGGCCGAGGCGGGCGCGGTGGGCGGCGTCGACGTAGATGGCGCAGTCGCGGTACAGGATGCGGGTCTCGTCGCCGGCGGCGTCGAACGCGAACAGCGTGTTCTGGCCGTGGGTCTCCAGGGGGCAGCCGGTCGTGCGGGCCACCTCCGACCACAGCCGGACCATCGGCGCCACGATCCGGGACGCGACGTAGGTCAGCGGGTCCTCGCCGGAGCGGACGACGAGCTGCTCCAGCAGGGTCGGGTCCGACGGGTGGTGCAGGTCTCGGCCGTACAGCGCGAACAGCGGCACCGTCCACGCCGGGGCGGGCGCGAGCGGGCGGGCCGCCCGAAGCAGATAGCCCCAGGCGTCGTCGCCGGTGCCGAACCAGCCGCCGGCGACCTCCGGCAGGACCGGGGTGCCGGCGGCGACGAGGTGGTCGGACACCCACAGCTGCAGCTCGATGATCGGGCGGCGCAGCCGGCGGGTGAAGCGGGACAGGCGGCGCGGGTAGTGCAGCTTCACGAAGTGCGGCTCGACCGGGCGGCCGTCGACGGCGGTGACGAAGACGGTGCGGGCGTTCGCGGACGGGACCGCGGTCAGCGACGGGCCGCGCGGCGACGCGAGCAGCTCGGCGCGGCCCACCAGGTCGGGGGCGTCCAGGGCGTCCGGATGGACCGGCAGCAGGCCCTCGTACAGCAGCGGCAACGACGACTCGACGAGCCCGGACGCCGCTGTCCGCAGCGACGGGACCTGGAACGTCGGGAGCTGGAAGGACTCCGCGCCGAGCTGGGGGTGGTGGACGTCGGAGATGTCGAGGTCGCCGGCGTAGGGGCTGTAGGTCCGGGTCCCGACGCCGAGATACCGTTCCGCGTACTGCCACAGGGCGATCGGGTCGCGGGAGTCGAGCTGCATCGCCGGCCAGCCTACCGGTGCGTGAACTGGAGTCGAAGCGTGGTTCCCCCCAACGTGGCCGCCGCCATACGCGGCGCCGGGCGTCCCGTCTGCGCCTACGTCTACGCCCGGGAGCGGCTGCGGGCCAACGTGGCCGCGCTCCGCGACGCGCTGCCCGCGGGGACCCGGATCGCGTACGCGATGAAGGCCAACGGCAACGAGGACGTCGTCGCGGCGTTGCGGGGGCACGTCGACGCGTTCGAGGTCGCCTCCGGCGGTGAGCTGCGGGCGGCGGCCGGACTGCCGGCGATCTTCAGCGGACCCGCGAAGACCGACGCCGACCTGCGCGCCGCGGTGGAGGCGGGCGCGACCGTGAACGTCGAGAGTCTCCACGAGTTGCGGCGGCTGCAGGTGTACGGCGGTGCGAAGGTGTGCCTGCGGGTCAACCGGACGCACCCGGCGCTGCCGGGCACCCACGCGATGGCGGGCGTCCCGACGGCGTTCGGCATCGACGAGGCGCTCCTGCCGGAAGCGTTCGCGATCGCCCGGAATGTCCAGGGCTTCCATCTGCACGCGGTGTCCAACAACCTCGACGCCGCCGCGCACGCCGCGTTCATCCGGGAAGCGGTCGCCTGGGCCGGTGACGCGGCCCGCAGGTGGGGCGTGCCGGCGCCGGTCATCAACGTCGGCGGCGGGTTCGGCGTCGACATCGCCGCCCCGACCGGCACTGGCGGCCGCTTCGACCTGGACGTCTTCAAGGCAGGGCTCGCCGGGCTGGAGCTACCGGACGGGGCGACCCTCGTCGTGGAGCCCGGCAGGTTCGTCGCGGCGACCGCCGGGTGGTACGCCACCGAGGTCGTCGACGTGAAACGCACCCACGGCCAGTGGTTCGTCGTCGTCCGCGGCGGCACCCACCACTTCCGGCTGCCGGCGTCGTGGGGGTACAGCCACCCGTTCACGGTGCTGCCCGTCGACGCGTGGCCCTACCCGTTCGAACGGCCCGGCGTGCGGGACGCCACGGTCACGGTCGCCGGGGAGCAGTGCAACCCGCGCGACGTCCTCGCCCGGGACGCGGCGGTCGCGTCGGTGCGGGCCGGCGACGTCCTCGTCTTCGCCGGCACCGGCGCCTACGGGTGGGAGGTGGCGCACCACGACTTCCTGCGCCACGCCCACCCGCAGTTCATCACCGTGTGACGCGCGGCGCGAACTGGGACCGGACCGCGCGCAGCGCCTGGCGGCGGGCGTCGCCCTTGAGCGTGTCGACGTACAGGACGCCGTCGAGGTGGCCGGTCTCGTGCTGCAGCGCCCGGGCGAGCAGGCCGCTGCCGGACACGGTGACCGGCTCGCCGTGCCCGTCGAACCCTTCGACGGTGGCGTGCATCGCCCGTGGGGTCGGGAACCACAGCCCCGGGATCGACAGGCAGCCCTCCTCGCCGTCCTGGGCCCCGTCCAGCGCCGTGATCGTCGGGTTGACGAGGTAGCCGACCTGCTTGTTCGCCGCGTACGAGAACACCCGCAGCCCCACCCCGATCTGCGGCGCGGCGACCCCGGCACGGCCCGGTTCACCGGTCACCGTGTCGAGCAGGTCACGCACGAGCGCACGCAGCTCGGCATCGAACGAGGTCACGGTCTCGCAGGGGGTGCGGAGCACGGGATCGCCCAGCACGCGGATCGGTCGGATCGTCACGCGTCACAGGCTACTTCGGGGCGGCGTGAACGATCGTTGACGAGGGCCTAAACTGTGCCGACTTCCCACCCCCGGAGGCACACCCATGGCCTACCAGGCCGACAGGGCGGACGTGCGGTCACACCGCAAGAGCCCAGCTCAGCGCCGATCACGACGCCGGTTAGTGATCATCGGCGCGGTCGTTGCCGCGCTCGTCGCCGGCGGCGCCGCGTACGGCGGCGTCCGGCTGCTGCAACCGTCCTGTAACGGGACGGTCACCGCGAAGATCGTCGCGTCGCCGAGCACCGCACCGCTGCTGCAGTCCCTCGCCAAGTCGTGGACGGACAGCAACCCGGCGGTCGCGGGGCGTTGCGGCCGCGTCGAGGTCACCGCCCGGGAGACCGCGTCGATGGCGCAGGCGCTCGGCACCGACTGGGACACCAAGACCGGCTCCCCGCCAGACGTGTGGGTGCCGGACTCGACCGCGTGGGTGCGGCGGGCGTCGACGGCGGCGATCGCCGAGCGGATGATGCCGGACCTCCAGCCGATGCTGGCCCGCACCCCGTCGGTCCTGGCCATGCCGAAACCGATGGCGGAGGCGCTCGGCTGGCCCGGCGGCGAGCTGTCGTGGCAGGACGTCATCAACAAGGTCGCCGCCGACCCGCAGGGCTGGGCGAAGTACGGCAAGGGCGACTGGGGCAAGTTCAAGTTCGGGATGAGCGACCCGCTGCAGTCGACCGCGGGCCTGCTCGCCCTGATGGCGATCCTCGACGGCAACGACGACGGTGAGGTCACCGCCGACGAGCAGGCGACCCTCGCCAAGCTCAAGCAGGAACGCGCCGTCTACACCCCGACCACCGCCGCGCTGCTCGCCGACCTGGCCAAGGCCGACGGTCAGGGCGACACCGCCGCGCTGCAGTACGTGTCGGCGTTCCCCGCCCTCGAGCAGGACGTCCTCGCCTACAACAAGACCAACCCGAAGGTGCCGCTGGTCGCGGTGTACCCGTCCAACGGCAGCGCCGACGCCGACAACCCGTACCTGATCCTCGACGCGCCCTGGGCGGAGAAGGACAAACAGGACACGGCGCGGCAGTTCCTCGCGTACCTGCGCGGGCCGCAGGGGCGCAAGGCGTTCCTCGACGCCGGGTTCCGCGACCCGAACCGCGACGCCGGCACCGCGCTGAGCGCCGACAACGCGTTCAGCGCGAAGATCAAGACGGTGCCGCGGGCGGTGCTGCTGCCGGAGTCGGTCAAGCAGTCGATGGACTCGTGGACGGCACTGACCCGCCCCACCAACGTCCTCATCGTCCTGGACATCTCCGGCTCCATGGCCGAGCAGGTCCCCGGCACCGGCCGCAACCGCATGCAGCTGGCGAAGGACGCCGCCCGGGAGGCCGTGCAGCTGTTCGACGGCGACGTCGACGCCGGCCTGTGGGTGTTCTCCACCCGGCAGAACGGCCAGCAGGACTACAGGTCCCTGATCCCGATCGGCCGGGTCGGCGACCAGCTCAGCGGCAAGTCCCGCCGGGAGCAGATGGTGGCCGCGATCGACA
Organism: Dactylosporangium maewongense; assembly: GCF_039531485.1. Classification (NCBI taxonomy): domain Bacteria; kingdom Bacillati; phylum Actinomycetota; class Actinomycetes; order Micromonosporales; family Micromonosporaceae; genus Dactylosporangium; species Dactylosporangium maewongense. The sequence goes on along the minus strand of NZ_BAAAQD010000011.1, from coordinate 10,987 downwards.
AGCTGACCCCGGTCGGCGACACCGGCCTGTACGACACGGCCGCCGCCGCCCAGCAGGCCGTGGTCGACGCGTACCAGCCCGGCGCCACGAACCTGGTGGTGCTGATGACCGACGGGAAGAACGACGACCCGACCGGCGGCCTCAGCCTCGACCAGCTGCGCCCGAAGCTCGAGGCGAACGCGGCGTCGGACAAGAAGGTGCCGATCGTGACCGTCGGGTACGGCAACGACGCGGACTTCGCGGCGCTGCAGGAGATCTCCCGGGTCAGCGGCGGCGCCCTCTACACGTCGAAGACCGCGTTCGACATCAACGAGGTCCTCCTCACCGCCATCTTCGGCAGGGTCTGACGCTCGGGGCCGGTCCGCTCACCATGAGAGCGGACCGGCCCGCCGTCAGGCGCTCAGGGCGGCCTTGATCGGGGCGGTCTTCGCGGCGGCCTCGGCGACCTCGGCGGCCGGGTCGCTGTCCCAGACGATGCCGCCACCCGCCCACACGTGCGCGAGACCGTCGGCGACGGCGACGGTGCGGATCGTCAGCCCCAGGTCGACGCGGAGGCTGCCGTCGGCGCCGTGGCCGATCCAGCCGGCGGCGCCCATGCTCGGGCCGCGCCCGACCGGCTCCAGCGCGCTGACGACCTCGATCGCGGCCAGCTTCGGCGCGCCGGTCACCGAGCCACCCGGCCACACCGCACCCAGCAGCCCGGCGAGGCCGACGCCGGGCGCCAGGTCGGCGCTGACCGTCGACTCCGCCTGCCACAGCCGCGACCAGCGGCGGATCGCGAACAGCTCGTCGACGCGGACGCTGCCGGTCCGGGCGACCCGGCCCAGGTCGTTGCGCTCCAGGTCGACGATCATGACGTGCTCGGCGCGTTCCTTCGCCGACGCGAGCAGCTCCGCGCGGCCCTGCGCGGTCGCCGGGCGGGTCCCCTTGATCGGGCGGGTCACCGCGCGGCCGCCGGCGACCTCGACGAGCGTCTCCGGCGACGCGCACGCCACCCACCAGCCGCCGTCCGCGCCGGACAGCACCCCGCCGTAGCGGGCACCCGGCAGCGCCGCGACCCTGGCGAGGGCGGCGCGGGGGTCGCCGGCGAACGGGGCGCTCGCGTGGCCGACGACGTTGGCCTGGTAGACGTCGCCGCGGGCGATCGCCGCCCGGACCGCCTCGACCGCGGCGGCGTGCTCCCCCGGGGTCCAGCTCGGCGTCCACGGGCCCACCCGGCCGTCGCGGGGCACGGCCGGCCCCGCGAACGCGTACGGCGGCGGGGTGTGGGCGTAGACGACCGCGACGAGGTCCGGCACGCCCGGCGCCGGCGACGCCACGGCCGACGGCGGCGCCAGGAGCACCGCCGCGCCACACACCCCGTCCGTCACCGTCCGTGACCGTGACACGTCGGAGACGGGCAATCCGGCGTCGACGAGGAACGCTTCCAGCAGTTGCAGAGGGTCACCGCCGTCGCGGGAACGCCACTCCAGCCGGGAACGCTCCCAAACGTGCGGCCGGCACGCCGGTTCCGACCCGGGAGGGTGCAGATCCACCGTCCCGGGCCAATACCCGACGACCGGTCCTAATGGGCTCATACGAATGGCGGATTATCCCCAAGTTGTGCCGTCACATGTGCGGATTCGTGTCGTTGGCCGTAGTAGCGTGCATCACTGGTCATGTGAACAACCCCACAGGCCCCACCAGAACCTCTCAAACGGAGACCCCGGATGCTCTGCCAGCACCAACCAGCGTGCCCCTCGGCCCACGACTCCGACCACGAAGCAGCCAGGATCCTGGCCTCGCACCCCGAGCAGGGGTGGAGCCTCCTGTGCAACGGAGTGATCGTCTTCGAGGACACCGGAGAGCTACTTCCTGACTGCAGCGTGATCGAACCGCACCGCGGCCCCGCCATGCACGTCCTCGTCGAAGCCGCCTGAGCGATCACGCTCCGTAGCCGCTCACTCCTCGAAGGCTGATGCCGGCGGGCACGAGCAGACCAGGTTCCGGTCGCCGTAGCTGTCGTCGATCCGCCGCACCGGCGGCCAGTACTTCGCCACCGTCACGCCGGCCGGGTAGGCGGCGAGCGACCGCGGGTAGGCGTGCGCCCACTCGTCCGCGGTGACGACCGCCGCTGTGTGCGGCGCGCCCGCCAGGGGGTTGTCCCCCGCCGGCCACTCCCCGGACGCCACCCGGTCGATCTCCTCACGGATCGCGATCATCGCGTCACAGAACCGGTCGAGCTCCGCCAGGTCCTCGCTCTCGGTCGGCTCCACCATCAGCGTGCCCGACACCGGGAACGACATCGTCGGCGCGTGGAACCCGTAGTCGATGAGCCGCTTCGCGACGTCCGCCACGCTCACACCGGTCGCCTTCGTGATCGTGCGCAGGTCCAGGATGCACTCGTGCGCGACGAGGCCCTCGCTGCCGCTGTACAGCACCGGATAGTGCTCCCGCAGCCGCGCCGCCACGTAGTTCGCCGCGAGGACCGCCGTCGCCGTCGCCTTCGTCAGCCCGTCCGGGCCCATCACCCGCAGGTACGCCCACGGGATCGGCAGGATCCCCGCGGACCCCCACGGCGCCGCCGACACCGGCCCGACCGGAGCCGCCACGCCGTCCTCCTCCAGGATCGGGTGCGACGGCAGGAACTGCGCCAGGTGGGCACGGACCGCGACCGGACCGACACCCGGGCCGCCGCCGCCGTGCGGGATGCAGAACGTCTTGTGCAGGTTCAGGTGCGACACGTCCGCCCCGAACTGCCCCGGCTTCGCGTAGCCGAGCAGCGCGTTGAGGTTCGCACCGTCGACGTACACCTGGCCGCCCGCCTCGTGCACCTTCGCGCACAGGTCGGAGATCCCCGTCTCGTACACCCCGTGCGTCGACGGATACGTCACCATGATCGCGGCCAGCCGGTCCCGGTGCAGCTCGATCTTCGCCTCGAGGTCACCGAGGTCGACGTTGCCCAACTCGTCACACGCCACCACCGCGACCCGCATGCCCGCCATCACGGCGCTCGCCGCGTTCGTGCCATGGGCGCTCGACGGGATCAGGCACATGTCCCGCCCGGTGTCGCCCCGCGAGTGGTGGTAGGCGCGGATCGCGAGCAGGCCCGCCAGCTCGCCCTGCGACCCCGCGTTCGGCTGCAGCGACACCGCGTCGTAGCCGGTGACCTCCGCCAGCCACCGCTCCAGGTCACCGATCAGCTTCCGGTAGCCCTGCGTCTGCGCCGCCGGCGCGAACGGGTGCACGTTGGCGAACTCCGGCCAGGTGATCGGCTCCATCTCCACGGTCGCGTTGAGCTTCATCGTGCACGACCCGAGCGGGATCATCCCCCGGTCGAGCGCGTAGTCCATGTCGGAGAGCCGCTTCAGGTACCGCAGCATCGCGGTCTCCGACCGGTGCGTGGAGAACACCGGGTGGCTCAGGTAGTCGCTGGTGCGGCGCAGCTCGGCCGGCACCACGTCCGCCGTGTCCAGCGCGGTCACGTCGACGTGCGCGAGACCGAACGCGGCCAGCACGTCACGCAGGTGCCCGAACGTCGTCGTCTCGTCGCACGCGATGCCGACCCGGTCGGCGTCGACCTGCCGCAGGTTGATCCCCCGGTCCGCGGCGGCACCGACGACGTCCTTCGCCTTCCCCGGTACGACGGCCGTCACCGTGTCGAAGAACGCCTCGTGCTCGGTGGTGACACCGCCGGCCCGCAGCCCCGCCGCCAGCCGCACCGCCATGTCGTGCGTGCGGGACGCGATCTCCCGCAGCCCGTCGGGGCCGTGGTAGACGGCGTACATGCTGGCCGTGACCGCGAGGAGCACCTGCGCGGTGCAGATGTTGCTGGTCGCCTTCTCCCGCCGGATGTGCTGCTCACGGGTCTGCAGGGCGAGCCGGTAGGCGGGGGCGCCGTCCGCGTCCTTGGACACGCCGACGAGCCGCCCCGGCAGGGTCCGCTCCAGGCCCTTGCGGACCGACATGTAGCCGGCGTGCGGGCCGCCGAAGCCCATCGGCACGCCGAACCGCTGCGCGCTGCCGACCGCGACGTCCGCGCCGAACGCCGCCGGCTCCTGCAGCAGGCACAGCGCGAGCAGGTCCGCGGCGAACGTGACGATCGCGCCCTTGTCGTGCGCCTGCCCGGTGATGTCCGCCAGGTCACGGACCGCGCCGGACGCGCCGGGGTACTGCAGGTGCAGGCCGAAGAACTCCGCTGGCAGCTCCTCGGTCCGCAGGTCCACCGTCTGGACGTCGATGCCGAGCGGCTCCGCCCTGGTCCGGATGACGGCGAGGGTCTGCGGCAGGACGTCGCTGTCGACGACGTACACGTCGGCCTTGACCTTCGACGAGCGCCGCGCCAGGGTCATCGCCTCAGCGGCGGCGGTCGCCTCGTCCAGCAGCGACGCGCCCGCGACCGGCAGCCCCGTCAGGTCCGTGATCACCGTCTGGAAGTTGAGCAGCGCCTCGAGGCGGCCCTGGCTGATCTCCGGCTGGTACGGCGTGTACGCCGTGTACCACGACGGGTCCTCAAGCACGTTGCGCAGGATGACCGGCGGCGTGTGCGTGCCGTAGTAGCCGAGGCCGATCATGCTGACGAGCGTCCGGTTCGCCGACGCGAGGGCGCGCAGCTCCCCCAGCACCTCGGCCTCGGACGCGGCCAGGGGCAGCTGGAGCGGCTGGTGCCAGCGGATCGAGCCGGGGATGGCCGCCGTCATCAACGCCTCGACGGAGTCGTACCCGACGGTCTTCAGCATCGTCGTCTGCTCGTCCGGCGACGGTCCGATGTGCCTGCTGGCGAAACTGGTCATTGGCCACACTCTTTCGGATCCGGGGGTCGGGGCTGCGCACGTCCCTCCCCCTCTGTCGTGTGGCCTCCAGAGGTGCCAACCCGTCGCGGTCCTTCTGCCTGAGAGGTTCCGGGGAGGATTTGCCCCTTCGGCGTCGCCCTGAACTCAGACGATCTCTCCCGCGCGGGTATTGCCGGCGATGCCTAATCTACCGGTTCTTTGACCATGGTCACGCGCCCGTGGTCCACACCACAGCGCGTAGCGCATCCTAGGACGCTAGGTTCATGGCTTACAGCGGGCTGAATTCGCGTCGACCATCAGAAGGCTGGCGTCCACCGCCTCGAAGTCGCTGCCCTTCAGCCCCTTGAGCGCGTTGAGCTGATCGTTGCTCCACCGGTCGTCCTGCGTGCCGGAGAAGAACCACGGCGAGCCGTTGTCGGCGAGGACGGCGCCGTACTGCTTGAGCGCCTGCGCCACCACCCGCGCCTGCGCCGGGAACTTCGAGATGTCGACGGACGCCTTCAGCCGGAACCGGGCACCCATCGGCGGCAGGTTCGCGTCGGTGCTGCTGGACGCCGCGTGCCGGGCGGGCCACACGTACGCGTTCCTCGTGCGCGGCGCGGTGAACCGGATCGCGTGGTCGATCCTGCCCTTGGTGACCTCGTCGGCGCGCGGCAGCCCGGCCAGGATCGACAGGCCCGCGGCGTCCGCCGACGTCCAGCCGGCCTTGCGCAGGTCGTTGCGGCGCAGGTCGAACACCGCCCCGGAGCCGGCCTTCCACGATCCGTCCGCGTTCGGGCGCGCGGCGTACAGCTCGTACACCTTGCAGGCCGCCGTGTCGTGCACGATGACGTGCCGGTCCCCGTCGGCGTTCGGCCCGCCCTCAACCTTGGCGTTGCGCGGGATCGGGTACGGGCCCTTGTCGCTCTCGTCCGCGTACTCGAAGCTGACCTTCACGCCGGCCTGCCCCTGCCCGACCATCGTGACCGGGATGCCGAACGGCGCGCCGTCGATGAGCCCCGAGCCGAAGTCCGGGTGCGCGTGCGCCTGCGCCCCGATGCTGCCGACCCACGCCGCCGAGTCCCGGTGCACCGGCAGCCTCGACACGTCGGCGTGCCACACGTTGTCCGCGGGGAAGATCGTGCACGCCCCGCTCGGCGCGGACGCGGACTGGCTCGCGGCGCCCAGGCCGCCGGCGCCGGACCCGCCCGTCGCGCCCGTCGCGCTCGGCGTCCCCGAGGCGGGTGCGGCGCTGCCCTTGCCCGGCGAGCTGCATCCGCTGACCGCCAAGACGGCGACGACGGCCAGCGCGGCGCTGCGCTTCAATGATCCTCCTCGGGTCGGCCCCCGATCCTCACGGACCTGCGCGCACAGTACGCGCACCCTGTGTCCGACCCGCAGCGCACCATCGCCGCGCAGCGCCGCCGTGCCGGGTCAGTCCGCCGCGCCGGCGGCCAGCTCCCGCACCTCCTGCGTGCAACGGCACGCCGCGGCGAACCTGGCCGCCCACCGGACCGCCTCGTCCCGGTCCGGCACCTCGAGGAGCGCGAACCCGCCGATGTGCTCCTTGGTCTCCGGGAACGGGCCGTCGGTGACCGAACCGTCCGCGGCCACGACCGTCGCGGGCTGCGCCGGCACCCCACCGCCGAACACCCACACGCCGGCGTCGCGGGCGTCCTGCGCCACCTCCTGCGCGGCCTTCGTCACGTCGGGCACGTCCTTCTCGGCGACGTTCATCCACCCCTCGTCGAACGAGACCAGGTAGTGCGGCATCCTGTTCCTCCTCGCCTCCGGCGGCCCCTCCGGCCGCCGCTCACCCGTCCTACGAACGGCCCGCCCCGGATCCGACAACCCGCCGCGACAAATTTCCGTCGGTGCCAGTCCTACACGGTCAGGGCGTGCCGGGTCCGTGCCGCTCGACGAGATCCAGGAGCTCGTCGACGGACCACTGGTCGTAGGCGTGCTCGCCGTACTTCGCGGCGAGGACGGTGCCGTCGGGGGCGATGAGGAAGTCGGCCGGGAGGCCGAATCGTCCGCCGGCCGGGGTGAGCGACGGCGGGCGTTCGCGGCCGCGGAGCAGGGCCCAGGTGCTGCGGGCCACGGCGCGCAGGATCGTGGGCCAGACGCGGGGGTCGAGCAGGGCGCGGCGGGAGGACTCGACGCCGAACTCGCGGTACAGGCGCTTCTGCGGGTCGGGCACGACCGGGAACGGCAGGTCCGTCACGTGCTCGCGCAGCGCCGCCGCGGTGGAGTGGAACACGACGACCTCACGGACGCCGGCCGCGGTGATCTCGGCGTGGCGGCGGACGATCGAGCGCAGGTGCAGGTTGCAGACCGGGCAGCCGGCGAAGCGGCGGAACTGCAGGTGCACCAGCAGCGACGGGTCCGGCACGGCGACCGGCTCCCCCACGACGACCTGCAGGCGCCGGGAATCGACGACGAGCATGACACCTCCGCGTAAGCGTACAACGTACTCTTACGGGCAAGCGTAGGCGTATGACGTACGCTGTCAAGTGCCATGCCTCGACCGCGATCACTCACATCCGCGCAGATCGCCGCGGCGGCGCTCGCGGTGCTCGACCGTGACGGGCCGGCCGGGCTGACCATGCGCGCCGTCGCCCAGCAGCTCGGCATGGGCACGATGAGCCTGTACCGGTACGTCGCCGACCGCGAGGAGCTCGAAGGCCTCGTCGTCGAGCTGGTGCTCGGCGCCGTGGACCCCGCACCGCCGGAGGGCGGCGGCTGGCAGGAGCGGGTCACCGTCATGGTGGAGCGGGTCCGCGTCGCGGTCGGCGCCCACCCGGCCGTCGTCCCGCTGACCATGACGCACCGGCACCGGTCACCCGCCATCCTGCGCTGGTCGGAGACGGTGGCCGGCATCCTGGCCGAGACCGTCACCGACCCGGAGCGCAGGGTCGTCGCGCTGCGGGGGCTGCTGTCGTACCTCGTCGGCGCGATCCAGCTCGAACACCTCGGCCCGCTGTCCGGCCCCGGCACGGCGGCCATCGCCGGGCTCGACCCCGCCGCGTTCCCTCACATGCGGCAGCTCGGCGGGGCGGCCCGTCAGGTCGGCGCCGACGAGGAGTTCCGCGGCGGTCTCGCCCTCCTGCTCGCCGGCATCAGCGGCGGGCCAGGGCCAGCTCGTACGAGGAAGGCGTGACGTTCGGGAAGATGCCCGTCAGCGACCCGACTCCGCAGCGGCGCTGGAGCAGCTCGCCGATCACCGACCGGTAGTCGGTGGTGGACGTCAGGTCGCCGGCGGTGAGCTTGGCCGGGGCGAGACCGGGCCAGATGCCGTGCACGCGGCCACCGCGGACGTTGCCGCCGAGCAGGAGCATGGCGTTGCCGTTGCCGTGGTCGACGCCGCGGGAGCCGTTCTCCGCGACGCGCCGGCCGAACTCGCTGAGCGTGACCAGGGTGACGCGGTTGAACGCGTCGCCGAGGTCGGTCGCGAACGCCGCCAGGGCCAGGGCGAGCTCCGTCAGGTGGTCGTGCATCCGCTGGCCCTTCACCGGGCCGCCGAGACCCTCGTGCATGTCCCAGTCGCCGAAGTCGACGGTGGCCGCCATCAGGCCGACGTTCGACTTCACCAGGCGCGCGACGTCGCACAGCGCCTTGCCGAGGGCGGTCGACGGGTAGGTCGCCGCCGGGGTGTACGCGCCGAGCGCGGCGACAGTGCCCAGGGTGGCGTTGACGGCGCGGGCCGGGTCGGCCATGACCGCCGGGGCGCCGTCGAACAGCTTGGCGATGGTCGCGGCCAGCGGCGTCTTGGCGTCGTTGCCGGAGAGCTTGAAGCCGTCGACGGACGACATCGACACGTCCGGGGACGGGCCGGCGAACGCGCGGGCCGGGGACGTCGCGCCCATCGCGACGCCCGCGGTCGGGGCGGAGGCGCCGGTGACGCCGAGCATCCGGTCGAGCCAGCCGGTGCGCACGGACGTGCCGGCGGCGGCGCGCTCCATCTCCTCCATCGCCTGGAAGTGCGACCGGGACGGGTGGGGCTGGCCGACGGCGTGGACCGCGCCGAACGTGCCGGCGGTCCAGCGAGGCAGCAGCGGCGCGAACGCCGGGTGCAGGCCGAACATCCCGTCCCCGGCGATCACCGACGCCTTCGGCACGGCGATGGTGGGGCGGGCGGTGTAGTAGTCGGGGTCGCCGATCGGGACGACGGCGGACAGCCCGTCAAACCCGCCGCGCAACGACAACACGACGATGGTGTCGCCGGTGTACGGTGTGCCGGCGAACGCCAGCCGGGTCGCGAGGCCTTCCCCGACGAGCCCGGTGAGCGCGGCGCCCGCCCCGATCACGGCGGCCCGGCCCAGCAGCCCGCGCCGCGAAATACCGTTATCGGTAATACAGCAATCCATCATGACGGTCACCTGGCCAGGTAGTAGGGCGAGTCGAGGATCAGGGCGATGAGGTGCGGCAGCCGGCCGGCGACGGCGGGGTCGGTCGCCTTCAGCGGGCTCGACGCCGACTTGTTCAGGAAGCCGAGCAGGGCCGCGCTGTGCGCCGCCTGCAAGGGCTGCCCGACGAGGCGGGTGGCCAGGGCGTCGAGGAACGTGCCGTGCGTGGCCGGCAGCGTCGGCACCAGCGTCGCGAGCATCGACGCCGGGCGCACGAGCTGCTTGGGGTACCAGCCGGCGGCGAGGTTCAGGTGTGCGTTCCAGCGGATCAGCAGGCCCGACGGGGCGGTCCAGGCGGCGGCGACGTCCGGGTAGCCGTTCGGCGGCGCCCAGCGCATCGGGGCGTGGCCGGCGGCGACGAGGTAGTTGTACAGGGCGCGGACCCCTTCGGTGCCGGACGCCTCGGGCTGCAGGCCCAATCGGCGGACCGTGCCGATGAGGTCCTCGAGGGGCGTGCGGACCTTGGCGCCGACGGACGCGGCGAACTCCGGCGACGTGAACAGCGCCCGCAGGACCGGCGCGATTGCCGATTTCTGTTGCAGGTACACCTCCCGCAGCTGCTGCACGAGGGCCGCCGGCGGGTCGTCGGAGACGAAGCGGACGCAGAGCTTGCGGGCCACGCGCTCGGCGGTGGCCGGGTGCTGGGCGAGCATGTCCACGAACGCGAGGGCGGCCGCTTCCCCGCCGCCGGCGGTCGCGTTGTCGTGCCGCCAGCCGAGGATGGTGACGGCGCCGGTCGCGTGCTGGGTCGCGTCGAACTTGTACAGGCCGGTGGTCTTGTCGACGGTGAGCCCGGTGAGCAGCCGCGCGGCGTCCTTCACGTCGGCCTCGGTGTAGATCAGCCCGACGGTGTGCAGCTCCATGAGCTCGCGGGCGTAGTTCTCGTTGGGTTTCGCCTTCGTGGAGCTGCGGTTGTCGAGGTACGACAGCATCGCCGGTGACGTCGCGGACGCCTTCAGCAGGTCGGCGAACGTCCCCAGGGCGTGCCTGCGGATCAGGGAGTCGTAGGCGCCGCGGCTGTCCCAGACGTCGCTGGACGGGCAGGTGACGTTGAGGTGGTTGGACCACATGTCGACCATGACCTCGAGCAGCTGCCGGTTGCTCCATGCGGCGCGCGCGACGGCGGCGGAGCCGAGCTGCTGCATGGCGTCCCAGCCCCCGGACTTCATGGCGCCGGCCTTCACCTTGGCCCGCACCCCGGCGATGTCGAGGTTGGCCATCGGGTACCGCGTGAGCAGCTTCGCGCACGCGGCGTCGTCGATGGTCGCCGGGGCGAGCTGCCGGTCCAGCCACGCGACGGCACCGAGCTTGCGCAGCTCGGCCTCGCTCGCGGGAGTCGGCCCGAACGTGGCGCGGCGCAACAGATGCAGGACCGGGTCCTGAGGGGTGAAGGCGGTCACGCAGTCCAACGTCGACACCGACACGGCCGGCCTGACCGACGCCCCCACCACGCTCCCACCCGGCAACCGCTCCGCACCACCGGATTACCGGATTACCGGATTACCCAACCCAACAATCCAGTGGGCGGACGGGTGTGTGCGTGGTTTGCGTCGAGTGCCGTGTTGGTCTCGGCGTGGGGCCGGTCGAGTGACACGCCGGCTGCGGTTCTCTTGGCCAGCGGATTACCGGATTACCGCACCCAACAATCCCGCCACATCGACCATCGGAACGGTGCGACCAAGAAGACCGCAGCGACCGAGACGGGTCACGTCCGCGCTGGTGGTGTAGGAGGCGGTCAGCGCTGATCCGTTGTGGTTGATGTTAGGCGGCGGCGAGTTGGGTGGTGTCGGTGTCGGGTTGGGTTCCCTCGGTGGTGATGACGGTCAGTCG